>JANQJB010000092.1 GCA_028281865.1 Marinagarivorans sp.
AAACAGTAAGGTAATGCTGCGCATTACACCAATTTCACTGCTCTCGGACTTCCTGTCCTTCGCAGTACTTGTGCATCCTGCACATCGCACCACTCTGGCAATAATTCGAAATGTATCTTTTAAAACAGTAAGGTAATGCTGCGCATTACACCAATTTTACTGCTCTCGGGCTTCCTGCCCTTCGCAGTACTTGTGCGTCCCGCACATCGCACTACTCTGGCAATAATTCGAAATATATCTTTTAAACAGTAAGTTAATGCTGCGCATTACACCAATTCCGAAAGGCCGAGCATTATAACAGTGGCGTTGTTGCCGTCAATGTAATTGCTTATCCATCAGATCTAAGCGGCTCAGGCGTGACAATTTGGTGAGGTTTCATTACCCTTGCCGCCTCTTTAAACCCAAGCGAGTGTATATGCGGCGCGAAGACTTTTATTTTGATTTGCCTGATGATCTGATAGCTAAGCAGCCGTTGGCAAATCGTACGGCCAGTCGTTTGTTGTATCTCAATGGTGCAACCGGCGTTATGCAGCACAGGCATTTCTCCGATCTGTTGGAGTTTGTTGAAGCGGGTGATTTGCTCGTATTTAACGATACGCGAGTGATACCGGCACGGCTATTTGGCCAAAAGGAAACAGGTGGAAAAATCGAAATCTTGATTGAACGCGTTCTCGAATCGAATACTGCTCTCGCGCACCTGCGTGCGAGTAAGTCGCCAAGAGAGGGTTCGATATTGCAGCTGGAGCAAGGCTATAGGGTCGAAGTAACCGGCCGCGAGGGAGAATTGTTTGGCTTGCGTTTTGAGCAGCCTGTTGTAGATGTGCTTGATGCCATAGGTCACGTTCCTCTTCCTCCTTATATAGACCGGCAAGATAATGATGAAGACAAAGAGCGCTACCAAACGGTCTATAGCTGCAAAACTGGTGCAGTCGCGGCCCCAACTGCCGGCTTGCATTTTGATCAAGCATTGCTAGATGCCTTGGCGAACAAGGGAGTAGAGCAGGCTTTTGTTACCTTGCATGTCGGTGCTGGGACGTTTCAGCCGGTGAGGGTTGATGATATTGCAGAGCATGCAATGCACAGTGAGATAATGGAGATCAGTCAGGCTGTCTGCGAAAAAGCAAAGCACGCCAAGGCAAGGGGAAAGCGAGTGATTGCGGTCGGCACAACCAGTGTGCGCTGCTTAGAGACCGCCGCACGCTCCGGTAAATTAAAAACCTATAGAGGTGAAACCGATATTTTTATTTATCCTGGATTTCGGTTTCAGGTAGTCGACGCGCTAATCACCAATTTTCATTTACCCGAGTCGACTTTGCTGATGCTAGTGAGCGCATTTGCGGGTTATCGCAATACTATGGGGGCTTATTCTGCGGCGGTGCAAGAAAAATATCGCTTTTTTAGTTACGGTGATGCGATGTTTATTGAGCGCAATCCCGACGCACCGTCAGAGCCGCTATCAGGGGCCTTGTAAATGTCGTTTATGCAATTTGAGCTCGATAAAACTGATGGTCACGCACGGCGTGGACGTTTGAAATTTCCGCGTGGAGTAGTCGAAACGCCAGCTTTTATGCCGGTCGGGACTTATGGAACAGTGAAGGGTATGTTGCCGCGCGATATTGAAGCTATCGGAGCGGAGATTACTTTGGGAAACACCTTTCATTTAATGCTGAGACCCGGGACTGAAGTTGTGCAGGCTCACGGCGATTTGCATGATTTTGCTGGGTGGCAGCGGCCAATATTGACAGACTCAGGCGGTTTTCAAGTTTTTAGCCTCGGTGCGCTGCGCAAGATAAGCGAGAAGGGCGTTTCTTTTCGCTCGCCAATTGACGGCAGTCCGGTTTTTTTGGACCCGGAAACTTCGATGAAGGTGCAGCGTGAGCTCGGTGCCGATATCGTTATGATCTTCGACGAATGCACGCCTTACCCAGCAACTGAGAAAGAAGCGCTCGACTCGATGCAGTTGTCCTTGCGCTGGGCCCAGCGCAGCAAAGCAGCGCACGCCGATAACCCCGCCGCGCTTTTTGGCATAGTGCAAGGAGGTATGTTTGGAGGCCTGCGCAGTCAGTCGTTGCGCGGTTTGATGGACATCGGTTTTGATGGTTATGCCATCGGCGGCTTAAGTGTTGGTGAACCAAAAGAAGAAATGTTTAAAGTTCTCAATCATCTAGCACCGGAGATGCCGCAGAACAAACCGCATTATTTAATGGGCGTCGGGAAACCTGAAGATATCGTTGAGGCGGTCCTGCGCGGTGTGGATATGTTCGATTGTGTGATGCCGACACGCAACGCACGCAATGGCCACCTTTTTACCAGCAGGGGCGTGGTTAAAATTCGCAATGCGGTGCACCGCCATGACACCGGGCCACTCGATGAAAATTGTGATTGCTATACCTGTACCAATTTTAGTCGTGCTTACCTCCATCACTTGGATAAATGTGGTGAGATTCTCGGTGCGCAGCTCAATACCATCCACAATTTGCGCTATTACCAAAATTTAATGCGCTCTATTCGAGAAGCCATAGAGCAATCGCGTTTTCCGGAATTCGTGGCTGAGTTCTACCAGCAACAGGGAATTTCTAGACATGCTGCCGCTTTCGGCGATTAGCTTAGGCGCCAAAACAACCCATCACTTGAATAGACGATAGCTTGGCCGCATTAAAGCCGGGTATAATCGCACGCCTTTTTTAAGCGAACTGTTTTCACACAACAATAAATTGGAAGTAACTATGAGTCGGTACCCACTTTGGAAGTATTTGATTGTCGTATTTGCGGTGTGCCTTGGGCTTGTGTACGCAATGCCAAACCTTTACGCACCTGATCCTGCAATACAAATCTCCGGTTATTCCGCCGATTATGATGTTACTGAGCGTTCATTGGCCAAGGCTGTTAAAGCCCTTGAAAAACAGGGCGTACAGGTAGGTTCTACTGAACTTAATGAAGGCGTGGCGCTTATTCGTTTGGGCTCCTACGAGGATCAACTCAAAGCGCAGTCCACAATTGGCCCGGCTCTAAACGATGGCGGTATCGATGAATATATCATCGCGCTGAACCAAGCACCGACAACTCCAGATTGGTTGCGCAGCCTCGGCGCGACGCCGATGAATTTAGGTTTGGACCTTGCCGGTGGTGTGCATTTTGTATTGGAAGTCGACACGCCGTCAGTTGTCGAAAAACGCATGGACATCATGAAGGATGTGCTGGCGCGTGCGGTGCGTAAAGAGCGTTTACTCGGCGTCAAAATCACGCGCGACGGTTATCAATTTACGCTGACCGCCAATTCGAAAGAGCGGCAAGACGCGTTAATCGCGTTACTGCGCGAAGAAACGCCGGAATTGACCCGCAGTCGCGGCTCAAATGACGATGGTGGCTTGTGGGTTAGAGGTGTATTTCCAGAAGCCGCTATTGTTGAAATTGAAAATGTGGCTATCGATCAAAACCTCGTCACGCTCCGCAACCGAGTGAACGAACTCGGTGTTTCAGAGCCTCTAGTGCAGCGCCAAGGGCGTAATCGTATTATTGTCGAATTGCCGGGTGTGCAAGACACCTCCAAAGCGAAGAAAATTATTGGTAAAACCGCCAACCTTGAATTTCGCTTAGAAGCAGAAGCGAATACACCGCGCTCGCAGCGCGAGCAATACGATTTTCGTAACGAAGAAGAACAAAGCCGTTTTGGCGGTGCGTATTTAGAGCGCGAAGTCGTTATTACCGGTGAACGCGTGGTAAATGCGCGTGTTGGCTATGACCCCGACAACGGCAGACCGCAGGTAAATATCAGTTTGGATGGTGAGGGCGGCTCGCGCATGCACGCGAAGACTTATAAGAATGTCGGCCGTCGCTTGGGCGTATTGTTTATTGAATATCGCCCCAGCACACGCCAGGTTGAGAAAGATGGTGAGATGGTCGAAATCATCAAGCAAATCCCGGTTAAAAAAATTATTAGTTTGGCGACGATTCAAAGCGCACTTGGCAAAGAATTTAGAACCACGGGGCTCAGCGATCGCGAGGCAGCTGAGCTCGCACTGTTGCTGCGTGCAGGTGCACTCGCAGCACCAATGGTGATTGTTGAGGAGCGGACTATTGGGCCTTCGCTCGGTCAAGAAAACATCGACCTGGGTGTAAAATCGGTAAAACTCGGCATGCTGTTAGTTGTGATTTTTATGATCATTTTTTACCGCGTTTTTGGTATAGCCGCCAATATTGCATTGACCCTCAATATCATTTTGCTGACGGGATTGATGTCAGTTTTTGGCGCAACGTTGACGTTGCCGGGTATTGCCGGAATTGTGTTGACAGTGGGTATGGCGGTTGATGCTAACGTATTAATTTTCTCGCGTATTCGCGAGGAGTTAAAAAACGGAACGCCACCCCAGTCGGCGATAGTTTCAGGTTTCGACCGAGCATTTACCACTATTTTCGACGCTAATATTACAACCTTGATTGTGGCATTAATTTTATTTGGTATTGGTTCGGGGCCGGTTAAAGGTTTTGCCGTTACTTTGTCGATTGGAATTCTTACTTCTATGTTTACCGCCATTATGGGCACGCGCGCGGTTGTGCATTTATTTCACGGTAATCGCAAACTTGAAAAACTTTGGATTTAATTAGGAGAGCATCATGAGCGCGCTAAAAATCATCGACTTTATGGGTAAGCGTCATATAGCTGCGGTGTTTTCCGTTGTTTTAATCGTATTATCTATTGGCTCTCTTGCCGTGCGGGGTTTAAATTTTGGTTTAGATTTTACCGGCGGCACTGCTGTTGAATTAGAATTTGAAAACCCTCTAACATTGGAGCCATTGCGCAAGGCTTTGGTTGATGCAGGCTTGGAAAGTGCGGTTGTAGTGAATTATGGTTCTGATACCGAAGTGATGGTGCGCTTTCAAGAAAAGCTATTTGCTGATGAAAGTGAAAATAATATAGGAGAAGATCAGCAGGCGATTGAGGATAAAGATGTTGGTAAAGAGGTTGCCAAAATATTAAATGAAGTAACGGAAGGGGAAATCGAAGTAAAACAAAGCAACTATATTGGGCCTCAGATTGGAGAAGAACTTAAAAATTGGGGCGGCATCGGTATGTTGTTGGCGCTTGGCGTGGTAATGCTTTACGTCGCTATTCGCTTTCAATATAAATTTTCGGTTGGCGCTGTTGTGGCGCTGGGTCACGATGTATTGATTGTGTTGGGCTTTTTCTCAGTTTTACAACTCGACTTTGATTTAACTGTACTTGCTGCAGTGCTTGCCGTTATCGGTTATTCGCTCAATGACACCATCGTTGTTTCAGATCGCATTCGTGAAAATTTTAGGATAGTACGCGAGACAGCGGAAATTGACATTGTTAATCAATCGCTTTCACAAACTTTAGGCCGTACCTTAATGACGTCCGGGACAACCTTAATAGTATTACTCGCGTTGTTTTTTGTGGGTGGAGAAATGATACACAATTTCAGCATCGCGCTATTAATTGGTGTTGGTATTGGTACCTATTCATCCATTTATGTTGCCGCGACAATTTTGGTTTGGATGAAATTATCGCGTGAGGATCTTATTCGTCCAGTCTATTCCGAAGAGGAAGGAAACCTCGAAGAGATTCCTTAAGCGCGCCACACTCAGCGACAATATCAAGGTAGCTAACATGACCCGTTTAGAAATGGGGCCTCCGGAACCGCCTGCCAAAAACTCTCCGCAAACTGAGGAAGCTGAACTCAGAATCCGTGTCGAGCGCTTGCAGCGAATTTTTCGCAGCAGCCATCACACCGGGCATGGATATGGATATTTCGATTGGGATCTCGATGCTGGTCGCATGGGCTGGAGCGGTGGATACTGGCGGCATATGGGTTATACCGAGGCTGACGTTGAATATATCTCTCTTTCTGATAATTACTACGATTATGTTCATGAAGACGATCTAGACACGCTAAAAGACGCAGTGGTTGGTATTTTACGCGACCCCGGTCCGCGGGGCGTTTGCTACCGCGTGCGCAGTAAAAAAGGCGATTACATTTGGACAGAGATTCGCTGCGATGCGACAGCTGGGCCTGATGGTAGAGTCTCTCATGTCAGTGGCATTGCCATGGATGTGACAAACCAGAAAAAAATGGAGCACGCGCTCAAAGCTAGTGAAGAGCGCAATCGACGAATTCTTCAATCGGCCAATGACGGCATATGGGAGTGGTCTGCAGAAAAAGGTGGTTTTCATTTTGTGCGTCGTTGCTGGGAACAGCTAGGTTTCTCCAGTGGAGATGAATTATTAGAGCATGGTTTAAATTCGTTTGCTGCATGGCGGGGTCGCATTCATCCAGACGATGGGCGCCTGTTCGATCATATTCTCGAACAACACATAAAAGGTGAGGCACCTTTTGAAGTTGAATACCGTATTCGAGGCAAAGAGGATAGTTGGTGTTGGATTCGGGCTCGTGGTCGCATGGAATTCGACGAAAACGGCCAGCCTGTGCGCATGGGTGGTACTAATATTGATATCACTGCACTTAAGGAAGCGGAGGAACGTGTGCGCAAGGCGAAGGAGCAGGCTGAGATGGCTAATCGCGCAAAATCTGAGTTTCTTTCGAGTATGAGCCATGAACTACGCACACCACTCAACGCTATTTTAGGCTTTGCGCAACTTTTAGATTTTGACTCTAATTTAACTGATCAGCAGCGCGACAATGTGTCTGAAATTCAAAACGCAGGCAAGCACTTGTTGCAATTGGTCGGTGATGTGCTTGATCTCGCGCGCATCGAAGCGGGAAGGTTAACGCTATCTTTAGAGCGTATTTTTCCAGTAGCTTTATTAAAAGAGTCATTGAATTTATTACAAACTCAAGCTGAAGCACGCAATATCCAACTTGAGCTCGTTGACAACGAACTACGGGAATTTGCGGTAACGGCAGACTGTGTTCGATTAAAACAAATAATATTAAACCTGTTAAGTAATGCGGTTAAGTATAATCGAGATTTTGGTAAGGTCATTGTAAGCTGTTCGATTGTTAAGACGCATTTTTTTCGTATCGAAGTGGAAGACACAGGTTACGGCATTGCGCTTGAGCGGCAAGCGGAGGTGTTTCAGCCGTTTTCGCGTTTGGGTGCTGAGCAGGCAGGCGTAGAAGGCACAGGCGTGGGACTTGTGATTACCCAGCAGTTGGTAAAGCAGATGGAGGGCGAAATTGGGTTTGAAAGTGAAGAGGGCAAAGGCAGTAAATTTTGGGTGGAAGTACCGATTGGTGAATTAGGTGGTGCAACCGTTTCAACTGATAGTGTTGTAGGTGCGGAAAATCTGCAATTAAATGGCGTTCCAACACTTTCATTTACGAATAATAAAAAAATACTGTATGTCGAAGATAACGCATCTAATCAACGATTAATGAAACAATTAATTGGGCATTTTGCTCAATTAGAATTAATCACTGCAGAAGACGCTTTTCGCGGTTTGTTTATTGCTCGTACGCAACAACCCGATATGATTATAATGGATATCCATTTGCCTGGAATGGATGGCTTTGAGGCGCTCGGCATACTCAAGCAGGATATTACAACAAAAAATATACCTGTTATCGCATTGTCCGCTAATGCGATGTCGCACGACATCAAGAAAGGTCGCGACGCCGGATTTGAATTTTATTTAACTAAGCCGATCAATTTGCATCAGCTTGTAGAAGTGTTAAATAAGGTTCTCTGTAAAAGCGAGTGTAGTCAACCTACTTCGCCGCATAATTCGACAAGCTCTAAGCAAACAGAGGCAAGTGAAAAAGGTGGCGATAAAAAAGGAATAAAGCAAGCCGAGAGCTTGGATGTTTGAGCTTGCTTAAAGGCCTTTTTACACGCTTTATTTTTCGATTGAACCGAGATGTTTGCCGACAACTTGTAACAGTGGCTTAAAGACTTTTGGCGTGGCGGCGACGATATTACCTGTTTCCAAATAATTATTGCCACCTTTAAAATCACTGACCATTCCACCTGCTTCTTTAATCAATAAAATACCTGCTGCAATGTCCCAGGCATTTAAATTCATTTCCCAAAAACCGTCAAAGCGCCCAGCGGCCACGTAGGCAAGATCTAAGGCTGCAGAACCGGGACGGCGAATACCCGCTGTTTGTTCGGCAATATCGCGCACACATTGCAAATAACCATCAATATGTTCGAAGGCGAAACCGTTAAACGGAATACCGGTACCAATTAAAGCACCGTCGAAACCTTTACGTGGGGTGACGCGAATCCTGCGATCATTTAACGTTGCGCCTTTACCGCGGCTTGCAGTAAATTCCTCGCGTTTTATTGGGTCGATAATGACAGCGTGCTGTAACTGGCCTTTATAAGTACAGGCTACCGAAATCGCAAAATGTGGCATGCCGTGGATAAAATTTGTCGTTCCATCGAGCGGGTCAATGATCCATTTATAATCCGCCTCAGCATTACCCGCTACGCCACCTTCTTCACCGATAAATCCGTGGTCAGGGTATGATTTTTTTAGGTGATAAATAATTTCAGCTTCGGATTTTCTATCGATTTCACTGACATAATCATTTTTGCCTTTTTCTTCTATCGACAAAATATCAATGCGCTCAAAAGCGCGTTCGACTAACTCGGCGGCTTTGCGCGAAGCCCTAAGGGCAATATTTAACATAGGTTCCATGGTTTAACTCGCGAAGGATAGAAAAATTGCAAATATGACTGGCGACTCTTGCGTTAAGGCGCGCAGCGAAAAGGAGCGCGATTATAGCAACGGAATTCCTTAAACGCCTAATTTCAATTATCGAAAATCGCTTTCGAAAACTGTGGCTTTTTTTGTTACACTGCGCCGCTTTTGTAACCACCTCCACATTCAGAAAGGGTTAACTAGGACATGCCAAACGGCTATGAGCATATTCGTATTGTTTTGGTAAACACTAGCCATCCAGGCAATATTGGTGCGGCTGCGCGGGCGATGAAAAATATGGGGCTTGCGCGCTTATATTTGGTCGCGCCTAAAGAATTTCCTTCAGAAAAGGCCGTATGGCGTGCGTCCCAAGCACTTGATGTACTCGATAGCGCAGTCGTTGTTGATACGCTCGACGAAGCAATTGCCGATTGTGGTTTAGTTATTGGAACCAGTGCTAGAGGGCGTCGAATCCCTTGGCCCTTGTTTACACCGCGTGAATGCGGTGATCGCGTTTGGGCTGAGGCACAAACGCATCAGATAGCGATTGTTTTTGGCCGAGAGGATCGCGGGCTCACCAACGAAGAGCTGCACAAATGCCACTACCATGTTCATATTCCATCAAATCCCGAATATAGCTCATTAAATTTGGCTTGCGCCGTGCAGGTGCTTGCGTACGAGATTCGTATGTCAGCGCTGACGGAGCAAGAGGGTAAACCTATCACTTTGGAAGAGTGGGATCAGCCACCCGCGCGGGCTGACGATGTGGAACGCTACTACGAACACCTGCAACAAACGCTGGAAACGCTGCACTTTCTTGAGCCCGGCAACCCGCGCCAAACGGTCACCCGTCTAAGACGCTTATATAACCGGATTCGACTGGATCAAATGGAGCTCAATATACTCCGTGGAATACTAACATCGGTGCAAAACTACATTTTTCATACAAAAAACAAGATTCGCGAATTAGAAGACAAATTACCTGACTAATTTACTCGGTTAAATACTTGACTAAAATAGTCAGGTATTCGATAATTTAGCGGTATTTTTACCTCATTGGGTGGGCTAGTTATGCGATTAACAACAAAGGGTCGATACGCAGTTACTGCAATGCTGGATTTGGCGTTGCACAGAACGAAAGGGCCGGTAAGCCTGGCCGATATATCGAAGCGGCAGGAAATCTCTCTGTCTTATTTGGAGCAACTATTTGCCAAGCTGCGGAATAATGACCTAGTCGCAAGTGTGCGAGGCCCCGGTGGTGGTTACCGTTTGAAACGCGGCCCAGAAGAGATTTTTGTTTCGGAAATTATCGATGCGGTTAATGAATCGGTCGATGCGACAAATTGTCAAGGCGCTGGCAACTGCCAGCAGGGTGAAGTTTGTTTGACTCATCATTTGTGGATGGACTTAAGCAAGCAGATTCACGATTTTTTAAGTGGTATTAGTTTGCTGAGTTTGGTCGATAGACGCGACATTCAAGAAGTTGCTGAACGGCAGAACAAGGCAGGGCCTGCCAAAAGCGATACTGAAAGCGAGGAAGTGATACCAGTATCGAGTTTATAGTTAGCCAATATCAGAGGTGGCAAAACACCAAAGGTAACAATGCAATATCCGGTATACCTCGATTACGCCGCCACAACTCCTTGCGATCAGCGGGTCGCTGAAAAAATGATGGCATATCTGACCGAAGATGGTGACTTTGGTAATGCAGCGTCACGTTCGCATTTATTCGGTTGGAAGGCCGAGGAGGCGGTCGAAAATGCCCGCGCCCAAGTCGCTGATCTTATCGGAGCTGATACGCGTGAAATTGTGTGGACGAGTGGGGCGACAGAAAGTGACAACTTGGCGATCAAAGGCATCGCATTTACGCGTAAAGATCGTGGCCGCCATATTGTAACCTCAAAAATTGAGCATAAAGCGGTGCTTGATGCATGTGCTTGGCTTGAAAGTCAGGGATTTGAAATTAGTTATCTCCAACCGACAGCAGAGGGCTTGATCACACCTGACTCTGTGGAGGCTGCTTTGCGTAGCGATACCATTTTAGTGTCATTGATGCATGTCAACAACGAATTGGGTACGTTGACTGATATTGCTGCAATTGGCCAAGAATGTCGCAAGCGCGATATTGCTTTGCATGTTGATGCTGCGCAAAGTGCTGCGCGAGAGTTCGTCGATGTGGAGCAAATGCAGATCGATTTATTGTCGCTTTCTGCACACAAAATGTATGGCCCAAAGGGTATCGGAGCGCTTTATGTGCGACGCTCACCCGAAATAAAAGTTGCCGCGCAAATTCATGGTGGAGGACACGAGCGCGGAATGCGTTCTGGCACTTTGCCGACACACCAAATAGTGGGCTTGGGTGAAGCTGCTGAAATTGCTAAAAAACAGAGGAAAAAAGACCGTATTGCACTCGCAGAGTTAAACGAACGCTTTCTTCAAAACGTATCAAAAATTGATGGTGTGAGTTTGAACGGCTCTCGACAGCAGCGAGCGCCCGGCATCGTAAACTTGAGTTTTGATGCGGTAGATGGCGAATCTTTGCTCATGGCTTTGCGCGAGCTTGCTATCTCAACGGGCTCTGCGTGTACCTCGGCTACTGTAGAACCTTCCTATGTTTTGACGGCAATGGGGCAGCCTCAAGAGCTCGCACAAAGCGCTTTGCGCTTCAGTTTTGGCCGTAAAACAAGTTGTGATGAAATCGATTATGCGGTTGAAAAATTAAGTGAAACCTTACAAAACATTCGTGCAACGAAAGCTTGGGGTTAATCGGCAAATATCGGTCGGGCAAATAAGCTTCGTCAGTTAATAGCGCAATAAATTGTAATTGGATGTATTTAGAGGCAGACACCAAATGTCGCAAGACGAGATAGGTAAATTAATACAACAAGATTACTCAGCGGGTTTCGTAACGGAAATCGAAGCTGAGACCTTACCTCCAGGCTTGAATGAGGAGGTTATTACTTATATTTCTAAGAAAAAAAATGAGCCTGAATGGATGCTTCAATGGCGTTTGAAAGCTTTCGCAGCCTGGAAAGAAATGCACGAACCAGAGTGGGCTCACGTTAAGTACCCTAAAATTAATTTTCAAGATATCTCGTATTACTCGGCACCGAAGAGTCTCGAAGATAAGCCGAAGAGCTTGGATGAGGTCGATCCGGAGTTAATCGATACTTACAATAAATTAGGTATTCCGTTGCATGAGCAAGAAGTACTCGCTGGTGTTGCTGTTGATGCAGTATTTGATTCTGTTTCGGTGGCGACGACTTTTCGCGAAAAATTAAAAGAAGCTGGTGTTATTTTTTGTTCGATATCTGAAGCAGTACACGAATATCCGGAATTAGTTCAGAAGTATCTCGGTAGTGTTGTACCGCAAAAAGATAATTTTTACGCGGCTCTTAACAGCGCAGTATTTAGTGATGGTTCTTTCGTCTATATTCCAAAAGGTGTTCGCTCGCCGATGGAACTTTCCACCTACTTTCGTATTAATGAGTCGAAAACCGGCCAATTTGAGCGAACCTTAATTATTGCCGATGAGGGCAGCTACGTCAGTTATTTAGAGGGCTGTACTGCACCCATGCGTGATGAAAATCAATTGCACGCGGCGGTTGTTGAATTAGTTGCGCTCGACAATGCGCAAATTAAATATTCGACTGTTCAGAATTGGTATCCTGGCGATAAAGAGGGCAAGGGCGGTATCTATAATTTTGTTACAAAGCGGGGCGTCGCTAATAAGAATGCGCGTATCTCTTGGACGCAAGTTGAGACAGGTTCTGCAGTGACTTGGAAATATCCGAGCTGCATATTGAAGGGAGACAACAGTGTTGGTGAGTTTTACTCGGTTGCGTTGACCAATAATTTTCAGCAAGCAGATACCGGCACGAAAATGATTCACTTGGGTAAAAATACTAAGTCAACGATTATTTCAAAAGGTATTTCGGCAGGCAAAAGCTCTAACGCTTACCGTGGCCTCGTGCGTATGAATCCCCGTGCAGAAGGTGCTCGAAATTTCACTCAGTGTGATTCTCTTTTAATTGGCAGTAGTTGCGGCGCGCATACGTTTCCTTATATTGAAAGTAAAAACCCTTCAGCGATTATTGAACACGAGGCCACTACGTCAAAAGTCAGTGATGAACAATTGCATTTGTGCTTGCAGCGCGGAATCGATGCAGAAAAAGCCGTGTCGATGATCGTTAACGGTTTTTGCAAAGAGGTCTTTAAGGAATTGCCAATGGAATTTGCGGTTGAAGCGGGAAAACTGTTGGAAGTAAGTTTAGAAGGCGCTGTTGGTTAAAAGCAGATCCGGATGATTGGAGACGGCATGTTATCAATTAACAATTTACACGTAAATGTTGAAGAAAAACCCATTTTAAAGGGGCTTTCGCTAGAGGTTAAACCTGGAGAAGTACATGCGATTATGGGCCCAAACGGTTCAGGCAAAAGTACAACCGGCCACGTACTGACGGGGCGAGAGGGTTATGATGTTACCTCTGGTGGAGTTTCTTTTTTAGGTAAAGATTTGTTAGCTCTGCCGATTGAAGAGCGAGCGCGTGAGGGCCTCTTTTTGGCTTTTCAGTATCCGGTAGAAATACCTGGTGTTAGTAATATGGAGTTTTTGAAAGCGTCCGTCGATGCGCTGCGCTCTCACCAGGGGCTTGATTCACTAGATGCTGTTACCTTTATGAAAAAAGCGCGTGAAGCGTGCAAAGCGGTTAAACTTGATCAGGCATTTTTAAAGCGCGGTGTTAATGAAGGTTTTTCAGGTGGAGAAAAAAAGCGCAATGAAATAATGCAAATGATGTTGTTGCAGCCTAAATTAGCCATTTTGGATGAGACGGATTCAGGTCTAGACATCGACGCACTGCAAGTTGTTGCTGAAGGTGTAAATTCATTGAGGTCAGACGACCGCGCTTTTATCGTTATTACGCATTACCAACGACTATTAAATTATATCGAGCCAGACTTCGTTCATGTGCTCGTCGACGGTAAAGTTGTTAAGTCGGGTGATCGCACATTAGCGCTTGAGCTTGAAGAAAAGGGCTATGGCTGGATCGAGAGCGAGGTTGCTTAGTGATGGGCCAAACGCAAAACTTATTTACGTGCAAAGCTAACTCGATATGCGATGGAAATTGGCGATTGCCCACGCGCAAAAACGAGTCTTGGCGTTATACAAGCGTTCAGTTACTCGAAAAGGCTAATTACCTTGCCCAACCTTTTGGGCCAACGCGCGAAAGCGTAGAGCCTTCTATTTACACTATTCCAAAACTTGATGCGTTTCAGCTAGTTTTTGTTGATGGCCAGTTGAATGCTGCGTTATCACAATTGACCCAACTCAATAACGAAAAAGGTGTAATTGCATCGCTGTTTTCTGAAGCAAACAAAAACCTACAACAAATAATACGTTCCGCGGTAAATTCCTGCGTTGATTTGAGTAAACACCCTTTTGCGCTGCTAAACAATAATCAAACCCAGGAAGGCGTTTATGTCGCGATTGAAAAGGGCGTTCGACTTGAAAAACCTATTCAGGTTGTCAATTTAACAACCGAGCGTGAGAGTGAATATGGCGTTGCTCCTCGTTTGTTTGTTGATCTTGCCAAGCATGCTGAGGCAACAATTATTGAACATTTTCTAAGTATAGATGAAGAGCAAAATGCTTTTGTAAATGGGCTGACGGAATTGCAACTAGCAGAAGGTTCGCGGCTCAATTATTATCGCTTAAATTTTGAGGATGGGGCTTCTCGTCATATAGCAGGTGTTCATGCTAACTTGGAAGACTCGGCCTATCTCAATTGTTTTTGCATGTCTCTTGGCGGAAGCCTGAAGCGTTTCGATGTGAATACAAATTTTAACGGTGCAGCTGCGCATTGTGAATTAAACGGTATATATTTGCCGCGGGGAAATCAACACATCGACTTTCATACTTGTGTAGAGCATGCGGTTCCTCGGTGTTCAAGCGAACAAAATTTTCGTGGAATTGTGGCTGATAGTGCTCGCGCGGTATTTAACGGCCGAATCCATATTCATGAAAAAGCGCCCCATACGAGCGCTCATATGAATAATCGCAACCTGTTGACCAGTAATAAAGCGGAAGTCGATACCAAGCCTGAATTAGAAATCTACACGGACGATGTCCAGTGTTCACATGGTGCAACGGTGGCACAATTAGATAGTGAAGCCATCGCGTATTTGCAATCGCGAGGAATAGAATTATCGCAGGCAAGAAGAATGCTGAGCTTTGGTTTTATCAATCAGCTTATCGAAAATTTAGACCATCAAGCGATGACAGAATATTTGCGCCCTGTTACAACTGAGTTTTTTAAATAATGCTGTCTACCTTATCAAAAGAAAAGCGCTCTTTTAATGTAGAGGAAATACGTAAAGATTTTCCGATACTTGAACAGCAGGTAAATGGATATCCACTGGTTTATCTCGATAATGCAGCCACCACGCAAAAACCTAATGCTGTAATCGATGCGATAAGCCGCTATTATCGAACAATAAACGCTAATGTTCACCGAGGCGCACACTCTTTAAGTGATGCTGCTACGCAGGAGTTCGAGGCTGCTCGCAGTACGCTGGCAAATTTTGTCAATAGCCCCGCTCCAGAACAAATAATTTGGACGCGTGGTACGACGGAGGCGATCAATTTAATTGCCCACTGCTGGGGCAGGGCAAATCTTGCAAAGGGCGATAGAATACTTGTTTCAGAATTAGAGCATCATTCGAATATTGTTCCTTGGCAGCTGGTCTGTGAGGAAAAAGGTGCGCGTGTGGAACCTGTGCGCGTAAATCAAAATGGAGAAATTGATCTCGAGGACTTTCATCGCTTGTTAGACGAACGTGTGCGTCTTGTCTCCATTAATCATGTATCAAATGTATTGGGAAGTGTTAACCCGGTAAAAACAATAATAGATTCTGCTCATTCGGTGGGAGCGCTTTGTGTCATTGATGGCGCGCAAGCTGTTTCGCATTTTCCAGTTGATGTTCAAGTATTAAATTGCGATTTTTATTGCTTCTCTGCACATAAATTGTTTGGCCCGACCGGTATTGGCGTGTTATGGGGACGCAAGCAATTACTTGAATCCATGCCACCTTATCAAGGTGGCGGCGAAATGATTGAGCAGGTCAGTTTTAGTGGTACAACATTTAACGGTTTACCATACAAATTTGAGGCTGGCACGCCAGATATAGCGGGTGCTATAGGCTTTAAAGCAGCAGTGGATTATTTAAGCGTATTTGACCGCGCTGAACTTGAGGCTCATGAATACTCGCTGCTGCAGTACTGTATTGAATTAGGCCGGGCATTTGAAAGTATAAAACGCATTGGTACAAGCGATACTCAAGTGGGTGTTTACAGCTTTTTGTTAGACGGGTGCCACCCAGCCGATGTCGGTACATTGCTTGATCAGCAAGGAATTGCAGTTCGTACGGGTCATCATTGCGCGCAACCGTTAATGAAAGTATTTTCGATTCCGGGTACTGTTAGAGCATCTTTTTCGATTTACAACACACATGCAGAAATTGATAGATTGTTTGCTGGCTTGGAAAAGGCAAGAAAATTTTTGCAGTGACAAAAGGTGAGAAATAGCTAAAGGTGGGAAATTATGAGTGTTAAAACATTTGATGCATCTCAACCTGTCATAGTGACTTCCGAGGCAGCGATGCATTTTGCCGATCAGTTAAAAAATAATGGTGGTAGTGCAATTCGCTTAAGTTTGAAAGAAGCAGGTTGTACGGGATTTAAATATGTGATTGAACCGGTCGATATGCAAGAAAAAGGTGATATTGAAGTTAGGTTAGAGAATGCGGTTAAAGTATTTATTGATGCAAAACATCTGGACGCGTTTAAAGGCATGAAAATAGATTACGTCAAGCAGGGGTTAAACTATATTCTCGAATTGAAAAACCCAAACGTTAAAGAAGCGTGTGGTTGCGGCGAAAGTTTTAACGTTTAATAGAATGTTTTTTTGTGTCTGAGCAACGTTATGTCTGAACAACGCATTGTTACTACCGTGAGAGATTGTCCCGCACGTTTGGTCCCGGTCGGTGACCCAATTACCATTCCTGCTGACACTTTTGTGACAATTACACAATCTTTGGGCGGCAATTACACCCTAGTTTACAAAGGCAACATGGTCCGTGTTGATGGCACAGATGCAGATGCATTGGGCTTAGAAAAATTTCAGTTAAGTTTTGAAACACCTGCCAACGATCAAATTGACGAAGAACAAATTTGGCAGGCACTTGAAACCGTGTATGATCCTGAAATTCCGGTAAACCTAAAAAGTTTAGGCTTGATCTATGATGTGGTTGCGGAAGAAAAAACTAAAACAGTTAACATCAAGATGACTCTAACTGCTCCCGGCTGTGGGATGGGGCCGGTTTTGGTGGATGATGTCAAATATCGTGTTGGGCTTGTACCCAACGTTAAAAATGTAGAGGTCGAACTTGTATTCGACCCGCCTTGGAATCGCGAAATGATGTCTGAAGAGGCTCAGCTTGAAACAGGTATGTTTTTTTAGTTTAGGTGAATAAATGGAAAACCCTTTTGGTACGAATATTTCGTCGCAAGACATATTGGAGTCACTAAATTTTTTTGATGACTGGGAACAGCGCTATAGTTACATTATTGAGCTCGGACGCGAATTGCCTCCGATGGCAGAAGATAAAAAAACTGAAAAAAATATAGTGCGAGGTTGCCAAAGTCAGGTCTGGCTAGATTACGAAATAATTGAT
Organism: Marinagarivorans sp.; assembly: GCA_028281865.1. GTDB lineage: Bacteria > Pseudomonadota > Gammaproteobacteria > Pseudomonadales > Cellvibrionaceae > JANQJB01. The sequence goes on from JANQJB010000092.1 coordinate 17,360, forward strand.
GGCAAAGTACACCTGCAGGCCGACAGCGACGCATTTATAGTGAAAGGTTTGCTTGGGCTGATATTAGCGGCGTACAACAATAAGACCTTAGATCAAATAAATGAATTCGATATTGACCAATACTTCCTTGATCTCGGTTTAGAAAAACATTTAAGTCCAATTCGTGGCAACGGGTTAAAAGCTATGGTTGCTAAAATAAAAAGCTTTAACTAGTCGACATCGCACACCTTCGCCCTATATCTACAAATAGCTTGTTTTTTATACAAATTACTTGCTTCGAAAAGTCGCCAGCGTGAATCTACTCTGCAAGGTAAGTCAGCCTTTATATTTCAAATAACCCGTGTTTGGTAAGGGCTTGCTGAACTTGTCTGCCATGCTCTTGTGTTATTTCGTTAATCACTCTTTGTTTATACACAATATATTGTGATCAAGTGCAAAAAAAGAAATTCTGGTTATTAGCGTATTCATTGAGAGCTATTACTATAGGTTGTTAGTAATGTTGATCTATTACTAGATTTTATTACGCTAATAGTCATAACGATATTAAGCGGATTAATGGTGCGTGAGCTTACACAACAAAAACTACAAAAAAAGAATAAAAGTCTAACTATATTATCACTTTATAGAATAAACATAAGCTCCATAATCATGCAATCGACGACCGGAAGGTGACTCCCGGAAGATTTAAGCTAATTGATTGTCGTTGTTGATAGCGTTGTTAAAAATAAAAAGGTGTCGTTATTAGTGCGCTGGATGGTTCGTGCGAGCGAACAGTTGAGTGCATTGTTTGTTAACCAACGTTAACTAACTTTAACAATCGTCTGGAGAGAATAATGTTAAAGCACATTTTGTTAGTTATGCTTGCTCTTGTTGTTGCAGCTTGTGGCGGGGTGGAGGAACCTTCTTCTTCCAGCAGTTCATCGTCAAGCTCATCATCTTCTTCCGGTTCATCAGGGAATTTGAGCAAAACAGGCCAAGAATTATATTTTGATAAAGGTTTAATCGCTCCAGACTCACTATCTTGTGCGGATTGTCACGCACCCGATGGTTCGGGCGTAATCAATTTTGCCGAAGTACCATTAACCGAGTGCCGTAACTGTGACACTTTGGAGGACATGGTCGATTACATCAGCAGGACTATGCCACGAGGCAGCCCTTCTTCTTGTATTGGCGAATGTGCCGAAAAAACCGGCGAATTCATCTTTAGAACCATTCTCGGCAGAGATCCAGATGCTGTCGTAGATTGTAATTCCGTTCCTCCAGTCGCTTCTTCTCCGCGGCGCTTGAACAAAATGGAAATTGCGAATGCATTTAACGATGTATTTGGTGCTGGCTACGACGCGCTTGCAAACGGCCTTTCCGATACTGCGGAAATCTCGTTTGGTTCGATTACTACAATTGGATCTCAGCAAGTTGCAACAACTGAATTTGTACGCAAACTCCTCGATGCGGGTGTTGCTGCTGCCGAGGAAGTAATCAGCGCTGGGGTTATTTCAGCAGATACAAATCAGCAAGCGGTGAATCGTTTACTTCCCTACGCGCGCTTGATGTTCCGTCGCGATTTAAATAATGAAGAAATTGCAGAATTGACCCAAAAAGTTCAAGATGGTGCTCAAGGCTTTGATGCTACTGCTGGGTTAAAATCTGGCATTCTCTACCTTATTACCAGTGCAGAGTTCCTGTTTGTGGTGCCCGAAGCGCCGATTACTAGCGAGCGTCGTTTGACTGGCCGAGAGTTAGCTGAGCGTTTGGCTCTGACATTATGGCGATCAATCCCAGATTCCAATTTATTGGACGACGCAGAGAACGGAACGCTCGATAACGATTCTGGATTGAATACCGTTGTTAACCGCATGATGTCGGATAATAAGTTTTCCAGAATGTTAGAAGACTTCCCTGACCAGTGGCTTGCCTTGAGAGCATTAGGTGGAAATGTTTCTCCTACTGACGGAATTAACGCACAAGAGTGGGAGTTGTTGCGTAAAGACTTCCGCACAGAAACCTCTATGCTCGTGCAGAATGTTATCGAGAATAACAAGCCCTACAACGAAATGTTTACTGCTGACTACACATTCTTGAATCAGCGGCTCGCCAGCTTTTACGGTATTCCATCAAATGCGTCCAACAACAATAATTTTGTGATGACCAATTACCCTGCCGATAGTGCGCGTATTGGTATCTTGTCTCATGCGTCAACGCTATCTGCTCGCTCGGATGGAGAAGACGCACCAATTGCGTTCCGCGGCGATACAATGATGGGCTTTAGCTGTGAAGATTCTGTTCCTCCTGAGCTTCCCGAAGCTATTGAGGAGAACCGCGCACTTAATACGTGGGTAGAAAAATTAGCTGCGCGTAAAGCAAACGCTTTATGTGACGATTGCCATCGTACGCTGGATCCTGCAGGTTGGGCGTTCTCTGTATTCGATCATATGGGTCGCGACGCGACGGTCGATCCTGACGGAAACCCAACTATTGTTCCTACGGGTACTATTTTCGACCAGGCTTTCGACGGCCCGCGTGAATTTGTGAACATTCTAATGGATGAGGGAGCGTTTGATTTTTGTATGGCTCAGTACTTTTTGACTTACTCGCTTGGACGCATTACGGATTATCGAGAAAACGACGCCAGGTGTGCGATCGATTCAGCGCAAGCTCAGTCTAAAAACGGCGCTGGCGAAGTTTTGATGAAGGACTATATTCAAGCCTTGATGACAAGCAAGGCCTTTACTCGAACTGCCCTTAGCAACTAAACGTTAAAAAGAATTGGAGTTGAGATTATGAAAGCACTTATCAACAGAAGAACATTTTTACGTTGCAACGCGGCAGGAGCGGGTACTTTAGTCGCACTTCCGTTGCTTGAATCAATGTTTTCGAGTGAGTCGGCCTTTGCCGACGCCCCATCGCAAGTTGGTCGATTTTTTGGGTTCTATGTTCCCAATGGTATTTTTGAAACTACTTGGTTTCCAAATGGTGGAAATTTCGCCGGTACTGCGGCTGAACCTTTTGAAAAAATGGGTTTAACTAACGACATATCTTTTTACAAGAACATTGACTCCTGCGCGCTTCTTCCCAGGAAAGGTGGCGGACAGCGAACAGGTAACAACCATATGCGCGGAATCTCCGCTTCTTTGACAGGGGTTGGTATTGACCACCATGCTGTTAAGGAACACGTTGAGTCAATTGACCAAAGGATAGCGAATTGGCACAAAGCTGACGGTTTCCAAGGAATTCATTCTTTCCAATTAGCTGGGAATCCAGAGTTAGATTCACCGCTCAACAGGCCTTATAACAACCGTTTGAAGAATTCTCTGTGCTTTGACGCAGATGGTAAAATTCTAGAAAATTCGGCTAACTATCAAGATGCGTTTGATCGCATGTTTTCTGGTAATAACTCGAATAATACGAATCAGGCGGTTGATGAGCGTAAGCACCTCAAAATAAGTGTTCTCGACCAAGTGTCTGAGCACAGAAAGCGGTTCGAAAAGCGTCTTGGTCAATTAGACAGAACGTTAATAGACCAGTATTTCACCAGCATCGCTGAAGTCGAAAAAGGCTTGAACGAAGTTGTGGACACCGGTGATTGTAACGCTCCAGATGTTAATAAAAATTCCATTCCAGCAATTGACGGTAACCAAAAGCGTGTTACCGCTTTTGGTCAAGAAGCCAAGCTGTTAGCAAAAATTGTTGCAACGGGTTTCCAATGTGACATTGTTCGCTCGGTTACTTTTATGGCGGGTGGAGAAGCGGCAGGTTGTAGTTACACTGACATTCCCGGCATTAAACACGTTCATTTCCACAACAATGTTTCGCACAACAGGAATAAATTTGTTCCCGAGTGGAAAGCTATCGATAAGTTCCATTCTGATCTTGTAGCGACCTTCATGAAAGAGATGAAAGATCGAAACCATGGCGCTGGAACTTGCCTTGATGGAACCTGTGTTTACTACACCTCGGGCCTTGGTAAAGGTGGTAACCATTCGATGCAAGAACTCGGTTTGATGGTTGGTGGGCACTTTGGTAACTGGAAACACTCCGGTAAGGTTCATAGCTTTGACAAAGGTAAGCGGTACAACTCAGACCTTCTTAATACAGTTGCGCGTGAGATTGGTTTACCAAATGAGTTTGGAGAAACTGGCGGTTTCTTCCCAATAGAATAGCCTAGGTGCCAAAAAACTATTAACCAGCTGCGTTACTTTTAAACGCAGCGCTATATTTAAAACCCGGCATTAAGCTGGGTTTTTTTATTTTTGACTGGCTATTTTTTTGCGAAATGACTTAAGATAAGCCACGCGCGATTTCCTTGCCTTCCTTCGCGTGTTCTCTCATCCAGTACATCCACAAATATTATTAGCGAGGTTGGATATGACTCTCCGCATAAATGACACTGCGCCAAATTTTGACGCCGATACAACGCAAGGCCGGATAAATTTTCACGATTGGATTGGCAATGCATGGGCGATTTTGTTTTCTCACCCAAAGGACTTTACTCCGGTTTGTACGACCGAATTGGGCTATATGGCAAAGCTTGAACCGCAATTTAGTAAGCGCAATTGTAAGATTATTGGCTTGAGTATAGATCCGGTCGATGATCATGCTCGCTGGGCACAAGACATAGAAGAGACGCAGGGCTATTTGCCAAATTATCCTATGATAGGCGATACGGATCTCAATGTTGCCAAGCTCTACAATATGTTACCAGCGGACGCTGGAGACAGCTCGGAAGGCCGCACTGCCGTGACAAACGCAACAGTTAGAACGGTTTTTATCATAGCGCCTGATAAAAGCGTAAAATTAATGATGACTTACCCGATGACTACTGGTCGTAACTTTGATGAGATATTGAGAGCACTCGATTCGATTCAGTTGACCTCTGAGCACACAGTGGCTACACCGGTTAATTGGCAGCCGGGAGAGGATGTCATTATTCCTCCCGCAGTGAGCGATGATGCGGCAAAGGAAAAATATCCTAATGGCTATAAGACGATTAAGCCTTACCTTCGCACTGTTGCTTGCCCTAAATAGCTGTTATTAACGCTCACGGATGGAGCTGAAGATGCCTTAATTCCGCCCCTTCGGGGCTCCGCACAACAATTCCTCAGCTTGCATGCGTGTGCGTATAACTTTTGCTTAAATCCAAGTATAATCGCGCCGTTTTTTATATCTTGGGCGTTAGTGCACCGGCGAATATTGACTTTGCTCGTCGGTGCGCTAGTTACCCTCTTTAATTAAATGAGCTCAATATCTTGTAGATAGGAGAATAGCGCATGGCTCTTGAACGCACGCTGTCGATTATTAAACCCGACGCGGTCGCTAAAAATATTATTGGTAAGATTTATGATCGCTTTGAGGACGCGGGACTTAAAATTGTTGCGTCTAAGATGGTTCGGTTGACAAAAGAGCAAGCTCAGGGTTTTTACGCCGAGCATAAGGAGCGCCCATTTTTCGGTGACCTAGTTGCATTTATGACTTCTGGACCAGTTGTTATTCAAGTTTTGGAAGGCCAGGACGCTGTGAGCTTAAATCGTAAACTTATGGGGGCAACTAATCCAAAGGAGGCAGAACCTGGCAGCATAAGAGCAGATTTTGCTGAGGAGACTTCAGCGAACGCGGTTCACGGTTCGGATTCGACCGTATCCGCAGAGCGAGAAATAGCATTCTTTTTTGATGAAAATGAAATTTGTGCCCGATGATATATGCAATATTTAAGGGTTTGCTCTAAGCACATGAGACTTATTTTGTGATTAATGTGGTAGGTGTTGATTCGGACCCAGAAACGGGTCTTATTAATCTGCTTGGTTTGACTCAATCCAAGTTAGAGGCCTTATTCGAAGCGCTCGGAGAAAAGCGTTTTCGTGCCACTCAGGTATTAAAATGGGTCCATCAACTCGGGGTTAGTGATTTTCAGCAAATGACGAATATCAGTAAAGCTTTGCGTGAGAAGCTTGCTGATATTGCGGAAATTCGCGCGCCTAAGGTGCTGCAGCAACTTGACTCGAATGACGGAACACGCAAATTTCTGATTCAGGTTGGCGGTGGAAACGCCGTGGAGACAGTGTTTATCCCCGATGGTGACCGAGGGACGCTCTGCGTTTCCTCGCAGGTAGGGTGTTCTCTCGATTGCAGTTTTTGCGCAACCGGAAAGCAAGGCTTTAATCGCGACTTGAGCGCGGCGGAAATCATTGGGCAGGTTTGGATTGCCGCTAAATCGTTTGACCAATTGCGTGAAGGTGGTCCACGTCGCGTAACGAATGTCGTCTTGATGGGCATGGGCGAGCCACTGCTCAATTTTGACAATGTTGTCGATGCGATGCATCTTATGATGCATGACAACTGTTACGGCATTTCTAAGCGTCGTGTCACTCTAAGTACATCCGGAGTCGTGCCGCAATTGGATCGCTTAGGCGAGCATACGGATGCATGTCTCGCAATATCGCTTCATGCGCCTAATGATGAATTGCGTGACCAATTGGTGCCGATTAATAAAAAATATCCGATTGCTACCTTACTCAAATCTGCCAAGCGATATATCGAGGGATTGCCTGATTCGCACCGTAAGATCACTATTGAATATACGCTTATTGACCAAGTGAACGACCGTCCCGAGCACGCCCATGAGCTTGCTGAATTACTGCGTGATGTTCCGGTAAAAATTAATTTAATTCCGTTTAACCCTTTTGCCTTGTCGGATTACAAGCGTGTGACCGAAAGGGCCTTGCGTCGCTTCCAAACGATCTTAATTCAAGCGGGTTATACCGCGACTGTAAGAACAACTCGTGGCGATGATATCGATGCCGCATGTGGGCAGCTCGCTGGTGTCGTAAATGACAGGACACGGCGCAGCCAGCGTTATGGTTTGAACGCTGGTGCGACTGTCGCTGCGGAGGAACCTGTGCGAATAATGTCGAGTGCAACTTGAATGTTGGGCGCGCGGATCAACTCCATTTTTATCGAGTCTAATAACACACCGAACAAGGTCTGAGTACAATAATGAAAATCATTCCAGGAGAGGCGTTTTGATTCAAAAAGGTAGGTCGATTTTACAATTATTTGTTGGCACGCTCGTGGTTTTGGTTTTGTGTTCGTGTGGTGGCGCCAGTAACCCAACGAAGCCTAAGCCGCGTAATCCTGAGAAGGCGGTAGCGACACACGTGCAGCTTGGAATGAAGTATTTACAGGCAAATAGACGCGACCATGCACGCAGGCAATTTCGCACAGCTTTGGAAATAAACGGTCGTTCTGCGGAAGCCCATACAGGAATGGCGCTTGTTCACCAGGCAAATGGTGAACAAGAACATGCGGAAGAATCGTTTAAAAAGGCTCTTAAGCACAAGGGCAGGCGCAATGAGTCGCAGGTCAGATACAGTTACGGTCTATTCCAAATGGAGCAAAAAAAGTACGTTCAAGCCTGTAAGAATTTTGAAATCGCCAGCGGTGACATAGACTTCAACGCGCGTGCTAATGCGCTATTCTTTGTGGGTAAATGCTCGTATCAGTTATGTAATTTTGAAAGAGCATTTGCGGCTTACGACCATGCATTGAATTTAAATCAAAAACTAGCACCGGCGATGTTGGAGCTAGCGTTAATGCATTTTGATGAAAGAGAATACGCAGAGTCCAAGCGCTATCTTGATCGATTTGCCAATACGTCTTCGCATACGGCATCGAGCTTGTGGCTGGGAATTCGTATCGAGCGAATTTTTGGCAACCAAGATAAGGAAGCGAGCTACGGTCTGATTCTCAAGAATATGCATGGCTACTCGCAAGAATATCTAAAGTACAAGAAAATGCAGGAATCTGGCGTTTATGAATCTAATAGCCGCGTGACTATGCTTGATTGTGATGCGATCACAGCTGGCACGGAGAAACAAAAGGAAAGATCTGGTATAAAGTTTGTTAAACCGAAAGTGAATTCCAACAACTCAAACGAAAGCGATGACATCAGAAATCGATTCCGCAAGTAGCCAAGCGAATAGCGGCGTAGCTGCGCAGGCCTATACTAAGCCAGGTACTCTCTTGCGCGAAGCACGCGAACGCTCCGGCGTTTCACTGGATGAAATTTCAGACGCAACTCGCATCACCCTGCCTCGTCTTGAAGCATTAGAAAAAAACGACTATAGCCGTGCAGGTGCCTCTGCAACCTTTATTGTCGGCTACATTCGAGCCTATGCGCGATATTTAGGAATTCAACCCAACTCTTTTATTCAGGCCTTCGAACGCGATTATGTTGAGAGCCCGACGGGGAAAGAGGAAATATTAAACGCGAACTTTAAGCCGAGCCGCAAGCAAGGCAAATATAGCAATATCATGCCTATTGCACTGGGTTTGATACTCTTTATTGCGGCGATGCTGGTCGTGAAAACCTTGTTTTTTGCTGATGAGCCGACACAGGTTAATCAAACGGGTACGCCCGGAGATACGAAGACTCCAGCGTCCGATTCGTTTAAAAGTGAAGAGGATATCGATAATCACAAAATTGTGAACGGGCATATTGAGGAAGGGGTAGTATTAGAAGATCCCAACATCAATGGCACTGATGCGATGGAAGTAAAAATAGAGACTGACAGCGCCAGTCCGTCAGCTCCGCTCGCACAACTCTATTCTCAAGCGCGCGATGAAAAGCCAGAGGAAGGTGAAAGTTCGCTGCTGGGTGAGGCGGTATTGGTTTCCGATGAGCCGCAGCAAGGTCCTGCTTCGCAAGAACTGGCTTCTGCCGCTACCGCTACAGAGAGTGAGAGTCTAGCAACAGAATTACCGGGACCTGCCGAAGATGATCAGCTAGGCCTAGATAGTTTAATGATGAATTTTTCCGATGAGTGTTGGGTCCAGGTTAAAAATGCCACGGGCGAAACGCTGGTGGCAAAAATTGCCGAGGCCGGTGAAACACTGAGCTTCAACGACATTGCGCCTTATAATATTATGTTGGGAAACGCTGAAGCTGCGGTGGTGCAAATTAATGGTCGCTTTATAGACACACAGCCAAAAATTGGTAAGCGCACTCTGCGGATTACTGTGGGACCATAGTAATAATAGCCTTATTTTATGTCGCGCCACTTGCTATAGTGCACCACCTTTGTCGACCTACAATGAAATATGAAGTTTGAATCTCCTATAAAACGACGCGTGTCCCGCCAAATAATGATTGGCGATGTTGCGGTGGGTGGCGATGCACCAATCAGCGTGCAGAGTATGACCAATACGGAAACGACCGATGTCGAAGCGACGGTGGCGCAAGTCAATGCCATTCAGCGAGCCGGGGCCGATCTTGTGCGCGTTTCAGTGCCATCCATGGACGCAGCGGAAGCTTTTGGTGTGATACGGCAGCAGGTTTCGGTCCCATTGGTTGCCGATATTCATTTTGATTACCGTATCGCTTTGCGGGTGGCCGAACTTGGCGTCGATTGCTTGCGTATCAACCCGGGCAATATCGGACGTGAAAAGCGCATTCAGGCGGTTGTCGACAAGGCGAGGGATTTGAATATTCCGATTCGCATCGGCGTCAACGCGGGATCACTTGAAAAAGATTTGCAGAAGAAATACGGCGAACCTACTCCGGATGCTTTGGTTGAATCCGCATTGCGTCATGTCGCCATCTTGGATGGGTTAAATTTCCAGGACTTCAAAGTCAGTGTTAAAGCGTCAGATGTTTTCATGGCTGTTGCGGCATACCGTAAATTAGCGACTCAAATTGAGCAGCCTCTGCATTTGGGAATTACTGAAGCGGGAGGCCTGCGTTCGGGGACAGTCAAGTCGGCGGTTGGTTTAGGCATGTTACTGATGGACGGGATCGGCGATACGATAAGAATTTCGTTAGCTGCTGACCCGGTTGAAGAAGTCAAAGTTGGTTGGGATTTGCTTAAGAGCCTTAAATTACGAACCAAGGGCATTAACTTTATCGCTTGTCCATCGTGTTCGCGACAAAACTTTGATGTGATTAAGACGGTGAACGAGCTTGAAAACCGTTTGGAAGATATTGAAACATCGCTTGATGTTGCCATTATTGGCTGTATAGTCAATGGTCCAGGAGAGGCGCGCGAAGCTGATATCGGCCTCGCAGGAGCATCGCCTAAAAACTTGATTTATCTCGACGGCGAGCCCAATACCAAGATTGATAACACTGCATTTATCGACGATCTCGAGCAAATGATTCGCACCAAAGCACGCGAAAAGGCCGCTCAGTCGATCAATATTATCGCCAAGTCCCATTAAGGATTCCCGTGTGAGTAAAATCCAAGCCCTCAGAGGTATGAGCGATCTATTGCCAGCGCAAACGCCTGCTTGGCAGTATTTCGAGTCCGTTGTTAATCAAGTCTTGCAATCATACGGCTATCAAGAAATTCGTTTTCCGGTACTTGAGGAAACGGATTTATTTTGTCGCTCAATCGGTGAAGTGACCGATATTGTGGAAAAAGAAATGTACACCTTTAACGACCGTGAAAAGAAGAAAATTTCATTGCGGCCGGAGGGAACAGCTAGCTGTGTGCGCGCTTGTGAGCAGCACGGCTTGCTTTACAATCAAACGCAGCGCCTGTGGTATGCAGGCCCTATGTTTCGCCACGAACGTCCTCAGAAAGGGCGCTTACGTCAATTCCACCAGGTGGGTATCGAGGCATTTGGATTTGAAGGGCCCGATATCGATGCGGAAGTCATTATTATAACGGCCAAGCTTTGGCGTAAGCTCGGTATTCTAGACGCTGTGACCTTGCATATTAATAATTTGGGCAGCCCGCAAGCGCGTGCTGAGTTTCGTGCGGCGTTGGTCGAATTTTTAAATACGCATAAAGACCAGCTTGATGAAGATAGTCAGAGACGTATTGCGACAAATCCTTTACGCGTGCTCGACAGCAAGGTGGAAAAAACTCAGCAATTGCTAGACAATGCGCCGTCTTTGAGCGATTTTATTGATTCCGAATCTCGCGAGCATTTTGCGGTCTTACAGGAACTGCTCAACGCTGCAGGTGTCGATTTTGTGGTGAATTCTCGCCTCGTGCGTGGCTTAGACTACTACACGGGAACGGTTTTCGAATGGATTACCGACAAGCTTGGTGCGCAAGGGACTGTTTGTGGCGGCGGTCGCTATGACGGGTTGGTCGAGCAGCTTGGTGGCAGATCTACACCTGGAATTGGTTGCGCTATGGGAATTGAGCGCTTGGTGTTGATGCTGGAGGAGCTCAATTGTGTTCCGGAGCATGTATACAAAAGCGTTGATATTTATGTTGTTGCGCCCGGCGATGTATCTGCACAAGCGTTGGCGCTTACTGAAAATTTGCGACTGACGCTTCCTCAACTACGGATTGTTAATCACTGTGGTGGTGGAAACTTTAAAAGCCAGTTTAAAAAGGCAGATAAAAGTGGTGCGACGCTCGCTCTAATTGTTGGCGAAAGCGAAGTGCAAAATAAGCAAGCCGGGATAAAGTTTTTACGTGAAAAACGCGAACAAATAACCGTTAATTGGAATGATTTGGCCACCGAACTGAATGCACTATTGAGTTATTAGTACGCGATTAGATAAATTAAAAATTCAAACTTGGATTAAGTAGTTGAATGTGAAAAACTTGTAAACAAATGATTTTATTGATGATAGTCAATAAAATTGATCTTTCAAATTGCAAGTTTTTTACGTTCGACGTTAATTTTCTTTAAAAGAAAATTAACCGTGTTGTTAGTGAAAATGGTTTTTTTTTCTGTGACAAGGCGGCCTCGGAAGCTGGAGCGGAGTTTAGTTAGCTAAATGAGCACCACGACTACAGGAGGTAGGAGGTAGGGCGAAGCCTGGAGCCAGAGCCGAGGAGTCCGAGGTCAACGAAGTCACAGGCAAAAAGAGACTTTTCGCGGATGACTAAGTAAGTTAAAACAAAATTTTGGGAGACTATAGTGGTTGCACACCTCACTGAAGAAGAACAAATCGAAGCGTTTAAGCGCTGGTGGACTGAGCATGGAACAAAAACAGTTTTGGTTGCAGTATTACTGTCGGCTACTTATTTTGGCTGGAATTGGTATGGCGACCAAAAATTAAAAAAAGCACAGCAAGCTTCGGTGATCTATCAAGAATTTGTTGAAGCCAATACAACGGCGCAAGGTGCCGCATTAACCGACGCGCAAAAAGAAAAGATGAAGACAGTCGCTGACAAGCTCGCGGCAAGTCACGCAAATTCTGTCTATAACCACTTAATAAATTTGCAACTGGCAAAACTCGCGGTCGATGACAAAGACTATGAGAAAGCGGCGGAAGTTTTGCAGAGAGTCTTGAGTGCAGACATGGATGAATCGATAAAAAATCTGGCTACTTTACGTTTTGCCCGAGTTTTATTTGCGCAGGAAAAATATGATGAAGCAATTGCAAAAGCTGAAAGCTTGTCGGCGACATCTTTTGGCTCAGTCGCTTCAGAATTACGCGGCGATATTTACATGGCACAGAACAGATTAATTGACGCTGATATCGCTTACCGCGAAGCGATGTCAAATGTCGAACCTTCCCAGGCCGCCTTTATGCGCAACAGTATTTTGCAGTACAAATTAAATAATACGAAAATCGCAACTCAGTCTCCAGAAAACCCGCTCGAAATCATTCCAAATCCTCATGGTGCGACTGACGCAGAGGAAACCGAGGTGGAAGCTGAAACAAATTCTGAGCCTAAAGACGCATCGGGAGACGCTTAAATGCAAGTTCGGTTGCCCATTGCTGTCTGCATATTGATTGGTTTGGCTTTTTTGCAAGCCTGCAGTAACGTTGAAGAAAGCTTAAAACCGGCTGAACTTGTCGACTTTGAAAAAAGCATAAAACTTAAAAAAGTATGGAGTAAATCGATTGGTGCGGGACATAGCTCAATTGACTCGCGTTTTAACGTTGTCGCCGATGGCGAGCGCATTTATGCGGCGGATGATAAAGGAAAGGTGTTTGCATTAGACGCTGCGACTGGCAAAACGATTTGGCAATCAAATGTAAAAGTAAAAGTTGGCGGTGGCGTTGGAATAGGAAAAACGCGTGTTTTTATTGGTTCTCTTGAAGGCGAAGTCATCGCGTTAAACGCTGAGAATGGCGAAGAAGAGTGGCGGGCAAACGCGAGCAGTGAAATAGTTGTTCCACCTGGTAGCAATGGTGACGTCGTTGTTGTTCCCGCAATTGATGGGCGACTTTTTGCGTTCGACGCTAAAACTGGAGAAATTCGTTGGTCTTACGACCACCCAAGGCCGGTGTTAACTTACCGACCGCAGGCTGCGCCCTTAGTCGTTGATTCCCAGGTATTTATTGCTTTTGATAATGGCCAGCTTATGAGTTTTGCCGCCGCTGACGGGCAATTGCGCTGGACAGCGCGTGTTAGCCAGCCTGAAGGTAGTACTGAATTAGAGCGAACAATTGATCTTGATAGTACGCCAGTAAGTTCAGGCCCCTTCGTCTACGCTGCAGGCATTAACGGGAAAGTTGCTGCGATCAATAAAGGTACTGGCCGGGTACTTTGGTCCCAAGATGTTTCGACTTACTACAATATCGTCGCTGACGATGACTATGTTTATGTCACGACGGAAGAAGGGCATTTACACGCTTATACATCGACATCAGGACGCCTTGAATGGGAAAACAAAGATTTACATCGACGTGGTTTGCGTTCGCCGGGTCTTATTGATGAATATGTCGCTGTCGCCGATGACAAAGGATATTTACATATTGTATCAAAAAAAGAAGGAAAGTTTGTTGAGCGTATAAGACCAGATGGAAGTGATTTTGAGTCACCTTTTCTTTCGCATGATAATAAACTATACATTTTAAGTCGTAGCGGCAAACTTTCGGTGTATGAAGTCACGCCTATATGATTCCCGTCATCGCCCTCGTCGGGCGTCCTAACGTCGGTAAGTCGACGTTATTTAATCGTCTTACTAAATCGCGCGACGCATTAGTGGCTGAATTTGCCGGCCTTACGCGCGATCGTCAATACGGTGAGGTTGTTCACGAAGAGCGTAAAATTATTTTTGTCGATACCGGTGGTTTAAGAGGCGAAAATGTGGGAGTCGAATCCGCAATGGAAGAACAGTCTCGTCAGGCAATTGACGAGGCTGACTTAGTGCTTTTTATGGTGGACTGCCGGGATGGATTAACCGCCGAAGATGAGAACATCGCTAAACAATTACGCCAGCGCGGAAAAGCGAGTGTATTAGTCGCTAATAAGATAGACGGCCTTAATCCCGATGTTGCGACCGCGCCATTTTTTGCCTTAGGCATGACGGATTGTTTTGGTATTGCCGCTTCGCAAGGACGTAATATTAACGCGCTACTTAATCGTGTTCTTGAACTTATTCCGGAAGATGAAGAAAGCGCAAAAACGCCTGAAGAAGTTGATGAAACTAAAGGAATAAAAATCGCTGTAATTGGACGGCCCAACGTAGGCAAATCCACGTTAGTGAATCGAATCTTAGGCGAAGATCGTGTTGTCGTTTACGATATGCCTGGAACCACACGCGACAGCATTTATATCGACTATGAAAGGTTTGGCAAGCGTTATACCTTGATTGACACAGCGGGAATTCGGCGTCGGAAAAATATAAAACTAGCGATTGAAAAATTTTCCATTGTGAAAACTCTGAAGGCGATAGATGACGCGAACGTTGTAATACTATTGCTTGATGCGAGCGAGGGAATTGTCGACCAAGACTTGCATTTAATGCGACAGGTAATTGAGGCGGGCAGGGCGCTTGTAGTAGCATTGAATAAATGGGATGGTCTAGAGGAAGAGCATAAAACGTTTGTTAAAACAGAGCTCCAACGGCGGCTGCGCTTTATCGATTTCGCTGATATTCACCATATTTCTGCATTGCATGGCACAGGTGTTGGCAACTTATATCAATCAATCGAGAACGCTTACCAAGCTGCGACGGAAAAACTGTCGACCAATTTTCTGACGCGTGTACTGGAGCAGGCAGTAAATGATCATCCGCCACCCCTTGTGCAAGGTAGGAGAATAAAACTTCGCTATGCTCACCCTGGGGGGCAAAATCCACCGATAATTGTTATTCACGGGAATCAAGTTGATCACGTTCCTTCGCATTATCAACGCTATTTAGAAAAGGCTTTTCGTCGCGCGCTTGAATTGCGCGGTACTCCGGTAAAAATAGAGTTTAGATCTAGCGAAAACCCCTATGCCGGCAAAAAAAATAAACTCACTGATCGTCAAATAGCAAAAAAGCGTCGCATGATGAAACATGTGAAAAAGAAAAAATAATCTTTTTCTGGTGGCAAATGTCGCAGTTGCTCCAAACTCTGATACCGTATTTATTTCCGCTGGTGCTAGCAGGTTGCCTTGCGGGATTTATCGCAGGTTTATTCGGCATCGGAGGTGGTTTAGTTATTGTCCCCACTTTGTTTTTTTTATTTCAAAACATGGGTATCGAAAAAGAGTTAGCGATGACGCTTGCCGTTTCGACTTCCTTAGCGTCTATTATCCCCACCGCTATTTCTTCTTCTTTCTCGCATTACAAGTTAAACAATATTGACTGGCTCTTAGTAAAGCGATGGAGTCCCGCGTTAATTATTGGCGTGTTATTGGGTGCATATACAGTGACCGTTGTTAACGGAAGGTTTTTGATTTTTTTCTTCGGCAGTTTTTTGATTTTTATGGCTTGCCGTACTTGGATATTTTCGCACGATGGTAGCGAAAAACAGATGCCTCATCTTTCATTACAGGCGATTACGAGTTTATTTGTTGGCTTAAGTGCTTCCATGGCAGGTGTGGGAGGGGGTGCGCTGAGTGTTCCGCTTATGCGTTGGATGGGCGTAAATGTTCATCGTGCGATTGGTTCGAGTGCCGTATTAGGTCTTGTCGTCGCGCTTGTAGCGTGTTTAGTCATTTTATTATTTGGCAAATCGATTATCGACTCACCTACTGGCACTTACGGTTTATTTTTTGTGCCGGCCCTCATTTTACTGATGCCATTTTGTGTCGGTTTTGCTCCCGTTGGAGCTAGGCTTGGGAAACGGCTGGCGCCGCAATTACTATCGCGCTTGTTTGCTGTTGCATTATTGCTTATGGGAGGGCGTATGATTTTCTCTGGTTATACTTACTGAGGTATGTCGCAGTGCCATATTTGCATTCCGATGAGTACAATATTCAATGCCCCAACTGCGGAGAGCGGATAAGTATTATTGTCGATTTATCCGTAGAAGAACAAAACTTTATTGAAGATTGCCAGGTATGCTGCCGGCCGATAGTGTTGCAAGTCTCAGTGAACGAAGGAGTAGCTTCAATAAACACTTGCAGCGAAGATGACTTTTATTATTAACCCGACAATAATTATTGTCGGGTTAATACGTGGTTAATGGATCTCTATTCGGAGTCCGTTTGCTTTAGGACTTCCGAGTTATCGAGCATTGTAGTGATTTTTGATTCTGCATCGATTCTTACGCGAAACTCAACCCGCTGGGATTTAAGCTGATTTTCAATACCGTCGCTACTTTCGTGCGTGAGTAAGAAACCGTTTTTATCGACGGGTTTTGAAGACGATAGACCATTTGCTGTCAACTTATCTTTTAACCAATCATAGTTTTTGCGCGCTTCCGGTAAGGCCATTACGTAAAACAAAGTATTGCGAGATCGCCCCTGCGATAAGCGCATATTGTTGAAATAAGCCTGAGGGCTATTTTTGGGTAGGCTGCCCCACAAGCTGGACGTATGTCCTTCAATGCGCACCTCGGCTATATCCAATTTAAATTTTTCTGAGGTGATAACTTGTAAATAGCGCGGGAAGAAATCGTCGAGCATCTTTTTAAAGTTATCTTTTAATGAGGTGTCACCTGTGGAGAACAGCACGTTAGGTTCATTAAAACGAAAAGTTAAATCGTCACGCAGTTCGGCGTTCCATTTCTTTAGATCGGAATTGAATTCGCCCAACAAACTCTGATGCAACTCGCGAATAACATCATCATAAATAACCGCGCCTTGAATTAAGGTATTGAGCTTATTATCTTTTGAACGATTCGAAACGGCCAATTCTTTTAGGCTGCCAGTCAAAGAGTCGAGAAGCTTATCTTTATCATCTAAAAGTAACTGAGCATTTTGCTCTTTCTCTTCCAGATTTTTAATTTCTATAAGCAAACGGTCTTTGTCGACAATTTTGGCTTTGCGCTCATCTTGAATTTGAATCATATAAAACAGCGAGACAAGCAAGAAAATCATCATAAGCGCACTCATTAAGTCGCTTACGGAGACCCAGTGCTCCTCGCCGCTCGAATCGACTTCATTGTTGAACATAGACATACTTTTATACCGCCGCTTCTTCTATTTCTTGCTCTTCAACACCATTCTTACCAACAGCTTTCCTCGGTTTACGTTCAGCTTTGTTTATTGAGCGATTTAAACGTGTGGGTAATTCACGCAGCGCTTCCTGATTCGTCTGCAATTGGTTTTCAATCGCTTTTAACTGAGTGATATTTTCAACATTAATATCTTGCAACAACGTACCGAGAGGACCTTGGGAGCTGAAGCTTTGTTGCAAAGCCGTCAACTGTGAGAGGGTATCGTTGTTCATATCGAGCAAAAAGCGGCCCAATGATCCGTCTTGTGTACCTGTAAACGCACCTTCCATACGTTTTAACGCGACGGTATTATCATGTAGCAACGTAGCCATATCCTGTGTTGATGAAACAACAGTCTGCATTATGTTGGCGATACCGTGCAAGCGCTCCAAACCCTCACTTTGCGTTTTCTCGGCCACTTCTGCGACGGTTTTTGTATATTGGTCAAGCAGCTTGTAATTGTTTTTCAAATCTTTTGAAATTTGTGCTTTTAAATCCGTCGTTGTTGAAATAATAGTGGTCTTATAAGCATCAGTCATCGTGCGGAACTGCTCAAGCAAGGTGTCGGTTTGCTGTGTTGTAACACGAATATCCGCTGCAACGTCTTCACGCAATTTAACCAATTCGCTGGCGAGGAGTTTTTGCGCATTTTCCGATGAATCGAGAATTTCTTTCATCATGCTAAGCATGGCTTTGTTAGAAGAAGTATTCAAATTGGCCATGTCGCGTGCGATTTTTCTGTCGCGTTGACGTGTGCTATCAAGTTGTTGTTCAAGCGCTTCGAATTCTTCAGTTAACAGCTCACGATTTTCCGCAAGTAGTGTCCCGATACCTGCATCCATTTTCTCGGTAAGCGCGCCAAGTTCTTGTAATTGTTTTTCTGAAACACCCTCAAGTGAGCTGACAAATTCGGTAATTTGTTGTTGTGCGAGTTTACGGGTAAGTTCCGAATCGGAAGTAAGCTGGTCTTTTATTTCGTTGAGCTTTTCCACCAGGCCTTTTTCAAATTCGCTGCTCGCTTCAATTTGTGCACGCAGTTCGCCAAACACACCAAGCAAGCTCTTCGCTTGTTCTGAATCACGCTCGGCATCGAGTTTCATTTCGTCAAGCATTTTTTCCATTTGTGCTTTGACAACTTCTGACTCTTTCGAAGATAGAATACTAAGCGTTTCGTTGATACTACCAACACCCGATTCGATGCTATCGCTAATAGATTTGATATTGCTGCGCATGGAGTCTTCTGCAGATCCAAACCCTGTTTCGAGTTTTTTGCCAATATTATCGAGCTGCACGACAATTGAATCTTCAGTTGAACTAAAGCCGGAACCTAGCGCGTTGCCGATACCGTCTAGCTTAGTCAGCAAGGTATCTTCTTCGCTACCAAAACCGCTCACCAATGTTTGGTCAATTGAATCGAGTTTGCCGATGAGTATCTGACTGCCTTCTTCGAGTTTGCCGCCAACGGTTTCCATTTTGCTGAAGATTAGCTTCTCTGCATAATCGAAGCCTGATTCCATTTTATCGCCGAGATCGTCGAGCTTACCAAGCATGGAGTCATTGTATTCGCCGAAGCTTTTCTCAATACGATCGCCGATCGTGTCGATGTTACCGACAATTGCGTCCTCAAGTCCGCGACCAGCATCGATTTTGTCACCGATTAAATCGAGGCTGTCGATAATGTTGTCGGCGTTTTTACCCAGGCCTTGATCGATTGTTTCACTAATAACCTTTAAATTACTGTGGAGTGAGTCTTCGGCGGAGCCAAAACCAGCTTTTAGCTCTGTGCCAATGTGGTCGAGCTTATCGACAACGGAGTTACCGTGCTCACCTAGGCCGACTTCTAAGCGCTCTGCTATGTTATCGAGCTTGCCGAGCATCGAATCTTTGTGATCGCCAAAACTTGATTTAACCGCATTGCCAATTGTCTTCAGACTTGTGCGCACGGAGTTTTCTGCTGATCCAAATGCGGACTCGAGCTCGCCTCCAATAGTGTCGAGTTTATCGGCAAGCGAATTACCGTGCTGGCCCAAGCCTGTCTCGAGGCGCTCGGCAATGTTATCGAGCTTGCCAAGCATTGAATCTTTATGGTCGCCAAAACTGGCTTCAATGGTATCGCCAATCTGCTTCAGGCTGCTGCGCACTGAATTTTCAGCGGAGCCGAAGCCCGCTTTGAGTTCTTGGCTAATCGAGTCGAGTTTGTTTACAACGGAATTACCGTGTTCACCCAAGCCGACTTCGAGGCGCTCGGTAATATTATCGAGTTTGCCAATAAGTGAGTCGCTGTGTTCACCAAAACTTTTTTCGATCGTATCGCTAATGGCTTTAAGATTTCCGCGCATGGAGTCTTGTGCTGAACCAAAACCAGATTCGAGTTTTTCTCCGATATTGTCGAGCTTGGCTATCATTGAGTCGTTGTGGCCGCCGATGCTCGTACCGATTGCGTCACCAATCTCTTTTATATTTGAACGCATTGAGTTTTCAGCGGAACCGAAACCCGACTCAAGCTTTTCGCTAATAGTATTTAACTGAGCAATCATCGAATTATTGTGATCGCCCAAACTTGAACCGATTGCATCGCCGATATCTTTTATGTTGCCGCGCATTGAATCTTGTGAGGAGCCAAATCCACTTTCGAGTTTCTCGCCGATAGTGTCGAGCTTGTTCAACATCTCTTTTGCTTGTTGGCTGTCAAAATAATCGTCGGTTTGTAAATTATTAATGGACGAACGCAAGTCGAGAAGCGCGTCATTGGTTGATTCGATAGCTGAACCAATGTTATCGAGCCGTTCCAATTGAGCACTCGGAACAGAGCTTTCTTTCTGATCGCTTGCAAGTTCTTCCAAGGCCTTTAACGATGCAGCCATGTTATGCAAGGTCTTTGCTTCAGATGTTTGAGGTATATCTTCTAAGGGGTTTTGCATAAAATGCCGGCGATGCCACAATGCTGCGCCGAGACCAATCACAGAAGTAATAAATGAAAAGCGAATCCCTGATACGAGTGCCGGTACGCTCGAATCAATATCTTGGGGGTTAAAAAACAAAAGGCCAAACGCAATCCCAAAAAATGTTCCAAAAATTCCGAGACCGGTAAGAATAGTCGGGCCTTGTGCAACCGTTTTGAGTGTGGGCTTTTGAATAAAATCTAGGGTAATTTTAATTATGACTGCGCCAAAAATTACCATTAAAGCGATTGAGAGTAAATTAAACATAAAAAAACCTTGATTTTTATTTCAAGTGATAAGCATGAGTATTCATGCTGTGACAAGTTAAATACCGATGAAAATCCTTGGGAAACGAAAAAACGTAATAAAAAGTGCTTATTTTTAATGGCGAGAAATATTTGCGACAAAGAGAAAAAATGAAATCCATTCCATTTTTAAATGATCGGATAGGCAACGCGAAGGTGATCCACACAACAATGGTAGAGCAATTAATTTCCAAATTTAAACGCGGGAATTTGGGGTACTGATTGCGTGTGGTGATAAAGTTCATTGATCTGGCCTACAGTTTCATTTTTAGCAAAAAGCAACTTCATTATTAGCGGCATGCAACTTACTTAACGCAACATGCATAGTGCTTAACGCAATATTACTTAATGCTTAGCAGCGCATATTGGCAACGCGATAACGCAATAGATATGCCAATAAACTCATAGCAATCAATTGCTTACGGCTTTAGACTCTTTATCCTTATGCCTTATAGCTTAATGTTAAGAAAGCCAAAGCAAAAATTATAAAAACGCTGACGAATCAAGCGCCTCAACGAGAAAGTCCTATATGCCTGAACTCAAAAGATCAAATTTTGAGCTTTCTGAGTTCCGTTGGCCTTGCTTCAACGAACAAATTCCAGGATAAACTTAAATTATTTTTATCGGCCTCATACCCAGAGTACTGGTGCTCTAAGCTGGGGCAGGTCTTGCTTGCTAATCATTCAATCGTGGTGCGTTATGGTTAACTACGCACTTTCTGTTTACCCGGACCCGTAGGTTCGACCGATTATAAAGTAACCACGTATTTACACGCAATCGCGTGTATGTGATCTAATTGTTTTTATTTTGCATTAAAAGTTAAATTAAATGATTTAATGCGTTCAGTTGGCTTAATTAATCAGATTTCATATCTGCGCAAGAGTTACAGCGAAATCGGATTAGAAATGACAGTCTGATAAATTTCTGGTTGTTTTTTGAACAATGTTTCGCTAAGTGTGATTTAAGTAAGGCTCAATTAAGCGAACGTTTGAATTAAGATCATGCCCGGTGAGCTGAAGCAGTGGGGCAGGCCTTATATATGATAAAATCAACACGCCGGTGCGAATAGAGCGCAGTTAGAGCGCAGTTAGAGCGCAGTTTGGCTTTGCGTGAGTATTTTGGGTTTGGAATGCACCCCGTGCATGCGCAGTATTTAATTAGGAAAAGAGCATATTATTAAGATGGCAGTTGTTTTCGTTCGCATTGAAAACGAATTAGGTCAATCTAATCCTTCGCCGGCTATCGCTTTGTGTAAGGTGGGCGTATGAGATTTCCTTCATGTTTGATATTCATATCCTGCTTTTGCATCGCTTGTGCCGCATATGCGGCTAATCAGCAGCCGTTCGAGCCTCACATAGTTGAGCCCGCTAAGCAAACCTGGCTTTGGCGCGAGGTAGAGGAGTTACAAGATCAGGGCTTTTACGCGATGGCGAAGGGGCCACGCGGTCACGTCTACTTTGCAACCGAGCAAGGTCTTTTCGAATACGACGGTTACCATTTTATTAAATTAATCGGTACTGAAGGCCTGCGTACAAAATACGTTATGGCGTTGTTTGTCTCTTCTCAGCGTAATATCTATGTTCATACTGAAGATGGGCTTTACGCGTTAAACGAAGACCACTGGCAATTAATATTCGAATCCAAAAGTAGTTATTTATCTTCTCGCTCATTTGATGAGGACTCCAAAGGCAATATTTGGGTGCGTGTCTCCGAGGGTATCGTAAAAATCAATGGCTTCAACGCCGAGATGTCGATGGATTTTGCGCGCCTGCCGCTTGGTATTGCCGTGGGAGAGAATGACACGCTTTGGGTGACTTTTTTCGATGAAACGATGGTTTATGAATGTACAACTGTGGAAAGGGAAATGCGTTTAAGGGAGCGCTGTAAACGCCATAAACCGCAAGTTACTGCTCCGGAAGTCTATAGGCGGTATATGCCTTACGTTGACAGCAAAGGTAATATTTGGGTAATTGACCGCCACCCTCACAGCGGCGTTTTACAATACGATAGTCGACAAAAAAAATGGCTTCATCACGAGATAAATTTTGCCCATTCTTCAATTATTGAAACATACGACGGTGTAATTTTTCTAGCTTCTGACCGTTTATTGCACCGCTTTGCTAATGGAGTATGGGATGAAATAAAGATTGCAGACATACAAATTGACTTAACTAACATCAGTTTAATTGAAACAAAAGACGGGCGGCTGTGGGTTGGCGGGTTTTTAAGTAAAGTATTTAATATTGACCGTTCGTTTCAACATTATAAAGAGTTTTCCTCATTGCTTTACCAAGGCGAAGGTCAAAATAAAGACCATTGGTTTTTGGGATCTGATAAAGAAGTTGTTCGTTATGACGCTACCGTCGATGCATGGGAGTTACTTGAAGACAGCGAAAATATTATTCGGACTCCGGTGTCTCTGATTGTCACAGAGCGTAATGAGATTGTTATTGCCGGTAGTGACAATGCGGATATGGCGGTATCCGTTTATAAAAACGGAAAATGGCGCAAACATATATTTAAAAATGTATCCTATACTTCGCATTACCGAGCGTTGAAGCAGCTACACGATGGTTCGATTATTGTGGGGGCAAGCAAAATTCGTCGCCGCCGTTCGGAGGGACATGTTGGT
The DNA here is from genome assembly GCA_028281865.1 of Marinagarivorans sp. Taxonomy (GTDB): domain Bacteria; phylum Pseudomonadota; class Gammaproteobacteria; order Pseudomonadales; family Cellvibrionaceae; genus JANQJB01. The sequence continues at coordinate 40,520 of JANQJB010000092.1, forward strand.
GGAATGATACAATTTAGAATAGGCGCTAAGGGCGAGATTGCTAACGTTAAACATTTGCACCGGAAAAATAGCGGCGTAAGCAGTGGTGTTTCTGATATTGTGCAAACGCATAATTCGAATATTTATTTTTCTCAACGCTGGCCTTATTCATTTGTCGATGGCAAAGCGAAGAGGCTTGAACTTCCAGAAACATTTAAAACTCGTTCCCCGTCAGTGATGACATGGGACGGTAATAATACGCTGTGGTTTGCGAGCTTCGGTTACGGTTTGCATTCGTATTCGGAAGGTGAATGGAAATTTTATCCGATGAAGGAATATATCAATACAAACTCTGTTGCGCAGGTACTACCGACACCAGATGGCAAAGTCTATGTGTCAACTTTTAGCGGCGTGTCCTACTACGACGGTGAAACATGGATTAAACAATTTTTGCCTGATGTCTTTAATATGAAGCGTCGTGGCGGCACAATAAAACGCGATTCGGAAAATGCGTTGTGGTTTACTTATTCGATGTCTTATTGGTACGATCGAATTAATTACGCGGAAAATAAAAATTACCTCGGATTTCCGTCGAATCGCAGTGTAAGAGTTGTTCCAGACGCAATGCCACCTAAAATCGCGATTACGCAATATCAAGATGAACTTGCTTACGATGGGCGTCAATTTATCGCATGGAAAGGTTTTGATAAATGGAATATGACTCCAGAAGGTGATTTATTATATTCGTATAAGCTTAATGACGAAATATGGTCCGATTTTGTTCATCGGGAAAATATTACTTTAGATATGTTAAATGATGGCATACACACTTTCGAAGTTAGAGTAAAAGATTCGAGTGGTAACATAGGAGCCGACGCTGCAAAAATTTCGTTTCGTGTCCTGCGACCAATTTGGAAACAAACATGGTTTATTTTTCTACTGAGTTCTCTAATCACCGCAATTGTAGGCTTGATTATCTTCATGATGCGCGAGCGAGAAAAATATCTGAAGACTCTAGAAAAAGTCCGTTTAGAAGCGTTGCAAGATGAACTTGGTGAAACACGTAAATCGCTTTCTCTTTTGGGTTTAATGAACCAGTATCATCACGATATTAAAGCTCCGTTGTCGATAATCGATGGTGTGATCTCGACCGATATATACGATGCACAAAAGCAACGTGACATCGTGCTTGAGCAGGTCGAAAGAGGTGAACGCTTGATTACAACGATGGCCAGTATATTGCGTGGCAAGCGCGAAAGAGAATTTAAGCCAGTAAATATTGAGAGTATCGTAAAAGACAGTTTATTTGTTTTTGAAAAACGTTTTAATAAAATCAATTATGATTTATCACACGTGCCTGAAATTATCGGTGACCCAGTTGATTTAAAAATATTGTTTGTCAATATTATTAAAAATTCTTCAGAAGCAGGAGATATTAGGCGTGAATTGGAATTGAATGTTAAAATTTGGTGCGATAAAAACTGGGTTTACGTCGCCATTGGTGATACTGGTATAGGTATTGACAAAGATTTACTGGACAATATTTGGCAAATAGAAAGCAGTACAAAACAAAAGGGTAACGGAATTGGCTTGCAGGCGGTTAGTCGAATTGTTGCCGAACATAGTGGTGATGTGGATGTTCAAAGTGAGATGGGAGTAGGGACGACATTTACGTTTAGATTTCCTTTTTCTTAACGTTGTTCGTTTGACAGGCTAGCAGCATTGTTGTTGTCTTGAACTAGATTAAAATAGAAGAATCGTCACGGAGACTTCGGGTATTGGTACCTTGGCTAAAATTACGAAAGGTGTCGATATTATGTTAATTCCAACTGACCCAAGCTAGGTTAACCACTCTATGCTCACTCCAGAAAAACAACTCGCTTTGGCAATAAAAATTGCCAGCGAGGTTCACGTCAATCAATTTGATAAGGGCGGTAAGCCTTACATTCTTCATCCTCTGTATGTTATGCAGCAAGTTCTCTTCGATACGGAACTTGCTGCAATCGCAGTGCTTCACGATGTTATCGAGGATGGCCAGGGTGAAGCGACATTGGAAAAATTACGTAGTATGGGCTTTTCTGAACGTGTGCTTGTCGCGCTAGATTTGCTGACTCATAAAGAAGGCCAAGACTATCTTGAATCGTATATTCCACTTATTTGTACTAACTATGATGCAATAAGGGTCAAGCGCAAAGATTTAGAACATAACAGTAATATTACTCGTTTGAAAGGTGTCCGAGAGAAAGATTTTAAAAGGCTGGAAAAATATCACAAAGCATTTTCGATGCTTGAAAAGGCAAAGAAAAAATTCATTGCAAAGGCGTAACTATTTATATGTTATTGTTTTGGCGGAGTGGTGATTTGTATTCCAAGTGAGAAAGGGTTCCCTCCCTTTGCCCACTCGCACATTACAACGTGGTAGCGCTAACGGTATTGGTATGTTGAGAACACCCAAAGCTATTACACGCTCGCAATCGAAAGTAATAGGTTGTGTTGCGCTTCAGTTTTTTGGCTGTGTGAGATGTTATATCAGCGCCCAATACTTTCGTTTTCACGCCGCTACTAAAATCTTCTTTCTTACTCCACTGTAATTCATAAGACGTCTCGTCTACAACGTCACTCCATGTCGCATCAATTTTTTTTGACGAGACAGGTAGCAGACTTAAGTTTGCAGGAATGGGAGGAACTCCCACATTAACAACGCTAATGTTAATTGTTTCCTCATCTTGCAGGTCGCCATCATCGACGCTAAAGGTAATACTGTAATCACCACTTTGCTCAGAACTTGGCACCCAACTAAAAGTTTGTGTGGCTGTGTTGAAAGTCGAACCTGGAGGCAGTATAGCGGCACTGTAAATTAAAGTATCTTGGTCCGGGTCATTTGCGGTCACACTAAATTCAAGTAGGTCATTTTCATTTACTGTTTTATCGCCAATTGAATCTAATACGGGTGCTAAATTAACGGGCAGAACTTCGACAATAAAATTATCTGCACTTTCTAGTTCACTATCGTTTACACGAGCTGTAAACGTATAAGTTCCCACTTGAATCGTATTTGGTGTCCAACTGAACGAAGCGCTGTTATCACCGTTATCGATAAAACTCGCACCGATAGTGCTTAGATCACTGCCGTCATCAAGCGTCATCGTTATAGTAAGAGAATCACCATCTGGATCGCTTGCAGTGACATTAAATTGCAGTAATTCACTTTCGTTTATTGTTGTATCGCTAATGGGATCCAGCTGTGGTGCTAAATTAACATTTTGAACGACAATTGAAAAATTCTCTTCAACCTCAGATTCGCCATCGTTAGCTCGCGCGACAAATAAATAAGTCCCTGCCTGAATAGTTGTGGGCGTCCAGTTAAATGTGCCTGTGTTATCACCGTTGTCGATAAAACTCGCACCAATTGTGCTTAACTCACTGCCATCTTCGAGTATCGTGGTTAAACTAAGTGCATCACCATTTGCATCCGACGCATTAATACTAAAACTGAGAGGCTCACCTTCGTCGATTGTTTGATCGAGTACAGGGTCAATCGTAGGAGGAGCATTTCCCGCAGGTGTAAAATCTGTTAACAGTATATTGCGAGCATCAATGAAGCCTAATGATAAGCGACGTTGAATACTGCCAGTTTGCAGGTCAAACTCTAATAATTCAGGTGTTAAATAATGTATTGCATATCCACGAACTCCATCTGGATGCAGCGCGACACCGCTCGTTCCATTAATTTCCGGCCCTAAGTCGATGGGCGTAATCATTTCAAGGTCTAAATCAACGAGCGCAAGCTTATGTGAACCTACTTGAAAAGGCCCCGCGATAGCAAGATCGGGATCAGCCAAGCTTGACCTTAAAAAGTCCAAGCCATTAAGCCCCGAAAACATATCATTTTCCAGGTCTGTCGTTGTGTCAATCCATACCGCATCTGCCGCTGTATTGGTTTGCGTCACTAACGCTTTTGTGCCTATCATTGCAATCGATTCCGCGTTACCTTGCACAGGAACAGTCGTTATTGGAGCAAGGCTAGTTGTATCCAAGACTGAAATAAAACCGCTATTCTTATTGGCGACATATAACTTAGCCCCATCGTTAGTTATTGCGATACCTTTTGGAAATGAGCCCACTTGTGTTTCTGCGACGATGGAATTTGTTGCTGTGTTAATTTTGTAAACTTTATCGCTACCGCTTCCACTGACAAATAGAGACTGTTGATCAGGGGATAAAGTTAAATCATAGGAGTCCGCTTGGCTCTCTAAAGGAATATCAATTGTCGCTAGCGAAAATAAACTTGCACCATCGGACGAATTATTTGGATTTGTTCCTGTATCCTGCGCTATCGGATTCGGTGGAGGGATATCCACCTGAATGACATCCAAACTAATTTTTTCTCCAGCAGCTGCTGTAAAGTTAACTGTTTTGAGGTGCCAAGCCGACTGGTAGTAATACACAATATAATAGGTCGTGTCTGCCACCAATTTTATTGAATAACGCCCACTGGGTGTAAGCCTCATAGCTGCAGATGCCCATTGACTATTGGTAACATTCCAAACAACAATATTCAAACTGTCTACACCAATTGGTGTGCTACCGTCGTTTGCTACGGTGCCTGCTACAACCTCAAATGATGGCAGCCCCTGGCTTAAATCGACTGTGAGTTGACTAATTTCATCGCCATCTAAAGCGAAATCGTTATCGGTGTCTGGGTTGTTTACGTCTGTACCGAATAGCGTCTCAAGGCTATCGATTAAGCCGTCGCCGTCTGTATCATAGTAGCTTGGCGTTGTTGGTGGAAGTTCAGGCACAAGAGAAATAAATGTTACTTTATCTGTACCAAAATTAGAGACGTAAAGACCCGATTGAGCATCGCTAAAGACTTGTCCCACCGGATAAGAAAGGCCTTCCACTGTGTCTACTTCATGCATTGTTTTTGTATCTACCGCTGAAAGTTCTCCGCTACCTGTTTTACTAATAAATAATAAGGGCTCACCAGAAAGTCCAATTTGTATACTGCGAGTTAAACTCTGAAAGTTATCGCCGCTACTTGTTTCAACCGTTACGTAGAAATTTAAAAGACTACCCGGGTTTTGCAGTGGAACGGTAACAGAAAAAGGATCGGGACTAAGTGCTAGGGTGTTAACTACAGGTGGCCCACCATCAACGGAATAAATAAGGGATGCGTCGGTAAGCGCTCCTGTGACGGTCAAGTTTAGCTTACCTGCTATTTCGAAGGCTCTAGCATTGCGTAATAATTTTGGCAGTGGTTCTAATTGCACTATCGGTCGAAAATTAACAGATTCACTGCTTCCACCTAAGATAGAAACGGGGTTGGCCTCGCTACTATCGTAGGTAAGCTTATGATACATTTTATTCAATTCGAACTTGGCCGGAAATTTAGCCGGTACAGCGGCATTAGCAATACCACCAAAATTCCAACTACCAACAAACCCGGGCCCTGAACCATCAATAGGTTCAACCCGCACTTCATATTGACCGGGTGGAACACCTTGCATACGAAAGTTTTCCGCTTGATAGACTCCTTCCACCATACCGCTCATCACACTAATTTCTTCGCCTGTTACTAAGTTTTTTGCCACAATATGCGCACCAAACAAAGGACTGTCATTGTTGTCGTGCACTACGCCAACTATTTCGCCGCTTTGACTATCTTGTGGCAAATAAAGGGATTTCAGACCTGTTATATCGTCGAGTTCAATTGTTCGATAACGGCTATTTGCAGGGCGGTCACCATCTCCCGGCACGTTCCAAATGCCCAAGGGGTACATGGTTGGTGTTGCCGCTGACTCACGTATACCGATAGCGGTGTGATCCAAACCTAAAACGTGGCCGATTTCGTGTGTTGTTAAACCTTGAATATCATTGCTATAAATTCCGGTGACATCATCACCTTCGCACGGGCAGCCCAAAGGCTCGCCATCGATATCATTCTGTGAGGTAAACCATCTAATGTTGTGGTCATTTAAATGAATATCGGTATCTAATATTTCACCTGTAGTATTGTCATAGGTAATAATCGTTACACCGCCATAACCTACATCGCCTATATCTGCAAAGAAGATGACATTTTCGCCATCAAAACCGTAGCTATTGGTATCCGTACCTTGCAAAGAAAATTGCACACCCACATCTGCTACATTTTCCCAGGTTTGAAAAGCAAGTTCTATTGCCTCAAATTCGTCGATTTCCGGCGCACCAGCGACGACGTTAATATCGCTAGTTCCAGCATTATTGATTGCAAAAGGAATGGGTACACCGTCCAGTACCTGCTGCCAATAAATGGGTTTAAGCTCTTCTTCCGAACCGTTAGTTTTAATATAGGCAAGCGGTGTGTGTGCCCAAGCGAGATTTGATCCAAACACACAAAGGCATAAAAAGAATATAATTTGTTTAATAATAAGTTTCATTTTTGAGTCTCCTCTTAGTTTGTTTTCGGAGACGAAGGATTATTACTATGTAGTTTATGGCTTTGTGATTTATGACTGTATGGTTTGTGTCTATGTTTTGGTTTGTCATGTTTTAGCTTATGTCCCTTTGTTTTCGCTTTTTTTCTTAACATTTTTATCGCTGAATCAAGATCTTCCAGCGCAGGTATTTCATCAGACTCTTGGAACATTGATTTCAAGCGTTTTTTACCTGCACGCTTACCCCATGCCACCACTTGTTTACCATTAGTAGTGTTGTGTTTAATATCATATTTACCATTTTTAATATCTACGAGACTATACGCGTTCTGTGTAGGATCTTGTTTTAAAAATAACAAGCTGCGCTGACCCGGCATAAAGCGCGGCCCGCCAACTATGACTTGAGATATATTACCAACGGTCCCACCAATTGAGTGCACACGAATGTGTTGTTTGTTATCCTGAGCTTCGATAATTGAGTCTTCAACAGCATAGGTGGCTACTGTTGAAATACGTGTGCGTTGGCTATTCCATGTTGCTTTTACATCGACACACCGCGCTACTACAATACTATCGGCTTTTGCGATGAGACTCTCATCACTGATTGCTTGTAGTGTTGAAGCGAGAGTAGAGGGTGAATTAATAATTAGGGAAAGCAGTGCGTATAGAAACAGATATCTTGTGCAATTAGGTTTAATTTTATTCGCCTTGGTTGTTTTTTGACTGCTTTTTCTATTATTGAAAGTTTGAAGGTTTGTTATTTTAAGTTTGATCTGTTTTATGAATGGGATAATAAACGTTGCACTGAGAGTCATATCTTATTTTCCTTTAAAGGCTGCATGGTAAACTATAAACCCCGCACCAGCTTTTCTAAAAATATAGTTTTGGCCTTGTTTCGATGTTTTTACTGACTGAAAACTGTAAAATACGAAAAATAAATTTAGGGAATTAAGAGCTGGTCCAAGGCTGGGGTGAAAAATTTTTGTTAATTTATTGTGTTATCAATACTTTTTACAACAAAATTTTTAATTAACTCGATAAGCGTAGACTAGGTTTTTTTCTATTTCAAGACAAGTAGAAAAACTACTAATAAATGTTTGTTTTTTCGGCCGTTCGCGATCATTGAAGGCCTCGTGTTAAATCACAACCCGATAAAAATATGCTTGTCAACAAACTCTAACAAATCTAAACAAAGCCTAACAAAATCAGAACAAAGCAGTAGCAAAACACACAAGCCTACATTCGATGCATTGTTTAAATTTTTGCTCTATGTGGGGCGCACCATGCGTTATGTCGGTATTCATAAGAGGAAATCGAAACAAACCAATGCATAAATGCTAGTTCAATATCATTGATACCAACCAATTGCTCGTTTTTCACATGTCAATATGATACCTTTTCGATTTTTCAAGAGGATCACTGGCATCCTACTATATATTGAAGTCAATTTTTTGACTTCAACTGCGATTTGAATAATCTATAGGTTAAGATATGCCTAGACGTACACAATCCAATAGCAACGAACTGATAAGGTCGTATGTTCCAGGTGATCACAAAAAAAATATTAGTAGAAAAAAATGGGATACATTTGATATAGATATATTTAATGTTCATTCGGAAATTAGTTCTTGTGCAATTCCTCCAATTAACAGCCATATTTTTTGTTATACATCGCCCGAAGATTTTGTTTTGGGTTCTAAACGTTATAGGGCCCGTGTTCATGTCTCAGGAGAACGTGTTTTCGAAGGAAACACAAAAAACGATCATTGCTTTTTAACCCCACGATTACATGATGTTCATTGGGATGCTTGTTCCATAGATAAAAATAAAGTTTATAAAAAAACTTTTCTTGTCATTCTCAACGAACAGCTAGAGAAAATTGCGCTGGAAAATTTTAAAGTTGACCCCGACCTCATAGAAATTATTCCGAACTACGGATTTCGAGATGCTTATTTGGCCAATGCTGCTAATGCACTAGCAAAAACTGATCGAACAGAAAATAAAGAAAACCGTGTTTATGTAGAAACATTGACGCAGTCTTTTAATACTCATTTGATGCATCATTTTACTAACCGAAAATTAAATAAAGAGCAAATAAAAAGTGCAATATCCAGTGTCGGTTTGCGCCGAATTAATCACTTTATTAAAAACAATATCTCAGAGGAAATATCGTTAGATGATCTAGCACAAGTAGCGGGTATGAGCCCATATTATTTTATTAGGCAATTCCAGCAAACTACCGGTATGCCGCCTCACCAATACTTAATTTATGAACGAATGAGAATGGCGAAAAACTTACTGAGTAAGACCAACTTATCTATTTTAGATATAGCTCTCGAGATTGGCTATTCGAGTTCTAGTAGTTTTAGCTATGCATTTCGCAAAGCATTTGGAGTGACGCCCTCGTTCTACCGGCGCGACTTAAAATATTAGCCCTTATAGATACATAAGATTTTTAACATTGATTTAATTTTTGCCCTTTGTTTTAAGAAGATCGAACGGGATTGTTAAAAGTTGTAGGCAATCTCTACGGCCTAAAGACTTTTTAAACGGTGCCTTTGCGATCTCGTGCGTGACTGTATCAGTGGAGATGGAGGCTTGCTGTAGAATAATTGCGAAGATATCGAAGAATTGCTTAAATCCGATCGAACGATGCTCAGGTTTGGGCTATTAACTCACTGTTGAGTAATAAGAGCAGCTTCGTTTCGTAATTTTCTTCAGTGAGCTTACCCAATGCTTTCGCAAATTCAGTATCGCCATACTACGCGGTAAATTTGCTTATGAATCCATTGTCTCCACTGCGGGTTGGTGTGTTTTAGACCTGGCATTGCGTTGATCAACCTCGGATGGAGATATAGCTTATATCGAACAGCCTATTTTCCCTATTGCCAGACACTAGCTGATCGATTCCTGACGCGACCTGTTCTCATAACTAGTGTGAGCTGTGTTTAACTCTGCTTCATTCCGGCACTCTTTTGCTCTTACCTAGCACCCGGCGCACACCGTTATGTTCGCAACAACTATATACTGTTACCTTATATATATGTAAGAATTTGCCTGTACTCAATGATAGATAAGAATTGGGCGGGGGTCATGGGGCGTGAAGTTTCTAATAATAAAAGCAAAAAGCCTTAATTGCATAACCGAATGAGTAAACAGACTGGAAGCTAAACGAATTTTACCTGTTTACCAGGTAAATAACGCTTCAAATTCTGTGTGTTTAATTGCTGAAAAAACTCTTAAGTTAAAGAAAACACTAAAGGTAAACTGGGATCATTATGAAACGTTACCTCTTGTTCATTGTTGTAGTTTGCGGCTTAAGCGCCTGCGTGGCGACAGAAAAACCGGCGGATTCGTCGAGTAGCTCAAGTTCGGGCGGTTCTTCGTCAAGCTCCTCATCAAGCTCGTCCTCAGGTAGCACGGATAACGCGGCCATAGCGCGAGGTGAAGCTCTATATGTTGAACAGCATTGCGAGGCTTGCCACGGAAGTGATGGACTCAAATTACCCGATACTAAAATTGTTCCTGGGGCACGTACGCTTTCAACTCTAACAACTTATATAAACGATAAAATGCCCAAGACACTGGGCGAACCCGGCGATTGCGTCGGTCAATGTGCCGCTGATATCGCTGCTTATATTAAGTCATGGTCGGGCTCTTCCTCCTCCAGTAGTTCATCAAGTGGCGCTATCGCACTGCCTCCTGTGCTAGGCCTTGATGCAGACGCTCCTTCCAATGGCCGACGCCTTACTCGTGACGAGTTTGTCAATTCGGTTAGCGACGCTTTAGGAATAACCCCCGCGCTTCTTGTCGATATACGAGTCAAGCTTGAGAGAGAAAATGTCAATGCTGGTATGCGCAATTCAGTGAGTGCACTGACAACTTCGCGTACCAATATCGATGCTTATGAAGACGCCGCGAGTGCTATTGTTGCGCAAGTCAGCACGCTCAAAATTGCGGTGCTCGCTGATGAGTGTGGAGGTGGTTTCACCGATCAGTGCATCAATAACTTTGTCAGTAACGCAGGTGAACTGTTGTATCGGCGTCCGTTGGAAAATCGTCAGCAACAGACCTTAGTCGCGCTTATGAACGAAGTTAAAAATGATAATGGCGACTTTAATGAGGCTGCGCGCCTTGCACTGCAAGTCATGCTGCAAAGCCCTTACTTCTTGTATCGCATGGAAGGCAAACTGCGCGGCGACGATACGGAAGAAATTGATCAATATGAGCTTGCTACTCGTCTGTCGTATAGCTTATGGGCATCGGGGCCGGACGAAGAGTTACTCGGCCGAGCAGGGCGTGGTGAGCTAACGGGAGACGGCATCGATTCAGCAGTCGAATATATGATGCAAGATCCACGCGCCAAGCGTGGTTTTAGGGAGTTTATTTCTGAGTGGTTGAAGCTCTTTTTGCTGGAAAATCGCAATATCAGTGAAGAGGAGCACCCCGATTTTAAAGACGAATATAAACCTGCCATGCTCAAGGAAACCTATGACTTTTTCGAAGGCATTGTGTTTGGCGATGGGGCTCCATTTCTGCAAGAAGCTTACACTCGTCAGACTACGAATATCGATAATACGGTAGCCGCCATGTACGGCCTTGATCGCGGAGGCGATTACGACTGGAGCAACGACAGGAAGCGCATTGGCTTTTTGACGCAGTCGTCTGTAATGTCCGTGCACACCGTTGTGCTTGATACATCTATCTTACACAGAGGTTTGTTTATCGCTGACGATTTACTCTGCCGTCATGTTCCAACGCCCCCGGAAAACCTCGGACCGGTTATCGCAGAGCAATTAATGATGACTGATGCGACTGCCCCGCAGCGCGAGCGTATGGAACAACACAACCTTAATTACGAGCAGTGCGGATTTTGCCACGAATTATTTGACGGCCTTGGTTACACCTTCGAACCCTATGATTCGCTGGGCGGCTTTAGAACACTAGATCAACACGGTAACCCTATTGAAAACAGTGGCTTTAATGAAATCGATAGTGTTAAACACGATTTTGCTGATGTAACTGATCTTGCCAATATCTTGGCCAGCAGTGATGAAGCTAAAGCGTGTTTTGTTGAGAGCTTCATCAGCTACCACTTCGGTCACACACCTGGCATTGCTGACGCTAGCTTTGTTCAAGAGTTAACTAATGCTTTTGATCTTACTAACCAAAACTTTATAGAACTTGTGAAATACATTGTGAAGTCTGACCCCTACATTAAACGTGCTGAGGCCCAATAAGCCCCGTTTAGTCAGCCCAATATTTAATGAGTGATTAAAAATTTGAGGAATACAGGCATGCACATACGCTCGAACAAAGCCTTAGACAAACTTACTCGAAGACGCTTTTTAAAAGGTGCGGGTGGCGCGGCCGTGGCACTTCCGTTACTGCACGGTGCCGAGGGCGTTACGGCCCAGGAAGCGGGCATACCGGAGCGCTTTATCGCTCTCTTTGTTGCTAATGGTTTACACAATTCACTGACTGATGGCGGCGCCAATAGCGGTGCGGCTATGTTTAATCATGCTAAACATGGTTTTGCGCCACTTGAAGGCTTTAAACCCTTTGCCGACCGCATTTGTTTGGTCAAAGGCATCGACGCCAAAGCGAGAGGTTTTAGTTCCACTCCCCACACTTGGGGTTGCGGCGGCTTCCTTTGTGATTACAACTACTCTAATAAAAATGCCAACACCAAGGCTGGTACAACGATAGATTGGGAATTTAAAACGGCGAAAAATATCGATACAACACTGCCAACCTTGAATACCGGTTGGTGGGGTGCCGACGATGCCAATCAGCCGGTGCGCATTGTACATTCCTATCGTGGCCCTAATCAGCCCAACAATCCAATTGCCTTGCCGCATAATGTTTTTGATTTTGCGTTTAATAAAACTGGCTTCGCAGCGGGTGCTGGCGGTGGCAACATGGTCAATGCTCAGGAACTGCGCCGCGCCCGTTTCAGAAATAGTGTGCTCGATGCGGTGATGGAGGATTATCAGCACGTTATGAGCGAAAGCTCGGGTTATGGCGCTGCAGTACGCGAGACCATTAAGGTGCATCTTGACCACGTTCGCGAATTGGAAAAATCCTCGGCAGATCTCGTCGCCAGAATAGAACGTGGCGAGATAGGCAACGACCCAGACGTATGCGCCATTGCAGATGAACCGAGAGTTATCAACAACAATAAAGCCAATGGTTCCTTTCCGCCCAATCTTAGCTTCCGCAGTGAGGTATGGGATTTGAATGCAAAAATATTTATCTCAGCGCTTCACTGCGACCTTTTCCGCACGGGTACTTTCATGGTCGACAGTGGTGGCGACAAATGGGCCTACGAAGGTAAAAACGGTAGGACCGGCAACGTACATGGCACTACCTTGCACGGCTGGAAGAAGAATAATCACCAACCGTTAGCCTACGAAATTATGCATTGGTATTGGACTAAAATGGCGTCAGATTTCGTTGCGCGTTTGAATAACAATACTTATGTAGAAGCGGGTGGCGGCACTTTGTTGGATAACACAACGCTTATTATAGGCAGCGAGTTAAATGACCCGGACCACAATGTTAACAATATGACCTTTTTCTTAATGGATCCGAAAAAGTTTAAGCCGGGTAAACATACCCTCGCCAACCGTCGCAGCGCCTCAGATTTTTATACGACAGTCTTGAAAGGTTGTGGCATTAACAAACAAATTGGCAGTCACTTCCAGGGGACAATAGATTCTATTCTCGTCTAGCGCTGATTTTTACCGTTCGTTCATCTTTTATAACGAATAGGCTCTTATCGTCACGACGATAAGAGCCTGAGTTAAGTTGTCCACAACTTTGAAATTCTCTCTATTATTCGTAGCTATTTATTATCTAGCTAGCAATTCTATCGATCGGCTAAATATTCAGGCGTTGCGTCTTTAATTTCGCTCCAAATATTATCGGCAAGTTCAATATGTTGAGGAGCATCTTTTAGCCATCTCTTTTGGATTTTCTTATTTAGGTTTAAGTAGAGCTTGCCGTCAACTATGCGCCATGCCTTGGGATCGGTATCAAATTTGCGTTCTTTAGTAACACCAAAGGCGCAATACCCACCGTATTGAGGCGCATAATTTTCTGGGTTACCGCGAAATAAATCGCGATTATTTTGCGAGCTAAAATGATAGATCGCGTTTTTGTAGGTGGCCGTATATTTCGCGTTACCCTTCACAGGGGCTTTATCAACAAAGTATGCGACAGGATCGTAACCCTTTATAGCAAGGTCATTTTCGTCGCTGTTGACATCTCTATCGGCTGCAAAACTTAACGCGCTAAAAGTAAAAATAAAAACGGTGAAAATGTACTTAGCTAATTGGTTTTTCATTGTCTTCTCCAAATTGGTTTGAGTGGGTAATGTCTAGGTGACGAGAAGTATATTAGGGATTCTGGCGGAGGATATGAGGCTGAAAGTCTGAGATTTGGTACAAAGCGTCCATCTTATTGTTCATTCGCGGGATATGCTGAAATGACAGGACGTTATTGTGTTGAAATGGTTTTATGCTGAAGTGAAGTAGTTATTTGCCTGTGGATTAGCTAGAATCCAGCGCCTGTTCCCTCAAGTTAGTCTTACGACCATGGACAAGCTTTCCAAGATATTAAATCAATTCTCAATTACGGCTGGTGTTTTTTACACTGGAGGGCTGTGTGGCATCAGTACATTCGATGACAAAGACTCTCACACAGGGCATTTGCACCTGCTAAAAAGTGGGAAATTGGAAATCTTGAGCGATAAGAGAAGCACATTGTATTTGGATGAGCCTTCACTCGTCTTTTACTCTAGGCCTACGCCGCATCGGCTGCATGCAAACGAGAGCGACAAGGCGGAGTTGGTGTGTGCGACGATAAATTACGGTGTTGGAAGGCATAACCCGCTTGCCAATGCGCTACCTACTGTTACCCTGGTGCCGCTCTCTAAGCTTGATGAACTGAAGAGCACCGTTGAATGGCTCTTCCACGAGGCTTTTTCTGAATCTGATGGCCGAGTAGCAATGATGAATAGGTTGTCTGAGTTGTTGGTCATTCAGTTAATTCGTCATAACCTCGAGCATGGAAAAACGTCCCAAGGTTTGCTGGCAGGCCTTGCTCATCAAAATATTTCGCGCGCGCTAACAGCCATTCACGAACAGCCGGCGAAACCCTGGACACTCGAACTTATGGCGGCTGAGGCCGCGTTGTCCCGTTCCAAATTTGCCGAATTATTTAAGCAAGTCGTTGGCCAAACAGCAGCAGACTATTTGCTGGAATTGCGAATTATGCTTGCACAAGACTACCTGAGAAAGGGTAAGTCGGTCGGTTGGGTAGCGAATAGTTTGGGTTATGAAACCGGTTCAACGTTTGCGCGCGTATTTCGAAAAAAAACGGGTGACTCGCCGAAAGCGTGGTTAAAAAAATATGACTCGTCTGGCGCTGAATAAACTCTACAATCAAAAGTAAATAATCGCTATATTATAAATATATTAACGGATATCGATAATGTGAACGCGCATTATCAAAATGCCTCGGTTTTTAAATATTTGTGTGTAAATAATCTATTTTCCAGTGTGCGCAAAAAAGCCTGTTTCTTGCGTATAGTATATAAATATTCTTTTCCGTGCTTGATAGTTAGGTGTTAGGAAGGTTGTCGTCTGACGAGCTTGTTGATGGGAACGCTATTCATGAGAGAATAGTTTATTATTTTTTTGAGCCTTATATTTACTTTTTATAATTTTTTATTTGCAATCCAAATTTAAAAAGCTATTTCTGACTCTCAGACAATTGTTTAAAACAGTGCGTATAAAAATCTATTATGTTATCTAATAGCAAAATATTTAGTTACTCTTTGTCACAGAAATTAGTTACATTGGCGTTCGCGATGGTGTTATAATCCCGCGCTGCTTGTGCGGTCAAAACGCAATTGAGCTTTTCAAGCGCTGTATGGCAAGGAGTTAGGTTTCAAGAACAATTGTGTTCCGAGGCATACATTTTAAAAATCGGAGAATACACAGTGCTTAATCAGTTAACTAAAACACATTCGATACACAGCAAAAATACAAATGTTTTACTTGTCGATGAAAATAGAGATGACTTTCACCTTGTCGAGAAGCTGTTAAATGATCAGGCTGAGTCGAGTTTTGAGGTGCTTCGCTGCCCCAACTTGGATGCTCTGCCTAAATTACTGCGCAAAAACAAGTTTGACGCTATATTGCTTAATCTAAATGCAAACACCTTATCCGCAAGTGACAGTTTAAAAACCTTAGTTAAGCTGTCTCCGTTCACGCCAATAATTGTTCTTACGGAGCCCGATGATGAAGTGCTGGGATACGAAGCAATACGAGAAGGAGCTGCCGACTATCTTTTCAAAGGTGAGCTTAACGGGCGGGTTCTGTCACGCACGATATTATTTGCGATTGAGCGTCACGATTTAACAATACAAATCAAATGCCAAACTGAACGTGATGCGTTAACAAACCTGTGCAATCGATCCACTTTGTACCGTCACCTCGAAACACTGATAACACAGGCCGAACGTAATAATTGTTTGCTAGCCTTAGCATTGTTTGATATAGATAATTTTAACAAGTTTAATGATATTTTTGGTCAAGACGTTGGCGATCAGCTGTTGATAAATGTTGCGGGTCGTTTGCAGCAGAATTTACGTAAATCTGATTTGGCTGTGCGTTTTGGCAGTGACGAATTTATCTTAGTCATGACAAATTACGTACAACTTGAGAAGCTTATCCATAATAAGTTTAAATGCTTGAGTCGCCCCTATACGCTCGAATTTGAGGGGGAGAATCATGAGCTAGAAGTCGGGATAAGCATGGGGGTTAGTGAATGGAAGAGCGGCATTATCGCCAGTGAACTTATTGCAAAGGCTGATCGGGCGATGCAGGTTAGTAAAAATAGTGGCAAAAACATGGTCACCTTGGATATTCCAAAAGTAAAAAAGCTGTTTACTTATCTTGGAAAAAGACAAAAAACACCGGTTGAGTATGTCAGGGAATAAACATTGTTAAAATGGATTAGTAGCCTAAAAACGACCTAGTACTAGCTCAACAATATCGGTAGCCGATTAATCTAAGCGTAACTCTATCTCGCAGAGACTGCTGGCCAACTCGGCATAACGAAAACAAGGCATTAAATAATCAATATCTCGCTCAAGCATATTAAATTGGCACAAAGTTGTTTTTAAATTCTGCAAGTTATCAACGATACTTTGTGCGCACTTAGCTTGTTGCTCGTTATCAAGCCCCATCAAACGTCCGGCGGAGCGAATATTTTCTAGCGTAGGTGTTTGACCAAATGGCCCTATATTCATTGCATGCGAGCCAATTCGAATAGGAAGCGAAATCAAGTCGTAAGCTGGGCTTAATGCGTAATTTCGGTCGTGAGTATTTTTTAAAAAAGCATGATTGCGTGTATGATCGTCTGTATTGCCAATTGCGATGTTAAATAACATCCGTTTAAATACCTCAGCGTTAATATTATTTTCACGACCAATTTTTTTTCCAAGCGTGACAATGCGATCGTAACTCGCGTTCTCTAAATCAGGAATATCCTGGATATTCATTAACGCATTAATAGAAATCATGTGCCTGCGTGGCTGAGAATTTTGGCGTTGTGGATTATCAAAGCGTTCCACTAAAATGGTATTACCTTCTTGTGTGCTGACGAGCTTGACATTCGCGCAACCAATACCTGCCTTTTGCGCAATTTTCATCATGCAATATTCTGCAAGGGCGTTGTCGAATGGGTCGTCGCGACGATTAAATTTAGCTATGTATGGGCGGTTTTCATAGAGCACATGCGTTTTGGGGCGCGCGCCGCCGATACCGCTTGAAGGCATCAATAAATGCTGTAAGTTTTTATTGACTGTTTCTGCTGAATCGAAGGCAAGGATCGATTGATAAAGCTGATTAATATCTGGATTGTCTGCTTGTGCTGTCTGAGCCGGTTGTTCAGGTGAATCGGAAAAATAAAGGGCGCCAACGCCGTATCCGCTGCCCATAACTAAGTAGTCTGCGGGAGTTATGGGTATATCTTCGCTAAAGCGGTTGAGTAAGCGTCTTCCCCATTCATCTGGACCGCCATCGAGAATCACTCCGGGTATTGCAAAGGAGTTAATGCGTGTGCTGCGCAACTGAAAATGCTTTTCGTATATCAGTGGCAAATTTATCGGGTCGAGTGCAAATGCGTTGGGGTTTTCGCAGTAACTGCGCCCATAGATAAAAGTACCGATGTTGGTTCGCGAATCAAATTCATGAAAACCGGCTACGACTGGCGATGCACCTCCGAGGTCTACATGAACGAAAAACTGTTGGCGGTTATTCATAATTAAAAGTTGTTTATCGTTAGAATTTTCTCGTTACTAAAAGTCTGAAGGAGAGATTTTTGTTTTTTGTTGAGAAGAGGGCGCAGTTCCATCGAGTGCCTGTCCGAGCAAATCATTGGCCGATCTAGTTAGTGTATCCAAATTGATATCGAAGCCGTAAAGATTAAAAAGGGAGATATAAACACCAAGGCTTACGGTAGAGCGGCCTTTTTCGGCATCTTCTAATGTGCCCTTTGAGCAGCAAATGTCTTTGCGCACCTTATCGACGGACCAACGACGCCGTTTGCGCGCCTGTTTAAGGTTTTGGCCAAGCGCGGTCAACTGAATTTCCGCAGTTGCTGGAAGAATATCTTTTGTTTTAATGACCATTATAATAAGCATTAATCTATAAAATACCTATTATAATAGTCTTTTTGTTGGCGAAGTCCAAGCTCGAGCGCTATGAGACTATCATGGATATAAAAGTTGGTTTTTTTATGTTTTTTTGTTATATGTCTAATGTAGCGGCATTGAGTTGTCGATGTGATCAAAGCTTGTGGTCACACTGCGGTTGGTTGAGAACACGATAAAACATTTTGTGTTATTGACCCCAATAATCTTGGCATTTCAGGCTAAATTCAGTAGCCTTGGCACTCCTTTTTATCAGATATCAAATTCTGTTCGCCCTGAGGTGTTTTGGCGAAATTCTAATGAACTGCAGAAATCCCAATGAGCTGCATGATTTAACGCGCAATAACAGCATAACTAACGTTAAAAGGTACCATTATGGCTAAAACGATATTTCACACGAGTATTGAAGGGGCACAACACGGGGGTAAAACTCTGGATGAATTTTGCGCATTTGCAAAAAATGCCGGCGCAGATGGCGCGGGCCCATCGAATTACCATCTGCAAAATGCCGATGGAAGCTTTATGGCGGCTAGCGAAATTCGCAACACATTTGAAAAACATGGTTTAAAAATGGATGGCTTTTCTTGCCACTGTCCGTTTTGGGCGCATACCACGGCTTGGACCGGCAGTAAAACTATTCGTCCGTTTTTGCCTGAAGAAATATGGCAACAATCGCCCGAAAAAATTGAATCGTGGCTAGAAGATTATTTAATGGGTTTTATGGATCTGTGTGCAGAATTGAATGCTAAAGTCATACCGATGTTTTGGGGCGTCTCGTGTGGTTTTGAGCTTGCAACCGGTTATCCATTCGGCTTTTTCCAAGGGCCTGGTTACGATTTAGAACAAGAAGCAAAAGATCGTTTTGTTAGCAAGACGGAAAAACTGCGCAAGCATGCAAACGACTTGGGCATTTATTTGTGTCACGAAATCCATCCAAACTCGGCTGCGATGTGCGTCGATGATTTTGTTGAATTAGTCGATGCATGTGATGGCGATTCTTGCTTAGGTGTCACGGCGGACCCATCCCATTGTTGGGAAGGTGAAGATATGTTTGCAAGGTTTCGCGCTGTGAAAGATCGTGTTTATGCCGCGGCAGTTAAAAACTTTGTGATTTTAAAAGAGCGCCCATTACGCAAAATGCAAGGTGATTGGAAAACGCGTGCGATGCAATTTACCGACCTTGGTACAGGCGATATGAATTTAATGCGCTTTGTCGAACTGCTAGTAGAAATTGGCTATGCACAGCGGTATAACAAAGTAATGGGCACAGAGACTGCACCACTTGTAACCGAAGCTGAAAGTGCTTATCGTGATCTGGATGCGACGTCTACCAATGCAATCCAGTACTGCAAAAATAATTTGGTATTCCCAATTGCCGAAGGATCTTTTGAAGACGGTATGGGTTCTTAAAAGCAAAAAGATCTTTGCCAATTAATCAAGTCTAGGTTAAACAGTGTAAGAGGGCTGCGTTAGCAGCCTTTTTTATAGCTATTTTAGAAAAGATTTAATTTTCATCAAAACAGCATTGCAATGAAGTATTTAAAACGCATCGCCATCGGTTTATTATCAATATTTCTCTGTGTTTGGTTCTTGTCTTGGGTGTTTTCACCAATGTTAGCACGCCATACATTGAACGATGTACTTGCATCTTGGAATCTGCATACGACGGATGCGAGCATTGTGCGTTACAATTTTTTAACATCCTCGGTAGACGTTACTGATTTACAACTGATTCAAAGTGGTGATCCTACATTTGTGCTCGAATCTCTCGAGTTAAAGTATCGTCTAACTCCACTTTTTGCAAAAAAACTTGTTGTCGATCAGTTAATTATTTCGGGCATTTATGCAGAGCTTCGATATCAACAGAATCAATTAAATATTGTGGGGATCGATATTAGCAATAGTGAGAGTGAAACAAGCACGGAAAAAACGCAACCCAATGAATGGCAGATACTGGTAGACAACCTGTTGATTCAAGATTCCAAATTGGATGTGGAATACCAAGAGCAAAAATATGGATTCGATATCAATAAAATTCATCTATCAAATCTTCATGTAAGTAACGACAAATTTAAAGTTAGCTCTGTGTTGGACATCTTGCAGGGTAAATCTAATTTGCAGCTCGAGTCGGAAGTTAATTTGGATATTGATAGTGCTGGCATTACGGGTTCGGCTTCTGCCAAAGTTCATCTGCGCGATTTTGACCCAAACAGTGTTGCTTATTTTATTCGACAATATTATCCGGCAGAGCGTATATCGGGAGATATTAGCCTCGGTATTGATGTACATGCAGAATTTGAAGGAGTGCTAAAACAAATATCTGTTCCACAAATCACGTTTGACCTTAAAGATATGCAGCTGAGCGATACGGCACTGGCGTTTAATAGCAGCTTAATGCACACGCATTTTGAAAATACACATATTCAATTTGTCCAAGGTAAACCGGCAAGTGCAGCAACAACTGGGCGAATACGGTTTCTTGATGGAGAACTGCAACTAGCGCATACAGGCGATAAAGTTGTCGATTGGTCAGCTGTTGAATCTAAAGATATTGGTGTGGCTTGGGAACAGCAAGACAATAACAACTTTTTTGATCTAAATATTCCATCGCTGGTTACCAATCAATTAGATGTATCAACGGTGAAGCGGATAGAGCCAGATAAAAATGATAGTTATCTTAGCAGTTTGTTTAGTGCAGGTGCTATAACTATTCAAGACTTGAAGTTTTCTTCTGACGGTCTGGAGATAGCAAAAATAAATTTAGAGAAGCTGCAATCAGATGTTGCGTTAGATGCTGAAAAGAACCTCACAACGCTGGTGAATTTTGACCAACTAAAAAATCAAAACAGTAAACAGAAAGAGGATCAAGCTTCTTCAGAAGATACTCAATCGTTTAAGTTCTCTATCGGAGAAATTACGCTAAATAATGGATATGATATTAGCTTTGCTGATCATAGTATCAAGCCGGCTCTTGAAAAAGAGATCAATATAGAAAAACTGACGTTGCGTGCTATTTCCAACCATATGCCGAGTGACAAAACTCATTTGGATTTAGCTCTGAAAGATGAATATATGACGTTTGCCTTTGCCGGTGACATGCAACCTTTCAACCCAAAACTTAACCTTGCAGGGAAAGGTGAGCTAAAAGAATTTGCGCTAGCGGATGTTGCAACTTATATCAATGACGCAATTGGTCTGAATATTCGTAGTGGTAATTTGGATTCACAGTTTACCGTTAATGTCATTGACTCGGAAATAGACAGTGAAATTGAATTGCTACTGCGCGGTGCGAAATTTTCGAGCAAAAGCGAAACAGATGAGGCCAGCTTAATAGGAACTACTGCTATCCCGTTAAATGTTGCATTAGATTTGATAAAGAATCGAAAAGGTGACATCAAGCTTACGTTGCCCATTAAAGGCAATGTTGATGACCCAAAATTTGGTGTGGGAGACGTCGTGAGCTTAGTTATCCAAAAAGCTGCTATGAAGCAGGCGCAATCCTATTTAGTGAAAACATTTATTCCCTATGGACAAGTTGTTAATGTCGCGCTGTCGGCAGGATCGATGGCGTTGAAAATACGTTTTGAAGATTTAACTATGACGCCGTCGAGTCTGGATTATTCTAATGAACAACTCGTCTATATCGATGGATTTATAAAACTGATGCAGGATAAGCCTAAATTACGTGTCAACGTTTGTCCCTCGGCAGTATTGTCAGAAATTCCTGTTGTTGATGACCGTCAGCTTAACGAACTCAACTGGAGCGAGTTGAGTTTAGAGCAAAAGCAATCGCAGTTACTGGCATTTGCTAAAAAACGTGGTGAGTTATTTAAGCAATATGCAGTAGAAAAAGGTGGTTTGGATTCTGCGCGTATTTTGTTGTGCGCACCCAAAATTGAAGTGAAAGAAGACGCAGAACCCAAAATAAAAATTTCGGTTTAATCCTGCTTTATAAGGGTATTTTCATCCGTATGCTCAAATGCCTTGTCGTAAATATTGACTACCGTGGTTTCGGCATAGTGCATTTGATTGCCTTTTACCGTAATTTTATGATGGAAACTTTGTGTGGAAGCGTTTTCACGCATGAAGGGTGATTGAATAATCTTCCAATTGCTATCATCGAGACTAGCCGCAACTTCAAGTATTGTTGTGTCTGCACTGCTGTCAGAGTGTTGATCTTTCCCTCCAGCTAATAAACATACGCCGCGTGGAATGGTCAGCGAATGCATGATTAGGCCCGCGTCTTCATCCCACATCCAATAGCCTGATTCATCGTGGAAAACTTCGTCATTGGATTTTCTGCGAACAATTTGGCGATAGTGAACCGTGGCTAAAGTTTGCGACTCAGCATTTTCGACGTCTCCCACGGGCGTGTAGGCGAGAATTTCATAGTAGGGGTTTTGGTCAGGTCCATCGGGTTCGGGCGCAACATCCATTCCGCTTGCACCGCTCCACGTACCGAGCAAACTTGTTAATGGGCCGTAGTTAATATCTATTTTCATCAAGGTTCCCCAGCGATTATTGTTCTAAGACTAATTTATAGTTCCACAGCGCCAATGTTTGGCTGTGTTAAGGCTAAATTATATTTTTTACAAGCCCATGTTTAGTTTAGTCAAGCTATGCAAAGTAGGGAGTAACCGCAAGTAAGGTAGGCTCCTCGATTGAATTTCTTTTGCTTTATTGATGGCCTGTTGCGACAAAGGTCAAAAATCCAACAAATTGAGCGACGAAGGGGGCGCTAAAGGGGTTTAAGTGTGTGGAAAAGTAACACTGGGAGGCTTAGACTGAAATAGATATGTCGCCTGAACGAGGGTCTTGCTATGCGAATTCAGCTCAGTATTTCTCGGTTGTCGATCATAATGTTGATGCTTTCAGCGTTAATCGCGTGCTCGGAAACAGCAACAAATGGGGTTGATGATTTATCGCAAGGCTTAGACCCAGGTTCGGGGACGGAGCAGGGTTCCGGTTCAAATCAAGGAGGAAGTAGTGAGGAAGGAACCAGTTCGACCAATGAAGGTGAGGGCAGCTCAGGACAACCCTTGGGCGAAGATGAATTTGGAGTCGTCCAGCATTTTCCCGCAAACAGTGCTGTCAATATAGCCCTGGTATCCAAAGTCAGTATTACCTTTAACGCGGACGTCTTAGCCAATAGTTTTAACGATAATCTCATTCGCGTGACAAATAGCGGTAGCCCGGTTGCCGGCCGTTTAGTTCGGGTGAATGATAGGCTATTTGAGTTTCACGCCGATGCGCTGCTTGAGCCAAGCACCGAGTTTACCGTCAGTATAAGTGACGAAGTCATGTCGGCTGACGGTGTTTCTAATGAGGCATACCAATGGCAGTTTACTACCGCAGCGGATGTTTACGATACTGCGCAGGACGTTATCGACTTGTGTATGAACGAACGCGATATCGCGATGCTGGATTCGGTAAATGCCACACGTATAGTGGCTAGAACCTGTGGCGACGATTTTCAAGAAGCCGTCGGTAAACTGCGTTGGCATTGCGACCTTAGGACTTCTTCGATAGCACACTCAGAGGATATGCGGGACAACAACTTCTTCGACCATGGCGGTAGCGACGGATCACGCCCTTCTAACCGTGTTGAGCGGGCTGGCTACAGTTGGCGGTCGGTTGGAGAAAACATCGCTGCAGGTTATTTTAGTGTGGAGTCGGTGATGCAAGATTGGATCGATAGCCCAGGGCATTGCCGAAATCTAATGTCGCCGTTATTTGAGGAGTTTGGGTTCGGTTATGTGGAGGGAAACGCAAATTCGGCCTATCCAAATTATTGGACGCAAAATTTTGCCAGTCCGCGAAATTTTTGATGTTGGTTGGGGGCACCTAGTCAATACTGTCCTACAAAGGTTGAGAGGCATGAGTTAAGGGTTGTTTTCAAGACCGTCACGCGCGGGAAACCTCCAGGGAGGGAGGAAATACTGGCAATGCAGCGGTCCGGCGTTCCGGAGCGATTTCCAGTGCTCGCGCGATCGAGCCTACAGAGAAGTATGAAGGGCGCGCGCCCAGCTCGAGTCCTGAAAACAACCCTTAATTCATGCCTCGGTGTGGCCAGCGGAAATGCTCACTTGTTGCTTTTGAGTTTGCAATTAGCATATGGGACAGCAGTAGTACCTAGCGCTAGGTTCTGCGGGCTGACCTAATATCTTTTGCGGTGTGAACAGCAAGCCGGGACAGCGTCAGTTCCGGCGTAAAGGCCGCCTGTGGCGGGAAATAAACCACAGTTTTACATTTCTTTACATTTTCCTAAAACATATCAACAGATTCGCGTTAGCGTAGCGTTTACGATGGTAACAGTATCGTTTGCGCCAGATAATTTAGACGCAGCTTATTCCAACTACAAAGAGGGCAATTTGGGAGAATAATTATGAATGATCGATCTACTTTGCATACCATCGTTGCAGCCGCTGTATTATCAGTTGGGCTTGCGAATTGTGGTGGCGGGGATGGCAACGGCAATCAAAATAATAACCAAAACCCAGGTAATGTTGATTACTCTAAAATCGAGCAGTCACCGCTGGCCGAGGGCGCCCTAATTGAAGCAACTGACGAGCAGCTAGCTCAGCACCTCACCAATGGTATGCGTTTAAACATGGTGCCCAATGGCGCAATTCGCACCAACGATCTCGTTTTTGGTGGTGTGCCGGAAAGCGCTCAACCACAACCAACCAACTCGAATGGTCAAACCACTGATTCAACGGGTGATAAGTCGAGCGGCGGAAGCGGAAGTGGTAATTTCTCTGAAACGAACGTACATGTTGCCGGTGTTGATGAAGCTGACTACGCGAAATATGACGGCAAGCATTGGTTTATTTCTACAACGCCAGAATATTCACGTTTTCGCGATAACCAACCCGCATTAAGAATCTTCGCTACTGATCCCAGTGCTCCAAATGCAGAGGTTGTCGCCAATTATAAGATGGGTGAAAAGTGGGGACCGGTTTCCGAAATGTACTTGGTGCAAAAGGAAGAGGGCGTTACCAGCTCTGTTGCCACCTTGCGTTCTCAGTGGGGCAATGTTCGGCCTCTACTAGAGCCGATGATCCGTCCGGCAATTGCAATCGATGCCATTTGGCCAGGGCCGATAAACAGCACGGTCAAGGTAGAGCTGATTGATGTCACAGACCCGGAGAACCCCGATGCTACATGGAAAATGGAAATCGACGGGAGTTTAGTTAACAGCCGAAAAATTGATAACACGCTGTACTTAATTACGCGTTATGAACCGTGGTTGCATGATCTTCGTGTTACACATCTCGGCGGTGAAAACAAGGAAAACGAGGATAAATTGAATAACGCTGCGGTGAATAAATTATTGCCGGAATATTCCATCGATGATAAAGCCAAGCAGCTTTTAAGTCGCAAGTGTTTTATCCAACAAAACCTGAAAAGCTACCATGGATTTAGCAGTTTGGTTAGCGTTACTGCAATTGATTTGGCAGAGCGCAAGGTAGTTGATTCCAAGTGCCTTAACGCCAATGTTCACGGTTTGTATATGTCGCAAAAGAGTTTATATCTCGGCGGCACAGACTACACAGCTGATTTCCTTGGCGGACAAGGTCGTACAGCCTTACATAAATTTTCTCTCACGCCCGAAGGCCTAAAATACCGTGCAAGTGGCTCGGTGAAAGGCACGCTGGGTTGGAGTGATCCGTCGTTCTTCATGGATGAGCTTAACGATAAACTACGCATTGTTACGACCGCTTGGAATCAAGGGCGCCGTATTGAGCATATGTTATCGACCTTGGCTGAGAGTCAAGACAAACGTGGTGAACTTGAACTCGTTGCGCAGATTCCATCGAAGGAGCGTCCGGAACCGATTGGTAAACCTAACGAGCAAATTTTCTCTGTGAGATTTATGGGCGAGCGGGCGTATATCGTGACGTTTTTGCGAATTGACCCTCTTTACGTAATCGACCTAAGTGACGAGCTCGACCCTAAAATAGCCGGCGAGCTTGAGATACCGGGTTTTGCGACTTATCTGCATCCTATTAACGATGACGTGCTTTTCTCGGTGGGTAATCAGGCTGATGAGCAGGGTCGCGCTCAGGGCGTAAAACTTGAGTTATTTGATGTGTCCGATATTACTGATCCTAAAGTTGTCGCAACCGAAGTGATAGGTGATGCGCATAGTCATAGTGAGGCGTTGCATAACCTGCGTGCAATGAGTTTCTTGCAGGCAAGCGAAGATCAACTGCGTGTGACCTTGCCAGTTAACGTGTTCAAAAACCCAAACCCTGAGGAAAATTTTTGGCGCTCAACTTGGTCGCATACGGGTTTATATTTATATGAAATTAATGGCCTAATGTCCGGCGAGCTAAGCCTCGATTCGTCGGGTTATATCGAAGCAGAGAGCGCTAGTGATAAAGTTAAATATCCGCAGCACGGTGGCGTTGATCGCGGAGTTATGCACGATGAAGCGGTGTTTTACACGCATGGTAACGCAGTATGGGCGGCATTCTGGAATGACCCTAAAAATGCTGTGGGGCCAATTAAGTATGAAGAGCCGTTGATTTGCCCGACTGTTATCGTGCCTTCGATTTCCGTTGATGTTTATTCTTCCAACAGAAACGTGGATATGGGTTGTACAGCGACTGTTACTGCAACATCCAATGGCGAGACTTATGAGCTTGAGGGAGTGGCGCGCAAAGTAAATGACGAGGTTATAGAAGTTCCGGTTGTTGATAATGCGGCGACAGAACCGTTTAATGGAGATGCTGTTTCGATGGGTGGTAATGGAGTAACGGTTTCAAGACCTATTTCGATTGGGCGCTACCAATGCACTTACACCGGTCCAGACGAAGTGGCGGGCGATTTTGAAGTTAAAGTGGAAATGCCAGAGCACGAAACACAATATTTTAAAACACGTGTAAACGCTAACGAGTGTAATGTCGATACAAGGTTCCACAGCGTCACATTGGTTCATGAATCAGAGCCAGTGTTCTGTACTCAAGAATTAAGGCCTTCATTCGGTATTACCGTAGAAATTGATCCGGATGCCGACGTTTCGGCTTGTGATGCTGAAGTAGTGGTTAGTGATCAAGAAGAGAAGTTTGCGCTTATGCCGAATGAATTCAGTGACCGAAAAAATGCGTGTAGCTTCAGTGGAGTAGTCTACGAACGTGCTGGGATATTTGATTTGTCTATTAGCCTTGATGGCTTTGTACCGGTCTCCGTTTCCGAGATTGAGGTGACTAAGGATGAATGCCATGTGCACACTTTTCGAGAGACTTTTAAGCTTGAGCCTGCCAATTAATGGTTATGGCGTGATAGTTTAAATTTTTATAATGTCTGCACGTTAAGGCCTTTTCAGCTTGAAAAGGCCTTTTTTTTACCCAAAAAAAGCTTTCAAATTTAACTGCAAAGCACACTTAACGATGATAGTTTTATTGTTTTTGGTAGATACGTAGGTCAAAATCTAAGGTAGTTGCGAGTTCGGTTAATTTAGCTAGAGAAGCTTTTTGCTCATCTGTTGCGCTCCACGCGTATGGAGTCATAGCGAGCAAATTCACTAAATCTCCCGTCGGTATCGATTTGTTATCAGTAAGTCTAAGGCGCTTAATACATCTAAATTTATCTGTATTTTCAATATCCAAAAAATTCCCGTCGTGAGTTTTTGCTTGTTTATAAATATGTTGAGCTAATTCGTGTAAATGACGTTCGCCCGGCCCAACAAAGAACAATTTGCCGTTTGGGCGTAAAACACGGGAACACTCGTCTGGGCATAGTGGCGAGAAAATTGACAATGCAAAGTCAATGCTGTTGTCGAAATAAGGCAAATCGAAGGCGCTGGCAACAGCAACTTGCAAATCCAGTTTGCGTTGCGCAGCGAGCCTAACTCCAATTTTTGCTATGTCGATTCCAGCGAGATTAATTGGCGTTAATCCTTGTTTACGAAACTGTTCTTGAATTGCTGCGAGATAATAGCCTTCACCGCAGCCAATATCGAGTATCGTATTGCTTGATGCCGATACGTTTGTACTCAGTTCCTTAAATATGCTTTCAGCTAAGGTTGAATAATAGCCTGTGTTTAAAAATTGTTGCCGGCTGCGCATCATTAAATCGTTGTCACCGGGATTTTTACTTTTTTTATTTTGCACCAGATGCAAGTTCACATAGCCAGACTTTGCGAGATCAAAGCAATGTTTATTGTCGCATGTGAGACTGTTGTTGTCGCGAAAGAGTGCCAAGCCACAGCTAGGGCACTTGTAAGTTAGTGTGTCTTTCATTTTTTATTGCTGTGTTAACGCGCTTGCCATCCAATACGATATTGACATAGCTTTACAATATTGACATAGCTTTACGATATTGACATAACTACGTGAGTCGGTTCATGATCGCCCAAAGTTTCCACTACGTGCAGATATGATTGAAAAGCATCACCTGGTCAAGATTGCGAATACTAAAATGCCGTTTGGCAAGTATCAAGGGCGTGATTTATTGGAAATCCCGGAAGAGTATCTACTTTGGCTGGCAAAAAAAGGCTTTCCAGACGGAGAGTTAGGCCGCTTGCTTGAGCTCACGCTTGATATCAAAATTGAGGGGCTCGAATATTTAATCAAGCCATTGAAAAAAGACACAAATGGTGAGTAAAACTACAAATGGTGAGTAAAGCTACAAATGGTGAGTAAAGCTACAAATGGTGAGTAAAGCTACGGCAAGCAGCAAATATCAGTTGATATATCGGTGTGTTAAACAGGTACCTGCCGGTTATGTCGCAAGCTATGGGCAGATAGCGACGCATGTAGAAGGATGCACTGCTCGACTGGTCGGTTATGCGCTATCGGCGTTGCCCTGGGATACCGACGTTCCGTGGCAGCGTATTGTCAATGCGAAAGGCGAAATTAGCATGAGGAAAGACGGGGCTGGTGATGCCGTACAGCGCAACTTATTAGAAGAAGAGGGCATAGAGTTTTCCGGCGACGGTAGAATCGATATGCGTCGCTTTCGATGGCCGCTAGATCAGTAGTGGCGTATAGCAAATATTTGAGGTCTCTATAAATGGCTAAGCTCATCTACATTCCACTGATCATTATTTTAGTTGTCATTTTGGCACTTTATTTTTTGGCGCTGCAGTCTAAACGTGGTGAGGCGCCAGGTTTATCAGAGGGAAAACTTTTACGCTGCTCCAAAAAACCAAATTGTGTTTGTAGCGAATTCAATCAAAGTAAAAAACATACCGTTGACCCCATCGATTTTGATCGAAGTCATCTTGAATTAGTTAAGAAAGCAGTTTTGGCAATAGGTGGAAATTTACGGCAAGAAAGCGGCCAATATTGGGCTTTTACGTTTAGCTCTTCTTTTTTTGGATTTATTGATGATTTGGAAATTCGCTATGATGACAATTCAAAGAAACTTCATTTTCGTTCGTCATCGAGGGTAGGTCACAGTGATTTAGGTGCAAATCGAAAGCGCGTAGAGTTGTTAAAAACAAAAATAATACAGTTATTAGCTGAAAGCGAATAACAGTTGAAAAGACGGTATTTACTTAACTTTCGATTATGACATTTGTACACAGTTTTGCTCCAATAGCGAATGCCGGCGCAAATCGCCTAATACTAGGATCTATGCCCGGTAAGGCTTCATTGCAAGCTCAACAGTATTACGCGCACAAACGCAATGCTTTTTGGCCAATAATGCAAGAGCTTTTTAATGTTGATACCGATCTTGAGTATGAAAAACGTTGTAGCTTGCTGATGCAAAACGGCGTGGCTGTATGGGATGTATTAAAAACTTGCTCGCGCAGCAGCAGTCTCGATTCTGATATCGTGGAATCTTCGATAGTAACAAATAATTTTGTCAATTTTTTCTCACAATATTCTAAAATTTCTGTCATATTTTTTAATGGAGCTAAGGCGGAGCAGAGCTTTAGTCGTTATGTATTGCCTAAGCTGGAGACAAAACAACAAAACATTAAACGAATTAAGCTGCTTTCGACAAGCCCAGCTAATGCCGGTAAAAACTTCGATGAAAAGTTGCGGAACTGGCAAAAAGTCAAAAATGCAGTGTGTTAGTGTTTATACTAGCTTGATATCAACGTAGGCTGTTGAAAGCTAAAATATTGTGCAAATGATGTTCGTTGTGATCGAAAAACGGCCTGTTTTCTCGTTAGCATAGTGTTTCATCGTGCGAGAATCAACAGTGTAATAAGTAAGCAATAGTGGCAGAAAAAGTAAAACCAAAAACAGCAGCAGTAATATCCTGAAAAGAGACAGACATTATGACCATTAATTTACGCGGAAATTTAACTGCTCAGATACTCGTTGCAATGCTAATGGGAATAGTGTTGGGTGCAATTTTAAACCTCGGTTTCTCGGATTCAGAATATGTAAAAAATACCATTGTCGGCGGCTGGCTTTATGCGCCCGGAACAATGTTTATGAAGCTACTAAAAATGATGGTTGTGCCGTTGGTATTTTTTGGTTTGGTAGTGGGGGTAGCAGGGATTGGTGACATTAATAAAATGGGGCGCATGGGTGGGAAGGCATTTGCGTTATATTTATTTACGACTTGCGTTGCAATTACGCTTGGTATCACGTTCGCTTCGATTATCGGTGTGGGTGAAGGCGCAGAAATCGGTTCAGGTAAATATGAGGGGCAAGAAAGTCAAAGTTTAGCTGAAATATTTATTAGTATGATACCGAGCAACCCGATAGATTCAATGGCCAAAGGCGACATGCTTGCAGTAATCGTTTTTACATTGATTTTTGGTTTCGGTATTGCGCTGGCACGTGAGAAAGGCAAGCCGGTATTGACTTTTATGGAGGCCGGCAACGAAGTCGTTTTAAAGATGGTTGCAATAATTATGAAAGCCGCTCCCTACGGTATTTTTTGTCTGATCGCTAAAATCGTTGCGGAGAGCGGGCTCGATGTTATTTGGAAGTTAAAAGATTATTTCTTTTTAATGATATTTGTTTTGTTGTTGCATGCGTTCGGAACTTATAGCGTATTGTTGACATTAATTGCCAGAGTCAACCCACTAACATTTTTCACCAAAGTTCGTTCAGTGCAAATGTTTGCTTTTTCAACTGCATCGAGCGCAGCGACGATACCGGTTACCTTGCGTGCCGTACAAAAACGCCTGGGTGTTAGCCCTTTAATTTCCAATTTTACTGTGCCGCTCGGCGCAACCTTGAATATGGATGGTACTGCGATTATGCAGGGAGTCGCGACCGTATTTGTTGCCAACGCATACGGAATTGATTTAAGCCTGGGCGATTTTTTAACAGTTATTGGCACGGCTACAATCGCCTCGATTGGTACAGCAGGTGTTCGAGGTGCTGGCACTATTATGTTGGCAATGGTATTTAATCAAGTTGGCTTACCTGTCGACGGCATTATGTTAATTATGGCCGTCGACCCCATTCTGGATATGGTTCGTACCGCGGTTAATGTCACCGGTGATGCAACTGTTTCTACAGCAGTGGCCAAATCTGAGGGTGAGTTTGATCAAGAGACTTTCAACGATCTAAGTGCAGGTCTGGTTGATGACGAGGATACTGATTTGCACCACTTAAGTCGCTAAGATGCCTATTGTTATATTTAGTTAAGGCTTTCGTTAGTTCGTACTTGATATTTAGAGTTAAGCACAAGACCTTTTATCGAAAAATATAGCACGCCCGCGTTTAAGATATGCCACATAAAATGCGAGCCGAGCGGGAAGCTTGGGCAGACCGCCATATCAATTGTTCGTAAAAAAAGCGACGCGCAAAAAATAAGTGCCGCAATCAGTAATGAATATTTATCGCGTTGACAATTGCGTATTTGGTAAATAGCGAGTAACGACAGCGCGAAAATAGCAGGCAGATAACCTACGGATCCGTTAAGCGAAGCGGGCCTCAGGGAGGATAGCTGAATCAGCCCGAAAAATATCATGAGTAGCAATAGACTCAACCGGATGCTTAAATCAACGACTTTCCTTAAATAAAGCCATAAAAAATATAATTGGAAAAGTAAGATAGGCAATACATCGCTGAGCGCTGCCCACGACGTTGCAAAAGTATGGAATAGGCTGCTACCGATGCCTATTGCAGTTAGAAGTGCCACTAAAGTATAAAAACCGACATCAAACGCTTGCTGTTTTATTATTAAACGAATCGACAAATAAGCCGCCACAAAAAATGCGATATTGGTAACAGCGTTTATTGGTTCGGCAAGTAACCCCGGATTGATGCGCTCGCAGTAAATGTCAATGTAGTCGTTCATAGCATTTTTTCAGCTTGTATAAATCACCTGAATTGGCTTTCAAAGCATTACAGTATTAGGCGAGTATTGTAGCGTTAAAATAGTTAGAATTGCTTTGTCCAAACCGTGTTACATTATATCTGTTAGTTTGATTGTCGAAAGATCCCAAGAATATGAAGAAAATATTGCTTGTTACTGGCGGTAGCCGTGGCATCGGTGCCGCTACTTGTATAGAAGCTGCTAAGCTCGGCTATACGGTTTGCTTTACTTATCGTTCTAATCAGCATGCAGCCTGTGAGGTTGCTGATCAAGTCAG
The DNA here is from genome assembly GCA_028281865.1 of Marinagarivorans sp. Classification (GTDB taxonomy): domain Bacteria; phylum Pseudomonadota; class Gammaproteobacteria; order Pseudomonadales; family Cellvibrionaceae; genus JANQJB01. The sequence continues at coordinate 73,161 of JANQJB010000092.1, forward strand.
GCTGCTCGGTGCAGATGTTTATACTTATCCGCTCGATGTAGCAGATAAATCTGAGGTCGAAGGGCTTTTCACTCAGATCGATAAAAATGTCGGCAGTGTGACACATTTGGTGAACAACGCGGGAGTACTCGAGGTCGGTGAGCGCTTCGATAACTACTCGACAGAGCGTATTGAACGTGTTTTTGCTGTTAACGTTTATGGCTTGATGCACGTGAGCGCACAGGCTATCAAGCGCATGTCGCAACACTATGGCGGCAGTGGAGGCGCGATAGTGAATGTTTCCTCAGCGGCGTCGCGAATTGGTGGACCCAAAGAGTTTGTTGATTACGCTGCAACAAAAGGGGCGGTTGATTCGCTCACGATAGGCCTAGCGAAAGAGTTGGCAGAGGAGGGCGTGCGCGTCAATGCCGTGCGGCCAGGACTTATTGATACTGATATTCATGCAAGTGGTGGCGATTCTGAGCGGCCGGAACGCCTTCGAAACTCTGTGCCGATGCAAAGAATAGGTACAGCGATGGAAGTAGCCAATGCAGTGCATTGGTTATTGTCCGATGAAGCGAGTTTCGTCACGGGGTCGATTCTCGATGTTTCCGGTGGCCGTTAGCGTATTTCTGATTACTGAGTTAATAGTTCGTGCAGTAAAAGTTTAGGTGTGTAATGTCTGTGCAAAATCTTGAAGATATTTTTTTTCGAATTCGTTCCAATAAAGTTTTTGAAACCTTTGTAGTGTCAATTATTATTTTTTCTGCGTTAGTTATTGGTGTTAAAACCTATGAGATTCCTCCTTTAATAGAAGAAGTAGTAGGTGTACTCGATTGGATGATTACTGTCATCTTTTTGGTAGAGATTATCATTCGTTTTATCGGCGAGCCCAATAAAAAATATTTTTTTAAAAACGGTTGGAACGTGTTCGATACCTTAATTGTGGTTGTCAGTCTTGTTCCAATTGAAGACAGCGAGCTTGCAATCGTTGGGCGGCTTATTCGAATATTTCGTGTGTTGCGGATGGTCTCAATTATTCCCGAGTTGCGTATATTGTTGAACTCGTTACTAAAAGCTTTGCCTCAGTTAGCGTATGTCATGTTGTTGATGTTTATTATCTTTTACATATATGCAGCGATCGGCAGCACATTTTTTGCAAAAGTTGACCCTAAGTTATGGGGAGATATCGCAATTAGTATGCTTACTCTATTTCGCGTAATGACATTTGAGGATTGGACGGATGTCATGTATGCGACGCAGGAATATTATCCTTTTAGCTGGGTGTTTTATCTTAGTTTTATCTTTTTTACGGCGTTTGCGTTTCTCAATATGATAATTGGAATAGTCGTTAATGTGTTGGAAAGTGAGAGGCAGAAAATTTCAGAAGTAAAGGACGATGAAAAACACGATCAAGAATTAAGTGAGCTTGCAAGTATCAAGGCGGAACTTACTCAACTACGCTTACTGATCGAAAGCAGAAGATAGGAGAGAAAGTTAAAGTGTATGCCTGAGTTTGGCCGAGAAATATTTCGGGGTATAGAGACACTGCTCGAAAGCACGGTAACGTGCAAACAATACGATATTATTCAATATTTAGAAAAAATGGGAGTGTTCGCAGAATTTGGGCAGGACAGTGCTAATGTGCAACTGTATAAAAAAAATTTTGTAGCCATGCATATTTTGTATTCGTTAAAAAAGACTTTTGCGGAGCGTGGCAGACTATTAAAAGTAAGTCCAATATTGATCGAACTTGAAGATTTTGCGACTGCGGATAGCTCAACATCATTAGATTCAGCGATGCCAATAGATGCCGCCGTTCAGGAGGTCCGTGATAACGCGCTTGCTGACTATTATTTGAATTGGGAGCATTACGATCAAGCTAACGAAGAAACTGTAACTTTATTGCTGGATCAATTTTGGGATAAATACTTTGCCCTCGATAAACGCGAGCAGGCTCTTGCATGTTTGCAGCTCGAGCAAGATGCGGATTGGGCAACTATTCAAATGACTTATCGCAAGAAAATTGCGCAGTTGCACCCTGACAAAGGCGGTAATAGCCAGGAGTTTATTGCGGTTAGAGATGCTTATTTACTGCTCAAAACTTTTTATGCAGAAAGGTCGAACTAATTAAATCTGACGACTAACAATACTTGTTACTCTGATCAAGTATCATTGTTTACAGAGTCTATTCGTTGCTTAGGCGTTTTTGTATATTATTTGCTTCGCGAAATGCAATGAGATTGGTTAAGTGAATATGCACGCGCGCAAGAATTTCTTTTTTCTTAACGGGTTTGTTAACAAAATCGTTGCCGCCCGCGCTAAAACTCTGCGCTAAGTCGCAATCGAAATCTTTAGCTGTCAAGAAAATTATCGGTAAATACTGACGCGAACGAAATTTCCGAATTTCTTCGCAGCATTGGTATCCAGTCATATTTGGCATCATGACATCGAGTATAACTAAGTCGATACTAGTGTCTTCGCGCAATATTTTTAGAGCTTCAGGGCCATTGTCAGCTTCGATAACAGTGTATTGGCATAGGCCGAGAATCCCGAGTAATACCATGCGATTTACAGGGTCATCATCGACAATAAGAATAGTATAATCACTCGCGTTTTCGAGTTTTGGCAATTCTGCAGAAACGTCCTTTGGTGTTTCAAAGCTACTATTGATAATAGCTTTGTTTGTTGGACGGTCGATTGGATTCTTAGAATTTTGCGCATCGGATTTTGCATCCGCTGTTATTGCGATTTTTCTAGCATTATCGTTGCTCGCTTGTGAGCTGCCGGGTTTCTTGACATCGAGCATGAGCGAAGTTTGATTTTGACTGTCCTGTTCACGCGATGGGATGGTGAAACTGAATTTTGAACCCTCCCCGGGAATAGAGCTCACATTGACTGTTCCGCCATGTAGCTCAACGAGCTCTTTGGTTATCGTCAAACCTAAGCCGGTTCCACCGTATTCTCGAGCGTCTGAAGTTTCAATTTGGTTAAATGATTCAAATATAGCGTCTGCTTGAGATGCGGGTATGCCAATTCCCGTATCTTCGATTTCAATTAAGAGTCCATCAGCGCAGTCCACACAAGAAACTTTGACATGGCCTTTATCAGTGTATTTAATCGCATTACCAACCAAATTGACCATAATTTGCTGTAAACGATTTTCGTCAGCATAGACAATACAGCTTTCGTGCGGAATTTCGTTAATTAAATCGATTTGTTTTTTGCCAACTAAAGGGTTTAACAACATGATGACAGTGTCGGTAATAGTAAATAGGTCAACATCTGATTTTTTTAAACCAAGTTTACGGTCGCCTAGTTTGGATAAATCCAAAATATCGTTGATTAAACTAGCGAGTCGCTGACTGCTTGATACAATCATTCTTAGGTGGTAGCGAGATTGTTCGTCAAGGTTATTCGACTGATTTTCGACAAGAGATTCTGCCAGACCAATTATCCCATTTAATGGCGTTCGCAATTCATGTGAGGTATTTGCTAAAAACGCATCCTTCATTCTATCGATTTGTATTAATTGCGCGTTTACCGAGCGTTCTTTTTCCAGCTCTACACGTTTCATTTGGTTGCGAATAATCGAATACGCGACAAGCAGTGATGCCAATATATAGAGTAGATACGCCCACCATGTTTTCCATGGAGGAGGTGAAATTATTACGTCAATCGAAGCTCCAGTTTCGTTCCATATTCCGTCGGAATTTGCGCCCTTTACAATGAATTTATAATGTCCTGGATCGATATTCGTGTACACAGCCGAGTGACTATTGCCGACATAATTCCACTCCTTATCGAATCCTTTTAAGATATAAGCATATTGATTTTTAACGGAAGAACGATAGCTAAGAGCGGCAAATTCAAATGAAAATACGCCGTGTTTATGATTAAGATTTAACTGCTTAGTATTTGTAATGCTATCTTTTAATGGCGAATTTTCGGTATTGGGTGTAATAATTTTGTTAAATATTCTAAATTCAGTTAGTGCAATTGGTGGAGGGGACGATGCTCCGATAAGCGTTTGCGGGTCAAAAATTGTAATGCCTTCGGTGGACCCTAAATAAAGTCGTCCTGCAGAATCTTTAAAACTGGCATTTCGATTATGGTTATTGCCGACTAAGCCGTGACTTTTTTCAAACGTTTTAATTTTTAGATCCCTGGGAGATATACGCGCTATCCCTTTGTCTGTGGTAATCCAAATATCTTTGTTATTATCTTCGATGATGCTTGCGACCGATACGGATGGCAGGCCGTTTTCTTTGCCGAGCCGGCTAAAACGGTCAGTATTGGGGTCGTATATGTTAAGTCCTCCGCCTTGCGTTCCGATCCAAATGCGTTTATCGCTCGCTTCAAAAAGGGAGACAATACGATTGTTGCTAATACTTTGCGGGTCGCCGGCATCGTAGCGATAGTGAACAAAAGTCTTCGATTTTTTTTCCATTTTATCCAGACCATCGAGTGTCCCAACCCATATATTTCCGCGCGAATCTTCCATCATCGTCCAAACAAATGGATTGCTAATTTGTTTTTCGTCAGGCCATTCGGCTTGCGGGAAATGATAAAAATCGTCGCTTTCCCGACGATAAAGGCTTAATCCACCTCTTTCAGAGCCAACCCAAAGGTTGTTATCTTGGTCGTGTAAAATGCTCCAAATAAATTGGCTTGGTAGGGAATGAGGATCGTTTGGGTCGGGAAAATAATTGTAAAAACGCTCAGTTTTTCGATCAAAGCGATGTAAGCCTCCGGACCAAGTCCCCACCCATAACTGACCTTCAGCGTCCTCCTCAACTGATAGCACAGCATTAAACTTTAATCCAAAAGGGTTCTCGGGGTTGGCCAAGTAGCGTTTAAACGTTTTAGCCTTTGGGTCATAACGATTTAATCCGCCCTCAGTGGCTATCCATATCATGCCATCACGCGTTTCGGTGATATCCGTTATTGAGCTATTTGATAAGGTATTGGTGTCATCAGGCCTAAAACTTAGATGCTCAAATAATGTGGAAGACCGGTCGTAAAAATTAACACCGACCGGAAATGTACCGATCCATAAATCTCCTTGGCGATCTTCATAAATACTACGTACTTTATTTGAACTTATGCTGTTGTCATCGTATGCGTTGTGACGAAAGTGCTCAAAATCGTCTGTATCTTCGCGATAGCGAGCCAAGCCTCCGTGGTCTGTCGCAAACCAGAGGTTATCGAAACTATCTTCAAAAATATTCCAAATGGTGTTGCTGCCCAACGAGTGTTTATTGCTTGGAACATGTAAGTAATTCGTGAAATTTTCCGAGCCTATGTCCATGCGGCTGACACCGCCGCCGAGTGAGCCGAGCCAAAGTTGATTGTGCTTATCTTGCGTAATTGCAACGATATTGTCGTGCACCAGAGAGTTTGGGTTCAAGGGGTTGTGTTGAAAGCGCTTAAACTGCTTGTTTTTGCGGTCAAAGCGCACCAGGCCCTTGTTGTCGAGCCCAAGCCAAACGACGCCATCGTCATCGATGAAAACTTTGCGAACGGTATTGCTCGTCAAGCTATTTTCGTCTTGCGGATTATGACTATAGTTAGTGAAAGTATCGCGTTTGGCGTTGAGTATCGATAAACCTCCGTCAGTTGCAATATAAAGATTATTCTCGCCATCGACTAATAAGCTGCGTATTGAATTGTTGGGTAAAGAATTGGGGTTCAACTGGTCGGAATAGGTATTCACAAAGCTATCAGTGCTGCTTTCGTAGCGCGATAATCCGTCGGATGTTGCAAACCAGACTTCATTATCGTGATCAATTTTGATATCCCAAATTGCGTTACTAGCTATCGTTGAGGGATCGTGAATATTGTGCTGATATATTTTTACCGCGTGTCCGTCATAACGAGCGACGCCTTTTTCACCCCCAAACCAGATAAAACCATCTTTATCCTGGGCGGTCACGTGCACCGTGTTGATAATCTCGCCGCCGTCTTTTCCCTCCCCATTCAGTAGGCGTTGAAAACGAATATTTGAAGCCTGGACAAGCGAAGAAAGGCACAGAAAGAGAATAATAAAAGAGGCACTGTTGATGTACGAACATAAGCGAGTTTGTTGGCGCAACAGACGGATTAAATATGACACCGACGTTGCTTTATTTTGTTCTAAAGCCCGGCGATCTACTATTACTCCATTGCGACAACATGTTGACGATGAACGATAAATAATGTTCAAGTTACTATCTACCTGATGGAACATTTTCAATTCTCTGATTGCAGTATAGCAAGCGGTATTGGCGGCAATTGATTCCTCGTGCTAACAAGAAGATTTTGGTGACAAACACGGTTTTTATGGTGACGAGTAACACTAAATTTTTTAATGTTATTATTGGTGCCCGCATATGTTTTTGCGCGCGAACGAGTGCTTTTTTTTACACTTATTTCAACAGGTTGTTTCAGAAATTTGATGCATAGTTCTGGCCGAATTCGACTATTTTTGCTGTTATTTCTGTCCTTGGTTGGAGCTGATTCACTGGCGTGGTCTAGCCGCGGGCATGCCCAATTAACGCAATTGGCATTTGAAAGCTTGAGCGAGCAGCAACGAGCGCATTTCACATCGATAGTAAACGTATGGATTAAGCGAAAGCCCAAGGGCCTAAAAGCCATGCAACAGCGCTATCCGCACTATGATCCTGTAGCGCTGCTGTCAATCTGGCCAGATCGTATACGTGATATGCCGATCAACGCCGTTATGCGTCGCTACGCTGTTGGCCGTGTACCCGAGCCGCTATCGGCTTTTGCAAAACATAAAAGTAGTGATTGGCACTACGTAAATGGGCATTATTGGGACAAAGAACGCCGTCAATTGCTTCCTGCTTCAGAAAAGCCTGGTGGGTGCCCGCCGGAGCGCTCGGGAAATCTCGATCGAGTTTGGCCACTGCTAATAGCCGCTTATCAGCAAGAACGCGCCGCGAGCACCCGTGCCGTGTTGCTCGGATTTATTTTACATCTCGCAGCTGATGCGTATCAGCCATTGCATGTTATTGCGGGGCTCGATCTTGGGTGTCGAAGCGATTTGGGAGGCAATAAGCATTGCTTACTGAAAAATGTGAGAGGAAAACGCTGTGAAGATAATCTGCACCGTTTGTGGGATAGTGGCTTTGGTGAATTTAATCGGCCAATCGACGTCGTTTTAACCGAAATACAGCTGCGACTCGCACAGCAAAAAACGAAGAGTCGCTTAAAATCCTTGTCTCACAAAATACCATCGCCCGCTGATTGGCGCAGTGATTTGTTAAATGTTATTCCCAGCGTTTATCCGGCTAAAAGCGATTCTACCCAGTCAACTGAATATGTTAAAAAAGCGAAAAGCATTAGCCACCAATTAACAATTCGTTGTGTCGAGCGAATGGTAGAGTTGTTCGAGGCATTGTATCAAGCTGATCAAGTGAGGAAATAGAATTGCATGTCTAAAGCAATTTTAATTAGTGGTTGTTCAACGGGTATAGGTTTAAAAACTGCCGAAGTTTTGCAGGCGCGAGGTTACCAAGTAATCGCGTCGTGTCGTCGCGAGAACGATATTGAAAAGTTAAAAGCAGGTGGACTCAAACATGTGATTCAATTAGATGTTGCGTGTTCGGCATCTATTGATAGCGCTATTGAAACTACGCTTTCTCTGTGCGATGGAAAATTATTTGCATTGTTCAATAACGCTGGTTTTGGTCAGCCAGGTGCGCTTGAGGATGTTAGCCGAGAGGCGTTAAGGCAGCAATTTGAAACAAATGTATTTGGCCTTCACGAGCTGACACAAAAATTGATTCCGACTTTTTTACGTCAGGATGATGCAAGGGTTATTCAGAACAGTTCTATTCTGGGTTTTTTAGGCATGTCTGGCCGAGGTGCTTATTGCGCAAGTAAATATGCCTTGGAAGGTTTAACCGATGTTATGCGATTAGAGCTGCGAAATACACCAATTAAAATAAGTTTAATAGAACCTGGGCCCATTTTAAGTAATTTTCGAAACAATTCTTTGCGTGTTTTAAAGCAAAATATCGATATTGAAAATAGTCGCCATCGTGAATTGTACGAAACTGCTATCACACGTATGGAAACCGAAGGGCCGGCTGTGCCATTTACGCTTCCGCCAGAAGCAGTGACGAAACGGGTTATTCGCATACTGGAAAGTCGCAACCCAAAGCCGCGCTATTACGTCACAACGCCAACATATGTTTTGGCGGCAATAAAACGTTTACTACCGCATCGCGCTTTTAGCTCTGTGGTAGGTAAGTTAGAAAAAGTGTAATTAATCCTAGCTTTGACGTGCAATTTGTTGATTTTGGGCGACTTGTTATTTTCGTGTAGGTAAGCGAATAAGATAAAACGAAACACCACAGCCGATCCCTATAAGAATTAAGCTTAGCCAAATTTTTTTAATCACAATCATCGATATTATTAAACTGATCCAAATGACAATAATGGCGCGGGTTTTTATTTTAACTGGGATACCATCGCCATCTTGCCAATACCTAATGACAGGACCAAAACGAGGGTGATGTATTAACCAACTATGCCAGCGCTTAGAAGCTATTGAAAAACTCCAGGCGCTGACCAACCAAAGAGGCACAGTCGGTAGTAGAGGTAAGAAAATGCCTGCGAATCCCAGTGCGAGGCAAAACCAGCCGAGTAAGAGGAATGCAATTTTTTTTATTGGCGCGGTGCTTTCATTGTTGTTTTTTTCTTGTATCACTGACGGAGTACGGTGTTCTTGGGAGCGTTTCGAATATTAGATTATAGCCTTTTTCGTATACACGCTGTACGTCTGGTTTTACACCTGCTTCAATACGTCTCGACAACATTGTTACAGGAAATATGCAGTCGTTCGTGCGGCGACGACAAACTGCGCGGCTTCGCCCGGCTTCATCTTCGTATACCCGCCATTCTAAGTTAAGCTCTTTGACATAAATATCGCCAATAATCACTCCTAAAGCTTGAAGTTGCTGCTTATGTGTACGCTTTATAAGTTCATCATCAACCAGGCGTTGCAGCAAGCCAAGATCAGACTTTTCTCCACGAATGGGTCTGGCGAAGTATTCGCGAGTCAAAAGATCAACTGATTTACGCTGGCGTTCTAAATGTTTTTCATCTATCCAAGTCAATTCTTGAATCTTAGCACCTGCGGCAGATAAATTTGTACTTGCTAATAATAGAAAGGTTGTAGCGAAGCATTGCAGCTTTTTCAAGTGGAATGGGCATATAGACATCGATAACATGGCCGATCGTTTTACTCGTTTGTTTGGGTAGTACGGAACAGGCAAATATTAGGGTTTAATAGACAGCACAATGTGTTAATTACAGCACACGAGTGCACTGTCGTGGGCCTACAGATTTAGTAGTATACTCTTTAGCGTGAGGTAACGGTATAGTAACTTTCCTGCTGTGCGACACCTAACATTTATACGATTGCGCATAGTGCTTGTTGCGGTTGACTGCAAGCGCAGTCGGCGTTAAACAAGCACGGTTAGTATCAAACGTATGTAAATGCAGCGAGAAACGAATGGCTGAGGTGAGTATATGAAATGGCTCGGTTGGGTGGTAGCAAATATCTTGATCGTCTTATTAATTTGGCAAAAATTAGAATGGCGCGAAGAGGAGAAATTGTTACGCGAACAACTTTCCGCTGTGGAGCAACGCACTGCGTTATTGGAACAAAACATCGCAGAACTGCATCTTCAGATTGATAAACTGGAGGAAAGTGATGTTGTTAATTCGGTAAAAGATATGAACGATTCCCTCTCCGACAATTTTTCGTCGCTAATGGAAAAACTTAAGAAAAGCGCTAAACAGCTGAAAGACAGTATTAAGCGTGATGATGTGCCCGAAAGCCAGTCTGAACTACCTCAAGACAACGATGAAATGCTATAAATGTAACGGAGCTTACATTGCCGCTGCTATTTAATTTAAGTGCTATCAAGAATGAGCGAGAAAAATACTGCTTTTTAGCAGTGCTACTTTTAGTATTTTCTATTCCTTATTTTTTACCTGAAACTGTCGCACAATTGTTGCAGTTTGATCGTGAGTTGATTGCACAGGGGCAAGGGTGGCGGTTTATAACCGGGCACTTCGTTTATTTCACATTTTATCACTACGCGATGAATGTAATCGGCTTGGCATTTTGTAGTTTTTTTATCTATTGGTACGAGCCACGCATAATTTTTTGGTTATCTTTTCTTTTAATACCAATCGGTGTATCGATAGGTATTTATTGGTTTTCTCTACAATCCGATATATACCGCGGGTTCTCCGCCGTGTTTTATGGAATGATCGCTATGGGAGTTTTTATTGTAGCGCGTAATTCTCTTTGGCTGGCGGGCGTATTGGCACTGGCTTTGTATGGGAAGCTTTACTTCGAGCAGCAAGATAATTTTGATCGACTATACATGGAAAATTATATCGATGCTGCGGTTGCTACAGACGCACATCTAGCGGGAACTGTGAGCGGCCTGATTATTTATGCAGTTTATCGCTTAATTTTGTTGTTTCGCGAAAAATTAACGCAATAACGGCGCCTTTATTCAGTGGTTAATAATTTCCTCCTGTGCCGGAGTTGCTATAACGTGAGTATTAGGGTCTTTAACAGTTGGCGATTCCGTAGCGGGTAACTCGCGAGTAGGCTTTTGTAAATTTTTTGCCGAACTATCGTAGGAGTTCGCGATAACGACTAAACCCATTGCACGGGCCGAACGTCGGTTATCGACATCTATAGTTGCCAATACATTGACGAGATGGCGCCCATCTTTGTGCGCTAAGAGCTCAAGCGGTAAAACGATTTCTGGCCGCAGGTTTAAATCAAACCTAAAAACAAGTGGTGCTTTATCGATGGACAAGCCTTCATCAGCATTTACTTTAACGGTCAATATGCCTTCCTTATGAGTTGTTTTTAGTACAACCATTGTTTGATGTTGTTCGAGTGTTTCCACAAAAATATGCGATTCACTTGCAACACGAATGCTCGCGCCTGGTTTTTGATAATTTCCTGGGCCCATTGAGGCAGGGTGATTTGATGTCAGTTGTTTTTCTTCGCTCAGTTCTAGCGTATTGTCAGAAAGCTTTTCCTCTGACGTATTCGAGGCTTTAGGCTGCTCAGAATCAGTACAATTTGCCAGAGTAAAAATAAATACTAAGATGGCTGCGATGCAAATACCGCGCTTAAGATAAATCGACTTTAGTAATGATTTTTTGTCGTTCATTGTTATATTTACTCCACGCTCACATCAAAACACGCGAGGCCGCCTGTAGGGCCATTGAGATCGTCGTCGCGGTTAGCAGATTCATACACAACAAGCAGATATTCGTCCTGTACTAAATTTGCAGTAAGTTCGTCGCTATTTAATGTACTAGAATCCGTTCGATTAATATATTCACCGCGGCGATAGAGCTCAAAGTCGGGGTTGGTATCTTCGAGTTTATTCATAACGAAGTCCGATAGCATACTGTTGTTCTTAGTTGCGCGGATAGTATAGCGTCCAGGAGTATCAACGTTTAAGCGAATAAACCGGTTTACGTCGACGCCGTTGAATTCGATTGTCGTGTTGTCGCTGCACACGTTAATAAGGTCGCCGACCGCTAGTTCACGATAAAGCGGCGCAGTAACAGCTGGATGAAAAATGTTTTGTTCGGTACTGCCAAAGGGGTCGTCTACGGTAATATTTTGTGCCGAGAGCAAAGCGTCGATGGCATTTGCACTATCTGGAACAATTGCCTTTAACGTATCCGCAAAAAGGTAAATAGAGGTAGCGCCAGTAAAGCTCTTGTAGGTGTCGCTTGCCAAGGTCTGATAAATAGGTGCAAAACCGAGTTCGATTTCATCGACGTCGTCGCTATTCTCGTCAAAAATATCGTACAGGATGCTTTGTATCGAACCTTCGTTGTAAAAACCGGGAATTGCATACGAGTTCTGCTCCATATCGATAGTAAATGCCGCGTGTTGGCCCGTATCGGATGAATCTTTGTAGAGCGGTGAGTTCCCTGAAATTGCAGCAAACACATTGCCGAGCCCTTCGCTAAAGGTAAGTCGCATATCTTGCTTTAAGTCGGGTTTGTGGACACCACCCGTGCTATCGGTTCTGAAAAGAACGTCCTCGATAAAATGCAAAAATTCGTGTTGGATTACCGTGCGGTCATATTCGTCGGTGTCATTGTTTTCGCGCCCAAGAACATAGATGCGGTTATTGTTGATGGAGTAGTAACTTGTACCAATTTCACCCTCTGCGAGGTTGCCATTAACGGTGGTATTAAACACGCTCCAAAACACATCGAGGTTTTCTAAGATAACGTCGTTGTCGACCGATTCGATCAGTTTTAGTGAGTCGTAAATAGCATCCAAAATTGCAAACGCCGCTGCGCTTCGCGCTTGAGTGTAAGCAGAGCCTGTCCAGCCAGAAATTGCATGCAAGTTTCGTGTTTGTAAGTTAGCGCCGGCAGAATCGGCAATTTGTCCATCCAAAATGTAGTTGGCATCGTCGCGGGTATTGTCTTTTACTGATATATGCCACCTGGGGAGAATGCTAGTCATTTCAGCACGAACACGGACCTTCAGAAAGCGGTTTTGTGGAACTTCGAATGAGTAGTAGCCATTTTCATCGGTAATGGTCTCAGCCAAAATTTCCCGGCCGCTATTAGTTTCCTCAATTGCCTGCACGATTACGCCCCGCACAGGGCGTTGCTCGGTAGCGTCGTAAGATAGACCGAGTAAATTGTTAGACGAGAATGGAACGAAATCAAAAGTCACGGTACCGTCCATAGTCTTAGCGGGCCCAGTAAAACCAGAGCTTGAAGACGATGAACTTGAACTTGTTGAAGATGAACTGGAGCTGCTCGATGAGGGTAGAGGGTTGTTTCCAGAGCTGCTGCCGCCGCACGCCACCAGTGCCAGATTAATGGCCGTGACAACGAATAAAAACTTCAGTAATCGCGCCTCAAACATATTGATCGACCTAAAAATATATCGACTTAAAACTATATCGATTTAAAACTATGACTCGTTATTGTTACTTAAGGTTACGGGCTTTGCGGGCTATTGTCTTGGTTGAATTCACAAAACCATTGAATAAGTTGCGATATACCGCCCAGAGCGCCTACTTTAGGCCGTTCGAACAGCCGGCTAGAGCCTTGTTTGTTCGCGAATCATATAGGCGAACGAGATAATATGAGCGATCGCGATGTACAGGTTTTCGGGAATATTGTCGCCCAGCTCTAAGGTGGAGAGTAACTCTACTAAAGGGGCATTGTCGCATAGCGGTACCCCGTGTTCTTCAGCAATTTCAATAATTTCCTCTGCTTCTTGCCCCAGTCCTTTTGCAGCTAATGTCGGAGCCTGTTGGCCGTCATAGATCAGAGCGACTGCTTTTTGTAGTTCGGGTCTCAGCGGTTTTTTCATGTCGAAATGTCTACTAAAGAGTAATTTAACTGCATCTTTTGTTGTGGCGGTTGTTCTTTGTTGCATTCCAATTGTTGGACATGGATTCCTTTAGCCTCAAGTTGGTTTTTCAGAATGTGTAAGGAATTTTGTGTCTCATTTCGTGTTGCATCCAAAGATGCCCAAAATTGCGCACTTAATGTCTCGTTGATAAGGCTGATTTGTGTGGCGAAGCTGCCATACTCGTCTAGGTCAAATTCCATGAATATTTGCCACTTTTGACCTAGCTCGTCGGCGCCTTTTTTTTCCGGCTGTTCTTCTTTTTCGTCCCATTCCAGCGGAAGCTGTTGCAAGGACAAAAATAAATTGCCGATGCCATCTTGAAAGCGCAGTGGGAGCTCATAATGGAGCTGCGTGCCGCGAGTCACGTTTTCGTTTGTAGCATCACCAAGTGATTGTTGCTGGAGAAGTTGAATTCGCGCTAGACCAGACTGGGCGAGCTGGTGCAGGTGATGATTAATTTGCGCGCGTGAAAACGGAAGTTCCTTGGCATTTTTGTCGATTTTTGCTGGGAAGCCGAGCAGCAGCTTAATGATTTCGTCGACAGCGCCAGGTTTTACCAAGTCTGGCTTAGTATAAGTTGTGTTTGGGCTATCGCTGTGCACAAGTTGAGTTGCAGAATCGAGTTTTATCAACAGTGCTTTAAGGTCTTCAGCAATTATTTTATTGTTAAAAATAGTGGCAATGCGGGTTTGAGTTTTTAGATCTATTGGTAAATCTGGTTTGCCAACAGATTTTGTCAAAGTTTCATGTACAAGACGAAATAATTTATTTTCCAGCATCGGCCCAGCATTATTTAACAGGTTCTTGACTGCAGTTGGTGAAGTATTTTTTGCCTCGAGACTATTAGTCGATTGGGTAAACCACTGCTCCAGCTTTACCAGCGCGGATTTTACTTGGGGGCTAACAAGCGCCTGCTGGGTTTGTGTATTCAACTGATTAAACGCCTGAGTAACGGCTAGCATCTGCTTAAAAAACAAGCCCAGTTTGACTTGATAGGGAAGCGATTGTTTGAGTGCTTCGATGAGAGCTACTTCCTGCTCAGGTAGCAGGTTCGGGCGCGGATTGGTCGTCTGAGGAGCGTTGTTAGAGTTTTTAATCGGGCCATTGTGCTCTGGCATTTTGGTGGGTACAGCGCTAGGTCTAGTGTCACCGATCTGAACAGAGCCATGGTTTGTGCTGTCAGGTCTTACCAAGGTGCTGGTGATGCTTGAGTCAGCTTTTGCGCTATTCGTTGGAGTTAGAGCATTAGCATGGGGGGTACTCCAATGCAGTCGAAAATTGCCGCTGGGTAAACGTTCTATCTGCACTGTTTGTCCGGTTTTAATTGCTTGATCCGTGAGAGTATGCAGTAGCCGGGCGTTGCCGACTTTTAGAATCGCCAAGCGCAACTGTTCAGAGTTCAGAACGTTTTTCCACTCTGGAGACTGTCCTTTTAATTGCAGTAAAATTGAGCGCTCTTCTGCTGTAACGTCAATTAATTTGCTGACGCTAGCATTAACGCTTTCGCCCACGCGTGTGCCCAGCTGGTCGAGTAATTTATTTAAATCGGCGCTAATCGGTTGCGTGGTCAAGCTTGAAGCAGGTGGGCGATTGTATATATCCATCTCGTATCATCGAAGCATTATTACTTCGATATTAGTTCAACGTAGCTTGGTATGCCGCGAATTTGATTGAAGCTAAGAGGTCAGGGTTGCTATAGTAAAGGGCTATAAGTCACTGAATAATTTATTTTTTCTTTTAGTTTTGGAGAATATGTGCCCGAGCTTGAGTTAGAGGCATTTACCTGCGAACGCGACGATTCCCCGTTATTTGAGCCGTTAGACTTGGCTATTGAGCCGGGTGAAATTGTGCAAGTAGCCGGGCCAAATGGCGCAGGTAAAACGACTTTATTGCGCGCGCTTTGCGGCTTGTTCACCAACTGGAAGGGCAGGTTTAGTTGGCGCGGGAATGTTTTGCGGCGGCCTAATTTCGATATGCTCGATCAAATGCTTTACCTCGGACATCATCCCGGAGTTAAACGATCTCTGACAGCACGTGAAAACCTGCAGTGGTATTTTGGGGTTCAGGGGCGGGTTACGCCCGATAAGGTTGAAAATATTCTGGCGCACGTGGGCCTTGCCGGTTACGCCGATATCCAGTGTCAAAATATGTCAGCGGGGCAAATGCGGCGTGTTGCGCTCGCACGTCTATACGCCACATACGCTAGTTTGTGGGTGCTTGATGAGCCTTTCACTGCTATCGATGTGAAAGGTGTTGAACATCTCGAAAACTTAATTGAAAACCATGCGGCAAAAGGTGGAACTGTTCTTCTGACAACGCATCAAGCACTTTCAATTCCGAGTTTCCGAACTGTGCATTTAGTCCCATTTGTTCAAGGGCAACTATGAGCGAAATGAACCTAGCTCAGTCGAGTTTGTCTCTTGCACTTTGGATAAACCTTAAGCGCGAAGTTATCGTCGCGGTGCGACACAAAGGGGAGTTAGCTAACCCTTTGATGTTTTTTTTAATGGTAGTGGTTTTTATCCCGTTGGGTATTAGCCCCGAGCCAAAAGTATTGGCACCGTTGGCGCCCGGTTTGATATGGGTTATTGCGTTGTTGGCGACGCTGTTATCGCTCGACGGTTTGTTTCGCAGTGACTACGAAGATGGATCATTAGAGCAAATGCTAATGAGTCCTCAGCCACTGGCCATTTTCGTCGTCACTAAAATATTGGCGCATTGGTTGATGACAGGTGTGCCGTTAACGCTGATTGCACCGGCGCTGGGTTTGATGCTCTATCTTCCTGCGGAGGGATACGGTGCGATGCTGCTATCGTTGTTTATAGGCACAGGCTCGCTGAGCATGATCGGTGCCATCGGTGCAGCGCTCACAGTTTCGTTGCGCAAAGGGGGCTTGGTATTGTCGCTAATTGTTATGCCTCTTTATGTTCCGGTGCTAATTTTTGGCGCTAGCGCGGTGACCAGCGCCGTGGGAGGCGATAAAATTGGGCTTGAAATCGCCATTTTATTGGCAATGTTTTTGACGGCGATGTTGCTCGCGCCCTTTGCGGCCGCGGGTGCGCTGAAGATAGGCACCGATGCGTAGGATTTGTATAAATGCTGATATTTAAGGCTTTTTCATCGATGAAATCGAATAAACAGACCAATAAAAAACGACAAATTAGGGTAAGACAAACAAGGTAGAATATATAGTGGCTTCTTGGCAGTGGTTTCACCGCATGGGTTCGCCCAAGTGGTTCTATGAAAAAATGCGTATTTGGATGCTTGCGTTGGGCTTTTTGTCTTGCGCGATGATAATGGTCGGCATGGTCTGGGGGCTGGCATTCGCGCCGGCCGAGCTGAAGCAGGGAAATAGCTACCGCATCATGTATGTCCATGTACCGACCGCAATTGTATCGATGGGCGGTTATTATGTGATGGCGATCGCTGGTGCAATCGGCCTGATTTGGCGTATGAAGTTATCGTTTATGGTGATGAAATCCACTGCACCAGTTGGTGCGATTCTCACTTTCCTCGGCTTGTTTACCGGTGCAGTATGGGGTAAACCAACATGGGGTGTTTACTGGGTCTGGGATGCACGTATCACTTTCATGGTCATTTTGTTTTTTATCTACTTGGGCATTATCGCTTTGCAGGAAGCCTATCCAGACAAAGATATGGGCGATAAAGCTGCAGCTTTGCTATCACTTGTCGGCATGGTAGTTGTTCCTTTGATTTATAAGTCGGTCGATTGGTGGTTTACGTTGCACCAGAAATCGACGTTTAAGCTTACCGAAAAATCCACCATTGACCCTAGCATGGCCTATCCGCTGATACTGATGATATTTGCCACTTATATGTTTTTTGCTTGGATGGTGATCTATCGCACGCGAGTGGAAATCTTGTACCGTGAGCGAAAAACTCAATGGGTTAAACAAGCCCTGCTTGGACCAGCTTAGATTTTGGAGGGCAACGCAGCGTGAATTTTCAGTTCGAATCGTTTGAGGCGTTTATGCATATGGAAGGGCACGGACCCTTTGTTTGGGTCAGCTATGCGGTTTTTGTTGCAACCTTAGTTTTTATTGTTGCGATCACTCGGGCACGGCAGTCGCGTATAAAAAGGGAGTTGCGTGCTATAAACGCAAGAAGTTCGCAACCTGAATCATCTGAAACAACTTCCGAATCACCGCCTACGCAAGAGGAGAATTACGATGCATCCCGTTAGAAAACAGCGTTTAATCTTGGTGCTTGTAGTTGTTGCTGTCAGCAGTGTTGTTTCTGCGCTAGTGCTTTACGCAACAAGAGAATTTGGCGATTACGCTTATTCAATATCTAAAATCGTAAGCGGCGATATCGATAAAACTAAATCCATTCGCGCCGGTGGTTGTGTCGTTCCCGGAAGCGTTATAAGAGCGACAGACCGCTTGTTTACGACTTTTCAAATTACCGATGGTATGGCAAATTTAAAAGTTACTTACGACGGTTTGCTGCCTGATTTATTTGCCGAAGAGGAAGCGGCGGTTATTACTGGTAGACTCGATGATGGGGGTACTCTTGTCGCTTCGAAAGTGATGGCTAAACACGATGAAACCTACACGCCAAAAGAAGTTTCCGACAATCTCGAAGAGGCAAATGTACCTTCGCGTGATTGCAAGGGAATTACTTACGATTAGAGAAAAGTTATGATCCCAGAGTTTGGTAATTTTGCATTAATTCTCGCGCTGGTGCTTTCGATAGCTCTGGCAATTATTCCCATGGTCGGCAGCTTCACTGGTAACGTCGTTTGGATGAATACGTCGCGCAGCTTATCTGCTGGCGTATTTGTGTTTACTGGCTTAGCTTATTTGGTTTTGACTTACTCCTTTCTGGTCAATGATTTTTCGGTCAAATTTGTTGCGTCGCATTCCAATACGCTGTTGCCGGTGTATTACAAAGTTACTGCCGTTTGGGGTGGGCATGAAGGCGCGCTGCTGTTGTGGACTTTCTTTCTGACGATTTGGATTCTGGCTGTTGCGGTATTTTCCAAAAACCTACCATTGGTTTTCTATTCGCGCGTACTAGCCGTATTGGGTTTGGTCACGATTGGCTTTTTTCTGTTTATGTTGTTCACCTCCAACCCGTTTGATCGCAACCTCCCGGGCGTGCCGCACGAAGGCTCTGACCTGAATCCACAGTTGCAAGATTTTGGCATGATTATTCATCCTCCAATGCTCTATCTTGGCTATGTGGGGCTTTCTGTATCCTACGCCTTTTCGATCGCGGCGCTAATTGGTGGCAGGCTTGATAGTGCCTGGGCTCGCTGGTCGCGACCCTGGACCAACCTGGCTTGGGCGTTTCTGACAATCGGCATTATGCTCGGCAGTTGGTGGGCCTATTACGAGCTCGGTTGGGGCGGCTGGTGGTTTTGGGACCCTGTCGAAAACGCGTCGTTCATGCCGTGGCTTGTCGGCACTGCGTTGATTCACTCACTGGCTGTGACGGAAAAACGTGGGATATTTAAAAGCTGGACTATTTTGTTATCGATATTTGCGTTTTCGTTGAGCCTGCTCGGGACTTTCCTGGTGCGCTCCGGAGTGCTCACGTCTGTGCATGCATTCGCGACAGATCCGACACGGGGATATTTTATCCTTGGATTTTTGGGTGTTGTTGTTGGCGGTTCGCTTCTACTTTATGCACTGCGTGCGCCGCAATTGAAAAATGCACCGAGTTTTAATTGGGCTAGTCGCGAAACGTTTTTGTTGCTCAATAACATTATTTTTGTGTTAGCGACTTGGTTTGTTATGTTCGGCACGCTTTACCCCATTATCGTAGAATTTTTCTGGGATTCAAAAATCTCTGTTGGACCGCCGTGGTTCGACCTTTTCTTTAGTCCGATGATGATTGCAATTGGGCTGTTGATGGGTGTTGGCATAATGTTGAACTGGAAAAAAACGGAGTTCAAAAAAATACAACGTTGGCTGGTGATACCATTGGTTGCAGCTGTAATTGCGGGTGTCATATTCCCTCAATTTGGCGACAGCAACAAACTCGGTACGGCAATTACAGCGTTTGTTGGCGCGTGGGTTATTTGTGCCTCGATAAGCGAGATGTTGCGCAAGACACGGCACAGTAAAAATCGTTTGCAAGCGATTAGGAAACTCGGTCTCAGTTTTTGGGGTATGACCACTGCGCATTTCGGATTTGCCATGTGTTTTATGGGTTGTGCGCTAAACACTTTTTATTCGGATCAGCAAGATTTGCGTATGGAATACGGGCAGCGTGTAGATGTAGGCGGTTTCGAATTTGTGCTTGAGGAGGTTGCTCCTGTTTCCGGCCCGAATTACAAGGCAGAGCGAGGCCTTGTGAAAGTTTACAAAGACGAAGAACTAAGAGTTGAATTGCATCCAGAAAAGCGTCGCTATTTATCGGGTGGTAATGTTATGACCGAGGCTGCGATAGATCCGGGGTTCTTCCGTGACCTTTACGTAGCGCTTGGAGAAGAACTCGATAGCCGAGCGTGGTCCGTACGTGTGCATTATAAGCCTTTTGTGCGCTGGATTTGGCTGGGTGCTTTGTTAATGGCATTCGGCGGTATCATGGCTATTGTAGATAAACGCTATCGCTTGAAGCGCAGTGTTGAGCAAGAGCAGAGTTCTAAACAGGCTACTCCTAGTGGGGGTACTTCTGAAAGCGACGACGGTGGAACACAAACTGCTTAGACGTTCAAAAATAACATTCGTTAAAAATTAATTGGTTAATTATGCGTCGACTCAATTTATTTGTGCCGTTAATTATTTTTATTGTACTGGCGATTTTGCTGGGCTTGGGTTTGCAAAAGGAAACCGATGAATTACCGTCGGCGTTGATTGATAAACCCTTGCCAA
The DNA here is from genome assembly GCA_028281865.1 of Marinagarivorans sp. Taxonomy (GTDB): domain Bacteria; phylum Pseudomonadota; class Gammaproteobacteria; order Pseudomonadales; family Cellvibrionaceae; genus JANQJB01. Next base: position 93,429 of record JANQJB010000092.1, read on the forward strand.
ACTTCTCGTTACCGTCTCTCGAGAACGCCGAGCAGCTGTTAAACCAGGAGTCATTTAAAGGTAAGCCTTATTTGTTAAATGTTTGGGCGACGTGGTGCCCGAGCTGTCACGCGGAGCATGCTTATCTTTTGAAACTTGCGAAAATGGGTGTCGCCATTGTCGGAATTAATACCAAGGACGAAGTCGAAAAGGCGCACAAAATGCTTGAGGAAACCGGTAATCCTTATATCGGCAATATTGTTGATGCTGAAGGAAAATTGGGACTTGACCTGGGCGTGTACGGTGCACCAGAGACGTTTATTGTTGATGCCGAAGGTATTATTCGCTACCGGTGGGTCGGCGTCGTATCAGAAGAGGTTTGGACCCAAAAGCTTGCCCCGGTCTACTTTAATTTATGATTAGCAATAAAGCAGTGAGGAAATTCTACTTACTGTCCTATGCTTGTATAGTCGCGTCGATACTTTTGCTTGCTGCTAACATCCGGGCGCAAAGCATCAGTCAGGGCGATGCCGTGAGTAAAATGCTCAAGCTTAAGGGGAAGTGGCGTGGAAAATGTGAGAGGGCAGGGCGTTCCGAAAGTGCAGGTTATAGGCTAGATCAGTACCAGTTTTCAATGATTGATTTGGCGGTGACGGCAACGATTTATAAAACGGCTAAATGCCGTCAAGAGTTGACGAGCTGGAGAGCAAAGTACCGCTTTGGAATTGGGCAAGAGATTTTCCTCAAGTCGGGTGAGCGTGTTACTGAGCTTAACTTGCAAGAAGTCGATGATCCGGCTGACGCATGGGACTTGCCTCCGTTCACCATTTATCACCAAAGCTCTGGTAAGCTTTTTCTCGGTTTAGCGGTACCGGGCAATTACAACGCTTCTACTCGTATACTTAATTTGGATAAACAAAACCCTCTGATTCGGCACTACTAGCCGGCTCGTCAGTTAGTCAGGTTTATGTCGACTAAGAAAACCCAGTTACTAACTGAATGATCGCCAGTTTGAGTGTTCAATGACCCCTCACTGCGTTTATCGGATAATCGTGATAGTAAAAATGAGCAGCAAATATGCTCGATGCTTGGATAACGGTTCAAGGTGTTCATGCTATTGCCAACGGTTTGCCTGTACTTGTCGCAAACCGTTGTGGATACTGCGCCTTTCCGGCGCGTAATTATGAGAACAGCGGCATAAATTTTTGGGGTAATAGCTTTGTTTACGATCCTCAAGCTGAACTTCTTATTTGTGCAGATGCTCAAACGGAAAGTGCTTATATAGCCGAACTCGACTAGGCTCGCAGTGAAACAATACGCCGTGGTTGGCCATTTTTTCGCGATCGTAGGATAGATGCTTACCGGAGCCTGTTGACGAGATCGTGTGATAAATCAGGTAACTGAAGTTTTTGTCAGCGGCGATACGCAGTGCTCGATAATATAAAAGAATAAAATTCTTTTATGCTCTGCGCTGCTATAATCGCGTTTTTTGTTGGCCTGATAGCACTGAATAAGTGGAGAATGCTTTGCGAAAAATTTATCTTTTATTGATATGTTGGGCTTGGATGCTAGCGCTGCCAGTAAATGCGGTAGTCGACGTGCGTGAGTTTGACTCCGAAGAAGCGCGTGCACGATATTATAAGTTCATCGAAGAACTGCGTTGTCCAAAGTGCAAAAACCAAAATTTGGCCGGTTCTAACTCGCCTATCGCGTTAGATTTACGGCGCGAGCTTCACCGACTGATCGACGAGGGCAAGTCCGATGACGAGATTGTCGATTTTATGGTCTCACGCTTTGGCGACTTCGTGCTTTATCGCCCCCCCGTTCAAGAAAACACCTATTTGCTCTGGGCCGCGCCGTTTATCATGGGTTTCGTCGGCCTCAGCGTTTTGTCGATGATTGTGATCAAAAGACGTCCAAAAGTCGCTACTGTGAATAGCGAAGATAACCCGGATGCTAAAGTTGAAGAACTGTTGAAAAAAATTGATCAGAACAATAACGAAGCGTAAAAAATATAAGTAAGTTAACAATATCCTACTCATTTAATTAGCATTTTGGCCTCAGTTTATGTTTTTTTGGCAAGGTTTTATCGTACTTAGTCTGGTTGCAGTTCTTTTTCTAGTATGGCCGGTTTTGAAATTACCGTTTATGTTGCGTCGACAATCTACTCGCGAAACCCGTGAGCAGGTTCAGGCGGCGTTATACCAAGATCATCTGACCGAGCTTGAGCATAGCTTCGATCGTGGAGATATTGAAGAATCACAGTTTCGCGATTTAAAAGCAGAGCTACAGCGCAACTTGCTCTCGGACACTGAAGTCGAGAGCGTATCATCGAAAGCCCAGCCGCAGACGGGGGGCAAGATATTCCTTTTGGGCGCAATAGTGCTGATTCCCGCGCTTGCTGTAGGTATATATAGCGTGATCGGAGCAAAACCGGATTGGGAAATTTATCAGACGATGATGAGTCATCGTGATAATCCTGCAAAGACAGCGAAGGAAGCCGAACAGCAGGGCCAGGAGCTGGCTATGAAGATTCGAGCTCGCTTGGATCAAAAGCCGGAGGAGGCAATGCTTTGGTATCAGTTGGCTATTTTGTCGGCCAATATGAAGGATTATGACGGGGCGATAGAGGCCTATCGCAAAATCCAGGCGATGCTGGAAGAAAAAAATGTGTCAGGTGCTCAAGCGGCCCAAATTGCGATGGGCTTAGCGGAGACAATTTTCGTGCGTGAAGGCAGTAAAATCACTGCAGAGGTTCGTGAGCAGACGCAAAAAGCCTTGAGCAATCAGCCCTTTATGTATAAAGCTAATGAATTAGCGGGATTGATCGCTTTTCAGGATCGCAAATATCGAGAGGCAATAGATCATTGGCGACGCAGTTATAGTCAAATCGATCCGTCGAGTAAACAAGCACAAAGCTTGAAAGCGGGTATTACGAGGGCTTTATCTGGGTTGAAGGCCCGGGGTGAGACTTATGAAGAGAAGCCCATTGCGCAGTTGGCCGGCACCAGCGCCGAGAAAAAGGAGGTTGCGGAAGGTCCTTATTTGGAAGTCGCAGTTGCGCTAAATGAGGGGGTGTCTGTTTCCTCGAGCGATACGGTATTTGTTTATGCGCGTGCCTGGAAAGGCGCGAAGATGCCGCTTGCTATTCAGCGATTCAATGTCTCTGATTTACCCAAGACCGTGCGTCTCGATAAGTCTATGGCGATGGCGCCTGGGATGGATATCGGTACAGCCGAACAATTAGAGCTCGTTGCGCGTATCTCAAAAACGGGTAGCGCTATTTCCGCTTCTGGTGACTGGCAGGCGACACATGGGCCGGTTAAGTTGCCAGAAGTTACCGGGCCATTCTCGTTAGTTATCTCCGAACAGTTGCCATAAACTTCTGTATTTAAAAGTATTATTGAGGGTGCCAAGTTTCTTGAGTACGCTCGTCGCCTAGTTTTAAATCACGGTTAGTCGAACAACCTGCCAATGTGCTATCGTGCGCAGTTTTGGAAAAGAACTAAAACATAAGTGAATTTTTTATGCGTTTAAAAACCATCAAATTGGCTGGTTTTAAATCATTTGTTGATCCTACCACCGTAAGTTTCCCAAACAATCTCAGCGCTGTTGTGGGCCCCAACGGCTGCGGCAAATCCAATATCATCGACGCAGTGCGTTGGGTGATGGGGGAGTCCTCAGCTAAAAACCTGCGCGGCGAGTCCATGACCGACGTTATTTTTAACGGCTCTGGTGGGCGTAAGCCCGTTGGGCAGGCTTCGATAGAACTTGTATTTGACAACGCAGAAGGGCGAGTTGTTGGTGAATATGCCAGTTACACGGAAATTTCAGTAAAGCGCAAGGTGACGCGTGACAGTCAGAATATCTACTCGTTGAATGGTACTAAGTGCCGCCGCAAAGACATCACTGACTTATTTTTGGGTACCGGGTTGGGACCGCGTAGCTACGCGATTATTGAACAGGGAATGATCTCGCGCTTGATCGAAGCGAAACCGGAAGAGTTGCGTGTGTATATCGAAGAAGCAGCGGGAATTTCCAAATACAAAGAGCGACGTCGCGACACCGAAAATCGCATGCGTCGCACACAGGAAAACCTTGAGCGCTTGACCGACTTGCGCGAGGAGCTCGAACGTCAGCTAGTCCGCTTGCAGCGTCAAGCAAATGCCGCTGAAAAATATAAAGAATACAAAGAAGAAGAAAGAAATCTTAAAGCATTACTTAAAGCTATTCGCTATCGTGAGCTCGAGCAAAAATCGACCGCTAAAAAGGCCGAAATTACCGAGCTTGAGCTGAAGGTCGAAGCCACGGTGACCGACCATGTGAGCCGTGATGCAGCGATCGAAAAATACCGAGCCGCATTCACTGAACACAGCGATAAATTTAACGAGGTTCAAGGTCGTTATTACTCCGTTGGAGCCGACATAGCGCGCACGGAACAATCGATCCAACATGTGCAGGATCGCGAGCGACAGCTGAAGATTGATATCGAGCAAACTGAGCGTGATCGAGTCGTTGCGGCGGAGCATATGACAGCTGATCAGCAAAAGGTTGAAGGTTGGCAGGCAGAATTGCTCGAAATTGAACCGGAGCTCGAATTGCTTAGCGAGGCAGAACAGGGCTCTCGTGAGCGCCTGCTGCAAGCTGAAGAGGCCATGCATGACTGGCAGCAACGCTGGGATACGTTTAATCATCAAGCTGCTGAACCGAAGCGCGAAGCGGAAGTGCAACAGTCGCGCATCCAACATCTTGAGCACGTGCAACAACGGCTGTTAGAGCGCTCGCAAAAATTGGCACATGAAAAGCAGCAATTACAGCTTGGTGACGCTGAAGATAAGATTCATGAATTACAAGAGCAAGTCGACTCAGCGGAATTGCAGATTGAACAAAAGCGCGCTTTGGAAGAACAGCTCAATGAGGATTTAGTTAAGCTGAAAGAGAAAGAATTCGGCTTAGGGGAGCAATTGAATGCTTTGCGTACAGAAAATCAAGCGGCACGGGGGCGCTTGTCTTCTCTGGAGGCTTTACAGCAAGCGGCGCTTGGAAAGGATGCTGGCGGATCCAGCGAATGGCTTGAGCGCCAGGGGCTTGCGGATTATCCGCGGTTGGGCAATAAACTGGATGTTGAAAGCGGATGGGAGCACGCTGTCGAAACGGTTCTCGGTACATCACTGCAAGCAGTATGCACTGAGTCGAGCTTAAAGCAATATCTAGAACCCAGCTTAAATTTGGATAAAGGTATGCTTGCGCTAGTTGGGCCGGACGAGATAAATGGCTCCGTATCAAATAATCCTGAGTTAAGTTTGCTGGCGAAAGTTAAATCTACAATCAACTTAGCACCGATACTTGGCAGTGTTTATACCGCAGAGGATTTGAATGCAGCGACACTAAAAATGCAGTCTTTAAAAGCGGGCGAATCCGTGATCACAAAGGATGGTCTTTGGCTTGGATCAAATTGGTTGCGTGTCCGTAAAGAGGATGATGTCCAATCTGGTGTGATTGCGCGAAAATCGGAGATTGATCAATTGGGTGAGCAGCTCGATGCGCGTGAGGCCGATATCGAGTTTGCAGAACATGAGTTGGCAGCTTGCAGCGAGACGATTAGTGATAAGTCCCAACAACTGAAGTTGGTTCGCAGCGAAATCGATGCTTTGTCACGCAGTGAAAACGAAGTCCGCAACCGTTTAACTGGGTTAAAAGTCAAAATCGACCAAGAGTTGCAGCGTAAAGCTCGCTTAGAACACGATATTGAGGAGGTTAGCGAGCAGCTAGAATCTGAAGCACATCAATTGACTGATGCGCGTAAACAATTAGAAATTGCGATTGAAGCGATGGAAAAAGACAGCGAGGAGCGCGAGAGTTTACAACAGCGGCGCGAAAAGTTGCGCGAAACGCTCGATACGGCGCGCGCAGATGCCAGCCGGGAGAAAGAGCGTACCCATCAGCTCCAAATTCGCTACCAATCTATTAAAACTCAGCTCGAATCGCTCCGTCAGGCAATGCAGCGTTTGACCGAACAAAAAGAACGCTTAGAGCAACGCAAGCAGAGTTTAGATGAGGCGCTCACCGATTGCACCGAGCCTCTGTTAGTGTTGCAAGACGAGCTTGAGGCCATGTTGCAAAAACGCTTGGATGTGGAAGAACAACTTGGTGAGGCTCGCAAGGCAGTAGAGACGGCTGAGAGCAGCTTAAAAGAGGTCGAGAAATCTCGCCATGAAATAGAACAAAAACTTAATGTATTGCGTGAAGAGTTGGAGCGTAACCGCTTGGAAGTGCAGGCATTAGATGTTCAACAATCTGGCTTGCAAGAGCAGTTTGAAGCGGATGAGATCGATTTAGAGGCGACACTACAGAAAATTGCTGAAGATGCTGACAAATCGGTATTGGAGAACGACCTTGAGCAGGTCAGTAACCGAATTTTGCGCTTAGGTGCAATTAATTTGGCTGCTATCGATGAATACAAAACCGAATCCGAACGCAAATCATATTACGATTCACAAAACGATGACTTGGTTGAAGCGTTAGAAACTTTGGAAGAGGCTATCAAAAAGATTGACCGTGAAACACGCACACGTTTCAAAGAGACTTTTGACCGCGTTAATGCGGGTATTCAAGAGCTTTTCCCCAAGGTTTTTGGCGGCGGTCATGCTTACCTAGAATTGACGGGCGAGGATTTACTCGACACAGGTATAGCCATCATGGCGCGACCACCCGGCAAGCGCAATAGTACTATACACCTGCTGTCTGGTGGCGAAAAAGCACTTACGGCCATAGCGTTGGTGTTCTCAATTTTCCGTTTAAATCCTGCGCCATTTTGTATGCTTGATGAGGTCGACGCACCTCTTGATGATGCAAACGTAGGGCGTTACGCTCGCATGGTGGAGGAGATGTCGTCACAGGTTCAATTTATCTATATTACGCACAACAAAATTGCCATGGAAATGGCGCATCAACTGATGGGGGTTACAATGCACGAACCTGGCGTGTCGCGCATGGTTTCGGTAGATGTTGATGAAGCTGCAGAATTAGCTGCACTTTAATTGGGGGCAAGCTAATATTAGACCACACTGAGCTGAACACACTTGGTGCACGACTAAACGATTTTAGCGTTAATACAATTATTTTGGGGTTAATACAATTTTGGGGTTAATACTATGCGCGAATGGCTTACCGTCATAATTGTTTTATTAATCGCGGGAATCCTATTGGATGGTGTGAGGCGCATGCGCCAATCTCGTCGCGAAAACATCAAAATGTCCTCGGATAAAGTGGATGAGGTTGACGATGCAGAGGCGGAAGTTTCAAACAGTGAATTCCCCACCGGTGGTGCAAGGGTTGCCGGATATCGTGACGAGGACGATGCGAGTTATCTGAAAGACGTTTTTCGCCAAAACTACCTGGAATCAAAAAAAACTGTGGCGGTGCAGCGTGAGCCTGAACAGGTCGATATGAATTTGGAGTTTGCTAGTGAAAATGAAATTGATAGCCCCGCGCAAGAGCCGGCGCTTGGAGATTTAAATGTTGCCGATGATTTTGACCTAGATGGCCTTTCAAAACCCAGGGCAAGAGCGCGCGACCCCGAAACCGAGCCACCTCCAAATGTGATAAGTGAACCCCGCCAAGAACCGAAGCCTACAAAAAGTGCGTCAACTTCCAGTACAGACGCTAGCTCCTCTGCGTCAGCTGCGAGTTCGTATACCTCAGAAGCAGAGGATTATCATGAGGATGAGTACAATGAAGACGAACATGAGGTCATTATCATTAATGTGATGGCACCTCAGGGCTATGTATTTGAAGGCGAGTTACTACTCAAGGCTCTCACTGCTCAAGGTATGCGTTTTGGCCACATGGACATTTTTCATAGGCACGAGAGCGATGACGGAAGGGGCGGTATTTTATTTAGCATGGCCAATATGGTTAAGCCCGGAACTTTTGACTTATCTGATATGGAGAGCTTCAGCACTCCCGGAGTCTGCCTGTTCTTAAACCTGCCGATTGAAAGCGACAGCTTGGCGGCTTTTCGCGTAATGACCAAGATTGCCAAAGCGCTTGCTGCTGATCTCGGCGGTGAACTTAAAGATGAAAATCGCAGTGTTATGACGCAGCAAACAATCGAACACTGCCGTCAGCGCGTCATCGAATTTGACCGCAAGCAAAGGCTAGCCCGCGTTTAGGCGAGTTAGTTCCGTTGATACATAGCTAATCCAGTATTTTTGTTTATGAGCCCGCTAGAAAAGGCACAAGCTCGCGTGCGTGAGTTACGCGAACAGATCAACGAGCACAACTATCGCTATCATGTGCTGGACGACCCAGAAGTTCCCGATGCGGAATACGATCGGTTAACGCAGGAGCTTCAGGCGTTGGAAGCCGATTTTCCGAGCTTGGTTACGTCCGATTCGCCAACACAGCGTGTCGGTGACACTCCGCTTGACGCATTTACCCAGGTTAAGCACAAGGCCCCGATGCTCTCACTTGAGAATGCTTTTTCGGATCAAGAGCTTGAAGCGTTTGATCAACGCCTGCACGAACGCCTCGATGACGTTGCTGAAATTGAATACGCCTGCGAGCCAAAATACGATGGGATAGCTGTCAGTTTACTCTATGAAAATGGCAAGTTAACGCGAGGGGCGACGAGGGGCGACGGGGCAACCGGTGAGGACATTACGCAAAACGTTAGGACTATCAATACTATCCCGTTGTCTTTGCGCGGCGATCGGTTTCCAGCATTACTGGAAGTTCGCGGTGAAATTTATATGCCAAAGGCAGGCTTTGAAAAGCTAAATATTCAAGCCTTGTCAGAGGGTACGAAAACTTTTGCAAACCCCCGCAACGCTGCAGCAGGAAGTTTAAGACAGCTTGACCCGAAAATCACTGAAGCTCGACCGCTGATTATGTGTGCATACAGTGTGGGGGTCTCTGACGGAGGGAGCCTGCCAGATAAGCATGCCGACATCCTGCAGCAGCTGCGCGATTGGGGTTTTTTGATTAGCGAGCAGCTTGCAGTTGTGAGTGGTGTGCTCGGTTGTGTCGAATATTACAGCGGTATAGCCGAGAAGCGGAACGGCCTTGCCTATGAGATTGATGGCGTGGTTTTTAAAGTCAACAGGCTGGATTTACAGCAACAACTGGGCTTTGTCTCTCGAGCACCGCGCTGGGCGATTGCACGCAAGTTTCCTGCGCAAGAAGAAATGACCGTGCTGAATGATGTGGAATTCCAGGTTGGTCGCACGGGAGCCATTACGCCGGTGGCAAAACTAGAACCCGTATTAGTGGGTGGCGTGACAATATCAAACGCGAGTTTGCACAATAAAGATGAGATAGCACGGCTCGGCGTGAAAATAGGTGATACGGTTATCGTTAGGCGGGCTGGGGATGTGATCCCAAAAGTCGTCAAGGTCGTCACATCCAGGCGGCCCGAAGACGCTGAGGAAATTCAATTTCCTAGAATTTGTCCGGTATGTCCCGCTGCAATTGAAATACCGGAAGACGAGAGCATCGCGCGTTGCACGGCCGGTCTGAGTTGTGGAGCTCAACTGAAAGAGAGTATTAAGCATTTTTGCAGTCGGCAAGCGATGGATATCGAGGGCTTAGGGGACAAGTTAGTCGAGCAGTTTGTCGATCAAAAGCTTATCAAGTCGGTGGCTGATATCTATTCTTTGGAAGCCGAACCCGTGGCCAGGCTTGAGCGTCTAGGTGAAAAATCCGCCGCTAATTTAGTTGCAGCGATCGAAAAAAGTAAAAATACAACGTTACCGCGGTTTCTCTATGCGCTTGGTATTCGTGAAGTTGGACAGGCGACAGCGCTCGCTTTGGCCAATTATTTTCTCACTTTGGAGTTGCTGGCTGAGGCGAGTGAAGAGGAACTGCAAAATGTGCCGGACGTTGGTCCAGTCGTCGCTAAAAATATTGTTGAGTTTATGCATAGCTCGAATAATAAGGCTGTTATTAGCGCTCTTCTCAAGGCCGGAGTGAAGTGGCCAAAGGTAGAACCACCCGAAGTCGATCAGTTACCGCTTGACGGGCAAACCATCGTGCTAACGGGAACTCTCAACTCAATGAGTCGCGACGACGCAAAGGCTAGATTAGTCGCGCTGGGTGCCAAGGTTGTCGGCAGTGTATCGGCAAAAACTGATAAAGTAGTCGCGGGACCTGGAGCTGGGTCGAAGCTTGTAAAAGCTCAAGATTTGGGTATCGAGGTAGTCGATGAAGACGCTTTTTTAGCATGGGTAGATGAACTTGAAGCAGCTCATTAAAGCTTTTCTCACACTTATTTTGCTATTTAGTGTCGTCTCTTGTGCGACTTCTCCGCCAAAAAACTTAGATAATATTTGTAGTATTTTTAAAGAAAAACGCCGTTGGTATAAGCATGCCAAACGTTCTGCCAAACAGTGGAAGTCAGAAATACCGATCATGATGGCGTTTATGCACCAAGAGTCCCGCTTTAAGCGCAAAGCCAAACCGCCGCGCAAGAAAATTTTGTGGGTTATTCCGGGCCCCCGATTAAGCGACGCCTATGGTTATGCGCAGGCAAAAAAAGATACGTGGCGGTGGTATCGGCGATCTTCTGGCAATGGTTCGGCTGATCGCGATGACTTTAAAGACGCGGTAGATTTTGTTGCTTGGTACAATTTTCAATCGGCGAAACGTAACAAGATTCGATCAGATGACGCCTATAATCTTTATCTGGCTTATCATGAGGGCCACGGCGGTTATAGCCGGGGCACCTATCGAAAAAAATCCTGGTTAAAAGGGGTTGCCTCGAAAGTGGACCAGCGCGCAAAACGTTATCAACAACAATTGCAGAGTTGTGAAAAGTCGCTGAACAAAAAACGGTGGTTGTTTTTCTGATGACGCAATTGAGTTAAATGTCACCCATGCGCTTTAAATTTAGTAAAAAGGCTAGCTTTCGTTACAACTTACTTGCGTTGATGTTTTTTATAATATTGGCCATTTGGCGCTTCGATTTACCCGCGGAAAACGCATTACTTTTTTTAATGATATGTTTAGGTTTTGTGCTGGTAATAGGTATTTTTGCGGCGATTTTGGCACTTATTATTCGGTATGTTAACGAAAAAAGAGACCTCGAAATTGATGACCTAGCTGAATATGACGATAAAAACGATAACTCATCCAACCCTTAATATATAAGCTCTTGGCTCGATCTCTGACGGCCTGCGCTTGAAACTAAGTCAATCTTGCTTACGTATATTATCCATATAACATATTCATTATACTTATTCCGTATGCAGGAAGAGGTCTGTTATGAACTAAAATTAATTAGAGATTGCTTTAGTCGCAAGATTGACAGATTTTGGAACTAAAACAACTGCTGTTAAAATATAAAACAAGCGTTTTAATGGGCAATTTGCTCTTATAAACTAAATAAGCATCTTCTAAATCGAGGTTTGTTAAATGACTGAATATTCGGCGCCGCGACGTGATATTGAATTCGTGTTATACGAGTTGCTTGACTACGAGCAACATTGCCAAAAATTGCCTAATGGTAGCGAGGTTGACCGGGATACAGTTACTGCAATTGTCGATGAATGTGGCAAATTTTGCGAAAACGTAATCGCGCCACTCTATAACATTGGCGATAAAGAAGGCTGCCAGTGGGAAGATGGCAATGTGACCACGCCTACAGGCTTTAAAGAAGCCTACGAGCAATATGTTGAGGCGGGGTGGCCTTCAATGACACACGACCCCGAGGTCGGTGGTCAAGGCCTACCGGAATCGCTGGAAACCGTGATTAGCGAGATGATTGGCGCGGCCAATTGGCCGTGGGCGATGTATCCCGGTCTTTCTCATGGCGCAATGAGGACGATAGGATTGCACGGTTCTGACGAGCAAAAACAGGCTTATTTGACGAAATTGGTTGAGGGTACCTGGACAGGAACGATGTGTTTGACAGAATCCCATTGCGGTACCGATTTAGGTATGCTGAAAACCAAGGCAGAACCGAACGATGACGGGAGCTATCGGATAACGGGCACGAAGATTTTTATCTCAGCGGGCGAGCACGATTTGTCCGATAATATTGTTCATATCGTCCTTGCTCGCTTGCCTGATGCTCCCGAAGGCACTAAAGGCATCTCGCTTTTTATCGTACCCAAATTTTTACCTGATGCGAACGGCGATGTGGGTGATCGCAATGGCGTTAATTGCGGCTCTTTGGAGCACAAGATGGGAATTCACGGCAACGCCACGGCGGTATTGAATTTCGACGGGGCGACAGGCTACCTCATTGGTGAGGCGAATCGCGGACTCAATTGCATGTTCACGTTTATGAACTCCGCACGCCTGGGCACGGCAATTCAAGGTTTAGCGCATGCCGAGCTCGGTTTTCAAAATTCGCTAGCATATGCCAAGGACCGCCTGCAAATGCGGTCTTTGTCCGGTGCCAAAAACCCCGACGGTCCGGCTGATCCAATTATTGTTCACCCTGATGTAAGACGCATGTTATTAACGCAGAAAGCGTTTGCTGAGGGCGGTCGCATGCTCGCGTTTTATATCGCTTTTCATCTCGACACTGAGAAATACGGCTCAGATGAAGAGAAGGCATTATCAGCGGACCTTCTGGCCTTACTAACTCCGATAGCGAAAGCGTTTATGACGGAGACCGGTTTTGAGTCAGCAAATTTGGGCATGCAAGTCTTTGGTGGTCACGGTTATATTCAAGAATGGGGTATGGAGCAAAATGTTCGCGATTGCCGCATATCCATGCTGTATGAGGGTACAACCGGTATTCAAGCGCTGGATTTATTGGGACGTAAAATTCTTCAAAGCCAGGGCGAGCTTTTAAAACGGTTCACCAAAATTATTCACAAATTCTGTCAAGCGCACCAAGAAGAAGAATCTCTAAAAGAGTTTATCGAGCCTTTAGCTCAACTGAATAAGGAGTGGGGCGATCTGACTATGCACGTTGGTTTGGCTGCGATGAATAATCTGGAAGAGGTTGGCGCTGCTTCGGTTGATTATTTAATGTACTCAGGGTACATCACTTTTGCGTATCTTTGGGCTCGTGCTGCTGTGGTTGCGCAAGGCAAGCTAGATGGAGCCGAGAAAGATTACTACGATGCAAAGCTGAAAACTGCGCGTTTCTACTTTCAAAGGATACTACCGAGGACTCAAGCACTCGCCGTGATAATTAAATCGGGTGCCGATAACTTGTTGGCAATGGATGAAGAGCAGTTTCAGTACTAGTCGCGATACAAAACTATAGCGCGCCTGTGGAGCTGAAAGGTTCGGAAATGGAGCTGAAAATCGCAACTATCGGCGATGCTCGGCTCCTTTTCGATTGGGCCAACGATGTCGAGGTTAGGCAAATGGCCCTCAATCAGCGTGAAATCTCCTGGGAACAACATATTGATTGGTTTCAGCGCAGGCTAAATGATAGTCGAACGTTTATCTATATAGCTTACGATCAAGCTGAACCCGTTGGCCAAATTCGCTTTGATCTCGACGAGTTTGGCGATGCAGAAGTAGACGTCCATATTCGTCCGGGGAGCCGTGCTAGGGGTTTTGGTACGCTTTTGATCAAGTTGGGCGTTAACAAAATCCGCGCGAAAATCGAGCTAAATGAAATCCACGCTCATATCAAACAACACAATGTAAAATCGATAAAAGCGTTTGAAAAGGCGGGCTTTTTATTTCGTGGAATGCTTGAAGAGAATAATATGAGCTGCGTACATTTGGTGAATAAACGCTCTGCGCAGCGCAATCTGTAAAGTCCTATTATCCATCTATTAACCTACTGCAGGTATAACCAGGTCTCCCGTTTGTAGCGGCGGCTGCTTTATTGTCTATACTGGATTTGTTTCATGTAGCTTTGATAACAACTCAGTAGCTAGGCCAATTGGGGACAAAATGAACGAAAAGCAAATTGCTATTTATAGCGAACTGGATAAATTTCTTAGTCTGGACGATTATCCAAAAAACGCGAAAATTTTTATTTATTCTGATAATATTTTTGGTCGCCATTTGAAGCTATTGCTGGAAATAGAACGGCCTGATGTTTGCGTGTTAGGTTTTGTTAACAGTTTTGCAGAGGGCACTGTGGCATCTGTCCCCCGGGTCCTTCCCGATGCGCTTAAGACACAAAATTATGATTTTGTGGTCATTACGCTCATTAATTTCATCGATGATATTGTAGAGCGAATTTCTTTTGTTGAGCAAAGCAAATTGCGCATCAATTTGGTGGGCAATTTGTCCTATTACGGCCATTACGAACCTAACCCAACGTTGAATAAGGATGAAAAAATTCGTGTCGTAGAAACGGCATTAAAAGATCCAAAAGATAGGCAGTTGTGGACGATATTAATCAATGCCCTACGTAATCGTTCGATGCAAAATTTAGTTGATTGGTTTATTGAGTATAACAACGTTGATTTTCATTATTTGGAGTATTGCAATTTAAAAGCAGGGGATACTGTTTTAGAAGGAGGGGTCTTTGACGGCAATACGAGTTGCCGCTTTGCGGAAATTGTTGGTGATGCGGGACACGTGTACAGTTTTGACCCGCTTGGAGACGAATATGCGAGCGAAACCTTACAAAAAAATGCCGCGATTGTTCATCGAATTAACATCTTCCCGTATGCTATTTCAAACACTGAGGGTGAGGTGTGTTTTGATATCGATGGTCCCGGAAGTTGTGTAGCTGATGAAGGTGGTATGCGCGTTCGTTCAATTGCGTTAGATGATTTTGTAGCAGAAAAAAACTTGCAGCGTGTCGACTTTATCAAAATGGATATCGAAGGCGCCGAGCCAGAGGCACTTGAAGGGGTATGGAAATCGGTAGAAAAATTCCGGCCTGCATTAGCCATTTCTATTTATCATCGCTGTAATCAATTTATTGATATTCCGTTTTTTTTAGTTGATAAATTAAAAAACTATACGTTCAATTTAAGCTGTTATTCTTATGAAGGCTTGGAAACTGTTTTTTATTGCACGCCGGATGAGCGGGTGACTCACCACTAACGCGATATTCAAAATTATCGCTTCGTATTATTCTTCGTTATTAACGTTCTGCGATAAATATTGCGCGCTTAGGCGCGGGATAACCTTCAATTGTTAGGTTGTAATCGTTTGGATCTAAAAAGTTTTTCAGTGAGTGCGATGGCATCCAAGTGGTTGAGCGCTGTTCCTCAAGCGAGGTCTGATTGGTATCAACACAGCGTATTTGACGAAAACCAAGTTTTTTAAGCCAACCTTCGAGTGTTAGACAAGAAGGAATAAACCAAACATTTCTCATCATCGCATAGCGATCTTCTGGAACTAAAATTTCTCCGTTTTCACCGTCGATAACCAAGGTTTCAAGCACGAGTTCTCCACCCGGTGTTAGGCAAGCGCGCAGCTCTTTTAGGTGGTCCATAGGTGAGCGTCGGTGGTAAAAGACTCCCATTGAAAAGCATGTGTCAAACACGTTGAGATCGGCGGAAAGTTGTTCAATTCCAAGCGGAAGTATATCGACCGGCAACGGCTTGTTAACAAAATGTTTTAACATATAAAATTGCACAACAAAGCGCGGAGAGGGGTCGATACCAATCACTTGTTTAGCGTGTTGGCCAAGCATGCGCCAGCAGTGATAACCGTTGCCACAACCAATATCGAGTACTTTCCGGTTCGCCAATGGTGTTATATGATCGATTAGACGATTCCATTTCCAATCGGATCGCCATTCAGTATCAATTTCAATATTAAAGAGTCGATAGGGGCCTTTTCGCCACGGAATTAATTTTTTAAGCTGTTCTTCAATAACGCTGGAATCGTCGTCGCTAATTTCATTCGGTCTTCCGATTTCCACCGTGTCAGCGAGATTTAAATAGTCGGTTTTAATTTCGGGTAGTTGTTTTAATACCGATAGCCAATGCTCTAAATCACCATGGCGTTTAGTTGACAAGCCATCGTTAATTTTGGCTGGTAAATCGCGGGCGAACTCATTTAATTCAGACTGAGTAAGAAAATTAAAAAACGAAGAATAGTCAATCACAATATTTATTTAAACGCGATAAATGAAGCAAAGTTAAAACATTGAAACCATAATTCGACGCGACTGAATCCTGCATTCAATATCCGGTTTTTGTGAGTTTCGGCAGTTTCGGGGATAAGGATATTTTCTAATGCTGTGCGTTTCTGAGCGATTTCGAGTTCGCTATAGCCGTTAGCACGCTTAAAGTTATGGTGTAAATCAACCATCAAATCACTGTGGCGCTTATCTTCAAACGCGATTTTTTCGGAAATGATTAGAGCGCCTCCTGCGCGCATGCCAGCGGCTATCTTGCGGATTATGGCGAGGCGTTTGTCTATCGGGATAAATTGTATTGTAAAGTTTAATACGCACATTGAGGCATTATTAATTTCGGTGTCTGCGATGTCTTCACAGCGCAAGTCAACTGGTATACGTGCAGCGTCGGCGTTAAGCACATTTCTGCATTTTTCGATCATGGCGGGTGAATTGTCGACCGCGATAATTTGCGCATTCGCAGCGGCAATTCGGTGGCGCATTGCTAGCGTTGCCGCACCCAACGAGCAGCCTAAGTCGTAGCAGCTTGACCCACTTTGTACGTAGCGTTCTGCGATCTGCCCAATCATATGAATGATGGTGGCGTAGCCCGGTACCGAGCGCTGAATCATATCCGGAAATACTTGGGTAACGCTTTCGTCAAATTTAAAACCTGAAATAGCGTCACTTGGCTCTGCAAATAAGGTATCTGTATTTTTTTTGTTCATTTTGTCCTCTCGTCGGTGGCCATTTTATCGACTAAAGCGAGGTAGTTGAAATTATTATCCTAAACAGCGTAACAGCCCGAATTTAGCTTAGCTACACTTAAGGAAACTGATAGGTTTGTGAATGAGTTAATCAGAGCTTCCCTGATTACTGCGGTTTGAAAGAATAATTGCGGTTTGCAAGGTAAAAATAAGTAATTTTCAAGTTTTTAAGGCGGAAAACACCTTTGTTTGAGGTCGGTGAGTGAGTCAAGTCAACTTTAACAATATTCGCGTGTTGGTCGCTGATGACTTCAGCAGCTTTCGCACGACCATTGGTTCGATGTTGAATAAGTTGGGCGTTATGCAAGTTGAAAACGCTAGTACCGCAAAGGAGGCTATTGAGCTTTGTCGAGTGAAAACCTTTGATGTCGTATTGTGCGATCACGAGCTTGGCGCAGGGCGCACTGGCCAGCATGTGCTCGAAGAACTTAGGCATTGCCAACTTCTGCCGCTCACGTCTGTATTTGTCCTGGTTTCTGCGGATGTCAGCCGCGATGTGGTGATGTCGGCGTACGACTGTCAGCCGGACGACTATCTGGCGAAACCGATAAATGGTTAGATGCTTGAAAAGCGCTTAACGCGTCTCCTAAATCAGCGCGCGCCATTGAAGCCGGCTCTTGAATCTAT
>JANQJB010000113.1 GCA_028281865.1 Marinagarivorans sp.
GGATTCGAGCACATCAAAGTCTATGGGCTTGGTCATATAGTCGTTCATGCCTGCTGAAAAGCACTTTTCTTTGTCTCCAATCATTGCATTTGCTGTTAAAGCAATGATTGGAATATCCTTATATATATCCCCTGCAGCGCCATTACGAATTAAACGCGTACTTTCATAGCCATCAAGCTCTGGCATTTGGCAATCCATTAATATTAAAGCGTACTCCTGTGCTGTACTCTCCTTTAATATTGCTATAGCTTCTAGTCCGTTATTGGCGATTTTCACTTTGTGACCCAAGTCGCCTATCAAATCGTTGATTACATCTTGATTAATCAAATTGTCTTCAGCTACTAGAATATTGTGGCTCGTAGTACTGATTTTGTTATTGTTTTGATTAATTTCCTTTACATGGTGGCTGGTCAAGATTGGCTGTATTTCTTTTAGCGTCTGGTGGTTCTCCATCAGCACTTGCAGCGCCGTAAACAAATCTTCGGTAGTTGTCGGTTTTGGGAAATAAGCATCGAATCCAATTTTCGCAAAGTATTCTGCGTCGTTGCTTGCGCCCATTGACGTCATCATGATGAGCTTCATACTGTTGTTGCGAGCCTTAGCGCGAATCAATTTACCCAATTCGGCTCCATCCATAGAAGGCATTTGCATATCGAGGAAGGCAATATCGAATTTTGGCTTTTCCTTATCTAAGAAAGTTTCTTCAATTGCTTTTAAAGCTACAAATGCGTTGTCTGCTTCCTTTACCCTTGCGCCCCAGATTTGAAGTTGGTCGCTGAGTACTTCTCGGTTGATTGCGTTATCGTCTACTACGATTACAGACTTGCCAGTTATGTCGACGTTGGGCCTAACCAAGGTGGAGCGGTTGCTTTTTTCCAATAAGATGGAAAAACTAAAGGTGCTGCCTATTCCAACTGTGCTTTTAACGGAAATATGCCCGCCCATAAGCTCGCAAAGTTGCTTGACTATAGCCAATCCCAAGCCAGTTCCACCAAACTTTCGAGTTGTTGATGCATCGACTTGTGTAAATGTACCAAAAATCTTACCGATTTTTTGTTCATTTATTCCGATTCCTGTGTCAGATACTGAGCAATTTAGCGTCAGCTTGTTATCGTGTTGCTCCTCCAATTTTGCGCGAACAACTATCTCCCCTCGGTCGGTAAATTTTATTGCATTGCCGATGAGGTTTAACAATATTTGCCGTAGTCGACTCGGATCTCCGATTACTATCGAATGATTTACATGAGTGAGATCGAGAATTATTTCTAGACCTTTTTCTTGTACGCGCGGTGCCAACGATTCTGCTAAATCACCTAGCATAGCGCGTAAATCGAAGTCGATTTTCTCAAAATCTAATTTACCGGCCTCTATTTTGGAAAAATCCAATATATCGTTGATAAGCGATAGAAGGGATTCCGCGCTTGACTGTGCAAGTCTCAGCTTATGACGTTGGTTGTCATCAAGAGGAGATTTTTTTAAAAGTCCAAGCATACCTAAAATTCCATTCATAGGCGTACGAATTTCGTGACTCATACTTGCCAGGAATTCGGATTTCAATTTAGTAGATTCCTCCGCTTTTAAAAGGGCTTCTGTGCGTTCTTCTTCTAGTGCTTTCCACTCGGTAATATCCCGAATGATTGAAGTGAATATTGTGTCGGTGTTGGTTTGCAGCTTTGATATTGACAAGTGGAACGGGAAGGAGGTACCGTCTGCCCGGCATCCGAGCATCTCTTTCTCCAATCTAAGCGATTCCTCTTCACCCATTTCGTCCAGCTGTTGATAGACCAACGCTAAATCTTGTTTGCACTCCTCGAGTAGTAGAGAGGAAAATGAAGCGTCATTGAGATCACTTTCCTTGTGTAAGAATATTCTTTCGGCGGCCTTGTTGAAAGAAATGATATTGCCGTGATGGTCTGTCGTGATGATCGCGTCAGCTGCTGAGTCTAGTATACTTTGCAAATGTGCTTTTGCTTCGTGTGCTTTATCCGCGCTTTGCTTTTGAATCTTGAGTGACGAATTAATTTTTTCGAGTAAATTGTGGAAACTTCTTGCTAACACTCCTATTTCATTTTTGGAACGTATAGGTAAGTTATTAATAGTTCCGGTATATTCATAAAATTGAGCGGAATTTGCCATTTCTTCCAGAGGGTTGACAAGCCGGCGGGAGACGAGGATTGCTACCGCAAAAGAGAGAAAAGAAAGAGAAAGACCTATGAGAAATGCTCGATTACGGTAGTTTGATATTTCGTCAATCCATTGCTGACTATCAGCGACTAGTAGTAGGTGTATCGGGTGGTTGCTACCGTATTTTTTTAATGGAAAATAGCTATAAATTGCTGACAAGGGTACATCTTCTTCCTTTGCAAAATCGATGATTGTGTGTTCTTGTAGCTTCTTTTCTATTGCGTGCATGAGTTGCGGAAACTCGTTTTGAATTCTACTAGTTTTGCCGTGTTCGAATGCGAAGCTTTTTTTTGGGTTTTTGTGATGAAGAAAATCTCCTTCCGAGTTCGCAATATAAAGTTGATTATCGCTCGATATTTTTCCGGTGATATTTAAAATTAAATCGTTGAAATCCAGTGCGATTACTATCATGCCAAACAGAGTTCCGGTATTTGAATCATAGATAGGAGTCGACACATGTATGATTGGTGAGTAAGGTTCTATCGGTTTTCCATCGGATTTTTGTAGTTCGGCGCGTGAAAAATAGATTTCTCCTGGCGAAAGGCCGCTTGTTTCTCGAAAATATTCCTGACTTGTTTTCTGCTGAAATTTACTAGCAGGTAGGCTGTATACACCGGCTCGTCTTTTTTGAATGGTGATAAGTTCCCTACCGTCGTCTTTTGTCCCGACAAAACTGATATTTAGAAAATGAGGCTTGGTAATTAACGCCTCACGAAAGATATTTTCGAGACGGCTGCGCCAGATAATTGTTTCACCAATATTTTTTTGTGAGACAGCGTGTACATATCCGTCAACTGCAGACATCCGGCTTAAAAAAATGATTTCTTCAGATGCACTACTAAAGAAATAATCTAAACTTGGTGTGATGATTCTGGAGCGTAATTTTAGTTTTTGGCTGTTACTTTGAACAACCAAATATTTGCTTTCGTAATAGAATCCCAAACAAACTGTTAGTGAAACGCCCATGACGAGCAGAAATGTAACAATTGGAAGTTGGATTCCCAGAGGGCGCTTTGCTCTTCCAATTTCGAGCATGTTTTTATTGTTCGTTTGGTTTTCTCGAAGAGTTTCGACTGTGTTTTGCTTTGTGGTTAATAGTGACTTTAACTTGCTCGAAAGCATGGTTGTATTCGAGCTAAAACAAATCGCCAAACCCAACAGTACTATAGTGTACGAAAATATCTTTAATAGGTAAATGATGTAAAATGGAAGAGGGGATATCTCGTTTGTTTTTAAAATTAAAATCAATTCGATTGAAATTTGGGGAATTAAACTCAGTAAAAAGAAAAAAACTATTCGATGGTCGCTTTTGTTGCACCAAACCCAAAATAAAGTTGCGGCAAATAGGTAAAAGCAAAGTGATAAAATGTCGAACGGTTTGAGTATATAATCGTTTTCAGTTTGCATCGCCGGTAGGTAGCTACTTTGTGTAGAATACCACATAACTAAAAAGCAAGTGGTTAAAAATCCTCCAGTAAAGAGCATTAAGACATTGATATTTTGTAAACGATTAGAGTGATTGGAATCTTCGTTTCGAATTAACCACAAGGCTATACAGGCGCTAAGTACGATAGCTACCGGCTGAGCAAGGCGTGATATGCTCCAAGAAAAATAAATAAATGTCTGATCATCAGTATTTGCCGTAACTAAACGAGAGGTCGCTAGTGCATGGAAGCCGTCGAATAAAGAAATCGAGAAAAGCAAAACGCCTATAATTGCGACATTGAAATCGCGTTTGTAAAGAAATTGAAATAAAGCAACAAAGGCTCCAAAGAAAGCAAAGCTAGCGGCGCTCCACTCCAAGAGCGTATAGATCAGTGGTGAGTCGATTGATGGGTTATTGATATCAGCCTGTACTGCGTTTGATATTCCGTTTTCTAATTGATCTCCGGTCAATATAAAAAAAATGGGAAGCAGGCTTATTGCCATTATCAGTAGGGTAGCATTGCCCTTGTTGAATTGATTAAACTTCATGGCAATAAATACTGTGGATAAAAAGATTAGCGACCATTCACGGACTTTTCATTAACTTGGTTATTTAGCCGCATGTCTGGACTTTGCGCAACCCTGTAATTACTAGGTCGGTGGAGTGAATCCATTTTCAATAGTTTAGTACCTAATATTTAGATTAGTTCATTGACCGAAACTTGCTAGCTAAGCTTTTAACTATGCCGATGCTTCTCACGCTTAAAGCTATACTTAACATATTCAAGTGTGTCGTATATTAAATTTTATTGCTTTACGGTCAGTCGATTATGTCAAATGACAATATTCCTCAAATAGAGGGCTTTGATATAGATGAAGCGCTTCACCGTCTGCGTGGCAAATGGCCACGGTTAAAACAATTTATAATATCGTTTGCAAATTCTAATGAATCGATTGATGAGGAGCTGGTCGAGCTTTTAGATAAGAAACGGTACGACGATGCGCAGCGCTTAATGCATTCTGCAAAGGGTGCTGCAGCGAATATCGGCGCAACCGCATTTTCTCGGGTTGCTCAGTCGATTGAGCTTAGGTTGAAAGAAGGTGGGACGGAGATAGGTGCAGAAGACTTGGTCGAGCTATCGATTCAAGTTGCACATTTAGCCACGGTAGGCGAAGAATTGTCTCAGCTCGAATAATCTATCTTAATGTGATAGATAGCGGGTTTAAAATCACAAAATTTTCTAATCAACTCACTTTGAGTGCTTGAAAAACGAAACAGTATTATCCATTATCGCTGCTTGCTCCGACATGGCTGAGCTTGCTGCTGAGGCCTGTTCGACAAGTGCAGCATTTTGTTGTGTCATTTCATCCATTTGATTTATGGAATTGTTTATCTGCTCAATGCCTTGAGTCTGCTCCGCAGCGCTCGAAACAATATCGACCATCATGCTGCGTACTTGTTCGACTTCACTGACGATTGCATTAAGCGTATCACGAGAATTTTCAACCAAGCGACTCCCGTCTTCAACCTTATTTCCAGAGTCGACAATTAACTCCTTAATTTCCTTTGCAGCTCCTGCAGAGCGCTGTGCTAAGTTACGGACTTCAGCCGCTACTACAGCAAAGCCACGTCCCTGTTCTCCCGCCCGAGCGGCCTCTACCGCGGCGTTTAACGCGAGTAAATTGGTTTGAAATGCGATTCCATCTATAACGCTTATGATGTTTGCGATTCGATCGCTCGATTCTGCAATGGCGTGCATAGCAACGTCTGTTTGCTGAACAGATTCGCTACCTTTTTTCGCGATATCACTTGCGCGCTGCGCAAGCTCATCTGCCGATTTAGCTTTTTCCTCGCTCGATCTCACCATTGCAGTGATTTGCTCCATGCTTGACGCTGTGTGTTCAAGTGTTTTGGCTTGTATTTCTGTGCGGCTGCTTAAATCTAAGGTTCCACCGCTAATCTCCAAACTGCCGCTCTTTATTGTATTAGAGGAATGGCCGATTTTGTTAATGACCTCAACGAATTTATCGATACTAGAATTTGCATCTTTTTTTAGTTGAGCAAATTCACCATCATAGGAGTTGTGAATCCGTTGCGTGAGATCACCTTGCGACAGTGCAGCAAAAAGATGAACAACTTCATCCACAGCGGTGGCAGTTGTAAGTAAAAGTTCATTTAAATCGGAACTGATTTTGTGGAAAAAACCATCCTTGTTATTTAAATCAAGCTGATTTTTGAAATTTCCTTTTTTTGCTTCATTGATTAATTCTTCAATCTCATCTTCTATCGAAACTTCGTTTGTTCGATCGCGATACTCAATCACTTGTCCTATTAACTGGTGTTGTGAGTCAAAAATAGGGCTTGTATTCACAACCAATGATAGATTGTTAAAACTGATACTATGCTGTTGTACTTGCTCTGCATCTTTCACAAGTTGTTCAACCTGAGCGGCAGTAAATAAATTACCGAGATGCTTGTTGTTCGTTTGGTCTTCCATTCCCATAAGCGAACGTGCGGAGATATTACTATAAAGGATTTTGCTTTTTTTATCCGTTATCATTGTGGAGGTAGAAGAATTATCGAGAGCCTCTCTAATTCTTGCATTTTCCTCCGCAACAAGGCGCTCTGTTTTTTGTCGCGCCAGGTATTCTGTCATATTAACCCATTCAATGACTGAACCTAGAGCATTGCCTTGCTGGTCGAAAATGGGTGTTGCGATGATGTTAATAGTAAGACCGTCAAACTCAAGTTTATTTTCTTCTGTTTCACGCTGACCCTTTTTGAAAATAACAGAATCCGGGCGGGCATTATTGAAACATAATAGATTAGAGCCAATGAAATTTTCTTGCGTGAGCTGACCGTTCAGCCTTTTAAATGAATTGATCGTAGAATTAAGTAGTTTTTGAAAAGCATTATTAAGATATATAACATCAAAATTTTCATCTACGATTGTAACTGAGGTGTCACAGACATCAAGCGCTTGTTTGACAATACGTGTTTCTGTTGCTTGTTTTTCAGCTTCTAAAGCCGCTTTTTCCGCTTCAACAGCACTGGTCTCTGCTTCTTTTGTGGCAAGTTGTTGGGCTTCTTGTGCTTCGTAAATTTGTTCCGCTGTTTTGTTTACACCTTCGACTAAAGAAGCGATGGATCCGGAGTAGCTATCGTTTATTCTTATCTGGCAATTTCCTTTTCCAATTTCATCTAGAACTTCATTTACGTTATTAAATGCATTGGATAAGTTTTCAAGTAAATAGTTAAATGCGTCGCTGGTTTGGCCTATTTCATCCTTTTGCTTTACATCACACCTTACATTGAAATCACCATCGCGTTGAACTTTAAAAATAGTTTGCGATAGTTTCAAAACTGGTAAGGTGAGAATGCGACTAATGTAAAGAGCAAAGAAAACGATTAGCAACGCGCTGGCGCTTGCAATAATAAGAAGAAAGCGGTTCAACAATGCTATTCCGGCAAATGCTTCTTTTTTATCAATTTCGGATAACACAGCCCACCTAATTCCTTGGATTTCGATAGGCCCGTAGGAAGAGAGCACGGGTTTGCCATTGTAGTCGATAATGATTTCTGCACCGGATTTTCCGCTCAAGGCTTTTTCGGAAGCAGTTGTTTTTACAGAACCGGTTTCAGGGTGTTTAAAAGAGGCAGATACTGAAAATTGCTCGGGATTTAAATAAGAGTCCGAACGCATTAAGTAATCACTACCGACAAGATAGGATTCGCCCGTTTCTCCCATACCCGCACGCTCCAACATAATCTCGTTTATCGGTTCGATCGGTATTTGAAAGATGATTACACCGATAATATTGTCGTTGCGGTACACTGGGCTAGCGATAAAACTTGCTGGCGCATTATAGGAGGGTAAGTAGCGCTCAAAATCAACTAATATTGTTTCCCCGTTTTTGAGTGTGAGCGCTTTTTTAAAAGCTTCTGCAAAATTGCTATTTGCGTAAGGTCCATCTACAAGCGATGTTGCGTAGTCTAATTCTTTAAAGACAGAGTAGACAATATTGCCTTTTTGCGCATCTATTAGAAAAATATCATAAAAGCCAAATTTGATGAGAAAATTGCGAAAATAATCGTGATAGAATTTATGTACACTGTTATACGAGAGACCATTTGACGACCCATCAAGTAAATGTTTTTCACCTAATGGATGCGGGTTGTCGTAGATATAAGCGTGTTGCAATTGAATTGTTTCGGGTGCGAGGGAGTTAAAAAGTGAAGCTATATCTGTTGTTTCACCACCATTGCGTTTTTTATATTCTTCACCAAATTGCTCTTCGTAATAAGTTAGCAATTCCTGCTTAAGATTTGCAATATCAGTGTCTTCTCCACTGAGTTTCTCTAAATCACCGAATTTTCGTGAAAATGCATTCATTGCCGCTAGCGTTGTCGATGATTGCGCCATCGTTGCTAGTTTCGCTTCTACGTCGAGGAAGTAACGCGAGATGCCGCTGGCTTTAATTTGCCGTGTAGATTCGAGTTGAGAGAAGGATTGTTTCTCAAGCTGGTCGCCTGCAATATTGATAGCCATCAGGGATACAACAATCGTTGGTACGAGGCCGGCTAGTAGCAGAACAATAATTTGTTTACGCGCCAAGGAAAGATTTAAAAACCAAGATTTCATAGCTATTCCTGTAAAAACTAACGGGCTTCTTCGATAGCCCGTTTACTGCGGACAGATCAGGCTTTAACCGGCGATTTGGTTCATAATCGCGAGGCCTATGTTTAACTATAGATGAATCTGGATAGTTAATTTGTCGCAGTTTTCCCGCTGTTGGTATTAAAAAAAAGAGATGATACAGTGTGGGTTTTCGATATTAGACAAATTTATAAAAACCAATCGGGGAGCTTGAAAATGTCGATAAAACCACCTGTTCGTTGGGGAATTCTTGGTGTAGCTAATATTGCTGTTACAAAAGTTATTCCTAGTATGAAGAATTCATCTAACGGAGAAGTTACCGCAATATCATCGCGCAGCTTAGATCGAGCTCAAGAGGCTGCAAATAAACTGGGAATTGAAAAGGCTTATGGTCGCTATGAGGACCTGCTAGAAGACCCTGATATTGATGCGATTTACAATCCGTTACCCAACGATATGCACGTCCCGTGGACACTTAAAGCGCTAGCCGCAGGCAAGCACGTATTGTGCGAGAAGCCGCTCGGCCTTAACGCTGCTGATGTTATGCAGCTGGAGAGCGCGGCGCGCGATTTTGCGCAGCTCAAGTTTATGGAAGCCTTTATGTATGGTTTTCATCCTCAGTGGGAGTTTGTGCGCAAAACGCTTGCGTCCGAAGGTATTGGAAAAGTAAAAGCTGTGCGCGCAATGTTTACCTACAACCGCAATGTTGCGGAAGATTATCGCAATCGGGCTTCTGCTGGTGGCGGAGGCCTGCTCGATGTCGGTTGCTACGGCATTTCTGCGTCTCGCATGGCGTTTGGTTCGGAACCAACAAAAGCGTGTGGTGTACTGGAAATGGATTCTAATCACGATGTCGATAAGGGGTTCCACGGGCTTTTGGCGTTTCCGTGTGGCGGGACCGCGTCCATATATGCTTCCACCAAAGTAGAATTTGCACAGTCTGTATTTATTTCCGGAGACCGAGGAAGTATTACGGTGAATATTCCGTTTATTGAAAACGTCGATGGAGACGTATTTGTCGATGTGGTCCGTGATGGAAAACTAGAGCGTAATACTTTTGTTGGTCACACGCACTATAAGTTTATGGTAGAACAGTTTTGTGATGCGATAATTAAAGACACTGAAGTTCCCATTGCGTTTAGTAATTCGCTTAATAATATGCGTGTCTTAGACGCATTTTTTGCCAGTGATAAACAAAATGCTTGGGTTAATATTTAACCCCAGATAATTGCACTCTTACCTTTTAGGCTTGCCCATGAGGTAAAAAATGGAAAAGACTATTTTCATAGATAACTATTTGGGCAATAGATAAAAAAGCAAACCCATTGCTGTAAGCCAGCCAATTGCGGCCGTGGCTTGCCAAAATCTAACCGGGTTGCGTTCTAAAAAAGGCTGTTCACGCATGGAAATCCAATTTGGGTTTGGTCGTTTTAGGTCGTTCAAAAATTCCGAAAAACTTGTGTAACGGCTGTTAGGGTGGATGCCAACAGCTTTCTCTAACGCACGATCAAGCCAGATTGGCACCAGCGGGTTATATTTGCTTGCGGGGATGTATTTTAAACGCTGAAACGCTTTGAGATTCAATGCGTTGCGGTAACTTTCGCCGAAGGGGTGCTTACCGGTAATTAATTCATACATGATAATAGCAATTGAGAATTGGTCCGCGCGCTCATTAACAGACGAGCCGCAACGGTATTCAGGGGCAGAATAGTCCAGCGTTCCGAGGATTTTGTCGCGTTCAAACGGTGCTCCTGCTTCTTCCATTCCTGCTACCCAACAGGAACCAAAATCAATTACTACTGGGCCGCGTTTCCCGATCATGATATTGTCGGGTTTAATATCTTGGTGCAACGTATCCTTGCGATGAAAGGCACGCACACCTTTTATAATTTGTTCAATTAATTCAGTAGCGTCAGGGATAGCAAGAGGCGCACGTTCACGAATAGTTTGTGTGAGTGTTTGCCCGGCAATGTACTCTGTTAAATAGTATAAAAACGAACGCGCTCGTGTGGGTTCGATAACGCGCACAACATGCGCATTAACTATGCGAGCTCCAATCCAATTTTCCATGACAAAACGTTCGATATAAGCAGGGTCATCTTCATAATTAACCGATGGTGTTTTCATCACCTGAACGTGGCCTTCTTTGTTTTTAACTAAGTACACCTGGCTGCGCTCAGACTCGTGCAAAACTTTTTCGACTCTCAGCCCATCAACGGTTTGGCCTATATTCAAAGGTGGAGGGAACGGTAGCTGAGAGAGTACGGTAACAGCATCACTTTGCGAAGGCTTGCCGACGTGGACGATTCGACACGCTTGCACACTTAAATTATCTTTGCTGCCTTCGATACTGGCTGTAGTGACAATATTTTCTACCAGCTCTTCTAGGTTTTGAAAATTTTTTATTGAGTTAACTAACTCTTTATCATTTAACGTATCGTGGATACCGTCTGTAGTAAGCAAAAATAAATCGCCAACTTTAATTTCTTCTTTGTATAAGTCGATTTCTAAAGCTGGGTCGGCACCTAATGCACGTGTTAAGTATTGTGTGTTACTGTCGATACGCTGGCTGTGATCGCGTGTAAGGCGTTCAAGATGGTTATTGCGAAAACGATAGATACGCGAGTCGCCGATATGAAATGTAAAAAAATTATCGCCTTTTAATATCAGTGCCGAAAATGTTGTCAAGCAACCTTCTTGTAAAACACTATTTTGGCTCTGGCCCCACAAGTAACGATTAAGTGATTGAATGACTGTAGTAGCCGATTGCTGCGTGCGCCAGGTGTCGGGCGTGGCATAGTAATCAGTCAAAAAACCAGAAACTGCCGTCTGGCTTGCGTGTCGTGCTGATGTGCTGCTGCTAACACCGTCGGCGACAGCGAGACTTATGCCCTTCGTAGAGAGTGCGCTGCCTTCGGGAATGCGTGTGCCAACAGTATCTTGATTTTCGGGCTTTACTCCCGCATCGCTGCGCTGGGCTAACTCTATCTTTAATGTCGATTGCAAATGATCCAAAATAAAACCCGCGCAAACTTTTCCCGCGATAATAGAGGCTAAGTATTAAAAGAGCAAAATGGTTAAAAAAAAGGGTGGAACAAGCCACCCTCTATAGATAATTGTGTATGCTTTTCTAAGTTAATTGAATATGCTCGACTGTGCCGTCTTCACGTACTTCAACCATGTGACCCTCCGGCTCATCCAAGAACTGCACGACTCCAAATATCACTAACGCAGCTGCACCGATAATCATGAAGAACGTGCCGGCGTCAACAAAACTGTAGATGGTTAAGAACGTTACCGCTCCTACATTGCCGTAGGCACCGGCCATCCCAGCAACTTGGCCTGTCATGCGACGTTTTACGAGCGGTACAATAGCGAATACCGCTCCTTCGCCAGCCTGCACGAAGAAAGAACAGAACATAACAGCCATTACCGCTAACCAGATTGGCCAGGCACCGGTTACCTGCGATAAGGCAAAATAACCAACTGCGAGGCCCGCGATAAAGATTGATAGTGATTTTCTGCGACCAAACTTGTCGCTAATGTAACCGCCACTAGGGCGTGCTACGAGGTTCATAAAGGCAAATGCGGCGCCGAGCATACCGGCTTTTGCCAGCGTCATGCCCTCGAACGTTTCGAGGAAAAATGCTGGAAGCATAGATACTACAGCGAGCTCTGATCCGAAGGTAACAAAGTAAGCCCAGTCCAGCACGGCTACCTGTTTAAATTTGTACTCGTCGTGCTTTTCAACTCCGCCCCGGGCCAGCATTTCTTTATTGACTTTATAAACTTGAGAAAACTGAAATGCGAACAACGCTAAAAGTACGCCGTAAAGAGCATAAGTGACACCTTGAGTCAGAAGTCCTACACCGGCAGGTGATAGTTTCCATGCGAGCACTGCGAGAATAAGGTACATCGGCACATTCATTGCGACGTAAAACCAGAAGTCTTTCGGGTTAGACACTTCCAGGCCGCCAGATTTTTTGGGTTTAAAATAAGTCGATCCTTTTGGTGTATTACGCGCCTTCCAATAAAAGAAAAAGCCGTAGAGAATTGCGATGACGCCGGTCGAACCGATCGCCATACGCCAGCCCATATCTTCTCCGAAGCTACCGTAAATTACGACCGCTACGGTGGGTAAAGTGAAGGCTGCAGCGGCGGAGCCAAAATTACCCCAGCCGCCGTACACTCCTTCAGCCAGTCCAACTTGTCGAGCGGGAAACCATTCGCCTACCATGCGAATTCCAATAACAAAGCCTGCGCCAACGAACCCCAATGCAAAGCGCAAGATTGCCAGTTGTTGATAGCTCTGCGCCGACGCGAATGCGAGGCAAATCAGGCCGGAAATGACCAGCAGCATGCTGTAAACGAGTCGCGGTCCAAATTTGTCTACTAAGATACCAATAACGATTCTCGCCGGGATCGTCAATGCAACATTGAGTATCAGCAAAGCCTTCCACTGCGCGTTTGTCATGTCGAAAGTCGCCATAATTAGCGGCTTTAAAGGCGCGTGTGAAAACCAAACGACAAAGGTGAGGAAGAAGGCAAACCAAGTAATATGCAAAGTGCGTATATTGGCTTGCGAGAAATCGAGCAAATTTAATTTTCCTGAACTCATTTTCATTACCCAACAATTGGTTAATTATTCGAAATTATCTTGCTGTGGTTGTCGAGCCTGTTTGCAATTAGCTGCGAGCGCAGCTGCAAGAGTCGTCCACCACAACTTTCACTCGCTCCGCAAAAGCTATTCCACATTGAAAAAAGTGATAAGATTCATAGGGTTAATAGATTTTTTGATCATTAGTCATGCTTTGAAAGCCCCTCAAGGTTATGCAAATTGCACTCAAAGAGATCGCAGTGCACAAAATCCGTGCTGAAAATCAATTTTTGATGAGTCTCCTAACAAATTTTGATCGCTGTTGGAGCACAATATGCACCGAGTATTATCACTTTTGCGTGTTGAGCGATAAATGAGTTTGACGATGCGCGTTTTCGGGGTTGTTTCGCATTGTTTTTGGGCTGTATTTTTGTGGTTGAGGCACGTGTATTACTTTGTTACTGAGGTGTCGCACAAAATTGGTTATCAGTGATCCCGCGATGGCGGAATGGCTTGATTATTAAAGGCTTGAAGGTATGCTGTAACGTTTTGTCAACGCGCAGAAGCTTTTGCAGATAAAGTTTTTTGGCGGGGTGGAATTTGGGTATTGGCAACTGGTCGATGAAAAATAAACAGAGCAAGAAAGTCCTGCAACGTTTTTTGTGTGGCCGTCAGTGCCCTAGGGCCCATCAAATTAGTGTTAACAGGCTCTAGTAGTTTTCCTTATCATTAGGCGTTTATAGATTTAGATGTGATGCTAGCCAAATTAACAACTTTTCAACCAAGCAAAGTCAATATTAGAGCGCTCATTCTCACGACGGTTTACACACTTGCAAGTGTTGTTGTTGCGTTAATGATTAGCTGGCAAATACTCAAACAAATAAACTTTTCCTACGGATTTTGGCACGATAATGCCAAGATCGGTTGGGCCATCGATAAATATGGTCCGCAGAATTACTATAAATTAGGCTTCGGCCAAACTACCCGAGAACAAAGAATTGACTTATTTCGCCAAATCAGTGAAGCCGTCCATAATGGCGGAAAAGGCCTAGCTGAAATTCGTTACGAAGTTTACCCATACCCGAAGCAACGATTACTGCGTACCGCAGAGGTTATTCATTTACAGGATGTGGCCAATTTTATTGACAAGTGCATGGTCGCTGGTTGGAGTGGGATAATTTTATGGTTTGTCATGTTGCTCTACTATTATCTCAACAAAACATCACCACCTAAAATTCGAAAACAATTGTTAGCGTTAATCGGTGTTGTGTTATTTTCTACTGTGTTAATTTTTATTTTAGGGCCAACGGAAGTTTTTACCGTTTTTCACGAAGTTGTTTTCCCGCAGGGCAATTGGTTTTTTTATTATCAAGCGTCTTTGATGTCGACGATGATGTGGGCGCCGCGTTTATTCGGTTGGATAGCGATTGAGTGGGTGATTTTTACGATAGTGACCTTTACCGTCACACAATACGCGGCTCAACTTTTGCTCAAAAAGCTTATGAAGCCTACCTCATAAGCACTCCATTAGTTAGAATTTTCACCGTAATAGATTTGTACGCAGATTCGCGGCTTACGCCAATCCATCACATCAAATTTTGCAATAAATCGTCGTCATCCTCTTCGTCATCTTTTATTTCTTCCAAACTTAAACTACCAAATCCACTGGGCGAAGGTGACTTAGTTTCCGCTGGTTTTTTATCTTCTGACAGTTTAATACGCAGGCGCAAGTTATTGGCAGAGTCGGCATTTGCAAGTGCTGTATCGAGATTGATCTTACCGGCTTTGTAAAGTTTAAACAGCGCGGCGTCAAAAGTTTGCATACCGAGATTTTCAGATTTTTCCATTATTTCCTTTATTTCGGTCAAGCGTGCTTTTTCGACTAACTCTTGAATTGTTTTTGTCCCGAGTAATACTTCGATTGCAGCGCAACGCTTTCCGTCGACGGTTGGCACCAGCCGCTGCGAAACAAATGCGCGGATATTCTGCCCAAGCCCCATAAGTAACTGAGGGCGCCTCTCTTCGGGAAACAAGTTAATAATGCGTTCAAATGCTTGGTTGGCGTTATTGGCGTGTAACGTGGAAATAGCTAAATGCCCAGTTTCGGCGAATTCAAGTGCGTGTTCCATCGTTTCTCGGTCGCGTATTTCGCCAATTAATATCACATCGGGCGCTTGGCGTAGCGTATTTTTGAGCGCAGCGCGAAAGCTGCGCGTATCGACGCCGACTTCGCGCTGGTTGACGACGCATTTTTTGTGTTTGTGGACATATTCCACCGGGTCTTCGATTGTGATGATGTGCCCGCCGGAAGTGCTGTTGCGATGATCAATTAATGCTGCGAGAGAGGTTGATTTGCCTGAACCGGTTCCACCGACAAAGAGAATTAAACCGCGTTTTGACAAGATGACTTCCTTGAGTATGTCCGGTAGGCCGAGATTGTCGAATTGAGGAATTTCGGTGTTAATATTGCGCGCGACAATGGAAACTTCATTGCGTTGCTTAAAGATATTAATCCGAAAGCGTCCGACATTTGGAATCGATATCGCTAAATTCATCTCCAGCTCATGGGTGAATTCCTCGCGTTGCTCCTCGTCCATAATGGCATTGGCGATACGCTCAATTTCTCCTGCCGCCAACGGAGTTTGGCTTAGGGGTTTGAGCGTGCCTTGAAACTTTGCGCACGGCGGTGCGCCAGTACTGAGATAGAGGTCTGAGCCATCTTTTGAAGCGAGAATATTGAGGTACTGATCGATTGGTGTGGACATCGCGGTGTTATCCTTATCCTTCTTGTTACTACAACCCGCAAACGCGGCCTTTCCCAAAAGTATAGATAGTGACTCTTCAGAAACAACTTAACGCATACTTGTTCTGAAGAGTCACTGTGCAGTGCAAGGATGCACTGCCAAAATCGATAACGTAAGTTATTGATTTTGCGAGTTTTTAAAAATCGCATTTTTTAAAAACGACTCCGCGAAGCGCGAGGACCGCGCTTCAGGAAGGGTATAGAAAAACAGCTAGTCTACGTATACCGGGTCAATTCCCATACCCCAGAAGATAACAGCGGTGATAATTGTCGTGACCATAATGACTAAGCCGACAGTGATTATGGACGAGGCAAACAGAAATGCGCGCTCGTTGGGAATGTCCATCAAGATAGGTACACCCTGATAGATTAAATAAACACTGTAAGTCGCCGCAAGGCCCATGACACAGGTGACGAACCACAAGCTGGGATACAAAGCGCTAAAGCCCGAAAGAAGCAGTGGAATGGAAACATAAACAGCCAAAGCCTGACCATTGTAGTGGCGCTTCTCGACGGAACCCTCTACGCCGTAAGTTTTAGACATCCAATTGATTGATTCGCCTAGCGCATAGATCCCGATCAAGATTGCAATGTAAGTGATTGCGCAAAGCATAAGCGCACTAGAAGATGAGAGTTTCACTACTTCGCCGGCACCTATTTGCCAGCCAACTTGTGTAACACCGTAGTAAGCACTTACTGGGGGTACCAGTGCGAAGAGAGGCGCGCGCTTGACGAATACACTCAGAAACGAATCTTCCTCGTCACGAATAGCCTTCCATTCTGACTCGGGCTTGAACAATATACCTTTGGTATGGGCAAGAAAACTCATAGTGTCTCCTAAAGGCGGTTTACCCGACAGAGGTCTAACAGTTCTTCAAAATTCTAGTTGGGGTGAATCGCCAGCGGTTGAGCTAGATCAGAAAATATCAAATTTAGACGAGAGTTGGGTCGGAATCAAGTTATAGCACTACATTTCGATCGAGCCAAGTTTAGAGATGTTCTGCAAGTTGGATTTGGCGTTGGAATCCGCTAATTTATTGGTTTGGGCTATTGTTTAAAAGCTTACAGTCGCATTGCTAGCCAAAAGTGTTGTGTCGGAACATACATTAACGATCGAGATAAAGAATAATGAACGAAAATATCTACCAAGCGCCCGAAGCGAAGCTGACCGATATCGAGCATGATACGGATGCTTATTTTTTCGTAGTCTCCGTGGCGAAACTGATTATCATGATGATCGGTAGTGTAGGCCTTTATGGGATATATTGGTTTTACAAAAATTGGAAGTCCTACAAATTCAGACACGAGGTCAGTCTATGGCCGATTCCACGTGCGATATTTAGTATTTTCTTTGCTCACTCGCTATTTTACAAAATAGATACCGCTTTAAATGACAATAATGTTGAATATGATTGGAGCCCCGGAGGGCTGGCCACCGCATATGTGATATTTAGTTTGTGTTCAAGTGTATTTGACCAATTATCGTATCGTGAAATCGGACTGCCTTATGTTGATTATTTGTCAGCACTGGCTTTATTTGTAATTTGTTATTGTTTGGTACAAGTTCAAAAAGCAGTGAATATTTTTAATGGCGATGTCGAGGGTTCGACAAATAATAAAATCACGTTTGGGAACGTCGTGCTGCTAGTAGTCGGTTTACTTATTTGGGGCTTGGTTATCGTCGATATGTTTTTTCGAGATTGGTTACTGTGATAGATAAATGTAAATTTGAGCATTAAGTGTATTGGTGCGAGAGCTTGATTAATGCATAGAATGCTCGCTATCACAGGGGAATATGCCAATACTTTCTAAATGAAAATGAGGAACGAAGCCCCAGGCAGCGAGCAAGGTCCAAACGCCAAATATACAGTAAAGGGCTGCCACGCTAAGTTTGGTTGACTTTTTTTTCAACCAATGCCGCAACGCATCAAAGCTAAAACTAGCACCTAGCATTATCGGTAACGTACCTATTCCAAAAGCTAACATAACCCATGCTCCGTGAATTGGCTGTGACTGTGTGAGTGCTAAAGCCAATGCGCTATACACTAAGCCGCAGGGTAACCAACCCCAAATTAGTCCAGCAATTACCGCGGATCTAAATGTTGTTATTGGCATAACTCGCTGGCCGAGGGGTTTCAAAAATTGCCAAAAAAATTTTCCTACTTTCTCGAGGTAAACTAAACCGTGCCACCAACCCGCAATATAAAAACCCATTAACACAATTAAAATACCGGCCAGCGTTC
The DNA here is from genome assembly GCA_028281865.1 of Marinagarivorans sp. Taxonomy (GTDB): domain Bacteria; phylum Pseudomonadota; class Gammaproteobacteria; order Pseudomonadales; family Cellvibrionaceae; genus JANQJB01. Next base: position 17,911 of record JANQJB010000113.1, read on the forward strand.
TGGAAATGGGTATTCCTGTTTGGGTTGAGAAGTTGGGAAAACTAGCCGCGACAATGCCAATGAATACGTAAGAGCTTACCCTTCCAAAATTATATCCGAAGCTTAGCCGTGAATAAGAAAGATTTTCGTTGCCGTTAGCGAATTTTAGTGAGGCTAAAATGCCGCCACACATACCCATGCAGTGACCAGCGCCGAGTAAGCCAATGCCAAATGCCGCGACGATGCTTTCGATATTCATTTATGCACTAGCGCTCATTGTTTTTTTTCACGTTGCTTGTTTTATCTGAATGTTTATCTTCAAATAAAATACGTCGCGCTTCTGTATCGAGGTCGTCGTACTGTTTGGACTTGACGGCCCAAATAAAAATTGCCACAGCTATACACACGAAGACGAGTGCAATTGGAATTAATATAAATAGGCTCTCCACTTTTCCGCAGGCTCCTTTATTTTGCTATGCGCGCCGCGTTCGCCACGACAACGAGAGAGCTCGCCGACATCCCGATAGCGGCCATCCATGGGGGCACGTAGCCAAGCACTGCAAGAGGAAGGGCGAGAAGGTTGTAGCAAATAGCCCAGGTAATATTTTGTCTAATTTTTTGCTTTACAATTTTTGCTTGTTTTATCAAAGAGGGTATTAAAGCGAGATTATTTTTTAAAAATACCGCGTCGGCTTGCGTGTGAGCGAGCTGGCTTGCATGACTCATCGCGATAGAGGTATTGGCCACTTTTAGCACGGGCGCATCGTTGATTCCATCACCTACCATTAATACACGCTTATTCTCGCTTTGTAGTTTCTTTACCGCCTCGTATTTTTCCTCAGCACTGAGTGCGGAATGCCAGTGCGATATCTGTAGCGTATTAGCTAAACGAGAAACGTTTTCTTCACGATCACCGCTGAGTATATGTGATGTTATATTATTTCGTTTAAGCGCACTAATTGTTTCATTTGCTTCAGCTCTAATATTGTCACTGAGTTTTATCCATGCGATGGCATCGTGGTTCTTGGTCAGCAAAATCCATTGTCCAGCATCTGGATACTGCAGCTGAAGTTCTGGAATAAGTGAAGGGCTACCCAATGAATAAAAATCTTGGTCGATGGTCGCGCAAACGCCTTTTCCGGGTATTACCTTTATTGCAGCATCAGGAATACTGATATCGGTGTTTGTTTGAAATGCTTTTGCTATCGGATGATGGGAATTTTTTTCCAGAGTGGCACACAATAACATTATTTGTTTTTCGTCGATATCCGCTAAAGGTAGAACCTTTTCGACACATAGTTCACCCTGGGTTAGCGTGCCGGTTTTGTCGAAAGCGACATCGGTGATATCTTCGAGTTGAGAAAAATATTGTGCTGATTTAAATAGGATTAAGCGCTTTCGTGCCCAAGCCAGTGCCGCAGTAAAAACTGTAGGTGTTGCAAGTGAGAGTGCGCAAGGACAAGTGACGACTAGTACTGATAACGCAACCCAAAGTGCTTTGGAACTGTCAATGTTAAACCAAGTAATGTACGTGGTTGCAGCGATTAAAATAACGCAGGCTACGAAATAGGAAGCAAGTTTATCTGACAACAACTGAACTTGAGGTTTATTCTTACTTGCTTCGCTTGCCCAATTTTCAATTGCTGCTAACTGAGTTTGCTGTCCTGTTGCTGTTGTTCGAATGCTGAGTGGAGACTCGCCGTTGATGGAGCCAGCAAAAACCGATGCCCCCGGTGTTTTGTTTTGTGGCGTGCTTTCTCCGTTAATGAGCGATTCGTTGACGCTGCTAGTGCCTTCGATTACTTCGCCGTCGACGGGGAATACTTCTCCAGGCAAGACGCGAATTCTATCGCCGACGCGAACTTTTTTTCTTGCGATGTTTTCGAAACTTGCTTCATCGTATCGCTGAACGTAAAGGGGGAGAATGTGGGAACCCGCATTTAATGCATCGATGTTTTTTAACCTGAGTCGAAATTCTAAAAAACGTGCGAGTAGTAGGAAAAAGGTAAACATACCAATCGAATCAAAATATACTTCTCCATGCGCGTAGAGTGTTGCATAGGTGCTAGAAACGTAGGCGACTAACAATGCAATCGATACCGAAACATCCATATTAAGAGAATAGTTTTTCAGAGCACGCCAGGCAGAAAAGTAAAACGGGCTTGCAGCGTAGATGATCACGGGTGTTATCAAAATAAAACTCACCCATCTTAAAAAAGAACGCCAATGTGGCTCCATTCCTTGAATGCCACCAGCGTGCAAAGCCACGGCAACCATGCCCGCCTGCATCATGCCAAATCCGGCGACACCAAGGCGGATTAGTAGCTTTTTGCGCTCGCTATGCAACTCGCCTTGTTGCACGCTGGGTGTATTGGGCTTAGGCTCGTAACCTATTTGTGCAATTGCATCGAAAATAGCACTTAATTTAATTGTTTGTTTTTCCCAAACTATTTTTGCCGTGCGTGCAGTGGAGTTAACTAGGACATCTTTAATTCCCGGGACTTGGCTCAACTGGTTTTCGAGTAACCAAACGCATGCTGCGCAGGTAATCCCACCAATTAATAAATCAGAGGTTCTATCTGTTTCATTTATTACGTCGGTAAATTCCGCCTGAATATCGAGGTTATCATAAGGTGAAAAATCTTTTTTCTCTTCAGGGCGTAAATTCAGCCGGCTGCGAAACTGATAGAACGATGAGAAACCTTTTTGATAAATAGTTTGTGCGACTGCCTGGCATCCATAGCAGCAAAAATATACGTTTTTATCGTCGAGTTTCGCGGTAATTTCTGGAAGGGCATTTAAGCCGCAATGATAACATTTCTCTCCGTCGATCATTTTAATTCGTGTTTCTTGCTTTGAGAGAAAAATAAGTCTGCGAGTTTAAATCAATTTCTCCAAAAAGACGCCATGGGTCTTGATGGTTGTTTTCTATGCGGAAATACCAGCGGCCCAATAAAGAATTAGGTGTATTTGCGTGATAGTGGACTACGGAATTAGTTCGCGAGACGCGCTTGAGCGTGAGGTGAGTGTCGCGATTCGCATCTGAAGGGTGGCGCAAAAATAGTGAAATATTATCGTCGAATAATGGAGCATTAGCTAACTCCAACTTAACTTCGTTTTGTTTAAGGTCGAAGGAGAGATCGCCTAGAATATTGAGTTGCCGAGCTTTTTCTTCCGCACGAAAATCAGCGTTAATCATGCGCCCCTCTTTGTAATAATTGTCGTTAACTCTAGCGTCCGCACCGATTATCGCAAAACTCACTAACGCGGTAACCGCCGTTAATACAAATAAAAACGGCACAACTAAAACCCAAAACCAAGGCGGAGGCGCTTGCAACGATAAACTGGTTTTCTGCATTAGTGATACCTATAAGTAATTACTCTTTATTTGCTGGTGCGATAAAAATAGTTTCTTCTTGAGCTGTAAGTTGGTCATTATCCTCGGCTATTACGGTAATGCTAATTGGATATTTATCGCGTTTGGCAAGTTCGCGTGGCAGTGCTATCCGCAATGGCATAGAAAATACTTCGCCTGCTTCAATTTCAAGCGGGCGATAGCCTTTGATTTTAAATGGTTGCTCACCTTCCAATTCAAGCCGATAGCGGTGGCTTTGGTTATCCATATTATTGATTTTAAGTGTATAGATATTTTGAATCTCGTTACCTGCGATGCGGTAAAGTTTTACACCTCGATCACGAATGATATTAACATCGACGGCTGAACGCGAAACTATCGCCAGCGAAAATGCAGTGACCATGATTAATATTGCTGCGCAATAACCGACGAGTCTTGGTCGAAACCAATGAGTTTTTCCCTGCTGTAGTTGGTCTTCCGATGTATAACGAATGAGTCCACGCGGATAAGACATCTTATCCATCACAGCATTGCAGGCGTCGACACAAAGCCCACAGTTAATACATTCATATTGTAGGCCGTCGCGAATGTCGATATCGACGGGGCAGACTTGAACGCACCAGGAACAGTCGATGCAATCACCCAAGCCTGATTCCTTATAATCTTGATTGGGCTTGCGCGGGCCGCGTTTTTCTCCGCGGGCGTTGTCGTAGTGCACTGCCAGCGTATCCTTGTCGTACATCACCGCTTGAAAGCGAGCGTAAGGGCACATGTACTTACAGACTTGTTCGCGCATCCATCCCGCGTTGAGGTAGGTCATGCCGGTAAAAAAAATTGTCCAAAAAATTGCCGCTGGTGGAAGCGTCCAACTTATCATGCCAAATTCGTCGCGTGACGGAATCAAGCCAAGCAACAATTCACGGATTGGGAAAAAATATCCGACAAAAGTCGCCCCTGTAATAAATGCGAGTAACAGCCACAAACTGTGTTTTGTGCTTTTGCGCATAATTTTATTTATGTTCCAGTCCTGTTGGTCCAATTTAATACGTTTGTTGCGATCGCCCTCGCACAGGCGCTCGATCGAAATAAACATTAAAGTCCAAACGGTTTGCGGACAAGTAAACCCGCAATAAACTCGCCCCAACAAAACGGTAACCGTGAACAGAGCGAAAGCAGCGATGATAAGCAGCCACGCGAGTAACATGAAGTCTTGTGGCCAAAATGTGGTAAATAAAATATGAAATTTTCGCTCGGGTAAATCGAACAAAATAGCGGGGCGGCTATCAATACTTATCCAAGGTAATAGTATGTAACCAGCGATAAGAGGTAAGCCGGTGTATCGTCGTATGTTCTGATAAAAGCCGCTTATTTTCCTTACGTATACTTTGCCAGTATCTTCGTATAGGTTGACGTAGCGAATCTTTTCAGCCGGATGTTCGTCCTCTGCGTCTGATGGCACGGTAAATCAGTAGCCTCATTCTTCGTCCATGGAAAGCCCATAAACGTAAGCTGTTAACAGATGAATTTTCTCTTTGCGAATTTTGTCTTTTTGAGCGGGCATAACATTTGCGCGCCCAGCTCGGATTGAATAAGTGATTTCCTTTCGCTCGCCGCCGTATAACCAAATCGAATCCGTTAAGTTGGGTGCGCCTAGTGCCATATTTCCACTTCCGTCAGCGCCGTGGCAAGCTGCGCAGTATTGCATGTATACAGGCTGTCCGGATTCAACGAGTGCCTTGTTTGCATTCTGGTCGCTAAAGCTTAGCACGTATTCTGAAACCGCGGCGAGATTTTCATCGTCGAGAATTGAGCCCCATGCGGGCATTGCTCCAGCACGCCCATTTGTAATGGAAGTTCTTATCGCCTCCGGTGTGCCGCCGTAGAGCCAGTCTTTATCCGTTAAATTCGGGTATCCAAATAAACCGCCCCCATCTGAGCCGTGGCAAACAGCGCAGTTATTCGCAAATAAGCGCATGCCCATTTTGCGAGCTGCGGCGTCGTCCGCTAACTCTTCGATAGGCATTTTGGCATAAGAGCCAAATACTGCTTCATAATTCTGCTGTGCTTTTTTTTGTTCACTTTCGAGCCGGCCGACTGAACTCCAACCCAGCACGCCTTGAAAGGCTCCCAATCCGGGAAACAAAATTAAATATAAGACCGTAAAAATGAGCGTGCCGACGAATAATTTAAACCACCAGCGCGGCAGAGGATTATCGTATTCCTCAATGCCATCATAGACGTGGCCAGTAGTGCGGTTTTCGGGATCCTCGTCGTCGCGTACGGCAACTTTGCGGTTGGCAAATAAAACCCATGTTATAAGTAATAGGCTAATAACAGTTAAACCGATTATCCAGAGGCTCCAAAAAGTGCTCATGATTGCGTTACCTCGTTTTTTGTTTGTTTCGTTTTTTGAGGGCTGTCGGATAACTCTTCATCGAATGGCAGTTTTGCTGCTTCTTCGAATTTTTTGCGTCGTTTTGGCGAGAAGGCCCACCAGCAAATGCCAATAAATGCAGCGAGAACAAGCAGTGTAGAGATGGCGTGTAAGGTTGTCGGATTCATACGTGGCTTATCGTTTGTGGGTTAAGAGCGTGCCAAGCTGTTGCAAGTACGCAACGATAGCGTCCATTTCGGTTACTCCCGCGACGGCTTCCTGCGCGCCGGCAATTTGTTCATCTGTGTAAGGTACACCGGCAGTGCGAAGGGCTCGCATTTTTTTAGCGGTGTGCTTGCCGTCGAGTACATTTTCATAAAGCCATGGAAACGCGGGCATATTGGAATTAGGAACAACATTTCTCGGGTTAAATAAATGTGCTTTGTGCCATTCATCGCTATAGCGCTGTCCGACACGCGCGAGGTCGGGCCCTGTGCGTTTGGAACCCCACAAAAACGGGTGGTCATAAACCGATTCTCCAGCTACCGAATAATGCCCGTAGCGTTCAACCTCGGCGCGCAGTGGTCTAACCATTTGCGTATGGCAGACATGGCAGCCTTCGCGTATATATACGTCGCGGCCTTCGAGTTCGATTGCGTCTAAAGGTTTTAAACCGGTGACTGGCTCAGTGGTCTCCTCTAAATAAAACTGCGGTACGAGTTCGACTAAGCCACCAAAACTAATGGCAAAAACGATCAGTATTAGCATCAGTGGAAGATTTTTTTCTACGATATCGTGATTTTTCATCGTTACGCCTCCGCTAAATCGCCGTCTTGCTGTAAGGCTTTTGCCTGAGGTTTTTCGTCTCCGGCTTCACTGATAGTCCGATACGCGTTGTAAGCCATTACGAGCATCCCCGTTAGAAAAAATGCTCCTCCGAGGAAGCGCACAAAGTGGCCGGGGTAACTCGCTTCGACAGATTCAACAAAGCTGTAAGTTAAGGTGCCGTCGGCATTGAATGCTCGCCACATTAAGCCTTGTAAAATGCCGTTTACCCACATGGATGCGATGTAAAGAACGGTACCGATTGTTGCGAGCCAAAAGTGGGTATAAATTAACTGTTCACTCCACATTTTTGTCTTGCCATATAGCACGGGGATTAAATGATAAGACGCACCGATCGAAATCATTGCTACCCACCCGAGTGCGCCTGAATGCACATGGCCAATAGTCCAGTCGGTGTCGTGGGAAAGTGCGTTTACCGTTTTAATCGACATCATTGGCCCTTCAAACGTAGACATGCCATAAAACGATAGTGACACAACAAGAAAACGCAGAGTCGGATCGGTGCGCAATTTATCCCACGCGCCAGAGAGAGTCATAATGCCGTTGATCATGCCTCCCCACGATGGTGCCAGTAATAATAATGACATAACCATACCGAGACTTTGAGCCCAGTCCGGTAATGCAGAATAGTGTAAGTGATGGGGACCTGCCCATATGTAAATTGAAATTAGTGCCCAAAAATGCACAATCGAAAGTTGATATGAGTAGACGGGTCGCCCTGCTTGCTTAGGTACAAAATAGTACATAATTCCCAGAAAACCCGCGGTGAGGAAAAAACCGACCGCATTGTGTCCGTACCACCATTGCACCATTGCATCTGCTGCACCGCTATAAAACGAATATGATTTAAATAAATGCACCGGTACTGCGGCGCTATTGACCACATGCAGAACTGCAACCGTTACAATAAATGCACCAAAAAACCAGTTTGCCACATAAATGTGTGAGGTTTTGCGTTTTACGATGGTACCGAAAAATACGAGCGCGTAAGAGACCCAGACGAGTGTAATTAAAATATCGATTGGCCATTCTAGTTCTGCGTACTCTTTTGCACTTGTGTAGCCAAGTGGCAGCGTAATGGCTGCAGCGAGGATAACGGTTTGCCAACCCCAAAATGTAAACGGAATTAAAAACCCGCCGAATAACGGTGCTCTGCAGGTACGTTGCACGACAAAGTACGAGCTGGCAAAAAGCGCGCATCCTCCAAACGCAAAGATCACTGCGTTGGTGTGCAGCGGACGCAAGCGCCCAAAATGCGTGTAAGGTTGCCATATATCATTTAACACAGGCCAGATAAGCTGTGCTGCGAGTAATACGCCAACTGCCATGCCAACGACACCCCATAAAATCGTTGCGATGACAAATTGCTTTACAACAAGATAGTTGTATTGAGGTGTTACCTCAGATTCGTAAGAACGTGTATTGCTCATGACTCCAGTCCAAAAAAACGAGTTCGTTTAATAGCAAGTTATTAACCCGACTAAATAGATAGGACGATCTATTTAATTGCTGGGTTAACAGAAATTTGAAATTAAAAAATCGGCGTTACTTGCTTAGCGTGTTAATTTCACCTTGCGTAAGTAACAGAAAGGCGTTTTTATTTTCCTCAAGTGTAGACTAATTCGGGCGTTAACCAAAAATACAAATATTAATAGTGGATGTGTTTTATTGAATACGCCGCCTATAGGCCTGCGCATACATATGGAAAAAGCGAAGAAAAACCTTGAGGAATTTGACAAAAACCTTTAAAAACAGCCCTTTAAGAGTAAACATCACAGCATTGAGCCCAGTCGAGAAGTTTGAACCGCATAGAATAGGTAAATTTTACTTTAAGCCTATGATTCTCAGCTTGTCTTAAATCAATAAGCTGATTGGGTTATGCGTGAGTTTGGGCGGGCGTTAGCTTGGCGTTTCAACATACTTTGAAGACGCTAACCGTTAGGTTAGTGGTTCCTATCTTGCCGTTACCTTTGGCACCGCCTTCCATATTTATATGCTCATCGGTAAATTAACTGCACAAATTCCGAGGCAGAATAACCCTGACGACATTGGGGTAATTGGATGGGAGAGATGCAACTAATCCTGGTTGGATAAACAATTTAAAAATTGTGTCATCTCATCGACCATGAACACCGCAGCTATTTTTAACTTGTTTTCAGTATTGTCATCGTTTGCAACTTGTTTGCGCAAAAGGTAGCGCGTAGTGGCGCAATAAACCAATTGGCTCTCTGCATTCAGAAATTGCCATTGCAGCGACACTAGAGTAAGAAATTTGGATATTGGTGTATGCGTTTCCTCCGAAAACCTCATCTGGCATATCCCAAGGCTTTCGTATGCTTCAAGTACTTTCCGCGTGTTTTCGCAGAAGCTACTTTCATCAAATACGATTTCTTCCGCCTCCTCGGTGAAAAACGTTGCGGGCAGCGAATAAAACTCCGCTAAATGAGACAAGTTTTTGCTCATAAACGCATCGGCGTACCCGGAAAAAAAACTATCAATTTTAGTTTTCATTGGCGCTCATATCGAATAAATAACTTCTAAAAAAGTAACTCTTAGCTTGGTGGGAAAGTTATTTAAAGCGTTTTAATTTTTTCCTGCTGCTCTTTTAACTTGTCGAGTGCTTGTGAAAGCTCGCTTAATTTGTCTTTTTCTTTTTGTACAACCTCAGCTGGTGCCTTGGCGGTGAACTTTTCGTTGTTTAACTTCGCCTCGACTCGCTCTTTGTCTTTTTCCTTTTTTTGAATTTCTTTGTTCAGTCTGCCCAACTCGGCGTCTTTGTCGATGAGACCCGCCATTGGAACCAAAATTTCTAACGAGCCGACAAGAGCTGTCGCGCATAGCGGGGCATCTTCTCTGTCAGTTAACCAGTCCGCGGAGTCTAGATTTGCAAGCTTAACCAAGTATTGTTGATTGTTTTCGAAACGAGTTTTGTCGACCTCTGAGCCGTTGCTAAGCAGGCATTCGAGCTTTTTACCGGGCGAGATATTCATCTCTCCACGAATATTGCGCAGTCCGGTTATCACATCTTTAAGCCAGTCGAGTTCGGCTTCGGCATTTGCATCAATGAGCTTAGCTTCTGGTAAAGGATAGTCGGCCAACATAATGGTTTCACCGGCAGCCCCAGCAGGTGTCTTAACCCGTTGCCATAGCTCTTCCGTGATAAACGGCATGAGCGGGTGAGCAAGTCTCAGCGTAGATTCTAAAACACGGATTAAAGTTCGCCGCGTTCCGCGCAGTGTCTCTTCAGTGGAATCCGAATCATTAAGAATTGGTTTGGATAATTCGATGTACCAGTCGCAGTAATCCTTCCAAATAAAATCGTAAAGTGCTTGGCTCGCCAAATCGAATCTGTAGCTATTAATACCTTCAATAACAGCTGCATTTGTTTGCTGCAATCGAGAAATTATCCAGCGATCAGCAAGTGAGAGTGCAATCGGGTCGGAGTCAGATGTTCCGCAATCTTTGTTCTGGCAGTTCATCAAAACATAGTTTGAGGCGTTCCATAGCTTGTTGCAGAAATTGCGGAAGCCTTCGATACGCCCGACATCGAAATTGATATCGCGGCCGGTGGATGCCAGTGAGTAATAGGTGTAGCGCAACGCGTCTGTGCCGTAAGGTGCGAAGCCTTCAGGGTAATCTTCTCGAGTCACTGCTTCGATATCGGGGGCATCCTGCGGTCGCATTAGTCCCGTCGTGCGTTTTTTAACAAGTGTATCAATATCGATCCCGTCGATAAGATCGATAGGGTCGATTACGTTCCCTTTCGATTTGCTCATTTTGTTGCCGTGTTTGTCGCGCACCAGTCCGTGCACATAAACGGTATGAAAGGGCACTTCTTTACGGAAATAAAGCGTCAGCATTATCATGCGCGCCACCCAAAAGAAAATAATATCAAAGCCTGTAACCAGAACACTGCTTGGGTGAAACGTATTTAATTCATCGGTTTGTTCCGGCCAGCCTAATGTGCCAAATGTCCATAGGCCAGAAGAAAACCAGGTATCGAGAACATCTTCGTCTTGCTTAAGTTCGAGATCGTCTGCGAGTGAAAATTTTTGCCTCACTTCGTCCTCATTGCGCGCGACATAAATATTACCTTCGTTATCGTACCAAGCAGGAATTCGATGGCCCCACCACAGTTGGCGTGAAATGCACCAGTCTTGAATATCGCGCATCCAAGCGAAATACATATTCTCATATTGTGAGGGGACAAATTGAATGTTGCCGTTTTCGACCTCGCTGATGGCTTTTTCCGCCAGTGTGGCAGTTTTTACATACCACTGATTGGTGAGGTAGGGCTCGATTACAACACCACTGCGATCCCCGCGGGGAACTTTTAATTTGTGCGGTTCAATTTTTTCCAGCAAACCAAGTGCTTGAATGTCTTCGACGACTTTTTTCCGCGCGGCGAAACGTTCCATACCGCGATACGCGTCGGGTGCGTTTGCATTAATATGTGCGTTTTCATCAAAAATATTGATTAATTCCAGCGCGTGTCGTTGGCCAACTTCGTAGTCATTAAAATCGTGCGCAGGCGTGATTTTGACGCAGCCGGTACCAAACTCTTTATCGACATAATCGTCAGCGATAATGGGTATTTCCCGATCTGTCAGCGGCAATTTAACGTTTTGTCCGATTAGGTGGCGATAGCGCTCGTCCTCTGGGTGTACCGCGACGGCACTGTCGCCAAGCATGGTTTCCGGTCGCGTTGTGGCGACGGTGAGGTGGCCCGAGCCATCGCTCAACGGGTAATTAAAATGCCACAAGTGGCCGTTTTCTTCTCTGTTTTCAACTTCGAGATCGGAAATTGCCGTGTGTAATTTGGGGTCCCAATTAACGAGGCGATTGCCACGATAAATTAAACCGTCTTCGTAAAGGCGAACAAAAACTTCCTGTACGGCTTGGTAAAAACCATCGTCCATCGTGAAGCGTTCACGACTCCAGTCGGGTGACGCGCCCAAACGGCGTAATTGTTTGGTGATCGTACCGCCTGAGTGTTCTTTCCATTGCCATACACGCTCGATAAATTTCTCGCGACCCAAGTCGTGTCGCGTGCAGTTTTCTTCCTGCGTCAATAAACGTTCAACAACCATTTGCGTTGCGATACCTGCGTGATCGGTGCCTACCTGCCAAAGCGTGTTTTTACCATTCATACGTTGAAAGCGAATAAGCGCATCTATAATACTTTCTTGGAACCCATGTCCCATGTGCAGGCTGCCGGTAACATTGGGTGGTGGAATCATGATGCAGTAGGGCTCGCCAGTGCCACTGGGTTTAAAGTAGCCTTTTGCTTCCCATGTTTGATACCACTTTTGTTCAATTGCCGAGGGTTGGTAGGTTTTTTCCATTGTTTACAATCTTTAATTTTAAAATGTGAAAGCGAGTTGCCGTGTGGGCAGATTAAAAGAGGGATTATATAACGAGAGCACGCCCCTTGGGCGCGTGCTTTTTGCCGAAAGTATAGCGAGAGATATAACGAGAGAGTTTGGAGGCTATTCTTTAGGTTTTTTTTCAGTAGCAGTGCTGCTCAAAGGAGCTGTGAAACTTTGTTCCAGGCGTTTGCGCAATTCAGCTTCGATAATTGGCAGGTATTGCGCGACAAGGCTATCGATAAGTTCTTTGTGGCTGCTGCGCACATTGCTTGAGCCCGATTTTGGCTCAGAAGCCTCAGTAGGCGCTGAGTAGTTACGCAGAAACGCAGAGCTCGCGTTGAGCGCATCCGTAGAGCGCGCGATGTCCTCCATCAAGTTGCTTTTGCTCTTGTTGAGTCGTTCGCGCAAATGTTTTGGTAAAAATGGATTCTCGTCCATGGGTGCTTTTGCCGGGTTATTGCTGGATAAAGGTTGAGCCGGCGGTTCTATAGTCTCGGGTATCGGTTTATGTTCATCCGCGGTTATTTGGGCTTCTGGCTGAGACTGGAGCAGAGGAGCATTTGATTCTGGCAATGCGTCACTTTCATTTGGCTCTTTATTTAAACTTGGGTCAGGCTTGTGATGTGTGGCCGGAACGACTTGATCTCTAATTATGGGAATATCGTCACCAGCTTCAACCGGAGTTTCCTCTTTTTCTGTAGAGGATACTTGTGTGGGCTTTTTCGATTCTTGAGCTTCTTTTTCCGCAGTGGTGTCTGAGTCGGACATTTTTATCTCGGTGCTGTCAGCATCGTCAGGTTTAGATATATCGGCGGTGGGTTGGGTGTTCTTATTATTTGTTTCCGAGGTTTTATTCGTTTCAGACGCTACGATCTTTGAGTCGTCATTTACGCCGTTTTCGGTTTTGTTTTTATCCGTTTGAGTTTTTGACTTATTTGTAGCTGGTTTCTTGCGTTTGCGAGTAGTTTTTTTTGCTTTTTGGTTTTTAGCACCCTGAGTTTTGGGTTTTACGTGTTCCGACTCTGTTTCGCTGTCATCGGCATCAATATCGTCGGGGAGTATATCTTCCAATTCACTGTCGAGTTGCTTCAGTTGCTCTTTGTGCGCATGCACACTGATTTCTTTGGTCGCGGCTTTGGCGAGTGTCGGAACTTCGCCCTCGCTAAGAGTCGGTATTGCAGTGTCAGCTGCGTCATCAGTCGCAGAAACTTCCTCGGGAGGAGCCTCGGATAAAGCAGCGCTTTTTTTGGCTGCTTCTGGTTCTGCATCATCTCCAGCAGTATTTGACGACAGTTCCGTGCGCAATGCTTCTAAATCGTTAAGTAAACGGTCTTTTATAATATCGGATGTCATTCTTGTTTTACGCTCCCAAGCGATGCGTAGTAATTTTATACCCCTGGTCTCGGTAGTTGGAATAGTGTTGCCTTGTACTATTTAGCACTTTTTTCTCTTGGTTGACAATCTCTGCGATGCGTAAAAAACGATCAACGGTAGCGGGCGCTCGTGTACTCATGTTTATCAGTACTTCGCTACCGGTTGGTAAATCGCTGGCGGAACTTAACGCTACCGGCGATTTTGGGTCTGTTCTGGCACTTTTTACGCGTTCGTGTGGGATAAACGATTCCGGTTTGAACTCCCACAAGAGCGTATCGACTTTTTGTTCTTGTTCTGAATTTTCTAACCAAATCAATACCTTAAGGCCCTGTTTTACTGCTTTTTCGGTAAGGCGACAACAGAAGTTCAGGCGTTCTGACACATCGGCACTATCAAGTACGTAAAAATCGATACGCGTCACAAACCACTGGCTCCCTCTAACACAAAGTTCACCAGCAAGCCGACCGGCCTTCCGGTTGCCCCTTTCGCTGCTCCACTTTTCCAGGCCGTTCCGGCGATATCCAGGTGAGCCCATTTAAAGTTTTTGGCGAAGCGCGAGAGGAAACATGCTGCTGTTACGCTGCCGGCTTCGCGGCCACCTATATTGGCAACGTCGGCGAAGTTGCTCTTAAGTTGCTTGTGGTAGTCGTCCCATAGTGGCATCTGCCAAGCTTTGTCGTGCGCATTTTGGCCTGCGTTTAACAGTGCATCGGCGAGCGCTTGATCGTTGGCGTAAAGGCCAGTTGCATGATTTCCGAGTGCGATAACGCAAGCGCCTGTTAGTGTGGCGATATCAATCACGACCTTGGGTTTAAACCTCTCGGCATAGGTCAGAGCGTCGCACAAAACTAAACGCCCCTCGGCATCGGTATTGAGAATTTCGATTGTTTGACCGGACATCGATTTGACGACATCACCGGGCTTGGTTGCGCGCCCGCTCGGCATGTTTTCAGTTGCCGCGACTATCGCCACTACGTGTACCGGTGCATTCATCTGTACCAGTGCTTTCATCGCGCCAAATACGCTCGCTGCTCCGCACATATCGTATTTCATCTCATCCATGGCGGCTCCGGGTTTTAAGCTAATTCCGCCGGTGTCGAAAGTAATGCCTTTGCCAACTAATACGATCGGTGACTTTGTTGTTTTGCCTTTATACTCCATCACTATCAGCTTCGCAGGTTCTTCAGTTCCAGCTGCAACGGATAGTAGCGACCCCATATTGAGCCTCTCCATTTTTTTTTCGTCCAATATCGTCGCTTTAAGTTTTTCGTGCGCGGTGCTAAGACTTTTTGCGTGGTCCGCTAAATAAGATGGCGTGCAAATATTTGCCGGTAAATCGCCGAGCATACGCGCAAAATTGATTCCGTCACCCAGGTTGCTGCCGACCTCAAATCCCTTTTTAGCCGCGCGAAGCTCCTGGCTACTGCGACAGTGAACGGTTAGTTTCCTTAGTGCTGGAGGCGGGCTTTCGAGTTTTTTAGTTTCGCTATAACGATAGAGGCTGACTTGGGTTTGCTGTGCAATTTGACTGCATATCCATTCCGTCTCGCGCCCTGCGACGTTGAGCCCATCCAAATCCCAAACGGCGGTTTTTATTGCTTTCCCCGTGAGTAATTTGGCGATAGTTTGGGCACAGTTGATTAAGTCCGTTTCACTCATGCCTGTGCTTTTTTCGCCGGTGCAAAGCAGCAGAATACGCTTGTAATTGGCTTTTTCTGGTGCACATAACCAATGAGTTTTACCAGACTTTAGGGTTAAATCTCCCGAATTGACCAAACGCATCAAGCCTCCTGACGTAGCCTGATCGACTATTAATGCGGTCTCGTTTAAGCGTTTATCGGCACTTATATTGACAACAAGGCAGTCGGATTTAACAGATGAAATGGAGGTCTTGGCAAAAAATTCCATAGGGAGTCCGTCAATAATTAATAAAACAATTGGTGAAAATGTTGCCCGAGATACATTGGCATCATTCAGAGGAGCCTTAAATTAATTCAAGGGAGGTTTAATCAAACGTGGTAAACTGCACGAATTTTAAACGCGGTAAAAGTTTGATACCTAAATTTAAGTTGGAAAACCAATCTCAAACAAGCGCTAACTTCAAAGTATAAGATCTAAGCTCAAAATGGTTACGCTCGAAAAAAATGTTGCACCTTGAAATTGTGCTCTAAACTCGGCCCCGGTAATAAATTGGTTTTGATAGACAGTCTAATCGAAAAATCGCGTTATGTATCTTTTTAAACAAAATTTATGCCTTTATGCAGACTTTTTGCTTCTAGTTACGGTTGAACAAATTTGATTATCTTCCGCTATTTAGCGAGGGAAATTATTGCCAACTTGGTTGCAGTGAGTGCAGTGTTGTTGCTCATCGTGATGAGTGGCCGCTTTGTTCGCTATCTCGCGGAAGCTGCGGCCGGAAAGCTTGATGCCGGTGTGCTTTTTGCGCTGATGGGATATCGCTTACCTGCCTATATGGAGCTTATATTACCATTGGGCTTGTTTATCGCCATTTTGCTCGCCTACGGGCGTCTGTATGTCGAGAGCGAAATGACAGTCCTCTCTGCCTGCGGTGTCAGTGATAATACCTTACTAAAATATACGCTTGTGGTCGGGCTCATTGTAGCCACGATAGTGGGTATGTTTAGCCTGTATGTAGGGCCGATCGGGGTAAAGGCTTCGGAGACTCTGTTGGCAAAACAGCGCAGCCGTTCGGAATTCGAAACGCTAAAACCTGGAAGGTTTCACGAGTTAAGTGGTGGTGGAGGCGTGTCGTACGCGCAGGAAATTGTTGAAGATGGAACCGTGCTTGAAGGCGTATTTCTAGCTGGTGCAGGTGATACGCTGGATGAACTGGCAGTGATGACCGCAGCTAAAGGGGAAACGCTGGTCGACCCTGTTTCAAAGCGTCGGTATTTGGTGCTGAGTAATGGTTACCAGTATCACGGTGAGCCGGGTGAGGCGAATTATAAAGTCACTTCTTTCGAAAAATATTCGCAATATTTACCCACGCCTGAATTTGAATCTCTGCTGAAGAAAAAGACCGATAGTTTGACTACTTTGGAATTGCTTTCAGTTGACTCGAGCGAAGCTTCCGCCGCTATACAATGGCGTATATCACTGCCGGTTCTTGTTCTTGTGGTCACGTTTCTTGCGGTTCCAATGAGTCGCACTCAGCCGCGCAAAGGTCGCTATGTGAAACTGATTCCCGCCATTTTGCTCTACATTGTATATTTGGTGTTAAGCAATGGTGTGCGGGGTTTACTGGAGGACGGCACGGCACCGACGCCGTATTTATTGTGGTATGTCCACGCTGCTTTTTTTTGTTTGGCGTTGGTAATGTTGTATTGGCCACGAGTGACCTTAGCCTGGCGAAGCTCCCGCAGTCGGAGGCGTGCTGATTGAAATTAATTAAACGCTATGTCGGTGCCACTGTTGCAGGCTCTATCGCAATCGTCCTTTTAGTTATTTTATCGCTCGACGTCATCGGTGAGTTGGTCGACCAACTCGAAAAAATGCAAGGCGGTTACGATTTCTCAGAAGTTGCCGTATATGTCTTGCTCTCGATTCCCGCGAGTATTGGCGACTATCTTCCATTGAGCTCCCTAGTTGGGTGTCTAATAGGTCTCGGCGCTTTGGCGGCGACCAGCGAATTGGTAATCATCCGCTCCGCCGGTGTTTCTATTATGGAAATCATCTGGGTCGTGATGCGACCGGTACTGGTTTATATCGGTCTCGGTTTATTGATTGGTGAATATGTGACTCCGCTGACAAGCCAATATGCCGAAAGCCGACGAGCGATTGCGCTCGGGCATCAAAAAGCTCTGCAAACGCAACGCGGCGTATGGAGCCGAGAGGGTAACGAATATATGCATTTCAGCGCAGTGCTGCCAAATGGCCAGTTGTTTGGTGTGACGCGCATGAAGTTTGACGATCAGGGGCGCCTGCTAAGCAGTACCTATGTTGAGTCGGCTATTTACCAAGAAGATCACTGGTTTGAAGAGGGTGTTGTCGAAACAGTAATTCGCAATCGAGAGGTTAAACGCGAGGAGTTTGTGAACCGGCGTTGGTATTCTGAACTCTCGCCGAAGTTACTCGATATTATTGCGCTCGATATCGAGCGCCTTCCAATGCGTCGGCTTCATTCATACGCACTATTTCGAGAGAAACAGGGACTAGATGCGCAGGATTACCGCTTGGAGTTTTGGAAAAAAGCTTTACAGCCGCTTGCCACTGCAAGCCTTGTGATGATTGCGATCTCGTTTATTTTTGGTCCGTTGCGACAGGTGACGATGGGCTATCGGATTTTCACCGGCATTATTGTCGGCATTGCGTTTCGCACAAGTCAGGACCTGTTGGGGCCAAGCAGCTTGATTTGGGGGTTCTCGCCGATGTTTGCCGTTCTGCTGCCCATCGCAATATGTTTTTTAATCGG
This sequence comes from Marinagarivorans sp., assembly GCA_028281865.1. GTDB lineage: Bacteria > Pseudomonadota > Gammaproteobacteria > Pseudomonadales > Cellvibrionaceae > JANQJB01. The sequence goes on from JANQJB010000113.1 coordinate 35,640, forward strand.
TTTTGTGTTGATTCGGCGTTCGCGATAAGCCTGCTGAATTAGCTGGCCTTGGGAATCACCACTACTCTAGAGCCGGAGAGCCGGTCGTGCAGGCAGTCGCCTTTTTTGTTTAGTAAGCGATACCAATAATTGGCACCCAACAATAGCAAACCGACAATTCCCCAAAATGACCGCATTATGCAATTTGGCCAATTTAGCGTTTCTTTTAAGGAGTGGGCGCGAATAGGTATAAGTTTTAGGCGCCATGCGCGCATGCCGACTGTTTGCCCCGAGCGCTGCCAAAACCAGCAATAAAACAGTACAACTGTCAGTAGCCAGCCTACGCTCCAAAGTTTGGACTCGAACATCGAGGGATACTGCTCGTCAGGTGAACCGTTAATGGCGACCACGATGATGGTCCCAATCGCGCCATAAGCCATTGTAATTGCGAGAATAATTAAACTGTCGTAAACCATTGCAGCAAGGCGGCGCCAATTTGGGGCAGGGGGGTGTCGATTCATTATTGCTGAGTGTTGTTGAACATGGGTTCGATTCTAACAGATCTTTAATCGCATATGTTTGCATTCGTATGACAAGGTGACAACTCAAATCTTTTTACGAAAGCTTAATTTAAATTTTTTCGGGGAAACGCGAATTCGATATTTGCCGAAATCGGAAATCAGTGACCCGTGCCAATGCCGTGCGCCATCGTCAAAAAAAACGGGATCATCGAAAAAGTAGTCTCTAGCGAAAATAGAGTTATCGTAATACTGGTGATAAAAATACGAGTCACTAGAGAAGTAAACAGAGAAATAGCGAGAGATTACACGGCTCACAGCTCGGCCACCGGTTAACATTTTTTCGTTATTTTGTTTTAGCCAGTAGTAATTAAAAAAACGTTGCTGGGCCGACATAGAACGGTCGCGTAAATATTCAGCTGAATATAATAGTTCCGTGTTATTCATTTGGCTTATCGGAACAGTTTTTAAGATGCGCAGCTCGTCGCGGGCGCCGCAAAAAATAGGCGCTTTAACCTCTTCTGCAATACAAGTATAACTTTGCAATATGACAGCGAGAAAAAAAATATTTTTTAAGATTTTTTCTCTATTTTTATTTAAGCAAATCATTGACATAAACATCACCCACGAGCCAGGTAAGTCAATATCATTTAATCGAGAATCAATTCGTTTAACTACTTTAGGTAGATAGCAATCTTTGCCTTCATGCTTTAACGATAACGTAAATATTCGACATTTTGTTAGAATAAAAAATTATCGATAAGGTTGTACCAAGAGTTCAAAAATGTGAGAAAGCCCACAAATTGCGTCGAATATAGGCAGGTGGCGGCCTTGCTGTAGTTGGCAAATTTTGTAACAAATTGACCATATGTGATTTTTAGAACGAAAAGCTTTAGATATATTACTGCTTTGAAAAAAATAATATCAAACGCAGGGTCGTCTTTCCTATCAACTTGGCAATAATTATTACCGAATTAATAACAGAATAGCGTGTTTTAATCAGGGTACGGCGTACACAATATCCCTACAATATATGCGGAAAGTGGAGGAGGATAGATTTAAAAATTAAGGTCGGTTACGCAGGTGACGGGAGAGGATAAAAAGAGTGCTGCAGACTAAAAAGGGGCTTTCGCCCCTTTTTTTATTTTTTATATTTTATTAAGAATTAACGTTCATAATTGCTTTAGTTGTATCGAGCATTCTGTTTGAAAAACCCCACTCATTATCATACCAAGCTAGTACTTTAACTTGGTTGCCACCGATAACGCGTGTTTGCGTTGCATCAAAAATACTTGACGCACTATTGTGATTAAAATCGCTGGAAACAAGTGGTGCAGTATTGACTGCTAGAACACCATCAAACTTTGAATTAGCAGCGCTAGTTAAAATTTCGTTTATTTCTTCAACGCTGGTATCACGTTTTGCTTGAAAGGTTAAATCTAGCATTGACACATTAATCGTCGGAACGCGAACGGCCAAACCGTCGAGCTTACCTTTTAGCTCAGGAATGACCAAACCGATTGCTGCGGCAGCTCCAGTCTTAGTTGGAATTAATGAGTGACCGGCAGCGCGAGCGCGATACATATCTTTGTGGTAAGCATCGGTAATATTCTGGTCGTTGGTAAATGCATGAATGGTATTTGCTAGACCAGATTCGATGCCGACAGTTTCATGCAACGCAGCCGCAAGAGGAGCAAGGCAATTGGTTGTACAAGATGCGTTAGAGATAACCTTGTGAGCGCTTGTGAGTTCACCGTGGTTGACCCCGTAGACAACGGTTAAATCTGCCTCTTTACCCGGAGCAGAAATTAATACGTTGTTAGCGCCGGCATCTAAATGCAGAGCTGCTTTATCGCGTGCAGTAAAAATTCCGGTGCACTCGTAGACAATATCGATTCCGAGGTCCTTCCACGGCAGTTCAGCGGGATTGCGCTCGGCAAGAATTTGAATTTTATGACCGTTTACAGTAATCGATTCTTCGTCAGATATTACATCTGCGTTAAAGGTACCGTGAACAGTATCGTATTTAAGAAGGTGAGCGTTGATCTCGGGCGAGCCTAAATCATTAATTGCAACGATTTCGATTTCACTTTGAAGATCGCGTTCAACAATTGCGCGCAATACGTTGCGACCGATGCGTCCAAAACCATTAATAGCAATGCGAGCCATTTTCTTGCTCCTAAATAATTAATAAAAAGTAACTAATAGATGAATGGTAAAGCAAAAATAAAAGGCCGGAGACGGCACAGGATGCGAACTCAGATATGTGCCCCGTTGGGCATCTTTATGGCGCCAAGAACACTCTCGCCTAGCAGCCGACCATCAGGCTAAGCTCACCCTGGCATTACCCCAACTGCGGTGCTTTCGGCAAACTGACGCAAGATATTGTCTAGCAAAAACCACGTGACAATTTGCAATTCAAATCAGTATCTACCGCCAAGCGCCGAAATTTCGGTGTCTTAGGGCTTTTCAGGTGGCGGGATTATCCGTAATCGGAGTTGAAAAAGCAACCTGCGAACAACTAAAATACGGCCGCGGATTTGCGCTAGCCAGCTTTGCAGACTCTCGTTTCTGAAGAAACTAGCGTATCCTGGCGTTTTCGTTCGCAAATTCGTTTCACAGAAGAGCCCCGGTTGTGGCGGGGTGCCGAATTGGCATGATGGCTCTGAGGCCTCTTTTCCCTGTCCGAGTGATTGCTTCCCGACATTCGCCGCATATGGGCGATGTCTGATGAGCTTAGCAATTAATATGTATTAAGTGACCTAAGGTGGGTAAGAATCATTATGAGTACCGATATTCTACTATTCGGTGGTACCGGCGACTTGGCTTTACGCAAGCTTTATCCCGCGTTTTATTACCTCAAGTTGAACGGCGTATTGCCCGCCGATATTAAAATTGTCGGCGTTGCGCGGCGCGCTAATACCCAGGAAGGTTTTCTGGCAACTGTAAAAGAGTGGATGATTCAGCACACGGGTTCACTCTACGATGATGAAGTTTTTAATGAATTTGGCAAATGTTTGACTTTTGCGCAGGGGGATTCCACAGAGGCTGAGGAGCTCAGGCGCATTAGTGATGAACATTTTCGCGCTGACGGCCAATTAATTGTTTATTTTTCTGTCCCTCCCAGCATCTTCGGTGGCATCTGCACCGCGTTGGAAGAGGGTGGCTTGATCAAACCCAATACGCGCGTCGTTGTGGAAAAACCCTTGGGTAACGACTGCGCTTCCTTTATGGCCATTAATGAAGAAATGCGCCGCGTTTTTAACGAGAATCAGGTTTATCGCATTGATCATTATTTGGGAAAAGAGTCAGTGCAAAATCTACTTGCACTGCGTTTTGCTAACGATATTTTCCAACCTATTTGGAATGGCCGTTATATCGACCATATTCAGATTACCGTTTCCGAGTCCGTGGGTTGTGGCAACCGACGTGATTTTTATGAGGAAACAGGTGCGATTCGCGACATGGTTCAAAATCACTTACTTCAGGTATTGTGCTTGACTTGCATTGAACCGCCTGCGTCGTTGGATGCTGAAAGTGTTCGCACGGAAAAGCTCAAAATTCTAAAGTGTTTAAGGCCGATCACAACTGAAAATGTCGCTGAATTGACTGTGCGCGGGCAATATGCTGCTGGCGAAGTGGACGGTGAACAGGTGCCGGGTTATAACGAGGAGGGAGACGGGACTCCGGGCATGGCCGAGACTTATGTGGCGATAAAAGCCGAGGTGGAAAGCTTCCGCTGGTCGGGCACACCCATTTATCTGCGCACGGGTAAAAGGCTTAATGCGCGCCACGCGGAGATTGTCATCACTTTTAAACAAAACAGAGCCAGACTTTTCGCCGATCAAGCCAGCGACAAGTGCGCTAATCAGCTGGTGATTAACCTTCAACCCGATGAAGGTATTAAAATCCATATGAAAAACAAACAAGCTGGTTTGGATGAGCGTATGCCGCTTGAAAATCGGTTTATGGACCTTTCGTTTAGCGATAACGCGCGCGCCAAAAAGCACGATGCCTACACGCGCCTGCTCTATGACGTTATCCGTGGCGATCAGACATTATTTGTCAGTGAGCGTGAAATCGAAGCGGCTTGGAAGTGGGTTGATGCTATTCGAGCGGGCTGGGCAGAGCGAGACCAAAAACCTTGCCAATATACAGCCGGCTCCACGGGCCCGTCTGATGCGGATGAGTTTATGGCAGCCGACGGCCGCAGTTGGAATAATTTTTGATTTGTTTTCGATTTAATTTTGTTTTCTATTTGATTTGTTTTCAAGAAATCTCACGTTCTATTAAGTTTTAGGTGTCTTCGTCAGTTTGTGCAGGTATTCGCGGGTACCTGCTGTATGATACCGGTGTCATTTTGGCAGAGTTGGGAAAGCAACCTTCAGTAGGGATAACAACGGTGAGGAGTTAAAGTTTGAACCCAGTAGTAGAAGAAGTTACTGCAAGGATAATTGAACGCAGTAAGCCGCATCGCGATGCTTATGTACGCGCGATGCGAGATACAATGGAAAATAACCCCCCAAAAAAACGCTTGTCTTGCGGCAATTTAGCACATGCGTATGCCGCCTGTGGTCAGGGCGATAAAGATACTATTCGCCTTATGCAAAGTGCCAATTTGGGCATTATCAATTCTTATAACGATATGCTTTCAGCGCACCAGCCGCTACAGCATTATCCGGACATCATCAAACAAGCTGCACGTGAAATTGGTTCGACTGCGCAAGTTGCAGGCGGAGTTCCGGCGATGTGCGATGGCGTTACCCAGGGCCAGGCAGGGATGGAGCTGAGCCTGTTTAGCCGCGATGTCATTGCCATGGCAACGGCGGTTGGGCTTACTCACAATATGTTCGATGGTAATTTATTTTTGGGCGTTTGTGACAAAATTGTGCCGGGTATGGTTGAGGGTGCGTTGGCCTTTGGGCACCTTCCTGCGGTATTTGTGCCGGCAGGACCTATGTCCTCGGGTATTCCTAACAAGGAAAAAGCGAAGGTTCGCCAGCAGTTCGCCGCGGGTGAGTGCGACGAAGACAAATTGCTCGAAGCTGAAACAGCGTCTTATCACAGCCCGGGAACCTGCACGTTTTACGGTACGGCTAATTCCAACCAAATGTTAGTAGAAATGCTCGGTATTCAGCTACCGGGTTCGTCATTTGTTCATCCTGATTCGTCTTTGCGCGAGCCTTTGACAAAAGCTGCTGTTATGCAGCTGGTAAAAAATACCGAGTCCGCCGGAAACTATCGGCCTTTATGGCAAGTTCTTACAGAAAAAGCTTTTGTTAATGCAATTGTCGGTTTACTCGCTACGGGCGGTTCTACCAACCATACGATGCACCTTGTTGCTATGGCGCGTGCAGCAGGTATCACATTAACGTGGGAGGATATGGATCGGCTATCGCGTGCGGTTCCTCTGCTTGCACGTGTTTATCCCAACGGTGAGGCGGATGTTAATCATTTCCATGCTGCCGGTGGGATGGGCTATCTGGTTTATGAACTACGTCGTGGCCAGCTGCTCAACGAAGACGTTGTCAACATTATGGGCGAAGGTTTGCAGTTCTATCAGAAGGCTCCGGTATTGAATGATAGTGGTGCTGTAGAGTGGTTAGATGATGTGAGTTCCTCGTCGGATACGTCGATATTGAGAAGTGTTGATGAGCCTTTCGACACGGAAGGTGGCCTGCGTTTACTCGAGGGCAATCTGGGGCAGGGGGTCATAAAAATTTCTGCCGTTGCGCCGGAAAATCGCGTGGTTGAAGCTCCGTGTATTGTGTTTGAAGACCAAAATGAATTAATTGCCGCATTTAAGCGCGGTGAGCTTGAGCGCGACTTCGTTGCGGTTGTGCGTTTTCAAGGCCCATGCGCTAACGGTATGCCCGAATTACATAAAATGACACCGCCGCTGGGCCTTTTGCAAGACCGTGGATTTAAAGTGGCTCTTATTACCGATGGGCGTATGTCTGGTGCGTCTGGTAAGGTTCCCGCCGGCATTCATGTTTCGCCCGAAGCGTTGAAAGGAGGCTTACTGGCAAAAGTGAAAACGGGTGATGTGGTGCGTTTCGACGCTAACGAGGGCGTGATTGAGCTAAAGGTCAGCGAGGCTGAATTAGCTTCGCGGCCCGAGGCAGAATTGCCGGTGCGAGCACAAAATTTGGGCCGCAACTTATTTGGTGGGTTGCGCGCATTGGCAGACCGCTCCCAAAACGGTGCTGGAGTATTTAACCAATATATCGATTTTTAAATGAGGTAATAGACGTGACCTTAACCAGAGAATGGTTGGAGCCAATCGGCGTTATGCCGGTAATTGTTTTAAATGCAGTAGAAGAAGCTGTGCCAGTCGCAGAAGCACTTTATGAAGGTGGGATTAAAGCTGTTGAAATAACCTTGCGCACTGATGCGGCACTTGATTCGATAAAACAAATAAAAAAAGAGTGCCCCGATATTATTGTCGGCGCGGGAACATTAATTAACGAGCAAAACGTTGAGCAAGTCGCCGAGTGTGAAGTGGATTTTGCCGTGTCTCCAGGTATGACTGAAAAACTGGTTAAGAAGGCTGAAGCCTGCAATGTTAACTTATTACCCGGCGTTGCAAGCTGTTCCGAAGTGTTGCGAGGCATGGAGCTTGGTTTAAGCTGTTTTAAACTTTTCCCAGCTGCTGCTGTGGGCGGATTAAATTTATTAAAGTCGATCTACGGCCCACTGCCACAAGCGAGCTTTTGCCCGACAGGTGGCCTGAAAATAGATGATTTCGATCAATACCTCGCCTTGCCAAATGTTGCCTGTGTTGGCGGTACTTGGTTAGTTCCCAAAGACGCAGTTGCTAGTAAAAATTGGTCGGCCATTACTGAAATTGCAAAGCGGACGGTTGCCAAGGTTGAAGCTGTAGCTTAATTTTTTAACGTTTTTTATTATATTTGGTGGGCGACTAAATATAATAAAAAAAGCCTTGAGCAATATATACCCAAGGCTTTTTATTTTTCGAGTAGCAAAATCATTCGTGCGTTCGAGACAACTTCATTACGTCTTGAATTAAGTTTGCAAGACTAAATGAACTACCGTCTTTTAATTCGCCCCTAATTTGGTTGATAACCGTTTTTTCCTTTTCCTGCACCAGCGCAATCTCAAATTGTCCATCGATTTGCGTTTTTTCAGCAGCGCCGTCCGAAATTTCCAGTCTACTGCTGAGTGTAAGAAACCCGCGATGCGTTAGCACGGCATTTTCTAACGCTTCTTGCCGAATTAATTGCTCGTATTGTAAATAACCTGCTGAAGCCAGCCACATCATCGTGTGCAGACATGATTCGTGGCGAGTGCTGTGAAGGCCAAATTCGTCTGGCTCATCTGGCCCGGAGATATCTTCCACGTACAAACTCGTTTTGCGCGGAAACGATATATACAGCGCAAGTAGAATTTTGGCTGTGTCACGGTAAAAATCATCAATATGAATATCAGACACCGTAAATACTCCACAAAAAACACTATAGCCTGCCTCAAAATTACCGAGCTTGTCTCAATTGTGCTCGCTAATTTTGAGATAAGTTTTATTTTCGATAATGTTGTAAAAAATTACCGAGCTTTTTAATAGATTTTTCTAATTCTTCCTTTACCGGCAGAAAAACGATGCGCAGGTGATCTGGCTCAGGCCAGTTAAATGCAGTTCCCTGCACGAGTAAAACCTTTTCTTGTAAAAGAAAATCTAAAATCAACTGTTGGTCATCATCGTATTGATAGATTGAGCGATCTATCTTCGGGAACAAATAAATTGCACCCTTGGGTTTCACGCACGAGATGCCGGGAATTTTTTCTAAGGCTGCAAGCGCAGTATTGCGTTGCTCTAACATGCGCCCACCCGGTAAAATTAATTCATTAATACTTTGATAACCACCCAGTGCAGTTTGCACTGCAAACATCGCCGGAACATTTGCGCACAGTCGCATTGAGCTTAGCATCTCAAGCCCTTTTATATATTCTGGTGCTCTTTGCTTAGCACCTTGCACGACCACCCAGCCCGAGCGAAACCCAGCGAGACGATAGGATTTCGATAGCCCGTTAAAACTCAGGCAGAGTACGTCCGTGACGAGGCGACCCATCGGAATAAATTCCGCGTCGTCATAAACAATTTTGCTGTAAATTTCGTCAGCGAAAATAACCAGGTTATTCTCACGTGCGATTTCGACAATCTGTTCGAGAAAGTCCTTGCCGTATACCGCTCCCGTGGGGTTGTTGGGGTTAATAACCACAATGGCACGGGTATTCTTTGATATTTTTGCTTGAATATCGCTGATATCAGGCTGCCAATCTGCTTGCTCGTCACAGTAATAGTGAACTGCCTTAGCGCCCGAGAGCCTTACCGCCGCGGTCCAAAGAGGATAGTCGGGAGAGGGTACTAGCACCTCATCGCCGTTGTTGAGTAAGGCTTGGCACGCCATAACAATCAATTCGCTTACGCCGTTTCCGAGAAAGATGTCTTCGATTTCGACGTTGGGGATATCGAGGCGTTGGCACTCTTGCATAATCGCTTTACGGGCGGCAAATAAGCCTTTAGAGTGCGTATAACCTTGGGCGGCGCGCAGGTTATGAATGACGTCTGTGATAATCTCATCGGGTGCGTCAAACCCAAATGGTGCGGGATTGCCGATGTTCAATTTTAGAATTTTGTGGCCGTCTTCTTCTAAGCGAGCTGCATGTTCAAGCACAGGCCCGCGTATGTCGTAATAGACGTCGTTGAGTTTTTCCGATTTATCAATTTTTAAAGTTCCCATGTTAAACCTACCAAGACAGACGTAATCTCATAACCTATAGCAGACGTAATTTGTAAGTCTACGTAAATAAAAACCTAAGCAATTAGTTTAAGTGTAATTGATTATGACAGATGAAACAGTGAAAGACGATGCTCATTGGAAAAAGGTGTTAACACCTGAGCAATACCATATTTGCCGCGAAGGCGGCACTGAACGCGCGTTTACCGGTGAATATTGGGATTGTAAGAAAGAGGGGCGCTACCTTTGCCGTTGCTGCGGAGAACCACTATTTGATTCCAAGACTAAATATGATTCTGGCAGTGGCTGGCCGAGCTTTTATCAAGCTATGGAAAACTCTAGCATCGCAGAGATACTTGATCGCAGCCACGGGATGGTACGCACAGAAATACAATGCAGTAAATGTAAGGCCCATTTGGGTCACGTATTTACCGATGGGCCTCAACCTACGGGGCTGCGCTATTGTGTAAATTCGGCGTCTATCTCGTTAGAGGAAGGGGAGGAGTAATGCGGAGTTTTGAGGATATTTACCAAACTGCTGTCATGCATAAGGGAAGCGTTGATGTGGTGGAAGCTAATTTGCCAAAAGCGAAGTCCCCGTCCCAGCTGAAAAAGTTAAGCGATGCTCATTATCTTTCAGAAATCTCGCGGCGTATTTTTAGAGCTGGATTAAAGCACGAAATGGTCGATAAGAAATGGCCCGCGTTTGATAAAGCTTTTAAAGGTTTCGACATACGATTTTGTGCGATGCTAAGTGACGAAGATATTGAAAGTTACATGGATGACAAACGCTTAATCCGTCATATGGGAAAAATAAAATCGATAAGAAGCAATGCACAATTTATTGAAAACGTGGTACGTGAGTATAACAGTTTTGGTGATTTTCTTGCCGGATGGCCTGTCGAAGAAATTGTTGAACTTTGGTTTTATTTAAAAAAGCACGGTGCCCAATTGGGTGGGCGATCAGGTTCACTATTTTTACGAATGGTTGGTAAAGACACTTTTATTTTGACAGACGATGTTGTGGCCGTTTTAAAAGCAGAGAATATTGTCAGTAAAACGCCGACTAGCCAGCGTGATATCCGAGCGACTCAAGATGCGTTCAATCAATGGAAACAAGAGAGTGGTAGGCCAATGTGTGAGATAAGTCGGATTGTTTCGATGAGTCATCGAAACAATCCGACTTATCTCACACATTGGCCTACCACTCTCTTGTTTCCATTGATT
>JANQJB010000127.1 GCA_028281865.1 Marinagarivorans sp.
ATCCACGCTTTCCGAAATATTGGCCAAGCGTTGTTCGATCATATTAGCCAATTCCGCCCCTTCTCCGCGACGCATATCTTGCAGCTGGGTGAGTGCAGCCTTAAAAATATCCATTGTCACCTGCTGCAATAAATCTTGGTCAAGCTCCATTGCTTGCAAAACACCCGGCCACCGCAATATATCAATGCTGCTTGTTGGAGCCGGATTTTCAAGCTTAGAGTCAAGCTGTTTTAACATCGTCAATAACGAAGACGCAGCCTCCTGGTTAATTGCGCCTTCGGTTAATTCTGCCGATTCCCGCTTGAGGTGCAACGAAACCTCAAGCTTTCCTCGGCTCAGTTGCTTGCGCAAACTCTCGCGAATTTGCGGCTCTAGCCGACGCAACACCTCGGGAAGTCGTATCGCGGGCTCAAGGTAGCGGTGGTTGACGCTACGAATTTCGCAAATCAGTTGCCCCCATTCATACTGCGCCTCTTGTCGCGCAAAGCCAGTCATACTGCTCGGTCCGGGCTTTTTATCGGGCATATTTCACTCCTAATTCGATCGAGGTTGGTTGAGCCAGCAGCACATTGTCACATAGTCATCGTTCGCTATAATGAGCGCCCCCTCACATCATTCATATATTAGTAGGTAAAACATGCAAAGACCCAGTGGCCGCAACCCGGATCAGCTTCGCAGCGTTACGCTTGAGCGCAACTACACCAAACACGCGGAGGGCTCAGTCCTCGTTTGCTTTGGCGATACCAAGGTCTTATGCACCGCTAGCTTTACCGAAGGCGTACCGCGTTTTCTGAAAGGTAGCGGTCAGGGATGGCTTACAGCTGAATACGGCATGCTACCGCGCTCTACCGGCACCCGCATGGACAGAGAAGCTGCGCGCGGTAAACAAGGCGGGCGCACGGTTGAAATCCAACGCTTGATTGGCCGCTCCCTACGCGCAGCAGTTGACCTAGAAAAACTGGGTGAAAATACTCTAATGATTGACTGCGACGTGATTCAAGCAGACGGCGGAACACGCACAGCTTCTATCACCGGTGCCTGCGTTGCTCTTGTTGACGCGATTAATGCAGGCTTACAAAAAGAAATTATTACTGTAAGTCCGCTTAAGCAGCTAATCGCGTCAGTATCTGTCGGCATTTATCAGGGAGTTCCGGTACTCGACCTCGACTATCCTGAAGACTCAGAGGCTGATACCGATATGAATTTAATTATGACGGAACACGGCGCACTAATTGAAATTCAAGGCACCGCTGAAAAAGAGCCCTTTAGTGAAGAAAACTTACTCGCTATGTTGGCATTGGGGAAAAAAGGTATTACTGAGTTGGTTGAACTACAAAAAGCTACGTTGGGATAAAAAAAACCAAAGATCTATTTTCGCCAAATTTTATTCGATCAATAGGAGGTTCCACCCAAAAAACTATTGGGTGGAACCTTTTAGCAACTGATTCCGTTCGTCCACTTCCATCCACTCGTATCCATTCAATCTGTCACTCCTATCCCGCAAACATTTTCCATAAAAATAGTCCCTTCCTATTCAATCACTTTGAAAAAAACATCCTTAACTAAATGTCGTATTTATAATTTAGCTTTCCGCCTGCTTAATTTATGGAGACGAGCAAAACTGCGTTATCAAAGCTTTGTAATCAATATACACACTCGACTCACTATCTAAGTCCAAAAAACTCGTAATGTTTACCCTATTACAATGGATTTTCCAGCCAACTAAATCCGCTAGTATCGCTACGCTTGATGCAGCTACAATTTCATCTCGCCCATTGCCAAGCAGTTCATCAACTGTTTTTTCGACCTTAAGTATCTGCCGTTCGTCAACACCATCGAATTCTATTTCGAGAATAAATTTCTCACCTTCAACTAAATCTTTAGCAGCAAACTTTTCGAGAAAAAATTGCTCACTATTAAAAGCAAAGTTAGTCGTTTGCACTTCATCTGGGTCTTGCGAAACTTGCTCAGCCGACGAGGAAGCTGCTAAGTAGCGAAAAGATTCCGGATAGCTCAGCTTAAATTGAATATCACTCACAGCATCATCAATAAAACGAACAAAGCCCTCACTAAAGATACGCTCGGCGTCTTCAGGTGTAACCATCGCAAAATAACCGCCTTTACCTATATCGGTTAATTCATTGAGAAACTTATCGTTAAATTGCGAACCAATTCCTACGCCGGAAAAATGTATACCCTCAAGTTCATTTATCACCAAGTTATCCGAAATGATTTTGGGGTCCACCTCTCCGGTGTTAGGTTCAGCGTCCGTTAACATAACGATGCGATTGGATTTATCTGCATCGTAAGTGCGACGTGCAACAAGATATGCTGCCTCAATACCATCATTAAGCGCCGTTGAACCTTGCGTTGTTAAATTCTCGATCACCATGTTTAATTCAGTGGTATCGCTAGGATCAAATTGCAAATTCTCTAAAACTACATTTACCGTCGTTTCAAATGTTATCAAGTTAATTACATCACCGGCTTTCAAAGAGCCTTCAAGCAAACCTAAACCATGTTTAACAACATCCATCAAACTGCGAACGTCAGTCGGCGTACGATCCGCATAAAAACGACCCATGGAACCGGAAATATCAACAAGCAAGGTCAGCACAATATTGGGTCGATCTTCTTTTTCCAAGCGCGGACCACTGATATTCACACCTAAATGGTAAACACTTTCGTCTGAATTTACCCATTCGCGTACCGGAATTTGGCTAATATCCGACTGGTGTAGCCCAACGGAAATGGAAAAGTCCCCGTAGGTTTCTGGCATAAAATGCTCAAATTTTTCGGCATTTAGAAACTCATAAGAACGCCCCCAACTGGGCCGCGGGTTAAAATTGTTTTTTATATAAAAATGGCTTAAATCGCGCGAAGCCGTGGATGCTGCATCGTCGTAAGAAAAATAAAAATAGGCTTGGTCAGTTCCAATGGCTGCTCCGGAGGAACTGGATGACGAGCCCGATGGGTCTCCGTTTTCACCGCTTCCACCGTTACTGCCGGAGCTGCTGTTGCTTGAACTGTTGCTGCCTGAATTGGTATTACCGCCGGATGAAGAGTTAGAGGAATTATTACTTGAACCACCAGTCGACGGGTTACTGGCTTTACTATCTTCTACCGCAACACCGCTGCAAGCCGCTAACATTAGCACGCAACCGACTACAGCAAGCATACGAAGAAATGAAAAATTTAAATGCATTGCGCCCTCCCCGTCCTCTTCAACTGGCTATGTTCGCTCAAAAATATCGATTGGTTCGATACAAGCTCAGTATAAGGAGAGAGCTTTTTTACCCAATACGTAAAATTACGTATTTTTAAAGAGGTGGGGTGTAGTCAAGGTAGCAAACGACTGAGCCGAGTCGGAAAAGGTGCCAAATCGTGTTATCTAGGACCTAAATAGCACTGGCTCAAATGAGCAAGAGGCACACGTTGATACTAATCAACCTCTAACAAGCGCATCTTATGGCCTAGCTCGACCAATTGTACAACGTTCGATACACCTGCTTTTTTCATGATATTCTCCTTGTGCTTGTCCACTGTTCGTGCTGCAACATTAACGAGCGCGCCGATCTCTGCAGATGACTTTCCTTTCATAATCAAACACAAAATTTCGAATTCGCGTCTTGTAAGGTCAATATCAGCACTTTCGATTCGCGATTGCACCAGTGTAGAAATAATTTTCGCGCCATCAAAAACTGCATCCATCGTTTTAAGGATATCTTCTGCATCCTCTTCTTTATGGAGCACACCATCGACATGGCTTTGAGCGATATGCTTTAGCACAACGCCTGACTGCGTACCGGTTAAAAAGACGATCTTGAGGTTTTCATAGCGGTGTTTGATATACTCCACTTTTTCAAGCGAATCACCGCCAGGCATATGGTAGTCGACAAGCAATAGGTCGGCTGGTGTGGACTGAACACAGGGAATTATTTGTTCAAGTGATTCAATTTCCGCGACTACGCTGTGATCCGTTTTGTTTGAAATTAAGAAACTAAGAGAACTTCTAAAGATGCCGTGGTCATCGGCAATGATAATCTTCATAGGGAAACCATGATATTCCTAGCGCTAATGAGGCCTTTTTACTACATTTGTTATCGAAATCGATACCAGCGCGTTGATCTCACAACGATGGGCCGCCCCGGAGAGTTTATTTTTTACCAGCGAAATTTGCAAGCGAGCTTCTATTTTCTACTCTGCTGTCTGTTTGCCTGCGCGCCCTTTAGCTCGCAGGCAGAGCCTCAGACCTCGCATGTAGAACAAAAACGCTTTATTTTAGATGGCAGCAAATCGGGAAAAGATCTCGGCGACTATGTTTACTATTTTGCTGATGCACAGGGAACGCAAACGGTTGAAGATATTACACAAAATACAAATTTATTTGCTCCTCTGTCAAAACGTCGTTTTGCATTTAACGTTCACACCCACTGGTATAAAATAAAGTTACGCAACCCTGGCGATTTAGCACAATCTTGGTTTTTCTCGACGGGAATATCAACCTCTCCGCTTATGCGCGCCTATTGGGTTACCGAAAGCGAGATTAAAACACTGGTTTCGGTTACCGACACATCATCTTTTTATGATCGTGCAGAACAAAATTCTTCTATTATCATTCCAATAACCCTTCAACCGGGAGAAACGGGTGATTTATATGTCGAAAATCGCAGCATTGCAAATTATCCCCTACGGTTAAAACCGTATAGCGAACCAGCATTTCAAGAGCGCCTTATAAACTACACACTTATAAACGGTATTATTCTGGGCGCAGTATTTATCTTTTTTATGTTCTTTTTTATTCAATACCTCACTCAGCCTAGCCGCATGCTTGCAATTTATTGTTTATATATATTTTCAACACTTATTTTTTTCAGCCATGTACTCGGTTTTAATTTCCGTTACTTGTGGCCAAACCAAGGGCATTTTAATAGCCTTTTTACATCTGTCATTGGTTCAATTACTTATGTTTGGTATTTTTTATTCAGTTCGGAGTTATTTGAATTACGCAAAAACAACAAAGGTTTGCATAAGGCAATTTTAATTTGGGCATCTATCGCGATGGCCATGGCCTTTCTTGGCTTTTTCACCGATACAGCGTATCCGATGAGCATCGTCGCGTTGTTCGGCTTGCCTTTCCCTGTACTTGTTGGAATTTGGGCTGTTAAACAAAAAATGCCCTCGGCGTATTATTTCCTTACCGGATCGGCTATTCACTGTGGTTTAGCGTATCTGTTGGTAATCGTCGCACTTGGAATTGACTTTGGCCCTACCGATTATTTATTTAATATTGTAAGTGGCGGGCAGATAGTTGACTTGTGTTTAATATCAGCGGCAATCGCTTATCAAACTAAAAAGTTACGCGAGCAACTTAACAATCACTTGGAACAACGCATTGAGGACATGGAAGCGCTAGTAAAAACCGAAAAAGAAAAATCGCAGTTTTTATCACAGTCAGAACGATATATATTAAATTTAGCTACAACAACACACGATATTGCACAACCACTTGCTTCGATTCGGCTCGCTTTGGCAACATTAGAGGACGAAAAAAGCAAAGCGGTTAAAGATCAAATTGAAAATACCTTAAAGTATACCAATCAATTGATTCGCTCTGTATTGAAAGATTCAAAAACAGATTTTAACGATTTGCGTAAACAAATATCGGTAAACGATTTAGTTAAAGATGTCAGCGCCCGACATCGAGATTTCTTTTTAGATAAAGATCTACGCTTTAAAACTTATTCGCAAGATATCGTTGCGGTTTGCTACCCCGTTATGATTCAGCGCATTCTCGACAATCTAATTTCTAATGCGTTGCGTTACACTTTTAAAGGTGGCGTTCTTATTTCGGCGCGAAGACGCGGCAACAGTTTACTCGTGCAAATTTGGGATACGGGCAAAGGTATGCCTCGCCATCAGGTCAACAATTTAATGGCGCCTTTTAAACAGCTCAACCAAGAAAAGTTAGAAAAGGAAGGCTTTGGTTTGGGGCTTTATATTGTAAAAACACTGTGTTCAAAACTTGATTACACATTAACAGTCAAA
Organism: Marinagarivorans sp.; assembly: GCA_028281865.1. GTDB lineage: Bacteria > Pseudomonadota > Gammaproteobacteria > Pseudomonadales > Cellvibrionaceae > JANQJB01. The sequence continues at coordinate 6,049 of JANQJB010000127.1, forward strand.
TCAGTTGAAGGTCGAGGCACCTGTATTAGCGTTTCCATTCCAGATGCTGTCCAATGCCTAGTTGAATATACCTGAGCTTGTATCATAACTTATAAATCTTAATTTGCTCATCCGTACTCATGAATTTCAATTTACTCTTCCGTCACCCCGTGCTTGATATGGGATCCAGTGAGCAGTACACAAATGTAAACGTAGAAATAATCTGGCAGAATTAATACCCGAGATATGCAACCCCATAAATCGCCGCGACAATAATGGCTATCAAAACTGCCATAAAAATCAGTGAAATCCCGAAAGCTCTCCAGTTGGAATAGAAACGTCCGTTGGAAGCTAAGTGGCGTGCCAATGCTTTTCCTTGATGTGCTTTAGCGATCTGAATAATTATAACGACCTGAGCAATCGAGTAAACGATGTCCGGTATTGTTACATACATATCGACAAACCAACCGACGGCAAAAATCGCGACCAACCCGAGCACAGAGTATATAAGTGACTTTTTCGCCTCCGCATGTTGGCCTAATTGCTTATAATTTTGTGCAAGCAAATAGCCGCCAACGACTATCGAGCCAAAAAAGGTACCAAGCCCAATACCGGAAATTTTATAAAACCGTTTCCGCTTGTCGTCTGGTTGTAAACCTTCTTCAACAAGCTCGGCTTTCGGCGTTTCGTATATGTCGTTCATTTAAAAGTAAAAAGCCCGAATGATTCCAGAATTAAAAAAGCCAGCATAAATGCTGGCATCTTATTGCTTTTTCGTCATCCCGTGCTTGACACGGGATCCAGTGACCTATTCACAGATGTAAACGTAATAAATTGTCTACCACCCTTTTTTTCGCCTGGTTCCCGTGTCAAGCACGGGATGACAATATACGGGCATTTTACGCTTATTTTAATCTTCTGCGACTAGCGATAGCGAGCACAGCAAAGATAACAAGCAGCCAAGCCGGATTGATATTGCCCCCGCCCGGTTTTTTAACCGTAACCTTAATTTCGGTAAATGTTGATTTTTGCGGAGTGCCATTATCGGTTACCGTTAAACGCACCCAATAGCTGCCCGTCTCAACATTTTCTGGGTCAAAAACGAAGTGATTATCCCGTGGGTCGAGGTCAAAAAGTTCCGAATCGGTCGCCGACCAATCAAATGTCAATGTATCACCTTCTGCATCTTCTACCTGAGCGTATATATCAACATTTCCCTCATTTGTGGTCACACTCGTTTTCTCCTGGAACATTTGCTGTGCCGAGAGGTTCACCGTCGGTGCGGTATTTCCGCTTGCCGCAGTAACCGTAAATGTCACCATCGCTTCTCCGCTTAACGCGGGGGTGCCATTATCTGTAACCACTAATTTAACGCTGTAATCACCCGGCGTTAAACCAGATGGGTCGAATGTAAATGATGTATCGGAGTTATCCGTATCAGCTAAACCTGGATCACTTTGACTCCAATCATAACTGTGCTGGTCACCATTATCGGGATCAATTACTGACGACTGCACAACAACCAACCCGCCTTCGGGAGTAATTGTCGTTGTATCATTCATATTTTCTTGTTCGTGTTCTAGAGACACAATTGGAGCTTCATTTGTGTCTTGCTCCGGCAAATTTACGGAAACGCTTGCTCCTGAGGAGTAGTTTATTGCTTCATCATAAGCATAAATTACAAATTCATAGTCCGTTCTGCTAGCAAGGCCTCCAATCATAGCTTCCGACAACGAACCCAAATAAACGACTTTACCACCACCAATGCCATCGTTAATAGCATACTCTGTACCATCAGTTGGCCCGTCGCCCGATGCCGAACCCGCATATTGCAAAACAAGTACTTTGCTAAAGTCTTGCAATGGGTTTTGCCATTTGAGCGTAATATATCCGTATGGTGGAGGATCAGTTAACGTTTCCACATTGGTAACATTTTCGGGAGGAGTCGTATCGCCCCCACCACTTTCATCCTTTAGCACCAGGTCATAACAAGAATAATAATTTCCGTTGAATTCACCATTGTTTCTATACATGTGCTGAATAAGCTGCAAAGTACAAGTATCACATTCAATATCGGGAAAAGTAACGGTGTGCTTGTACTTCAGATTGTTCTGGTTTCCCCGCTCCATAATATCTTCTGCAAGGATGAACTCTTCAAAATTCTCGTCATTCGCACGTGAGAAGCGCAGCGTAAAATGTCCGTTATGTGCAATAGCTGCTACCCAAGCGACTTCCAGCTCTTGGCCAGGTTTAAAAACAGGGGGATTATCTGTTCGCTCAGTTTGACCGCAAGGCGGTATTAACTTTCCTAAATTCCCATTTTTACCAATATTACGATCCTTGATATTAGTTGCGGGGTTTCGAGGCTTAAACCCTGCATCCCCATCAAATTTTACATGTGCAAATGCTGCGGCTGACAACAGCGTAACGCCAGCCATCATGAGCCTTGAGATTAATGAAAATGTAGCGCGGCGCTTCATAACGTACCCCGTTTCATTGCTATATTATTAAATTTTATAAGGATATTTATTGCGTAACTCTATATCGACATAAATAGATATCGATACATACGGCTATATGCAACAACTGCGACAAAATGCCACACACTATAACCTGAAGACAAAGCGCGAGGTGGGATGGTATTCACAAGTAAAGTCGCTGGCAGCGAAATACGGGAATAACGGGGGGCGGGAGCCCCCATTTAAGAGATAGTCTAAGCTGTGCGAGGCCGGTTAAGCGCTTTGTTTACGCCGCTCAGCAAGATCGCGCTCAATTTCGGCCATTCTCTCGTTGGTTAGCGGGTAACTGAAGATAACCGCCAAACCCACAACACAAAACAATGCCGGGATAAAACTCATCAGCAGCACCATGCCACTAATCGACTGGGCAATCGTTTCAGCAATTTCCGCGTTATAGCCATACATAGCCAAAACCATCATCACTACCGCCCCAGCAAGGCCGTGGCCGGTTTTATTGATAAATGTTCCCGCAGAGTAGACAAGCCCAGTAGATCTGCGATTATTTTTCCACTCCGAATAGTCCGCGGTGTCGCCCAACATACCGTAAAATAAGACGGGCATCATGCCGGCAAAAACCTCGGCAATTGCCGCCAATGTGAACATCAAGCCCAGCTGATCGCGATCGACAAAATACACTGCCGCACTAAAAACTGCTGCACCGCCAAAGGCAATGGCAAATAAAGTGCGCTTGTTAAATTTATCGGTCAAAAAGCCCGTCATAATCGCGGCAAAAAACGATGCGATTAGCGTGATAAAAAAGTACGCAGCAACCGGACTGTCAACCTGAAAATTGATGGGCTTATCGCCTAAAGTAAACGAGAGCGAAAATGCAACGAAGTCCGGCGCATCGATAAAATATTTAAAATAAAAACCCGCAGCAGACGGGCGAATAACAGTGAAAATACCAAACAATACACCGACAATAAGCAAAATAAACCACGGTTTATTAGTGAGTAAATCTGAAAGGTCGCGCTGTGTTCGAGTCTTTTCGGCATCCGGCTTGGAAATGATTCCCGCGCGCAAAATATAGGTGACATAAAACATCGCAAAACAAAACGCTACGGCCGCAACCTTGATTCCAATATGCCAGTCCCGCTGCGACATCGCGATAATCAAACAAGAAATGCCCAACACCGGCATCAAAATTACCGGAAGATTGCGAAACAAATCGCCCAGTTCAGATTTTAGGCTTCCTTCCTGGCTGACTGCTGGTTTAATACGCTCTTTGGTAGACAAAAACGTAATGACATTGAAAACGACGAGTAAAATGGCAAACGGAATCATGGTTTGCTGATAACCCAAGGCATCATTACCGCCACCAAAAAACTTCACTAACGGGTCCAACGTGGTCATTACCAGTAAACCGCCACCAAAGGCACCTGCAAAGCGAAAAGCCGAGAGGCTCGCGCGCTCGCTGACGCCCGGAGTCATTACACCCATTAGCGCCCCGTATGGCACATTGTTAGCGGTGTAGATTAACGTAATGCCAAAATACACAAAGAAAGCGTAAATAAATTTGCCCGTGTAGCTGATATCAGGAGTTGTAAAAAGCAGGCAAAGAAATAAACCGAGAAAGGGTGCAGACCACAAAATCCAGGGACGAAACTTACCCTGTCGTGTATTCGTGCGATCGGCAACTGTGCCCATAATGATATCCGTAACGCCATCCGATAAACGCACAACTAACAAAAGTATCGCAGCGTGTGCCGCAGTTAAGCCAAAAGTATCCGTATAGAAAATAGGCAGGAAAAATGAGCTACGCCAAACAAAATTGGCTGCGGCATCACCAAGCGAATAACCGATTTTTTCACGAACTCTTAGCTTATGCTCTGCAATCGACATCTTTTTCCTCAATTTTTACTGGCGTACTAAATTTTTTCTGACGTACTACGCGCAAGCCAACGACTTTAAACCTAAAAATTCGGCGCACGATAGCATCAAGTTTTACCGAGTTAAAGCCAATCTTGTCGAAGATTGGGCATGCTATACTCTTGCGCCACTCAACTTATGACAACGTTGTCATTACAAGCCAATTTAACCGCTATGAAAAACTGTCTCATTCCATCGCTTCTTTGCTTTCTGCTGTTGCTTGGCTGTCAATCGGACAAGCCAAACACTGAGCAACTCAAAAACGCACCTCAAACGGAGGTCGATACTGCGGGCGCGGAGATAAAACAAGCTAGTGACAAAAAAGAAGCCAAACACAACGTCGAGCTATGGCCGAAGCTCAAATTGCCGTTCGACCCCGAGGAAACTGCCCGGATAAACAAGCGCGTAGCTGAACTGGTTGCGAAAATGACACTGGAGCAAAAAGTTGGGCAAATGGTTCAGGCGGAAATGAACAATATTACCCCGGAGCAAGTTAAGAAATACCATATCGGTTCGGTTCTGGAAGGCGGCGGCAGCTACCTTTACGGCGATAAATACCACCCTTTAGAGGGCTGGGTTAAACGCCTCGACGAGTACTATCACGCCGCGATGAACAGCGGCTTGCCAATACCGCTTATTTGGGGAACCGACTCTGTCCACGGGCACGTTAAAGTCATCGGCTCAACTGTGTTTCCACACAACATTGGTTTAGGTGCAACGCACAACCCCGAACTCGTGCGTAAGATCAGCGAAATTACCGCAATAGAAACAATAATTCTCGGCAAAGACTGGACTTTTGCGCCAGAGATATCAGTTGTGCGCAACGACCGCTGGGGCCGCACTTACGAAGGTTATTCCGAAAATCCAGAACTCGTTGCCGAACTCGGCTATCACTCAATTCTGGGTTTTCAAGGCTCGATCGCAGACGGCACATTTATGGACGGCTCGCGTTTAATTGCGACGGCCAAACACTATGTCGGCGACGGCGGAACTGTGGATGGTGTCGACCGCGCTGACAACATCGCCAGTGAGGAAGAGCTGATTCGTATTCACTCTCCCGGCTATTTCCGAGCCATCGAAGCCGGAGTGCTGACGATTATGATTTCCCACAGCAGCTGGCAAGGCATACGCATGCATGGCCACAAATACTTGATGACCGACGTCTTAAAAGATCGGGTCGGTTTTGACGGCATGCTAATCGGCGACTGGAATTCACATCAACTCGTACCCGGTTGTAGAGCAGAGAGCTGCGCTGCCGCAATCAACGCTGGGCTCGATATGTTTATGGTGCCAGAAAAATGGAAACAATTTATTGAGAATACAGTCGCGCAAGTTAACGCAGGTGAAATCCCTATTTCACGCATCGACGACGCTGTCAGCCGAATTTTGCGGACTAAGGCGCGCGCGGGAATACTCGACGCCCCGCCCCCATCGAAGCGCAAGTGGGCCAACAAACTCGAATTATTTGGTGGCGAAGAACATCAAAAAGTCGCGCGCCAAGCAGTTCGAGAGTCCGCCGTGCTGTTGAAAAACAATAATGCAGCTCTGCCGCTAAAACCAAGGCAGAAAATCCTCGTTGTCGGCGAAGCAGCCGACCATATTGGTCAACAGAGCGGCGGCTGGACTATTAGCTGGCAAGGCACTGGCACCACAAACAAAGACTTTCCCAAAGGTGCCTCTATTTACGATGGTATTGTCGAGCATGTGAAACGCGGTGGGGGCAGGGTTGAGTATAGTGAAGACGGCGCTTATCAAACCAAGCCCGATGCGGCAATTGTCGTGTACGGCGAAAAGCCGTACGCGGAATGGCACGGCGACATCAGAACTCTCGAATATCAACCTGGCGAACATAATGACGCTAAAATTCTACAAAAACTGCAAAAAGACGGAATTAAGACGGTAAGTGTCTTTATTTCGGGCCGGCCACTTTGGGTCAACCCCGAACTCAACGCTTCAGACGCATTTATCGCGGCCTGGCTTCCCGGCGCGCAAGGGGCCGGCATCGCGGATTTAATTTTTACCGATAAAAATGGCGAGATCGTGCACGACTTTAGTGGAAAACTGTCGTTTTCTTGGCCGAAAACTGCAGACCAGGCTGAGCTCAATTCTGACGTTAAAGAAGGCTACGATCCGCTGTTCGCGTTTGGCTTTGGTTTGAACTACGAAAATGGCATCCAACAATTAGCCAGACTCAGCGAGGACCCCGGCTTACAGATAGACGACGGATTACAAATCAAACCCCTGTTCTCGGGCAGAGCACAAGCGCCATGGAAAATGGTAATCGAAGACAACGAGGGCAGCGAAATCTACCAAAACAGCCGGATACAGAATTCAATTCTGGCAATTGGCGAGGCAGACAAGGAAACACAAGGTGATGCCATTGAAGTTAACTGGAACGGCAAAGGCGAGGGCACAGTTGCGCTGCGTGCTGAACAAGCTCAAGACTTTAGCGAATTTGTTGAAAACGACGCGATCATAGCGTTCGATATTTATCGGCTAGAGAGCGCCACAAAGCCCGTTTACATGACGTTCACCTGCGACAAAAGTTGCGACTTCCACAGTCATAGTGTCGACATAAGCGAAAAACTCAACGCCTCACCGGTGAACGAGTGGAACCAACTTTCTGTAGATTTACTGTGCTATAAAAAAGCAAGTGTCGATATGAAGAAGCTGCTGCAAGGGTTTTCGTTTACAACCAGTGGCACGGCGAAATTTCGAATCGCCAACATTACCCTAAAGCCCGAACGGGCAGACACTGCGGCATACCGCTGTCGCTAGAAATTCAAAAAATGAACAAGAAGTGCGCTTGTCACCTTAACAAGCGCAACTATATTAACAAGCATAGTTGCCCTCTTTACGGCGGCGCTCACATTCTTTCTTGATATTTTCACAAGCAGTGACACGACCAGGCGAAGTCGGGTTTTGCTGAATGCATTCATCGCGTTTTGCAGCAAGCTCCGTGTTATCCAAGCCTTTCAGCTTCGACCCGCAAGCTAAAAGTAGAACCGCTGTTAGTACCACACAAAAAATTTTTCCCACGTTCATGGCTACATCATCTAAATTTCGTTATCAGGATTGGCATCGACAGCGAGTAGCGCTTCGATTTTAACCACAGTATAAAATCGAAATAAGAGTTAAGTGGTGACGCTGTCGACCAAGGTTTGGCAGAATTAAACTGCCATTATCCTAAATGTAGACGCTACGGGGAGGATCAGCCAGCACATCGACGCGCAGGGCCGTTAAGTAACTATTTTTGAAGCGATTTTTTGAAGTGATTATTTTTGTTCGAGTTTTTGTTCGATTTCCTGCAAGGAAGTGTGGCGAACATCCATACCACGAACCAAGTAGATCACATGTTCCGAGATATTTCGCGCGTGATCACCAATCCGTTCAAGTGCACGCAGTGCCCAGATAATATTCATGACGCGTGAAATTGAGCGTGGATCTTCCATCATATAAGTCATCAACTCGCGCATCGCAGAACGGTATTCCTGGTCGACTTGACGATCTGCTTGCACGACTTTAAACGCTTCATAGACATCAAAACGCGCAAAGGCATCCAGCGACATAGCAACCATTTTCTGTACGCTTTTGGCGATATGCCGCAATTCTACGTAACCGCGCGGAGAAGTCCCACCCTGATCGCTGATCGCAATTGCCATTTTGGCAATCTTGTTGGCTTCATCACCAATACGTTCTAGGTCTCTATTCGCCTTTGTTACCATTAATACCAAGCGCAAATCCGAAGCGGCGGGCTGGCGACGCACTAGAATAGCGGTGCATTCTTCATCGAGTTCAATTTCCTCGCGGTCAACCTGCTCTTCAACCTGCAAAACTTTCTCGGCCAAGCCAGTATCGGCTGTTTCGATAGCGCGCACAGCATCTTCAACTTGCCCTTCTACTATTCCACCCATTGCGAGCAGATGCTCTCTTAACTGTTCGAGATCATCGTTGAATTGCTGCGAGATATGTTGGTCAAGATGCATCTTGTCCATCTCAGATTTATCACCTGTCTTCGTTTCGTCAAAAATAACCATTATCCGAACCGGCCTGTTATATACGCTTCCGTGAGATCGTGGTCGGGGTTCGTAAACACCTTGTCAGTCTCATTTACCTCAACCAAATTGCCAAGGTGGAAATAGGCCGTTCGATGCGAAACGCGCGCGGCCTGTTGCATTGAATGTGTAACAATAGCAATTGTAAAGTTTTCGCTCAACTCGGCGATTAATTCTTCTATTTTAGCAGTAGCGATAGGATCTAGCGCAGAACATGGTTCATCCATCAAAATCACCTCCGGACTCACCGCGATAGTACGGGCAATACAAAGACGTTGTTGTTGCCCGCCCGATAAGCCAGTGCCCGGCGAATCGAGTCGATCTTTTACCTCATCCCACAATCCCGCACGACGCAAACTCGATTCAACGACTTCGTCCAAATCCGATTTGCGACTGACTAAACCATGAATTTTGGGCCCATAAGCAACATTGTCATATATCGATTTTGGAAACGGATTAGGCTTTTGGAATACCATTCCCACGCGCGCGCGCAAGGGCACAACGTCTAACTTGGATTCGTATATATCCATCCCGTCCAGTTGGATGCTACCCTCCACTCGACAAATGTCAATTGTATCGTTCATACGATTGATGCAGCGCAGGAAAGTGGATTTCCCACAGCCCGAAGGTCCAATCATCGAGATCACTTCGTTTTCTTTGATATCGAGATCGACAGCGAAAACCGCTTGCTTTTCACCATAAAAAACATTGACGCCGCGCATTTTAATTTTCGCGTCGTCCACAAAAGGCCGGCCAACTGTACCTTGGATTTTGGCGGACATATCTTGCGGGCCCGCCGAGTCGTTTTCAGCAGCGCTAGGTTCAGCAGATTGCATTTTTTGCTCGTCTTTAACGTCTTCAGCCATTTTGATCATACACTCTTAAACCTCGCTCGTTTTACTCTGAGCAGCGCCTACCAGCGGCGCTCAAGTTTTTTGCGCAACAACACGGCCATGGTATTCATAAAAATAAGAAAAAGGAGAAGCACCATGATAGCAGCGGATGTTTTTTCAACAAATGCGCGTTCTGGGCTATCTGACCAAAGGAAAATTTGCACGGGCAGAACGGTTGCAGAGTCTGTAAACCAGCTCGGAACATCGACAATAAATGCCACCATACCAATCATCAGCAACGGAGCTGTTTCACCTAACGCTTGCGCCATTCCGATAATCGCACCCGTTAGCATACCCGGCAGCGCAAGCGGCAATACATGGTGCAAAATCGTCTGCATTTTCGACGCGCCCAAGCCCAAAGCCGCTTCGCGAATACTGGGTGGCACCGCTTCAAGAGCCGCTCGGCTAGACATAATAATGGTGGGCAACGTCATCAATGTAAGGACTAAGCCACCAACTGTGGGAACAGAGCGCGGCATGCCAAAGAGATTAATGAAAATGGCTAAGCCCAATAAGCCAAAAATAATTGATGGAACTGCTGCGAGGTTACGAATATTGACTTCAATAAGCTCTGTTAAACGATTCTTAGGCGCATACTCGTTCAAGTAAATTGCCGCGGCGACGCCGATGGGGAAAGAAAGGGCCAAGGTGATCGCCAGTGTAAGCAAACTGCCAATAACGGCACCCAAGATGCCGGCAAGCTCAGGCTCGCTTGAATCGCCGCTGGTAAAAAATGCCGTGTTAAAACCCTTCTCAATATTGCCTTCTTCAATCAGCTGATCGACCCAAGCACGCTGTTTTTCATCAACTCGCGCTGTATAGGGGTCGCCGTCAAGCAAGGTTTTGAAATAGGTGTCAAAGTCGTCGTCGGCAAGGAACCAGAAAGTCTTAGTTTGGCCGATAAGGCTCGTATCCGCCATCACCAAATCGCGCAGTCGATAGGAAGCTCCATCACTGATCATCGAATACAACTTACGCCTATCTCCACGCGACTTAACCTCAGGAAATTTCTTGCGCAAAGCTAAACGAATAACACCTTCATAATAACCGTTACTGACTTCTTCCTCGTTGTTAACGTCGTAAATTTCCAGCTCTTCGCTGTCGAGCACGATATCCAATTTGATTTTGGTCTGCGAAAAGCCTCCTATGCCGTTACCAAAAATCTCGATAAACAACGCAAACAGCGCAGCTATCCCCACGCTAATTGAAATAATGCCAGCAATTTTGAAACGTTTTTCAGCTCGATAACGCTTTTTTAAGCTGCGTTCAACCAGCTCAGCTTGTGTGGAAACCGCTTTAGTCATACTGCTCCCGATACTTCTTAACAATATGCAGAGCAAGATAATTGAGGCCGAGGGTAACGATGAACAACACCAGGCCCAGCGCAAAAGCAGCAAGGGTCTTAGGGCTGTTGAACTCCTGATCTCCGACGAGCAACGTCACTATCTGCACTGTCACCGTTGTAACTGAGTCGAGAGGGTTCATGGTCAAATTGGCAGCGAGGCCCGCAGCCATTACCACAATCATCGTTTCGCCAATGGCACGAGGACCCGCCAGCAAAATACCACCCATAATCCCAGGCAGCGCGGCGGGCAAAACAACCTGCTTAATCACCTCTGATCTGGTCGACCCAAGCCCTAGTGCCCCATCACGGAGAGACTGCGGCACGGCATTTATTACATCGTCCGAGAGCGAAGATACAAACGGAATTATCATCACGCCCATAACTAATCCCGCCGCCAGCGCGCTCTCCGAACTGATTGTCATAAAGCCATCCAAGCCAAGGCCAATTCCCATGTCGCGAATAAATGGAGCGACAGTTAACGCCGCAAAAAAGCCGTATACGACCGTGGGGACACCTGCTAATACCTCTAAAGCCGGCTTTACCCAATCCCGTATACGTCTATCTGCATATTCAGACAAATAAATTGCCGACATTAAGCCCGTGGGCACCGCGACGATCATCGCAATCGCGGCAATAAGCAAGGTCCCGACAAACAGCGGAACCGCGCCAAAACTTCCGGAGCTGCCCTGTTGCCCTTCTCGAATAGCCATTTGTGGACTCCATTCCAAACCAAATAGAAACTCTGTAATGGGAACTTTTGTGAAAAACTTTATCGACTCAAAAAGAACAGAAAAAACAATGCCCACGGTGGTCAATATCGCAATACATGCGCTCACAAAAAGCACGCCCAAAAAGACGCCCTCAACATGCAACCGGGCTTTAAATTTTGGTGTAATTTTCATCCAAACGAATAGGGAACCCAAAATACCTATCGATAAACACACCACGGCAAGCAGCATGCGGTTCCACCACAGGATAACTTCTAGACGCTCGCTCGCCGCCACAATATAGTCCGGTGCCATTTCGCGAGGCATAATACCTTCTGCGACGTTGTAAACCTGATTAACCAGCAGATCTTTTTTGCCCTCCACCAATTCCAACGCACTCTCAGGCAGTTCAGCAACGATCATGTTTGAAATAAAATAGTTATCGGCAAAATTCCATATCAACAAAACCACAAGGCTCGGAATAGCGCACCAAACAGCTGTCAACGCACCGTAGTAAAAAGGAAGAGAATTAAGATAGGGAATACCACCAACGTTGGTTGCAATTGCCAACGAACGCGAGCGCCCAGCGAAAAAGGCAAGCGCCACCACCGCAAGCAGCAAAACAATTAAAGTAGATGCGTCCAAATTCGTGGCCCAAAAAACAAAAACAACCAGGGGAACAAGAGGCTATTTTGATTGAAAAATAATGACAGAATTGTTACAGCCGGGAAAGAACCTCCACATATCAGCTGCAGAAGTTATTAAACCGCAAAGACTGCACGAGGCCTTACGGCCTCGCTTACAAAATCCGGTATTCTACTGAAACTGAAATAGAAATCTCAAACAAGCTAACTCCAACTTTTGAACCAATAGCGCTTAGTGCATCGTTAGAGCACTTGCAGGCATGGGTTCAAGCGCTCGGACACGCCTTGCAATTTCACGTCGTTCAGATGTATCCAACGGGATTAATCCCTTTTCAGACAAATACCCCTCTTCACCCCAAGTGCCGCGGCTTGTGAATTCCACAAGAAATTCCTTAATCCCAGGGATAACGCCAATGTGCGCTTTTTTGGCGTAAAAGTACAACGGGCGGGATACGATGTAATCCCCGGAAGCAATTGAGTCAAAAGTTGGCACGTTGCCATCGATAGTCGCTGCGTGAACTTTGTCAGCATTTTGGTCGAGAAAACTAAAACCGAATATGCCAAGCGAACCTGCACTTTCGTTGAGCTTGCGGACAATCAAATTATCGTTTTCACCGGCTTCGACAAAAGCGCCGTCTTCGCGCATCCCGTGACAAATAGCCTTGAAGCGATTTTTATCTGTCTTTTTAAGTGCTTTGATCCAATCAAAGTGCGAGCACCCTCCCTCCATCGCAAGTTCGACAAACGCGTCTCGAGTACCAGAGGTAGGAGGTGGGCCGAATACCTCAATTTTAGTGCCAGGTAAATTAGGGTTGACATCCTTCCATGTCTTATAGGGGTTAGCAATTAATTTACCTTCGGCTTTGGGATCTGGGACCATCTTAGCCAAGCCGAGAAAAACATCGCGCAAGCTCAATGCAAACTGCTTGGATTTAACCGAATTGGCGATCACAATTCCATCGTAACCAATTTGCACTTCGATAATATCTTTTACGCCATTGCTGCGACAATCGTCAAACTCGGATTGTTTAATACGACGTGATGCGTTGGCAATATCGGGGTAGGCTAGGCCGATACCTTTGCAAAACTCCTTAAAACCTCCACCGGTGCCGGTTGGTTCAACTTTCGGTGCTTTAAATTTAGTTTTTTTCCCGAAGCGCTCAGCTACCACTTTAGAAAACGGAAAAACTGTCGAGGAGCCCACCACCATAATATTGTCACGGCTTGCGGAGTATCCCATTGGTGCTGCAAATGCCGTGGCGAGGCACGCCAGTTTCAACAACTCTTTGATCATAATATTCACTCCAAGATGATTTTAAATTTGTCTAAAGCTGATACTGCCGGGCTCGCACACCTCAACGAGAACAGCGTAACCTTAACTTGCCGCCATGGTAGGCACGCAATATTACAGATTTGTTACATTTTGATGACATTGCGATAATTCGTCACCAGTTGCAAACCAACATACAAATCGACCCTGTGCCTTGTGCACCAAATTGTAATAACATCTGCAACCCTACAAAACACTCAAAGCAAACACCCTAATAAATGCAGCCAACTAATAAACTGCTGCCCCTAGATTATAAAATGCGTATTTGAATAACAGATGAATCAATTTTTAAATCTATGCAGGAGCCTGAGCCGGCTGCTGGATGCGCTCGCAAACACGACGGGTAGATCGCTCGCGTGGTTGGCACTAATAATGGCGGTAGTAGTCACGATAATCGTATTTTTGCGCAAACTCGCAGGGTTCGGGTCAGTGGGTGCGCAAGAATCGGTAGTCTACATGCACGCTTTTTTGATAATGCTGACAAGCGCTTACACCCTGTGCCAAGACGCTCATGTTCGAGTCGATATTTTTTATCGACGCTATACGACGCTACAAAAAGCCTGGGTAAATTGTATTGGTAGCACTGTACTGCTATTACCTCTTGCGCTGAGTATTGTCGCCGTTAGCTGGGAGTTTGTAATCGACTCTTGGGTCAATCGCGAGGCCTCCGCAGATGCCGGCGGTATTCCAGCAGTTTACCTTTTGAAAACCGTTTTGCTAGTAAACGGTTTACTGTTAGCTCTGCAGGCGATTTCCGAAATCGCAAAAACGCTTCCAACCATTATCACCACTTCAAACCCCTCAATCATCGATGATTGAATATATTCCGCTCATAATGTTTCTGGTGGTTTGCCTCGTACTGATGGCGGGCTACCCGGTCGCCTTCACTCTTGGCGGCGTCGCGCTGTGGTTTGCAGCTTTCGGAATTTTAAGCGGCACTTTTACAGCCAGTGATTTGCTCTTTGTTCCCGAGCGCTTATTCGGTATCTATAAAAATGAAACCTTAGTCGCCATCCCACTTTTTGTACTGATGGGAGTGACGCTCGAACGCACTAAGATCGCTGAGGACTTGCTCGAAAATATGGCTAGAGCCTGCGGTCATTTGCCGGCAGGCCTTGGTTTGGCGGTAGTGCTCGTGGGCATGTTGATGGCCGCCAGCACCGGTATCGTAGGAGCCACAGTGGTGACGATGGGCTTGATGTCCCTGCCGACAATGCTCAAACGCGGCTATTCGCCAGAACTCGCTACAGGGACCATTTGCGCGACAGGAACCTTGGGGCAAATCATTCCGCCTTCGATTGCACTCATTTTACTCGGGGACATCCTCTCGAGCGCTTATCAGCAAGTCCAATTAGAAAAGCAAATTTTTGATGCCAAAACCGTTTCTGTCGGTGATTTATTTATGGCTGCGATTCTTCCGGGGCTTCTATTAGTAGGCTTATATCTCGCCTATTTGTTGACGGTCGGTTTTGCGCAGCCGGAGCGTGCTCCGCGTTTCAAACATGCGGAGCACGTTTCGAGAGGAAAGCTATTTTTCAGCATCATTCCTCCCATGCTATTGATTGTCACTGTGCTCGGTTCAATCGTAAGCGGTTTTGCTACACCAACAGAAGCGGCAGGCGTTGGCGCGATCGCTGCACTGATATTGGCTTACAGCAAACAGCAGCTCAATCGCAGGGTCTTAGCAGAAATTGGCCAATCGACAGCGAAAATAAGCGCAATGGTATTCGCAATTTTAATCGGCGCTTCGATATTTTCGCTGGTATTTATAGGCTTCGGCGGCAAAGAGCTGATTGAGAACTTCTTTCAACAATTACCGGGCGGCCGATGGACAGCTGTTTTATTGGTGATGGTGGTGATGTTCCTGCTCGGCTTTATTCTCGACTTTATTGAAATCACGTTTGTCGTAGTGCCGCTTGTGGCACCGGCATTGCTGGCAATGGGGCTCGACCCTGTCTGGCTCGGTATTATGATAGCGTTAAATCTGCAAACCTCCTTCCTTACCCCTCCCTTTGGTTTCGCCCTGTTCTACCTGCGAGGTGTCGCGCCAGAAAGTGTGCGTACTAGCGCGATTTACCGTGGCGTTATTCCATTTATTGTGATCCAATTAACACTATTGCTTGCACTGTGTATCTGGCCCTCGCTGGCAACTTGGCTGCCTTCGTTGATATCACCATAGAATTCAGCCCCCGCTTCCCTCCTCGGCCTGCAAGTCAATTCGTATCAAATGCACAAGTGGGTCAAATCAACAATAATTGATGTGTTTGATTGTTTTCTTTTCGTTATCTAAACATGAGGAAGAAACCTGGATGAACGCAGATGTCGATGTTGAAGAAGTGGAAGAAATAGACCTGGATGAACTTTCCCGTGTGCAGGACAAAGATCCTGGCCCCGGAGGCGAACTAGCACTGCAAACTCTCGCTTTGCCACAAAATACCAACTCAAATGGTGACATATTTGCCGGCTGGCTGCTCTCACAGATGGACCTCGCCGGCGCTATTGTCGCCCGCGAAGTAGCGCGTGGGCGCGTAACCACCGTATCGGTCGGCTCGATGTCATTTATGCGGCCAGTACCGGTTGGAGCGACTGTGGGTTGTTACTGCTCCGTTGTTGATGTCGGTAGAGCCTCAATGCGAATATTTATAGAAGTTTGGGTAAAGCAGTACGAAAGCTCTACCCAAAGTAAAGTTACTGAGGCCGAATTTGTTTACGTTGCTATCGACGATACTGGGCGAACGCGCAGGCTACCGAAAGCTTAATCAAAACTAAGCACAAATAAATAGTCAGATGCGTTATCAGCTATTTAAAGTCTGATATCGTATAAAACTCAGAATTGGTTTGCACAAATCAATTATTGGGCCGTTTTGCTTATTGGATAAGGCAGTGGCGAAGCTATATACTGCCCCTCAACAGGAGACATACTGGAGAGAAGGTAAATGAAACTAATTCTTTGCGTAATATGTATTACGGCACTGCTGATCGGCTGCAGTGATTCTGAAGAGACCAAACCAGCAAGAGTCGAGAGTATCAATGAGCTTGTTATCCCTTCTGTGGGTGGCGGCGGCAGTACCTCATTCGACGCCTGCCCAGTCGTTGGCAATGACACCATCGCTTTGAAAGACGGTGAGGAATGCCAAATCACCGAGTCACTGGCAGACGAATTTATGTTGGTACAGGGCCCCGTTCGATGTTTCGGCGGCAATGTCTCTTACGATGGAGGAACCTTTCCTGCCAGCGCCGCAGCGCCCTATGATGCGGGGTCGGTTGATTTTATTTGCTTGGAAGAGCTTGCGCTTTGTCGGGTCGAAGGCCGCGCAATCACGCTAGAGAACGCAGAGGGCTGTGAAGTCGATGCTAACCTAGCTGCACAGTGGGGACTTGTCCAAGGCCCGATAAGATGCGATAACGGTTTTCTCACTTATAGCGGTGCGACTTTCCAAACTACCTTTTCACCTTTTGATGCGGGTAGTGTATTTCTCTTTTGCATATAGTTTTTATTAGTTGCGACCTCAAAAAAAAGCAGCCAATGGGCTGCTTTTTTTGTCTGGCCTAACGCAAATTGTAGTAAGCCTGCTCACTCAAGCGATGGTATTTTTTAACGCCTTCTAAATAATTTTTATATGAAGCATAAACGCGCTTAAACGTTTCGTCTTTTGCCGCCATTTCTTGATAAATTTCCTCACTCGCTCTGCGCATTTCGGCAATCACATCATCCGGAAATTGCCGCAATTCAACCTGGTGTTTTTCAACCAAGTCCACTAGGGCTTTGTTATTGCGCGCGGTGTATTCGTCGAGCATATCTTGATTAACTGCTCTCGCTGCAGTTTCAACAATGGCCTGTAAATCAGAAGGAAGCCGATTATAAGCGTCTTTGTTAACAAAAAATTCAAGGTTAGAGCCCGGCTCATGCCAGCCGGGATAGTAGTAATATTTTGCAATTTGGTGAAAACCAAAAGCCAGGTCATTGTAAGGGCCTACCCATTCTGTCGCATCGATTACCCCCGATTGCAACGAGGTAAATAATTCGCCCCCAGGGATATTCACAGCAGTTCCACCGGCTCGCGTAAATACTTCACCACCGAGCCCTGGAATACGCATTTTCAAGCCTTTGATATCTTCAATTGAATTAATTTCACGATTAAACCAGCCGCCCATTTGCACACCCGAATTTCCACCGGCAAATGGAATTAAATTAAACGGCTCGTACACTTCACGCCATAATTCTAGCCCGCCGCCATAGTGCAACCAACCGTTAAATTCCTGCGCATTCATACCAAATGGAACCGTTGTAAAAAACACAGCTGCCGGAATTTTACCCTTCCAATAATATGCGCCGCTGTGCCCCATCTCGGCGCTACCAGACGATACTGCACCAAAAACACCTAACGGCGGAACAATTTGATTTGCCCCATAGACAGTAATATCCAAACGACCGCCACTCATGGCCCTGACTTTTTCCGCAAAATTTTCAGGCCCTAAACCTAAGCCAGGGAATTTTTTTGGCCAGGAAGTCACAAGTCGCCACTTTATTATTTCCCGCGGGCTATTGTCGTTTTCCAGCAGCTGCGAAGAAGAAGTTGCCTTATCGTCAAAACGGCCTGCAACCAAAAACATAACTTGCACAACAACAATAATTAACAAAACAACTATCGCCGCCGGCATCCACCAAGGAGAATAACGATTATACATAGTGTTCTCGATTATTTTTCGTCTAAGTTATTCACACTAAATCTAAGGTGCTATCTAAAACACTTTACTGACAAAACACGCAACTAGCACAACACTTGCAATTTGGCATATTGCAAAACAAGCCACTTTGTTCCGCCACTATTAAATTTTACTTGTACACGAGCAGAACTACCACGACCTTCAAACTGTAAAATTACACCTTCGCCAAACTTGTTGTGTGCAACAAATTGTCCGAGCTGAAGCTCACCAAAATCTTCGTCAGCGTTTTCATTAAAGGCAAAATTATTTTTATTCGAAAACTGGGTGGGGCGAGCAATACTTGATTTAATGCGTACTTCTTGCACAAGATCTTTTGGTATCTCGCGCACAAAACGAGAAATGCCATTGTATTTTTCCTCTCCATACAAACGGCGACTCTCTGCGTGAGTCAGAATCAATTTTTCCATAGCACGCGTAATACCGACATAACACAAACGCCGCTCTTCTTCGAGCTTCTCTGGATCATCTGCAGACATCCGGTGCGGAAACAAATTCTCTTCAACACCGGCGAGAAACACAAGCGGAAACTCTAGACCCTTCGCGCTGTGCAAGGTCATCATTTGCACAGCATCTTCATATTCATCTGCCTGTCGTTCACCAGCATCCAGCGCCGCAGCATCTAGAAATTCTTCCAGCGGCGAAAGCTCTTCATCTTCATGCTCATATTGGCGACAAGCGTTGACCAATTCTTGTAAGTTTTCTACCCGCGCTTGTCCGCGCTCGCCTTTTTCGTTTTGATGAAATTCATAAAGCCCGCTTTTTTTAACCACCAAATCGACTAAGTCGCCAAGCGATAATTCTTCAGCTTCTTTATCCAATTCGTCAATAAGATTTAAGAAACCGTTTAAAGCGCCTGTCGCTCGGACAGTAAGGCCTTTGTTAGCAATAATATGCAAACTGGCTTGATAGAGTGAACAACCCTGATCGCGCGCAATTTCACGCAGCGCTTCTGTTGTTTTAGCGCCGATTCCGCGAGTCGGCGTATTAACTACGCGCTCAAACCCGCTATCGTCATTGCGATTTTGAATTAAGCGCAAATACGCTAAAGTATTTTTAATTTCTAAGCGTTCGTAAAAGCGCAAGCCGCCGTAAATTCGATACGCAATATTTTCACGAAATAAGGCCTCTTCCAATACACGCGACTGCGCGTTAGAACGATATAAAATAGCCGTATTTTTTAAATTACCGCCTCTTTCCACCCACGTTTTAATTCTATCGACAATATGTCGAGCCTCATCCTGCTCGTTAAACGCGGTATATAAGTCAATGAGCTCCCCGTCCTTACCAGAGGTCCATAATTTTTTTCCAAGCCTGCCGGTATTATTTGCAATAACGGCATTTGCCGCCGCGAGAATCGTTCCTGTCGAACGATAATTTTGTTCAAGACGAGTCGTTGTTGTATCGCTAAAATCATGGGAAAAATGGTGAATATTTTCAATGCGCGCACCGCGCCAACCGTAAATAGACTGGTCGTCATCACCCACCGCCGTAACATAACTGGATTGCCCGGCCAAGACTCTCAACCAAGCATATTGGACTGCGTTAGTGTCTTGGAATTCATCAACCAAAATATAATTAAATCGGCGCTGATAATGTTCCAACAAGTCGGGCTTTTTTAACCATAACTCGTGCGAACGCAGCAGTAATTCCGCGAAGTCGACTAAGCCGCCACGCTCACAGGCTTGCTCATAGGCAACATAAACGCGCTTCATTGTCGCCAGATATAGATCGTGGCTATCGGCAAGATGTTGTGCACGTTTGCCTTCGTCTTTTTGTTCGTTAATAAAATATTGCGCCTGCCGATGCGGCCACTTTTTATCGTCGAGCTGCAATTCTTGATAAACGCGTTTTATTACGCGCAATTGATCTTCAGAGTCAAGGATTTGAAAATTTTGCAACAAACCGGCTTCCTGCCAATGAGATTTCAAAAGTCGGTGCGCGATACCGTGGAATGTCCCGACCCACAAACCGCGACCAAAATTCGCACCGTAATTTTCGCCAACCAATCGGGTTAGGCGCTCACGCATTTCACGCGCGGCTTTATTGGTAAAGGTAACGGCCATAATTTGATAAGGCGCTACATGCTCCACCTGCATCAACCAAGCGATACGGTGCACAAGCACGCGCGTTTTGCCACTGCCGGCGCCAGCGAGAATAAGTTGATTACACGACGGAGCGCAAACGGCTTCGCGCTGCGCATCGTTTAATTGGTCAAGAAGCTCTGTTACATCCATGGCCGGCAGTATAACAGGTTCGAATTAAAGCTCAGCGATTGTTTTTACTGTGGGCGATTTAACCTATTTCGAAAATAAAAAAAAGCGCCCATAAAGAGCGCTAAGTGGGTAGATAGCCGATTGTTGAGGGTCGAACGGCTACGACTTGTGATTCTTGTCGCTCGGACTAGCGAGAAATGATTTCCTCTTTAGCAGGCAGTAAAACGTGTTCAGCCAACGACGGTTTTTGCGCTTTCCTAACGGCTTCCCCAACATCAATCGCGATGGCCTGAGCGCGAGGCATGCGACCACCGGGGCCATTTTCAATCAGCGTAAAAACGTGAATAAAATACCGACCATCCGCAGCAGCGGTCACTTCAAGCGGTATCGATACTTCCGAGGCCTCCGCTAAATCAAACTGCCAATTCATTTGCTCAGCTGTTAATTGCAAACCTCGGTCAGCGCGTAAATTAACCTTCGCTATACCCGAACTGGTGCCCATGCTGAGTTTTAACGAAATGCTTTTTTTCTCGCCCGCTTGAATTTGATAGCGGGCTTCGCTCTCGATATACACAGGCGCACCCGGTTTTCGATGAGGGCGCTGGGCCATATGTTGACGTTGACCTTGGTTTTGATGCGTATGCGCGTGCCCGGGGCCTGCGTTTACATGCGCAGCACCAATACTAATGAAGAGAGCGACAGCAATTGAGATAAGCTTTTTCATGGTCTACTCCTTTAAGCTACAGATTAAGGCTGACGTCGTAACACGCCGTGCCGCCGGTTGTATCGAAGTTGTCGCTGTTTGTACTTTCGTTAACTTGCAGCAGATAAGTACCGACTTCTAAATTGCGCGACAGCGTTTCAACGTTTGCAGTAGAAGAACGGCTTGCGGCTACATAATCGCCATTCAAATACAGTTCTAATTGAGGGTTGGTCAGAACTAGGGTGCTCGAAGAGGACTTTTGCGCTGTCATTGTGTATCGACCGGCTTGCGCGATGCTCAACAAAACAAAGCGATTAACGTCGACACCATTATATTCTTTGAAATTGTTGCCACTGCAGACAGTCGTCGATTCGCCTACGCTGATTGACTGATAAATTGGCAATATTATTGGCGTTCCTGCGTCGTTCGTTTCGCCATCACCGTACATGCCTGTGCCATAGATATCCTGCGCACTCAACATGTCATTGATACTTGCCTCGGCGCTAGGATTGGCCTGCTTAATCAATTCTATGAATGGATATATCGACGTCATACCCGAAAAACTAAGGTAAGCACTGCTGCGCAACGCATCGTATATCGGCCCAAAACCAAGGCTAATATCGTCATCACCGTCGGATGTACTGTCGTAAATATCGTAGATAATGGCTTGCAGAGAACGCTCACTGAACCAACCGGGGTTATAAACAACGTTGTTTTCTACATCAAAAGAAAAGCCAAATTGTTGCTCGTTACCAAAACTATCACGGTAAACCGAATCGCCAGATGAAATGCCTGCAAACGCGTTGCCCCAGGCTTCACCAAAAGCTACACGCATATCGAGGCGTGAATCTAAGTTGTGGGAACCGCCAATGCTCTCGCTACGCGAGAGTTTGTCTTCAACGTAATGAGCAAATTCGTGCTGGATAACGGCACGGTCAAATTCATCAGAATCGTTATCGGCTTTACCGAGAATATAAATTGAACCGCTCCCGGTAGAATAAAAAGAGCTGCCAATAAAGCCTTGGTTATGCGCTCCACCTACCGCGATATTGTCTTCACTCCAAAACACTGTTAGCTCCGGCAGTTCCAAATTCGCGTCGGCACCAACCAAAACCTGAACACTGTCGTATATCGAATCCAATATTGCGAAAGGGCCGGCGCTGCGAGTGCTGGTATATTGACTGCCGTTCCAGCCCGACGCCGCGTGCAAGTTACGTATTTGGCCTGCGGTCGTACCCGAGCTCACCAGGGAACCATCCATCACATAACCCGAGCCACCCTGCGTATTGTCACGCACCGTGATATCCCAGGTTGGGCTTGAACTTGTCATCTGCGCGACAACACGAATTTTAATATCGGTGTTGCGATCAACTGTTACGCTGTACTCTCCCGTCGCCGAGGTCACCGTACTAGCGATTTCTGAATTGGACCCGTCCAACGCTTTGATAACAACACCGCGCGCGGGCACCTGTGTTGTCGAAGGGTAATCAAGGCCGCCGTAAAAACTATCTTCAAACGGAATTCGATCGTAGGTGATGGTACCGCTAATAATGACTTTATTGGTTTCGTTATCAGAAGAGGTGGCAACATCGTCAGATCCTTCATTGTCACCCGAACTAGCTGCAATATCTTCTTGGCTCGGCATTCCGGCGGTGCCATCTTCACCACCCCCACTGCACGAAACCAATAAAACCGAAATAAATGCTAAGGTAAAATACCTAATTGCGTCTCGCACAAATGCCATTATCTACTACTCCACAAAACAACTTATATTTTTAACGGCTTAAATTTGAAACCGCATATATGTACTTTTAAGCCTAGTTATTTTGTGAACTACTTCCTTAGCAAATCAACTAAATTGGAGTAAACGGTCAGTCGAAAGGTGTAACGTGTAGAGCTTATTTTTTTATTAAAAATAAAAGCACTGAAAAACCAGAAAGCCCATTTTTACAGTAATAAGCTGTAAAAACAGGATATTATGGAAACAATATTTTTATAACTTTTATACAAAATGAGAAATAAATTTGCAGACACAATAAACAATCAAAAAGTATAAAATATTTTTTTTAAGAACATTTTTGTTTTCTGCAATTTAAAAATGGGTAAAACCAAGAAATAGATTCAATATATTTGCTACGCAAACTTATGAGAATGAAGACAAACTCGCCAAGACAAGAAACTCCTTATTGCCATCACCACCCAATATTGGACTGGCCTCAAATTTTTTGATATTAAAATTATGTCCCTCTAAGCAGCTTTTAATACGTAATTCCACTTTCTTATAATTTTTTGCATCCTTAACAATTCCGCCCTTGCCAATATCATTGGCTTGGAGCTCAAACTGAGGTTTGACCAAACTGATTAATAAAGACGGCCGCCGCATAAGCTGTGGTAAATTTGGCAGGATCAGCGTCTGTGAAATAAAGGACACATCCATAACCACAATATCAAATCCCTCGGCTTGATATTGCAATAATTGCTTAGCCGGTAAATCTCTCGCGTTGATGCCCTCCAGGCAGATAACCCGCTTATCCTGGCGTAAATTAGCCGATAGCTGCCCATGTCCAACGTCGATACCCACGACTTTTTTCACACCAAACTGCAGCAAACAGTCGGTAAACCCACCTGTTGATTGGCCAATATCGAGAGCAACCTTATCGCTAAAATCCATATTTAACTGATTTAAGCATGCTTCCAGTTTTAAGCCCGCACGCGAAACAAAGCGCAGCTCTTCCGTATCTTCGACTCTAATTTCGATATCGTTATCAAACTGAGCTGCCGGTTTTTCTACAATTTGCCACGCACCTTCAATTAAGACGCTCACGTTACCAGCGCGGATCATCTTTTGCGCTCGGGCACGCGTTTGCGCATATTTTTGATTGATGAGAATCAGGTCAAGACGATGAGACATTACAAAACTGAGCAAGTTGCTTGTGTTTCCCTATGTTACCATTAGCAAGTGCATTTTTGCTCAATTTAGGCACAGAGTTTCATTGTTGCGGAATTATTTTTCGGGCTGTAAAAATCGTGGACGATTTTGACAGAGCCCCCAGGGAAGGGTTCACGGCGGCCCGAAAAATAATTCCGCAATAATGAAACGGACTTGAAGCCAATTAAGATTTAAAAGATTAACCAGACAAGTTTATGACATTAAATTTGACACCAATCGGCATCGTACATTCATGCTACAAAGAAAAGTTCGGCGTACCAAGACAAGCGGGACTCGTACCCCACTCGTTTGCAGAAATTGAAATCTTACCACCCTACAACCGCATCGAAGCCTGGCAAGAACTCGAAACCAGCAGCCATATATGGGTACAGTTTATTTTTCATCTCAATAAGATTAAAGAATGGAAACCGAAAGTCAAAGCGCCACGTTTAGGCGGAAATAAAACCATCGGTGTATTTGCGACACGCTCTCCAATCCGCCCAAACCCAATAGGCCTTTCAGCCGTCAAACTCGAAAAAATTCACACACAAGGAGAAAAAATAATATTAAGCGTTTCAAATACAGACCTCGTTGATGGGACACCCGTTATCGATATCAAACCCTACATTCCCTATTGTGATCGTATCGAAGCAGCATCAAATGACTTCGCCGATATAGCACCGACAAAATACACCGTTGAGTTTTCTGAAACCAGCGAGCAAAAATTAACAGCGTATAATCAACTAAAACCCCTGATAATAGAAACGCTACAATTAAATCCAAGCCCACAATATATTAACCACGAAAACGATCGCATATTTGGAATCACTATTGATCAACTTAATATCAAATGGAAACTCATCAGCGAAAGCAAAATCGAAGTAAGCGATATCGAATTAATTTAACGCTAACCAATGCATCACATTAAGTAAAAATAAGCTATTTTCACTGGCATCTTCATGTCCCATACCCATCGGAAGACCGCGGATATTAATTTGCGCGGTAAATGCGCCAGCTTCAGAAAACATCGCAATTTTCCCTAAGCCAAATTGCAAGACCGCACCTTGCAGCGCTCCACTAATATCCTCCTCAATTAGCATACCGTCAATCAGGCGACGCCCAATACTATTTTCAGGAAACTGCAATAAAATATCAGCCTCGTCAGGCGCCCAGAAGGCAGAACCGGAGAACGTAGTGAACTTAGAAATAGGCTGGCCAATGGTCCCATCGGTTATCGCGTGGTCTTTCAGCAAACCACTGTCTTTGTCAAATTGATAAGGCACCGGCTTGCCAGGAATTAATGCACTGCGCTCAATAACGGTGAAACCCAATGCATCCGCAAGTTTGACAGATCCTTCCAAAAAGTTCGGATGATCGATGATAAACATTAATCGACCACCATCGATTACCCAATTTTTAAGTGCTTCAATTTCACTCTCTGAAAAAGTCTCATCGGCTGTCTGGTCTGTGCTAGGACGTGCATTGGCAATAACATAGATATCCGTTTGTGCCAAGTTATTGCTCGTAAGCGCATCGTAATTTTCATTAACGCGATAACCATCTGCACGCAGCGACATGGCAAACATGCAATAACGATTGCGAATGTTATGGAAATTATTGTGGCCCGCATCGACAACAATGTTCGGCCCAGAGTCTGAAGGATAACGCGGGCTTGAAATCGGCGGCATATAGTCAAGATCGGGTCGCTGACCTGTGGTAGCGGCTTCGCTACAGATTTGGTCAGAGCTGGACATTACCATCGATTGGTTGCGAACTTCGCCTTTGGACGTATTCCCGCCACCGGTATTATTAGAATTGGTGTCGCTGCCAGAAGACCCGCAACCGACAAGAGCACACAGTAGAGTTACTACGTAAAAAACAGAAAAACGCGAATACATGTTATTCCCTAATTTCAGTCATTGAATTTTCGCGCCTAGGGTAATGAAATGCTTAGCAAAAGTGAAG
>JANQJB010000162.1 GCA_028281865.1 Marinagarivorans sp.
GTTTTTGCGCATAAAATTAACAATTGGGAAAAGCGCAACCAACAGCGCAAAGATAATAGAAGCAAGCAACATGGATACGATTGTCACGGCATCTAACGATAAAGCTTGCATCGGCGGCAGTAAAGCCATCGCATGATCGTTAATTAGCCGGATTCCCCAGGCCGCGGCCACAATACCTAAAATAGCTCCACCCAAAAATAAAATGAGGCTTTCTAAAAATAATAAGCGGGCGATATCTTTTAATCCCGCACCAACGGCACAGCGTATTGCAAGTTCGCCAAGCTTCGCATTCGCGCGTACTAGGAGTAGGTTCGCAATATTGACAGCGCCAATAATAAGAACAAATACCGTCCCCAATTGCAGCATTAATAAAATGGGCTTTATAGTCCTGACACGTTCATCCTCTATTGTGATAGCGCGTGAGAAATGCTCCGTTCTATCGAGATAATCCTGCATACCCGGATATTCGTCGTAATATATTTTATCTCTCAGATCAACTTGCAACTGTGCTTGTTCAACAGTAACGCCAGGGGCTAATCGCGTAAACAACTTCTGACCATTCGAGTGCCTCCGCCAGGGGCTTTCCGCTTCAGGGCTCCAAGCTCGGGCGCGAACAAATTTAATATCGGGAAACAATATCTCTAGACTATACGGTGCTACACCGAGAATTTCATGCTGTTCGTCATTGATATCAATCGTTTCACCTACTACATTTTTGTCTTTTCCATATTGGCTCGACCAAAAAGTGTAAGAAAGGACAACAACTTTAGCTTGCTCTGGAATCCCGTGTTCCTCATTAAAAAAATTACCTAGCTCCGGTTGCAATCGGAATACGTTAAAAAAATCCACACTGGCCATCATTGCTTTTACTGACTGCGGTACTCCCCCAGTTTCTATCGTCGGCGCGTAATTATTGGTAAGTGCAAGATTTGAAAAAGCTTCGGTGTTATCACGAAAATCAACTAACAATGGAACATTGCTGGACATTCGCCCTATTTCGTAATGGTTATAGACTTCCACTATTTTTTCGGATTCGGGATAAGGTAGAGGTTTAAGAATAAGATTATGGACAATATTAAATATTATTGTGTTGCAGGCAATACACAACGCTAAAGAAATGACGGCGGTGACAAAAAAACTGGTATTTTTGGTTAGGTTTTTTAAACAGTAGAAAAAGTCTTTGAATAAAGTGTTCATGTCCAAGCTCTTTATTTAGATGTTTTAATAGCTTAGTCGCTAACGAATTTAAAAGAAAACTCTGCGTAATTAGCACATAGTTCCAGAGCGTCAGTAGCTTTTTCTAGGGGCGTAGCCGACGCGAAGTCGGCTACGCAGCCTACAGGGATGTACTTGCGGCGGCCCTAGAAAAAGCTGGTGGAGATCTGGAGCGGCTTATCTACAGAGTGAGAGCCAAATATCTCTTCAAAAATAAAACTAGTCACTGGCACGTGACTTCTTGGCCATCGCCGCTGCTGTGATAACACCTGCAATCGCACCAAACAAATGCGCCTCGAAAGAGATATAAGATCTCGTCGGCAGAACCCCAAAAACCATTCCACCATAAAAGATCACCACAAAAATTCCAATTAAGATGCTCATTACACTGCGCTCAAACCAGGCCAGCGCGATACTCAAGCTCCACAAGCCAAATATCCATCCACTGGCACCGATATGATTGCCATTGCGGGCAAAAATCCAAACCAAAGCTCCCGTCAGCAAAATGATACTAGCACTGCTGGAGATAAAAAACCTCTCACCACGCAATAAACACAAAAAGCTAAACACAGAGAGACCAATCAGGTTATTGATTAAATGCCATATACCCCCGTGTAAAAATGGTGAAGTTACAATGCCAACCAAACCAAAAGGATTACGTGGATGAATACCACCCAAACGACTGAGAAGCCCACCAGTGAATACATCCAAAATGTATATCACTACCATGATTAAGCACAAGCCTATAATCAATTTTATTCGCGATTTAAAATTTTTCACAAATCTTAGCCTTTTGGTTTGAGTTCTTTAAATTGTTGCTTTTCCTTTGCTAGTATTTTTCAATTTCTCAGATTTAAGTGAATTATGCAGTAGCTTGAATATACTAGTTTGCATGCAATCATTTCTCACAATTGCAAATCTTCAATTATTATTTAATCTCGTTTTGTCTTCGAACCTCATCCAATAATTCCAATGCCGTTTTTATTTTTCCGTCAGTATGATCTCGTTTCGCTATCGCCAATTTAGCCTTCTGCATATTTTCAAAGGCTTTAAGCGTATCCCATTGTTGCAATAATCGTTTGAGGTAGACTTCGCGCTTGCTACTCTCATAAGTCACCTTACTTAATTTCAGATTGAGATCTTCGGCATGTTTTTCTAGATGTTCAACTTCGCAATCAATTTTATTTAACTCCGCTTGAACTTTTTGAGAAAACTTATCGTTATCTGCGTGACCTTCAGTTAGTAATTCCCGATACTGTTTACGCCTCTCTAACAATAGCCCGCAATTTTTTTCCTCTAAACGCTTTTCGTTTTTACATCCCTCTTGATTTTCCTGCAATATCTCCAGTAAAGACTTCACTTCAGAAATTTCATTTTCAAGCAGCGCAATCGCTTTCTTTTGCACACCGTCAACCTTGTCTATGTTTCCACTTGCAGCGATTAATTTTAACCAAATAGACATAAACTAGGCATGCTCACTATATAATAGAAATTCAGAATAGGTATCCACCGCATCCATAATATTTTCTGCAAGAGTTTCTATTTCGAAAATTATACTTTCCAATATTGAACGTGAGCTCAATGCTCCAAACATGCAATAAAAATCTTCTCCTTCACCTAGATTTTCTAAGCTCATAGTTGAAAGGGGGAAGTATTTATGCGTTCTTAAAACACGCTCGTTAAATTCTTCTCTATTTTTTACTTGTTTAACTGACCATAGGATTGATTCAACAACAATCTGTTCTGACATGACAGATATATACATCGGCAAATGTCCATAGTCTTTCATTACAATAACAAGGACTGGCTCCTCTTCGTCAAGCAGTTCTAGCTTTGCTTTTGCCGGACTGAAGTGCTCATTCGCACTTAATGCCATATATAATTTTTCGGTCGTCCAAGCCTCAGGTTGCAGCTCAGTCAGTTCACTTGCCAGATCTTCCCGCACCCTTCTTAATCGCGCTTCGATTAACGGTAATTGCGGCGCGTTTTCCGGCCGAATCCATAATTCCTTTTTTACCAAGCCCTGATTACGCATCCGCTGTCTGAATTCGCGCTGATAATCCGCAGACGACTTTACTCTTCCTTTACTATTACTCATTTATACCTCGTGAAAACTAACTTGATCGATATAGGTTTTAAAACCTACGAATTATTGTTTTTTTAACATTCTGTATTTAATGCTGAGGTTTTCAGATAGCTCACCATGTCGCTTGGCTTTCTCAAAGTAACCTAAAGCCTGCAGATAATTTCTTTCTTTTAATCTTTGCTCGGCTTTTTCAATATATTCACGAAACAGTGCACGGCTGACTCTGCTCGTTTCTCCGCCTGGCCAGAGCTGGCTCGCAAACGGGACAACGATTAAAAAAACAATAAAACCGATGCCGGCCGCAACCAACATTTCGTTTGAGCCTGAAATAAAAGCAAACATAAAGATGAAAAATACTAGAAAAAGCGCGAACGCGACTACGTCAATATTGCCGCTGTCAGTAGTATGAAAACTTCCACCATAACGTCTAAATGCCATTTTTAGCTCCATTGTGTCCTGCAGGCCAAACTAAGTGCGAAGCAAAGTGCTTCACGATCAGCAGACAAAGATATTACATGTAATTTATAACATGTACAACTCTAATAATTCTACCATCTTAATCTTTGAGAGCTGCCACACCCATTAAGAGCCAAGCAAAAATAAAACTTATACCCCCTAAAGGAGTTATCGGCCCGAGCCAACTAGGACCGCCCAACGCCAGCCCATATAAACTTCCGCTAAACAACAGAATTCCAGCCAAGAACAGTACAGCGCTAATCGAAAGGGCTTGTTTCGGCTTCTGTTGTATCAAAAGCCCGACGGCCAATAAGGCCAATACATGGTAGAAGTGGTAGGTCACGCCCGTTTGCCATACCTGTAAGGCCCCCTGAGATAGGGTTTTCTTTAAACCATGAGCACCAAATGCACCTAGACACACTGCAAGCGCACCGTTAAACGCTGCTATCGCAATAACAAATTTTGCCCCCATGCTTCCCCCCTGAATAGTTTCATCTTGAACAAAAAAAAGCCGCTTCCCAAGGAAGCGGCTTTTCATCGTAAATCGTCAAAGAATCTGGTTTAAGCTTCCATTGCCGCCTTCATCTTTTTCATTGCATTCTTTTCCAGCTGGCGAATGCGCTCGGCTGATACGCTGTATTTTGCAGCGAGTTCGTGCAAAGTCGCTTTCTCTTCACCTAACCAGCGCTGTTCGAGAATATCGCGACTACGCTCATCAAGCTCTGCCATTGCGGCCTCTAAACTATTGACTTTTTTGGTTTCAAAGTCAGCCTGCTCAAGCATCAATGCCGGATCTGCTCGACGGTCTTCAAGGTAGTTAGCCGGTGCCTGATAGGCCGAATCTTCATCATCATCAACGCCTACATCAAAAGCGGCATCATAAGCAGCTAAACGACCTTCCATCTCCTGAACATGCTTTACATCAACGTTTAAGTCAGCTGCAACAGCCTTAGCTTCTTCATTGCTCAACCAACCGAGGTTTTTCTTCTTACCACGTAAGTTAAAAAATAACTTGCGTTGCGCCTTGGTGGTGGCAATTTTAACAATACGCCAATTGCGCAAGATGTATTCGTGAATTTCGGCTTTAATCCAATGCACCGCAAAGGATATCAAGCGCACACCTTTTTCTGGATCGAAACGCTTAACGGCTTTCATTAAACCAACATTGCCCTCTTGAATGAGGTCAGATTGGGAAAGTCCGTAGCCGTTGTAAGATTTTGCGATATGCACTACGAAGCGCAGATGCGCCATCACCAGACGACGCGCAGCTTCAAGGTTTTCGTTGTAAAACAGATCCTCAGCGAGTTCCTTTTCCTCTTCGGCGCTGAGCACAGCAAAGCCGTTAACCGCCTGAATATAGGAATTCAGATTCTGGCCGGGGGCGAGGAACTCGACAGGTTGTAAACTTTTACCCATTTATAATCTCCAAATTGGCAGCTGCGAGAGTTTAACACTCACTTAAATATTAGCCAAACCACTGCATAGCGCTATCTTGGGGCTAACTTAAGAATTTCAAGGAATAGTTAGAAAATTTTATTTTTAGTTTTGAGCCTAAATACGCTCAGGCTTTGCAGACCGATTTACAAATTCAAAAGATTAGACAGAAAAAATAGCATAAGTTCACAGATTCGCACCCATCCAAGCGAATTTACCGCGAAAACTTTACATGTAAAAATCTCCGTAAATTTAACGCGGTTCGATTTCGCTTAAATGACGACCAACAGCTAGCCAAGCGCCCATTAATCCCAATATCGTGCTTACCGCAAGCAAGCCGAGATTACCGCTAAAACCCAAGCCTTGGAGAAAAAACTGACTTTGGTAGGCTGCAGCGAGATTAGCAACAGTACCTTTTATTGACGAAAAACCAGCGAAAACCAAGATGCAGGCAACAACACCGCCGAGAAAACCATACCAAGCACCGCTATAGAGAAAGGGTCGACGCACAAACCCATTACTACCGCCAACCAATTTCGTGATAATTATTTCTTCTTTACGGCTTTCAATTGCCAAACGGATGGTATTACCTAACGAAAGCAACACCCCCAAACTCAATAAGCCAGCAAGCGCAGTAACAATTTTACGGCCCAGGACCATCAACTCCTGAAGGCGTCGCACCCAGTCCATATCCAGGTCAACCGTATCGACGATGGGCTTTTCACCAATTTTCATCGCCAACGTTTTGAGACTTGCTGGCTCTACGATAGATGAAACCGGTGTTACCACAAGCGTCGGAGGCAGTGGATTTTCGTCGAGAAAGCCCAAAATCTCCCCAAAGCCCGACATAGCCTGAAATTCCTGCAACGCCTGCTCCGGTGAAATGTATTCCACATCATTAATTTCAGCAAACGCTTGCAAATCTTTTTGCAGTTGACGCACAGCCTCTTCACGTGCGCGCACATTAATAAACACCGATATTTTTGGGTTCGCGTCCCAGCTATCACCAAGTATTTGCAAATTATTCAAAGCGACCAACAACGTCGTCGGCAAGGCCAATGCAATTGCCACAACCAAGCAAGTCATCAGTGACGCCAAAGGCGATTGCAAGATACGACCAAGACTTTCACGCGCCGATTGCCGGTGATGCAATTGCCAAGCCGTAAACTTATCACGAAATTTTGTTTTGGCCTGCACCGCTCCGCGAAGGCTTTGGGGATCTTTACTCACTCACCAGTGCCTCACACCAAAAAACCATCGTAGACGAGCTGCCCTTGCGAGAGAGACAATACACGGCAATCCATTGCGCGTATTAGCTCTACATCATGACTCGCAATTAAGATTGTGACACCTACTTCGTTAAACTGGCGAAAAAGCTTCATAATTTCTGCGGAAAGCTCAGGGTCGAGATTACCCGTGGGCTCATCGGCAAGTAGCAAAGGAGGCTTGTTCACAACCGCCCGCGCAATTCCAACGCGCTGCTGCTCTCCACCCGATAGGGTTATAGGGTTAACTTTTTCGCGATCGAGCAAACTCACTTTATCCAACGCAGCGCGCACACGTCGTGCGATCTCTCGCGAACCGTAACCCGCAATGCGCAGGGGCAACGCGACATTCTCAAATACATTGCGGTCGAACAACAACTGGTGATTCTGAAAAACCACGCCTACCTGACGCCTGTGCAATGGTATTTGCCCCGCACGCATCCGATTGAGGTTGCGCCCACCAATGACAACCTGTCCAGCCGAGGGCCTTTCCATCAACATAATAAGCTTCATCAAGGTGCTTTTGCCGGCGCCCGAGTGCCCGGTCAAAAATACCATCTCATCCTCGCCCACATTCAAATTGACACGACTGAGTGCTTCGTGACCAGTTGGGTAGCGCTTACTTACGTTACTGAATTCAATCATTAAAAAGTGCTTACTCGGTTTCGACCGTCTCTTGCCCAAACAGTGCATCGACAAAGGCATCGGCGGAAAAGGGCTGCAAATCTTCCGCCGTCTCACCCACACCGATAAAACGCACCGGGATCTTATGCTTTTTACTCAAAGCGAAGATAACACCACCCTTCGCAGTCCCGTCCAGCTTGGTTAACACAAGACCACTTACTGAGGTCGCCTGCTTAAACTGATCAGCCTGATTGACTGCGTTTTGGCCAGTGCCAGCATCGAGCACGAGCAACACCTCGTGCGGAGCATCGACATCCAACTTGCTTACAACACGTTTAATTTTGGCAAGTTCTTCCATTAAATTGCTCTTATTATGCAGCCTTCCAGCTGTATCAGCGATAACCACATCAATGCTCTTTGCCTGCGCCGATGCGACAGCATCATAAATTACCGAAGCACTATCGGCACCATTATGTTGCGCAACAACCGGAACGTCATTGCGCTCTCCCCAGGTCTGCAATTGTTCAATTGCAGCCGCGCGAAAAGTATCACCTGCCGCTAGCATGATCGATTTGCCTTCCGCTTTAAAGCGGTGAGCGAGTTTACCAATTGTTGTCGTTTTACCAACACCGTTTACCCCTACAACCAAAATGATGTATGGCTTAGCGCTGCTATCGATTGCCAAGGGCTGCTCAACCTCACGCAGGATGCTTTTCAAAGAGTCTTGCAACGCACTGTAGAGTGCGCCGGAATCAGCCAATTGTTTGCGTTCAACCTTAGCTGTTAATTCATCAATAATGTCCGACGTGGCATCTACGCCAATATCGGCAACGAGCAGCTGTGTCTCTATCTCTTCAAGCAGCTCATCATCTATCGCCTTTTTTCCCAGCAACAAATTGCCAATATTCTCAGCAAACTGACCACGTGTGCGCGTCAAGCCACGTTTAATCCGCGCAAAGAAACCCAAATTTTTCTCAGAGAGATCTTCCGACCCGGGCGAAATCTCGGCAGATGATTCCCGCATCGATAGCATATCTTCTTCAGTTTTTGTTTCTTCAGGAGTGCTTTCTTGCTTGCTTTTTTTGCGTTTGAAAAACATTATCTATTGCTCTTATAGCCGGGCTACCAACAAGCCAATATAAAATCGGTGCAATCCTACCACTTGTGACATTTAATTGAGAGATGGCTGCAAAAAACCGCACCAAAAAACCTTCGCAAAAACCCGCATCAAACAAGTTGCGCATCATCGGCGGCACTTGGCGCAGCCGAATCATAGATTTTCCAGACGTCGAAGGGTTGCGCCCCACCGGGGCGCGAATTCGCGAAACCTTGTTTAATTGGCTGAATAACGCTTTACCAGGTGCCAACTGCCTTGATCTCTGCTCTGGATCTGGTGCACTGGGCTTTGAAGCCTTATCTCGTGGGGCTAAAAGCGCCGTTATGGTGGACAGTAACACTGAAATTGTCACCAAGCTACGCGAAAATGCTAATAAGCTAAATGCAACTTGCTGCACCCTTATAAATCAACCTGCGCAAGATTATCTCAAGCAAGTCAGTACGAAAAAATTCGATATCGTCTTTATTGACCCGCCATTTTCGCTCAATCTTTGGCCCGACCTTTTCGATGGCCTTGCATCCAATAGCTGGCTGAGCAGCCCTGCGTATATTTATGTCGAAACACCTCGCAGCTACGTCCTTCACTTGCCACCAAGCTGGTCAATTAACAAAGAAAAGGTTGCAAGCAATATATGCTATCGCCTAATTTACAATAACGAGACTAAAATAAGCTCTCCGTCTACAGGAGAACACAGATGAGCAACGTCAATCCCAGAACTGTCGTCTATCCTGGAACCTTCGACCCTATCACCAATGGTCATATCGATCTTGTCGAACGGGCGTGCAACCTATTTGATCATGTGGTGATCGGCGTTGCCGCTAGCCCCAAGAAAAAACCGCTTTTTACTTTGGTTGAACGCGTCAAGCTGTGTCAACGCGTGTTGAAACACTGCGCCAACTTGGAAGTTTGCGGCTTTAACTCGCTACTCGTAAATTTAGTGCGAGAGAAGGGTGCCTGCGGTGTTGTGCGGGGTATTCGTGCGGTATCTGATTTCGAATACGAATTTCAACTCGCCAATATGAACCGTGCGTTGGCACCGGAAATGGAAAATCTATTCCTCACTCCTGCGGAACACTTGTCATTTATTTCTTCATCCCTCGTGCGCGAGATTGCGTCGTTAAGTGGTGATGTTAGCAAGTTTGTTCCGCTGGAAGTCGAGCAGGCCTTAGAAGAAAAATTTCGTTCACTTGGGGCGAGCAGCTAGACCGTATTAAATTACCATAACGCCGTCCGCTTCAATCAACGCTCCTTTAGGCAAGGCTTTTACACCTATCGCTGCGCGCGCGGGGAAAGGCTCTTGAAAAAACTCAGCCATAATCTCGTTGACTTGCGCAAACTCATTTAAGTCGGTCAGATATAAATTTAATTTTACAATCGCATTAAGGTCGCCATTTGCCGCCTGGCAAACGGCTTTTAAGTTACGAAAAACCTGGCGAGCTTGATCTGTAAAATTGTCGCTAACGAGCGCCATCGTGCTGGGATCGAGAGGGATTTGCCCAGAAAGATATACAGTATTGTTCACCTTGATCGCCTGCGAATAAGTGCCGATGGCTTCAGGTGCATTTTCAGTCGAGATAACGGCTTTATTGGTCATAAGGCAAACTCGGAAAAAGTTGAATAGCTTAATTCTTCGCGCGTATAACGCGACTAACGGAGCGCATATTGCGCACACGCCGCATCACCTGGGCGAGATGAATACGATTTTTAACGGCTACGATGAGTGAGATCACGCTGTGTTGCGCGTCGCGCTCGCTCACCTCAATCCCTTCAATGCTGGTACCTGTTTCTGCGATACGAGTAGCAATTGACGCAATAATGCCACGCTCCGACTCAACCTCAACACGAATTTCGGCGGGTAGCTCTCCCTGCACATCAAGAGCCCAATTTACCGGGCTTATGTCCTCGCGTTTGCTGCGCAAGTCTGCGATATTTTTACAAGAGTCGCGATGCACAACCAAGCCTTTACCAGAACTGAAGTGCGCTACAACTGGATCGCCGGGAATGGGCCTGCAACAGCGCGCAAAACTGATTAGTAAACTATCTGAAGATTCAATGGCAATGGGCGCAACAGTAGTGCCGTCGGATTTACTATCGAGGTTGAGCGTGCGAATAACCGACATAGCGGCACGCTTTCCTAAGCCAACACTCTCGTACAACTCATCTTTTGAATCGGCGCCACACGCTTCCAAAATTTGCGTAAATTGCTCATCATTCAGCGCTTCGAGAGACAAATTATTATTCACCAGCGCGCGATTAAGCATGCGCTTGCCCAGCTCAACTGACTCGATGTGATGCTGATTTTTTAAGTAGTGCCGAATAGCTGAACGGGCCTTAGCAGTAACCACAAAATTGAGCCAATTGGGGTTGGGTTGCGACCCCTCTGACGAGATAATTTTAATTTTCTGGCCGCTTTGTAAGGCCTGAGATAAGGGGGCAGGGCGATCATTGATACGGCAGGCAACACAAGTATTGCCGACGTCGGTATGCACCGCGTAGGCAAAATCGACCGGTGTCGCACCCGACGGCAGTTCAATAATTTCACCCTTGGGCGTAAATACATAAACTTCGTCGCGAAACAAATCTATTTTGACATTTTCGATAAATTCCATCGAATTGCCGGTATGCTGCTGAATTTCAAGTATGCGCTGAATCCAGCGGTCGAGCCGCGCTTGCGAAGCCTCGCCGTGATCCTTACCGTTAACCGACTTGTACAACCAGTGCGCTGCAATACCGCGACTGGCAAGCTCATCCATCTCTTTTGTGCGAATTTGTACCTCGATCGGCACGCCGTGCATGCCGATCAAGCCCGTATGCAGCGACTGGTAACCATTAATTTTCGGAATGGCGATGTAGTCTTTGAACTCCCCTACCATTGGCTTAAATAGGTTGTGTACTACTCCAAGTGAGCGGTAACAGGTGTCGACATCCTCGACAATAATACGAAAAGCGTAAACATCCATGATCTCATGGAAGCTTTTGTTTTTCGTACGCATTTTGTTGTAAATGCTGTAAAGGTGTTTTTCCCGCCCGATAACCAAAGCACCGATACCTTCGCGATGCAAACGCGCTTCAATGGCATTTTGGATATCTTCAACTATCGCTTTACGGTTTCCGCGTGCCGCTTTTAGCGAAGCCTGCAAGCGTGTCGCTCGCAGCGGGTACATTGCGGCAAAACAACGGTCCTCGAATTCTATACGCAAATCGTTCATCCCCAAGCGGTGAGCAATTGGGGCGTAGATTTCGAGCGTTTCCTTAGCAATGCGGCGTTTCTTCTCGGGCGGCATAGCGCCAAGCGTGCGCATATTGTGTAAACGGTCGGCGAGCTTAACAACGATAACGCGCAGATCCTTTGCCATGGCGAGAGCCATCTTTTGGAAGTTTTTAGCCTGCTTTTCCGCTTGCGACTCAAATTCGATTTTGGCCAGTTTACTTACACCGTCAACTAGCTCAGCTACTGACTTGCCAAACTGATTTGAAATCGCCTTTTTTGTAATGCTCGTGTCTTCAATAACATCGTGGAGCATCGCGGCCATCAACGTTTGATGGCCCATATGCATCGACGCAAGAATATTGGCTACAGCGAGGGGGTGGGTAATGTATTCTTCACCACTGCGGCGGAATTGGCCGTGATGTGCCTGCTCAGCATAAAGATAGGCGCGCTTGACCAGCAGAACCTGATCGGGTTCTAAATAGGAGGAGAGTCTGTGGCACAACGAATCGATAGTGAGCAAGACCCCTCCAAATTTTACGCCTGCGGTGGTGTTTCAATTCCAGGCTCAAGCGGTGGACGCTTGGCCGGCGCCTCATCCGGTTCGCTAAGGATATCAGCAGTAACAAGGCCTTCCTCAATTTCACGCAAAGCAAGCACAGTGGCTTTATCATTTTCCTCGGGGACCATCGGATCCTTTCCCATTGTGGCAATCTGACGTGCGCGTTTGCTGCCGACAATCACCAACTCAAATCGATTTTCAACATGATCTAAACAATCTTCTACGGTAATACGTGCCATTCTCGATATATCCCCAAAGCGGTTCTCTTGAAATTAATAGCAAAGTGATTAAAGAACCGGCTATTAGATCAAAATTTACTTTCAATTAAAAGTTTGTATGGCCAGTTCTCTATGAAATCAAGCCAACAAACTTTTAATCAATTCAACATAGCGCGGCTCTTGATTGGAAATTTTCAAACGCTGTGACTGAATAATAGCTACTAATTCCTGCAGTGCAGTGTCGAAATTGTCGTTAACCACCAAAAAGTCCGACTCGACATAATGTGATATCTCATCCTTAGCCTCAGCCATGCGAGCAGCTATCACCTCAGCGTTATCCTGACCTCGTTCGTTGAGACGGTCTTCAAGCGTCTCTCGCGAGGGAGGTAATATAAAAATACCGACAACATCGGGTTTCAACCGGCGAATCTGCTGCGCTCCCTGCCAATCAATTTCAAGAATTACGTCCGTACCGGTTGCTAAGGTGCTCTCAACCCACTCGTTCGAGGTGCCGTAATAATTTGCAAAAACCTGGGCATGCTCGAGAAATGCGCCTTGTTCCAACATGCGCATAAACTTATCTTGTGAAACAAAATGGTAATTCACGCCATCTACCTCTCCCGGCCTAATGGGGCGAGTCGTATGAGAGATAGATACACGAACATTACTTGATAACTCGACTAAGGACTTAACTAGGGACGTTTTGCCCGTACCGGAGGCCGCAGAAACGGTGAACAGGGTACCTCTACTCATAACATGATTCTCGTCTTACGCATTGATGGCCAGCACAACAGAAACAGTTGCTTTGCCTTGAATTTTAACGCATTTTCATCATTTTATTTTATTCTGTGGCTAAGATCATGCATTGATATCGATCGCTCTAGCGTTAAACTGCATCAACCCCAACAAATTTCTGAGAAAACAACCTATGCAAGTATTTGGATCATTGACTTCGCCTTATGTTCGCCACGTCCGCATTGTTATTCTTCAGACGGGAAGCAGTGCAGAATTTATCGAAGCTGACGCTGCAAAATCAGCTCTGGATTCCCCCACCAAGAAAGTACCTTATTTGAGAGAGGGGGATTTTGTCTTAAGTGACTCAAGCTCAATCATCAAATATTTGCGTGAGAAGTCTGGAGAACCCTTTATCCCAAAAACAAAAGACTACGACTTATTTTGTTTAATCAACACACTATTGGATAGTGCAATCAATCTGTTTCTACTTGAAAAATCTGGCTTAAACAGCAACGAAAACGGCTACCTAAAACGTCAAGCAGCTCGAGTAGAAGAGGGTATCGAGTACCTCAGCTCTTTGCCGCCAAAAATTTTAGCGCACGATAAGGACGTCCACCTTCGCTTAATGTGTTTTTTAGCCTGGGGACAATTTCGCAATCGATTTTCGCTCAATGGGCACGACAAGCTAAAAAAGCTCTTAGATGAAGGCGATAAAAACCCCTTGTTTTTACAAACACATCCTCCTGCTTAAGCGGAATCTAAATCTCATTATTGCTGTCATTGTCCGCGCCTAAACCACCCCAGGTATAGGCGAGAATACAAAAAAGAACGATAAATTCTCTTCTATAGTAAAAAGGGGCTCATACCACAAATATTTGATTTTATTGCAATTCCAAGTAAGAGCATGCCCGCAAATAAGTAATCCAAATATAAAAAGGGATTGTCATTTGATATTGAATAAAACATCAATAAGCGTCCGCATCATTGCATTGGTTTTAATACCAATGCTTGGCTTTATGGCATTGTCACTTGAGCGGTATGTTGAAGCTAAGAAGGAAAAGGAAAATCTTGCCACACTGTCAACATTACTGAATTTTGCCAGCATCTCTTCTTTATTGATTTCGGACATTCAGGATGAACGAATCTATTCAATGGTATTTACAACCAAAATAAATATAAATGCACCTTTAGAAATCGAAAAATCAATTTACAGGAAAAAATTTGCGGAACAAATTCCGCAAACAGACTTGCGCATCGAAGCTTATAACAGCTTCGTACTTCAAAACAAAAAAGTACTACATAAAGTAGAGGGACTCGCAGAAAAGATCGAATATATTCAAAAAATAACCCACTACTATCCCAACGTGCGCGAGAAAATAAATGATGACAACCTTAAAATGCCCGACAGCCCCTTCACACCATTTGCAATAAATCACTACTCAGAATCC
The DNA here is from genome assembly GCA_028281865.1 of Marinagarivorans sp. GTDB lineage: Bacteria > Pseudomonadota > Gammaproteobacteria > Pseudomonadales > Cellvibrionaceae > JANQJB01. Next base: position 14,369 of record JANQJB010000162.1, read on the forward strand.
ATCAATGCGTTGATTTCAACTTTAGTTTTTATCGTATTAAAATCCGCCGATAACGAAGAGCTCTCTCTCAGTTCAAATGCCTATTTAAACCTCGTGTCAGCAAAAGACTATACCAACCGAACAGTTAGTATGGCACCGCGTATTATGATGGAGGATTCGGCATTATCTCATCGCGTTTTTCGGATGAATCGTTTCTACCATAATGCCAAAAATGATCTCGCTCGTTTTAAATATTTTTCAACACAAACACTTCGACAAAGTTTTGAAGAGCGTTATGATACAAACGAGTCTGTGAAACTCGTTGACAAAACCATGAAAGATTTTGCCTCTGGCAATAGCAGACCTCTGTCGATAGACACATGGTTTAAAATCGGTTTCGAGGAACTCGCCATCATACAAGACGCAGATAACCTGGTACGCACACAACTGATTGAAAGAGTGGAAGCACTTTACCAAAAAGCTAAAAAATCCGCTTTTAATACTCTACTTGCACTCGTTGTCTCCGTCATTGTCATCGGCGTACTCTCTTTTTTTATCGTTCTTAGTATCCTCAATCCAATTGGGTACTTAGTCAAAACATTTAACGGAATTGCTAAAACCCAAGACATCTCGAAGACACTTGAAATTGGCGGAAACGACGAAGTGGCCAACGCCGGAAAAGCGTTTAATCATTTGATAAAGCGCATTGATACCACTCTACACGGTATTAACCAAGAAACAAACGATATGTCATTCGCCGTGACAAAAGTTGCTGATGCAATGGAGAAAAACCTAAATCAAATTAAAAACCAAAATATTGCAACAGATAATATATCTGTTGCAATAGAAGAGCTCAGTGCCTCAATGAAAGAAGTGGCGGAGTCAACCATCCACGCGCTGGACGCTGCAAGACGCGCTCACGATTATTCAACCACAAGTTCGCGAGGTGCAAGCTCGGGGCGCGAAATTATCGATCATCTAGTTAATGAGTTAAATAATACCAATAAGGTTGTCGAAAAACTAAATAGCAAAAGTGAACAAATCGGCAGCGTACTCGACGTTATTCAAACTATCAATGCGCAGATGAACATGCTCGCACTGAACGCATCTATTGAAGCCGCGCGCGCCGGAGATTTTGGTCGCGGTTTCTCCGTAGTTGCCGACGAAGTCCGTGCGCTCGCACAAAGCACAACACAATCGACCGAAACGATCCGAGAACAGATACAAGCGTTGCAGGACGAAACACTTGCCGCTTCACAAGATATTACTCGATTACAATCTTCGGGTGCAGAGGCAGCAAGCGTCGTCGAAAAAATTGCGGACGATATTGAAGCTCTTGCACAAGACTTAACAAAAATGAACGATATTTCAGTGAGTATCGCCAGTATGTCGGAAGAGCAGCTGATAGTTGCTGTCGATATTGCTAAACAAGTTGCCCGTGTGAAAGACGATTCCGACGCTATGGCCAGCCAAGCGCAAACAACTAGCGAATGTAGCCAAGAACTTACGGATACAGAAGAGAAATTGCGGGACTACGTACGTATGTTCAAAATTTCTGAGGCAAAACAGAACGAAAAATTAACCAAAATTCCTTAATTAGAGCTCTTCGATATCGTAATCAACGATTACAGGCAAATGGCTGGAAAAGGTTTGGCGCTTATAGATCATTGAATATTCGACTTTCTTTTTCAACGCATCAGAGATAATTTGATAATCGGTGCGCCAGCCATCACCCTCACCAACATTCCCAGACGGCCACCAGGAAAATTCATCTGTATCGGCATTACACTGCCGGAACGCGTCAGCATACCCAAGCTGAGTGAAAGCTTGGTCCAACCATTGCCGCTCGTGCTCCAAAAAACCGGGGTTATCAATATTGTCACGCCAATTTTGCACATCTTTGTGCGCATGCGCCATCGCCCAGTTGCCGCAGTAAACGAAGTGTCGACGCTTGCGCGTGACTTTGTGCATCAGCGCTTGCATATCTTCAAAAAATTTAATTTTTACTTCAAGTGATTCGTTTTCATTGCACGCGGAGGGCGCAAATAAGGAGCCGATACTGTAGTGTTCATAATCGACCTGCAAGTAACGACCTTCCATATCAATACCACTCGCAAAACCCAAGCCATAAATTAAAGCTTTGGGCTGAAAGCGGGTGTAAATGGCAACACCACTATATCCTTTGATACCCGAGTCAAAAAAATAACTAAAATATCCCTCTGGATGATAGATGTCATCATCGAGCTCGGGCTCAAGCGCTCGCAGGTCTTGAAGACAAATAATGTCAGCGTCTTGGCGATTAAGCCAGTCGTACAAACCGCGTTTTGCAGCTTGCACGATTCCGTCGACACTGAGAGAAATTATACGCATGATGGCCCCTTACTAGCAGACTGTGTATCATACTGATCTAGTTTCATAAGTCATCGGTTTTTTTGATGAATGTCACAACAATTTTATGACCTAGGTCCCTGCTGATATTCTTATCTAGACTCAACTTGCACTGTTGCGAGCAGTGCACCTTAGCAAGTAGATAATTGCCGGCAGGGAAGGGCGCAAAAATTTTGCAACTTTAGTTATATATGCACCGTTAGCTATTTATATACCGTTGGTTATCAACCGCCGTCCATTTGCATGTGTCTAACACTCCTTGTATCTCACAAAGTCGTTTTGCTCAAAACCGCTGAGACATGCCATTTTAGTAGTGTTCACAGATGGCTTCTAACCCTCGGACGTTGATCAACGCTTAAACACAAGGCAGGCAAACGAGTGCTTTTACAACGCCCTTTAATTAACTCTAGCATTTGCATGACATAAGCGACGCAAACACTTATCTTATATTTGACTATATCAATTATCTTAAGCCGAATATATACACATTAATTCATTTCGTAGGTGCAATAATTTTTATGGAAGATTACAAACTTGGTTTTCTCTCGCTAGCGCTAAAATATAAGGCGCTAAAATTTGGGGAATTTACACTCAAGTCAGGCCGCTTAAGCCCCTATTTTTTTAATGCCGGTTTACTCAATTCTGGAGAATCTTTGGCGCGCGTAGGACAGTTTTACGCGGAGGCATTAATGGCGGAGAATGTCGAATTCGATATGGTATTCGGGCCCGCTTATAAAGGTATTCCGCTAGTTTCGAGCCTGGCTATCGCTTTAGCTGAACAATTTGATAAGGACATCCCCTACAGTTTTAACCGCAAGGAAGTAAAAAAACACGGGGAAAAAGGGCTTATTGTTGGCGCTCCGCTCAAGGGGCGAGTCGTCATTGTCGACGATGTCATTACAGCCGGAACTGCAATCCGGGAGGCCCTGTCTATTATTAACGATGGAGGAGGCAAACCTACAGCCGTTCTTATCGGTTTAGATAGACAGGAGAGAGGGCAGGGAGAAACCTCTGCCATCCAAGAACTTGAGCAAACGACAGGAGTTAAAGTTATTAGCATTGTAAAGCTTGACGATATAATCCGCTTTTTGGAACAGTCGCCCTCAAGCCGCGATTTTGCTGACAAAACCACGCTTGATAGCGTCAAACAATATCGCGAACGCTATGGTGTATAGGGTTTTTTTTGGTGTATGCATCAAAATTTACGACTAAAAACAAAACAGTGATCTCGACTATCAGTACACTATTCAGTGCGGGTTAATTTCGAATCGCTAAACTCATTCAACATGCTTAGCAAAAAAATCAATATATTTCACAGCTCAGTCGCGCCTCTGATCGTTGGGGCTTTTCTGGGCCTTGCTTGTTTATCAGCCGGAGCTGCTGGAAACTACTACCGTTTTATCAACGAGCGCGGCGTCAAAGTCATGAGCCAAACGCTGCCACCAGATGTAGCCAAAAACGGTTATGAGATCGTCAGTGCTAGTGGTCGGGTTATCGAGGTTATCCCTCCCGCACCGAAAGCCGAAGAAGTTGAGGCTGCGCGTATTCGTCAATTAGTAATTGATAAATACAAAGCGCTGGCTAAGCGCTACAGCAGCACAGTCGATATTGAGGATGCACGCTCCCGCCGACTGGTGCAAATAGAAGCGAATATCGCAATTCAAAAAGGTAATTTGCAAAACATTTCGGGACAAATGGACGTATTAACCGAAAATGCCGCAGCGAAAGAACGGCGGGGGCTGCCGGTACCGCAAACTATATTGGACCACCTAGCCGAACTCAAAAGCCAATATAAAGCTGTTGAGAATCTTATAGAAGCACGTAAAAAAGAGCACGATAGCGTCAATAAACGCTTCGATAACGATGTTTTGTTGTTTGAGAAGGGGGAAGGGCTACTGCGCGGTGCAAAAATCGATCAAGAAATCATCGACGCGGGCATCACCAAAGAATTCGAGAACATTCAGTACGAATAACCACGATTCGCGCTTTCGCTACAAATTGCCTGAAAAACAAGCCCCCACGGGCTTTCGGGAAAAGCCTGAGATGTATTACTCAAAGGTGCGCTAGGCCGGCTCAGCAACAAAACCTTCTGTTAAACAATTCCAATGTGCTTGCCAGCTCTGTGTCGGTATATCGCGAAACCGGCTACGCACAAAGCGCGCTACTCGCCCTTCAGCGGTTGACATCCATAGCGAAACAGTTTCTGCAATCGACAATTTAAAGTGCAAGCCTTCTCGCAACTCGGCTTCACGCAATATCTGCTTGAGCTGCGTTTCAAGGCGGTCAAAGAACTGAACGACACGCAAGTGCAAGCGCTCGGTTTCGCCCGCGAGTGCGTCACAAGTCAGTATTCGGCATATTCCCGGATTGCGCTCAGCAAATGCCAAATAAAGAGCAAGAATTTTTTCGCAACGCTCAACAGCATTTAAAGTTTCTTCAGCAACAATCATATTGGCGCGCGTAAATATTGTTTCTTCTATAAACTCGATCAAACCTTCAAACATCTTGGTCTTGCTTGGGAAGTGGCGATAGAGAGCGGCTTCGGAAACACCTACTTCCTTTGCCAAAGCAGCGGTCGTTATTCGGCCGCCAGGATTGGCCTCCAGCATCTTGGCAAAAGATTCAAGAATTTGCTGACGGCGCGGTTTTTTGGCACTTCGCGAATTGCTTGTGGTCATTTTTATTTGACTCTTAGTTTTGGGGCCGCAAATGCTATCACGAGGCTAAATCCGGTGACAGAGGGCACAGTGAATTCAGTTGATTTTGTATCGAATTTTTATATTTACAGGCTATTCGCAGACAGCAGTTTTTATACCGACGAGCCAGCACCATTGCTAATCAAGGTACCGACCCCAGCATCGGTGAAGATCTCAAGTAAAACTGCGTGCTCCACTCGCCCATCAATAATGTGAGAACTGACGACGCCAGAATTGACTGCATCGAGAGCGCATTGAATTTTCGGCAACATGCCACCACTGATGGTGCCATCTGCAATCAAGTCATTTACGCGTTCAGCATTCAACCCGGTTAACACATTGCCACCTTTGTCTTGCAAGCCGGCTACATTAGTCAACAACATTAATTTTTCAGCTTGCAAAACTTCAGCCACTTTTCCAGCAACTAAGTCGGCGTTGATATTGTAGGACGCGCCATCGACGCCCACACCTACCGGCGCAATAACCGGAATAAAGTCACTATTCATCAACAAATCAATGACCTTACGGTTGATTGTCTGCACTTCGCCGACATGGCCGATATCAATAATCTCGGGGGCCTGCATCTCGGGGGCCTGGTGTATAACTTCAAGCTTGCGTGCATGAATAAGACTGCCGTCTTTGCCTGTCACACCAATGGCCTGCCCTCCGTTGCGGTTAATCAAGCTGACAATCTGCTTATTAACGGTGCCACCAAGCACCATTTCAACAACATCCATAGTCTCGCCGTCCGTAACTCTCATGCCGTTGACAAAGTGAGATTCGATGTTGAGCTTGGTCAGCAAATCTCCAATTTGTGGGCCCCCACCATGCACAACAACCGGGTTCATTCCGACTAATTTCATTAACACGATGTCGCGAGCAAAGCTATTTTGCAACGCCTCATCGACCATCGCATTACCACCAAATTTCACCACTATGGTCTTGCCAGTAAAGCGCTGAATGTAGGGCAAGGCCTCGGTTAAAACCTTTGCAATTGCCGTTGCCTGTATCGGTGAATTAGACATGAATGACCCCGAGGATTAGCGGCTTGATCGCCGAAATCGATCTTAAACAAACAATATTTTTAAAATGAAACTGTGTTTATGCTACCAAGAAATGTTGAGGCTATTGTCAATTTTATGCAGTTCTCGAGTAAATAACGCTTTTAAACTGTGCAGAGACTTTTCATCCTCTGCCTCAAGACGCAGGGTTAAATTGGGGGATGTATTCGACGCGCGCACCAAGCCCCAACCCTTAACAAAATCGACGCGCAAACCATCCATTGTCGATTTCTTTGCGTCGCCAAATTCACCCTGTTCAATAAGCCGTTCGACAATCGAGAATTTCGCCTCATCACTCACGGGCACCCGAATTTCGGGAGTATCGGGCAAGGCCGGAAATTCTTCAAAAATACTATCGATATCCTGATCGAGGAGGCTGATTATCTCGATCAAACGAGCCGCAACGTACATCGCATCATCAAACCCATACCAGCGATCTTTAATAAAAATGTGCCCAGAATATTCTCCGCCAAGCAAGGCTCCAGTTTCTTGGATTTTAGTCTTCATCAGGCTGTGGCCCGTCTTCCACATGATGGGCCGCCCGCCGTTATCGGTAATGACCTGATTAAGCTGGCGCGAACACTTAACATCAAACACCACATCTGCTCCGGGGTGACGCGCAAGAATGTCTTTGGCAAAAAGCGCGAGCAAACGATCAGGCCAAATAATTTCTCCTCGCGGCGTGACGACTGCGAGACGATCCCCATCGCCGTCAAAGGCCACGCCCAAATGCGCACCCACCTCTTGCACACGATCGATCAGAGGCTGAAGATTTTCTGCCACTGAAGGGTCGGGCCCACGGTTGGGGAAATTTCCATCGAAGTCACAGAACAATGGGATAACCTGGCAACCGAGCTGCTCGAATAATTCGGGCGCAATCTTCCCAGACGCTCCATTACCAGCATCTAACACAATCGTGATATCACCGGCCAAGGCCACATCGGAAAATATCGTTTCAACATAGGTGGTCTCGATATCCAATGCCTGTTCACGGCCGTGCCCGCTGTGGAACTCTTGTTTTAAAATTCGTGTACGAATAGCTTTTATATCTTCCGGGGAACGCGCCTGGCCATCCATAATGACTTTAAAGCCATTGTATTCACCGGGATTGTGGCTGGCAGTTACCATCACACCTGAGCTAGTGTATTCCAGCGTTTCCGCAGCGAAATAAACCAGAGGAGTCGGCGCGGTACCTATATTCAATACATTGCAACCCGTACTCAGCACACCGCGAATCAAATATTCGGACAGGATCGGGCTGTGCGTACGCGTATCACGACCAACAACAAGAACATTCTCATCCTTGTCGATCGCCTCACTGCCAAGCGCTTTACCAATTTTCTCCGCGAGCTCCGTTGTAAGTTCGCTATCCGCCAAACCTCGTATATCATATTCGCGAAAAATATGGCTCGGAACATCACTGTCGCCCTCGTCAGCAACTGCCTCTGGATCAAGATCGAGGTCAAGGTCTAGATCCAAATCCAGGTCAGGAGCGTCGCCAAGCTCTTCGGTACCGGAAATTAAATCAGCATCGCTGCCCGCGATTTGCACATCCAATGCACCACCATCGAGCAACTCTGCATCCTCCTCGATTGCTTCTTCGCCAGAAACGCGTCGCACCGTATCTTGCATCGCTTGCTGGCGTTTGACCGCGCGCCGGCCGACCAGCATGCCCGCCAAAATTGCCAAGGCAAACACGACGAGCGCACTGACCGAACCAATAAGTCCGATCATCATAAAATTGATGTGCGTTTGCTCCTGAACTTTTTTCGAAGGCGTGTAGACAACCCGCCACGGAGAATTTGCTACTTCGTAGGTAATCGCCTTACCCCAGCTACCCGAGCCTTTGTTATACAAAGTTGCCACTTCCTTGCCCTCGTAATATTGCACTAGTCGGATATTGCCAAGCCCTTCCAAACCAGCTGGAATGGCAGCAAAAAGCTCATCCATCGGCAACGTCATTAACACGGTACCTGCGACTGGTTTTTTCTCTTCCTTGGGAATAGCTATAACAAAATTGATTCGCCACTGATCGTTGATTTTTACTGCCTCTGGCGGAACAAATTCCCGTCGCTCGGTCATGCGAATCATCTGCAAGTCGGAAAACTTGAGCGGCAATTCTGAATCGAGGTCAACCTGAGCTCCACCTCGCGGGATAATCCTTACACCATCAGCTTTAGGGAACGTTTCCATCACCGTCTGACGAATGCGTTTTAGCTCAACTTGATCATTTTGAATGAGGGCTTCTTCGAGCGAGTTATTTTGCGCAAAAAAAGCAATACGTTGATATAAAGACACGATGTACGTCTGCACGTTTGCGCGTGCTTTTTGTGCGTGCTGCGCCGCAAACTGCTCGGTTTGGCGATTCTTTTCTTGAATCACCAGTATATTCCACGCCACGACCCCACAAACCATCGTTAATACGCCAGCAAAAACAATGGCTGACGTAATACTTATTTTTATTGGGTCGGCATTAAACTTTTGTTTGTACTTGCCTAGTAACTTACTGGCGAAACCTTGCTTCTTTATTCTTCGTCTCATTGATAACCTTGCGTTCTACAATCGCCTCACGCACCTAAATACACCCGTCAACTTTATCTTTGTCAACTTTCATCATTTTATGTTTTGTCGTGTTTTAATTCCTCGTTATTAGGGCAAGTAAGCGAAATTTTAATCCTCTCGTATCATTTTATGCGCTTTCCTATTAGGGTAATTAACTCACGTGCCAACTGCGATTTTCCGCATTGCGCCAAAGTAACACTCTCGTTTGCATCGACGACAGTCACAGCATTTTCATCACTGTTAAATCCAATCCCCGGTTGCGATACGTCATTCGCAATAATCAGATCGAGATTTTTATCTTTTAATTTGCTCTGCGCATACTCAACAACGTTCGTCGTTTCCGCAGCAAACCCAACAGTATACGGCCGATGTTCACGCGCTGCGATAGTCGCCACAATATCGGGGTTTTTTACTAAGTTTAGAACGCTCAAGTCCCCTGTACTTTTTTTAATTTTTTCGCTGGCAACCTCGCGAGGGCGATAATCAGAAACTGCGGCAGCTGCAATAAAAATGTCACAACCGTCCACAGCTTTGAGGCTCGCTTCGAGCATGTCTTCTGCGCTAACCACCGGCTCAAACTCAACTCGCTCGGGCGCAACTAAACGTGTCGGCCCAGAAATTAATACCGTTTTAGCACCCGCCTCTACTGCCGCTTCTGCAAGTGCGTACCCCATTTTGCCCGAACTATGATTACTCAGATATCGCACGGGGTCGATGGCTTCGCGTGTTGGGCCGGCAGTGATAACAACTTTTTTGCCGGCGAGCGTTCCGCGCTCAAACACCTGAGCCGCTCTAGCAGCAATATCCTGTGGTTCAAGCATGCGCCCGGGACCAACGTCGCCGCACGCCTGCTGACCTTCAGCCGGGCCCCAAATATGAACACCGTCGCGCTGAGCTAAAATTTCAATATTGTTGACCGTAGCCGAACTGCGCCACATCTGCTGGTTCATCGCCGGTGCAACAGCAATGTCTGCGGGAGTAGCCAAGCACAAGGTCGTCAATAAATCGCTACCTTCACCCTGCGCTAGGCGCGCTAGCAAATCGGCACTCGCCGGAGCAATCAACACCAAATCGGCCCAACGCGCTAACTCAATGTGACCCATGCCAGCTTCGGCCTCTGGATCAAGTAGCTGCGTGTGAACAGGGTTGCCCGAGAGCGCTTGTAAGGTCAACGGTGTAATAAACGCCTGTGCAGCCTCAGTCATCACAGTGCGTACGCTTGCGCCCATCGCCGAAAGCTGGCGCACCAACTCTGCACTTTTATATGCAGCAATTCCGCCAGAAATGCCTAAGAGGATTCGTTTGTTTTGTAGTGTATGCATTATTTGGAGTTTATATCCAGCTGTTTCACATCGCCTTGTGTTTGCCGGGCAACGATATCCGAATCAACGCTCTTTAACACAAGTTTGGTACTCCGAGACTTTTTAATTCAGATCAAAAATGCCTCAATTCGTATATAGACTGTGCATAAAAGGACTAAAAAAGCCTTTTTATTTGCGACGGCGTAAGATACCACGATAAGCTAAACACACTCCAAGTAATTGCATTAAATAGGAATTCGCGTGACCGCGATTAAAGGATTAAAACATGCAAACAATCAAGGACTGGCCTCCCGCCGATCGCCCGCGCGAAAAACTTCTCGATCGCGGCGCAAATACACTCTCTGACACAGAACTTTTAGCCATATTTTTGCGCACAGGCTGTGCAGGTAAATCCGCTGTAGATCTTGCCCGTGAGCTTTTGCAACACTTCGGCGGACTGCGACCGTTGCTAGAAACAGACGAAACAACATTTTGCCAGATTCATGGATTGGGTCGAGCTACCTACGCGCATTTACAAGCTTCGCTAGAAATCGCGCGCCGCCTGTTGGCAGAAACTCTGCAGCGCGGCAATGCATTTACCAATACACAAGCCGTTAAACACTTTGTTGCAAGCAAATTGCGGCACAGGCAACAAGAGGTTTTTGGCATTCTGTTTCTGAACAGCCAGCACCAATTATTAATGTTCGAAGAACTCTTTGTCGGAACCATCGACGAGGCAAGCGTATACCCGCGTGAAGTAGTCAAAAAAGCCCTTGCGGTTAACGCTGCTGCAGTTATCTTCACGCACAATCACCCAAGCGGCATCGCAGAACCCAGCGACGCGGACAAGCTGATCACCCAGCGTCTAAAAAACGCACTTGGCCTTGTCGACATCCGCGTTCTCGATCATATGATAGTGGGTGACAAACAAGTGGTCTCATTTGCCGAGCGCGGAATGCTGTCGATTTAAAAGCAAGCTGGAAAACAGTTTGCCACTTTGCTCTGGCTTATTCGGACCAACTTATCCTTGCCTTAGTTTTTACCTTCTGGTATAAAACGCGGCTCTTTTGCGCGTGGCTCTGTTTAGAGACCTGAAAACTGAGTGATTTTGCCGTACCTGATCGTCAAAACGCTCAATACGCAGCTTAACTTTGGCCTACACTACTTACGTAACCGTTTACAACGTAACTTAACGACTAGGCTCGAAATCAACGTACACAGAGTGTACATATTTATTTGGTAGAAAGAGGCAATATCATGGCTAAGGTATGCCAGGTAACGGGAAAACGCCCCATCACGGGACACAACGTTTCCCATGCAAAGAATCATACAAAGCGTCGTTTTTTACCCAACTTGCACAACCATCGCTTTTGGGTAGAGTCAGAAAAACGTTTTGTTTCACTGCGTATTTCCACTAAAGGAATGCGTATTATCGATAAAAAAGGCATCGACCAAGTACTTGCTGACTTGCGTGCCCGTGGCGAAAAAGTCTGATTGGAGCATAAACCATGCGCGAGAAAATCCGCTTAAACTCTTCAGCTGGCACAGGTCATTTTTATACGACCACTAAAAACAAGCGCAACATGCCAGAAAAAATGGAAATCAAAAAATACGATCCTGTTGTGCGCAAGCACGTGATGTATAAAGAAGGCAAAATTAAGTAATTTTTCCTTCTTAACGTTGTTTCTTTCCTTACTAAGCCTGGCTTTCGCCAGGCTTTTTGCGTTTCAGCAATCAAAAATTTAACCCGAACCCATTCCCCAAGCTTAACTAAAGAACACCCAAGTCAAAATTTAGCACGAGCACCGAGAAGGCAAGACAAGTTTTCGGAGCGTAGCTGACAGGAAGTCAGCGACGCAGCCCCCAAGGAAGGGTTAACGGCGATCCGAAAACTTGTCTTGCCTTCTCGGTGCGAACTCCCTACCCCTACACCTTCGAACCAGTTAACCATTATGGTCTTCTTCTAAACGCAAATGACCAAACCGATCGCACGTAACCTGCCATTTTTCCCCAACAAAAGTAGTCGAAACTTCTTCGCAAATAATTGCAGGCCCAGGTATCGCGACTTCCACAGGCAAATCACTGCGCTCCCAAAGCGCAACACGCCCGTGATGAGGGAGAATATCAGACCCATATGGCTCACCCGTCGCATCCTCGCCTGCGCTTACCGGCAAACCTCCAAAAGCACTCACAGCTGTCAGCTGAACACGAATATTGACAAGCTCAATTGGCAGTGGCAATTGATGCCCATAGCGCTGCTGATGAGCAAAATGAAATGCCTCCGATAACTGCACAATATCGTCACTAAAGGCGATATTAAGCGTAAAAGACTGCCCCTTATAACGCATATCCACGCCACATGCCTCGACAATATCTTCAGTCACCCCCTCGCTCAGCAGCTCATCTCTCCCCCGCTCAAGTAGCGCGGCAAATTGCTTTTTTAACCCAGCCAAGTCGATTTGCTCCAGGTCCTGCTGCACCGTGTGCGAAAAATTACGCTTTCGCGGCGCAGCCAGCATGCCAACAGCCGACAATACACCGCCACTGGCTGGCACAATAATGCGGCCACAGCCAAGTTCTTCAGCCAAAGCGCAAACATGCAGGCCACCGGCACCACCAAAGCAACAAAGCTCAAAATCCTTTGGATCGTAGCCACGCTGAATTGAAATAACGCGCAAAGCGCTTACCATGTGCTCATTAGCAAGCGCAATAACACCAAGAGCTACCTCCACCTCATCAACCCCGAGAGTTTCACCCAGCCGGCGCAAACTTGCGCGTGCCGCTTCAGCGTCCAACTGCATACGGCCGCCGAGAAAGTGTTCGGGGCGAATAAGGCCAAGCACCACATTAGCATCTGTCACCGCAGCTGTATTTCCGCCAAGCCCATAACAGGCAGGTCCAGGGCTGGCTCCAGCTGACTCAGGTCCCACATGAAGCATGCCTCCCTCATCAACATACGCAAGCGAACCCCCGCCCGCACCAATCGTATGAATATCCACCATCGGCACAGCTACGGGATAGGGACCAATGCGGCCTTGCGTGCTGAGTAGGATATCGCCATCAATCAACGAAACATCCGTAGAAGTGCCTCCCATATCGAACGTTAGCAAGCGGCTCTTACCCAGCGCTTCACCGATATGGCGGGCAGCCGCCAACCCTCCAGCAGGCCCGGACAACAATAAATTTACTGCGCGACGGCCCGCCTGAGCCGCATCGATTGTGCCTCCACTCGACTGCATAACGCCCAGAGGGCAGGGCGAAACAGCCTCCTGAAGGCGCACCATATAATCGTTAACCACCGGCCCAAGCCAGGCATTGAGCCAAGTCGCAATGCCGCGCTCGTACTCTTTGTATTCAGGTAAAACTTCGCTCGAGCAGCTGACAAAATAAGATTGCTGTAAACGCTCCGCAATTGCCCGTTCATCAGCAGCAGCAAGATAAGAAAAGAGAAAATTGATCGCCACGGCCTTGGGTCGCAGCGCCTCTACCTGATCGACAACTCGAGCGATCTCCCTCTCATCAAGCGAAGTGACAATATCGCCATTTGCATCTCGGCGACAATCGACTTCCAGGCACAGGGTTTCGGGGACGGGCGGAGGATGACCTGAGGGCTCAAGCGCATAGATATCGGGGCGATTTTGCCGCGCGAGCGTTAACATATCGCCAAAGCCTCGATTGGTAATAAAAACCGTCCGCACGCCCTTGCGCTGCAAAGCTGCATTGGTCGCAACGGTGCTTCCATGAATAATAAGAAGCTCGCCGCTCGCCATTAAACGCTGCAAACCCAGGTCTTTTAAGCCCTGCAAAATAGCTTGCTCAGGCGCGTGAGGAGTAGACAAAACTTTATGAATACGGCATCGTGCGCCGTCGATTAAAAAGAAATCTGTAAAAGTGCCACCGGTATCGACGCCAAGGGCCATCATTTTGTTTGAATTTTTTTCGTCATTAATCACATGCAACCACTGAAATTTTTTGCTAGAGCCTATATATCCAGAACCTATGTCAAGATAGATGCCTTAGTTTACGAAAATTAACGGCTTAATTCCGCTTAAATAATTTTAACTACCTATGCCAGAACTACCGGAAGTCGAAACAACAAAGCGCGGCATTTATGCTCACGTGTTAGGTAAAGCAATCGCAAACATCAAAATTCGCGACCATCGTTTGCGCTGGCCAGTTCCGAAACAGTTACCATCGAAGCTAAAAGGAAAGGAAGTTCTCGCATTAAACCGGCGCGGAAAATACTTATTATTCGAATTCGAAAACGGCACCCTGCTTTGGCATCTCGGTATGTCAGGCAGTTTGCGTATTGTTGAACCAAACGTAAAACCCGGTAAGCACGACCATGTTGATGTGGTTTTTGCAAATAATATAATTTTACGCTTTAACGACCCTCGCCGCTTCGGTGCGCTGGTATGGACTGAGGATGCAGTTGCAGATCACAAACTCATTCATCATTTAGGCCCGGAACCCTTGACCGACGCATTTAACGCGGAATATCTATTCGAAACATCACGCAAGCGTAAGCAAGCTATCAAGCCCTGGGTTATGGACGCAAAAATTGTTGTAGGCGTTGGCAACATTTACGCCAATGAAGCACTTTTTCAATCCAGGATTCATCCGCTTAAAGCAGCAGGAAAATTGACAAAAAAAGAGTGCCAGCTACTTTGCGAAAATATCAAAAAAATATTGGCCAGCGCGATAGAAAGAGGAGGGACGACGCTACGCGATTTTGTCGGCGGTGACGGCAAGCCCGGATATTTTGCCCAGGAGCTGTCTGTTTATGGGCGCGGCGGCGAAACCTGCAAAAACTGCCCAAAAAAATTAACCGAAAAACGCATAGGACAGCGTTCGACAGTTTATTGCACCCATTGCCAAAAATAACTGATTACTTCTAAATTAAAAGGGTAAGTAAAACGTAATCGTAGTTCCCTTACCCCTTTTAGAAGCCACTTCAAGCGAACCGTTGTGATTTTCTTCAATAACTTTTTTAACAATCGCTAAACCTTGTCCTGTTCCAACGCCTGATTCTTTGGTCGTAAAAAAGTTATCAAATATTTTAGGTAATACGTCATCCGGAATGCCTACACCATTGTCTTTTATACTGACAGTAACACCATTTTCAGCCGGCTCAATTTTTGCGGTAATCAAACCACCATCAATTAGTTCTTGTTTAATCGCTTCATCAATGGCGTGGCAGGCGTTGATAATGAGGTTTAGCACAACCTGATTTAGTTGATCCACTATGCAAGGTATCTCGGGAAGGTCCGAAGCAAAATCAAACTCGACGTCCGCAAGCGTAACCCACTCGTGACGACAAATATCAAACGCGTTCCTAATAACGGGTTCTATAGGGCTGCTTTCTTTTTCATTGCGTTTTGGGTGTGAAAACTCTTTCAGTGAATGAACCAATTTTTTAACTGAAGCAAGACCCTCAATCGATTGCTCAATGGTTTCTTTCATATCTTGCTTTAACAAATCAAAGTTTTCTTGCGATTGCAGCTCCTCAGGGAAACTTATGTTTTCGCCAAGATTATCGCGCAGCGATTCAAAAACCTTAATCACCTCTTCCGATTGTTCTTTTAAAAAGTAGAGGTTGTTTAGAATATATTGAGCCGGTGTATTAATCTCATGAGCAATGCCCGCAGCTAAGCGGCCAAGCAAATCCATTTTGCCCATTAAATTCATTTGCAATTCCATATTTTTATGCGCTTCAAGCATTTGTTTTTCTTTGGTGACATCGCGCCCCATAATTGTGATAACACCCGATCCAACAACGCTTCCGGGTGGACATGTAACTAATATTTTAGCCGGGAATTTTCGTTGTTTTAGGCTCGTCAATTCAACTTCTCCACGCCAGTTACCCGTTCGAATTGCCTCTTCGATTCCTTCATTCAAGTGCTCCAAATCCTTATCTGATTTGACAAATTGGCGCCAACTCTGTCCAATCAAATTGATCTCTTCCTCAATATCAAGCATCGTTTTTGCAATAGGGTTTAAATAAATAATTTCACAACTCGGATATTCAATCACAGCAATATGATTGCCAACGTACTCGGGCAGGGACATAAATGTCGCCCGAATGCGCGGTTCCGAAACAGCTGGCGTTCCTGCGCCAGGATTATTTTCTTCTGTCATAGTTGGTATTCATCTAATATGATTAATAACGACTTGCGATAGCACGTTCCACCGTCTCGATTAAAGTTGGCATATCACATGGCTTGTTTAGCATGCTAAAAACTTCACAACACTCACTTGCTTCCTGCTTAGTTTTTTCCTCAATATTCCCTGTTAACATAATACGAACAATATCAGGATAGTTAACTTTACAGTGCTGCAAAAGCTCTATCCCACTCATTTTCGGCATGCGCATATCGCTCATGATAATATCGAAATCATGATCCTCTTTTAAAATCGAAAGCGCTTGAAAACCACCGAGCGCAAGTGAGCACTGGTAACGTTTTCGCAAATTTCGCTCCGCGGATTTTAAAAATAATTCTTCGTCGTCAACAATGAGTATACGAGGCTTATTTGCTGGTATTTGTGCTGTCATCACAATTACTCATCCTCCGTTAAACTGGGTTGAGGAAAAACCAAATGCAATACGACGCCTGATTTATTGTTGCACTCTAGATTTTTTACACCATTACCCAATGAATTTATCTCGGTATCTACAATATTTATGTTGAAAGCATCTTCCCATTTTGTAGGTTCGACACAAACCATTAAATCCACTGTTTTTTCATTCTGAATAGTTTTTATTTCGATATCACCATACTCTTTATACAAATTGGCGATTTCGATTATCACTTTGACTAACAGTAAACTGAGTTTTTGTGCTCCAACATCGACGGCCGTAGTTATCTCGAGATCACACTGAATATTGGCTTTGTGTTTAGCAACCGACTTCGCGATAAGTAAAGCCGTACGAATGGGTTTATCGAGTGGTATCAATGCAGACTTAGCGCTATCGTTAATTAAATATTTTAACGCACTAATCAAGGCCGTTACGCGCGCCAAGCCTTCTTGTGACTCTTCAACAATTTCATTTATTTCAGTAATTATGTCTTCTTCAACTTCTGCTTGAGGACGCTCGGAAAGCTTAGAAGCTTGAGACCTTAGTGCACTTAAATTACTGTTGACGCAACATATCGGGTTGCTCATTTCGTGCATCAAGCCCTCAAGCAACACAGAAGAGAACTTGTTGATTTCTTGCGCTAACATATTCATTGCTACTTATCTTCTCTTTCGACGCAAACGAGCAAATCAAAAGTTTGCCCAACCTGCTTTTCATATCGACGGATATCTTGCAAGGCCTTGTCACATAACGGTGTTCCCTTGCCTAGTAATACTGAGCCATTTTCCAGCACGATATTTTCACATAGAACCAAGGTTTCACCGTCTACCTTAAACTCCTCTACTTCCGTAGACTTCATCGGTATCGCCGAAGAAGGTGTATGAGGCATATCCTCTACCGTTGCTAAAAATTTTCTAACCAACTCAGCGTCATAGCACTTACCTGACCATTCTTGTAAATAATTTAGTGCATCTTCAAAGCCACGTAAATTTCTTTCCTTGCGACCATTAAAGACTTCATAAAAATCACTTATCATGCCAACGATTTTCGACCCTAACGGAATCTTGTCGGCATACAATTTATCTGGAAAGCCTCTACCATTTACCCACTCTAGCTGGTGTCGAATAATTTTCGCGACCTCTTTTAAACCCGGAGCATTTGAAAGTGCCATTTCACCCCAGACGGTATGACGTTGAAATAGCTTTTTCTCGTCTTCGGTCAAGGAATAAATAGGCTTTTCTCTTATTTCATCGGGTAACGCAATCGTTCCTATTCGATGGAGCTGGCCGGCAACATGAATCGCCTCTATTTCGCGCGCGGGCAAACCTATTGCCTGCGCTAACTTTTCAGAATATTTTGCAACAAAGCGAGAATGCCCATCGTCGCGACCCTCTTTCCATTCGATAATGCGGGTCAAGGCATCCAAGGTATCGTGGAAATTTTGTTGCAACTCGCCATGGGCGTTTTGTAGCAAGGTTAACGCTTGCTCGATCTCAATGGTTTTTTCCTTAACTTGTTTATCAAGTGTAAACGCAACGCGCGCGAGTTTTTCTTTTTGCTCGCGATTCTGACGCTCCAATCGTTTACGTTCTTTTTCTGATTCCTGAAACGTAATCGCACCATCAATGATGTCGCTCAATAAATTCTCGTCCCAGGGTTTTTCGATAAAATTATGCAAACCTGCACGGTTAAGTGTTTCGGACAACGACTGCAAATCGGCATAGCCTGACAACAAAATGCGTGAGGCGCCTGGGTCGATAATTTTGCTGCTGGAAAGAAATTCGCTGCCCGACATACCTGGCATACATAAATCCGAGATCACAACGTCGATCTTGTGCTCGCGCATTTTCTCAAGCCCTTCTTCACCAGAAGCAGCTACCACTAAATCCCAATCCTTGCCCTCACTGAAACGACGCATCGCAGAGAGCATCGCTTTTTCGTCATCGACATATAACACCTTCGCTTGGTAATTTTCCTGTGGACTTTGCATGTGCGTTTCCTCTTATACAACTTTAGCCGAAAACCTAATTTTCGGATCTCGATAAATTTCACTTGAAGATCATGAATTAACTGTAATAATGTTATATCATGAATAACATGAATTACGTAAAGAATCATTATCTATGGAAAACAGCGGTTTTCTTATTTTTGGTTATAAAGGGCTTGCTTTCTTATGAAAAATAATAGAGATATCCTGACCACCGGAGAAGTCGCTCGCTATTGCGGTGTGACACTTCGAACGGTTATCAACTGGATCAACAAGGGACTTTTGGTTTCTCATCAATTGCCCGGTACACGCAAGGATAATCGGATAATGGCGAAGGACTTAGTCACATTTATGAATGAGAATGGCATGCCAGTCCCGGACGAATTGGCTCACGCGCAAAAAAACAATCGCGCAATGATTGTCGATGACGACGAGCTATTAGCCAAGTCACTGGCACGCACTCTTTCCGCGCAGGGCTTCGATGTAACAATCGCCCATGACGGCTTCGAAGCGGGCTTAAAGTACAACGCAATCAAACCGGCATTGATGTTTCTCGATTTACAAATGCCACGTGTTAGCGGTTATAGCGTGTTAGAGCAACTGCGCGACCGGAAGAACTGTAAAATTATTGTTTACTCGGGAATGGGCGAAGATGCGTTAAATAAAGCACTTAGTTTAGGTGCGGATTTTGCGTTGGCAAAACCGTTTGACGAAGACGAATTGAAAAAAGTAATCGCAGAATAAAAAACGGCCCTGTCGGGGGGGAGCAGGGCCTACGTAGGGAGTGTAACAACAAAATCAACTAGCTAGGAGCTAGAGGCCCCGGATTGGAGTCTCTCCCAGGCCTCGTAATATATGACTGGTGATGTTGGCTGAAGTTTCAAAATTCTTTACTTTTTTATCGTTAATTTTTTTTCACTTCTAAACAATTGTGTTTCTGCTTGTTTAACGAGCAAACCTTTAGCGTTAATGCGCTTCATCCCAGTTGTCGCCCACGCCGGCTTCAACTACTAGCGGCACAGAAAGTTCCATCGCCTCGGACATCAGGGCAGAAACATAAGCGACAAGCTCGTCGACTTTTTCTTCTTTCACCTCAAAAACCAATTCATCGTGCACTTGCATTATCATTTTCGCATCGAGTTTTGTATCTTCCAGCCAATTGTCGACTGAGATCATCGCGAGCTTGATAATGTCTGCCGCCGTCCCCTGCATCGGTGCGTTAATCGCGGTGCGTTCTGCCGCTTGGCGACGCATGGCGTTGCGGTCGTTAATTTCCGGAAGATAGAGACGCCGGCCAGCAAGCGTACTGACATAACCTTTTTTTGCCGCAAGTTCGCGCGTCTCGTCCATATAACGTTTAACACCGGGGTAGCGTTCGAAATACACATCAATGTACTCGGCCGCTTCACCGCGATTAATATGCAGCTGCTTCGCCAAACCAAATGCTGACATACCATAAATTAAACCAAAGTTAATTGCTTTCGCGCTGCGCCTTTGTTCGGAACTGACATCTTCGCGCGCAACACCAAATACTTCGGCGGCCGTCGCACGGTGCACGTCCAAACCTTCACTAAAGGCTGCTAACAAATTTTCGTCGCGCGACAAATGCGCCATGATACGCAGTTCAATTTGCGAGTAATCCGCTGCAACAATTTTGTAACCTGGCGGCGCAATAAATGCCTGGCGAATTTGTCGACCTTCCGCTGATTTAATCGGAATATTTTGTAAATTGGGTGAGTTGGATGATAGGCGACCTGTCGCTGCAACGGCCTGGTGATAAGACGTATGCACACGCTTGGTGCGCGGATTTATCATAAGTGGAAGTTTATCGGTATAAGTGGATTTTAATTTCGAGGCGCTGCGGTACTCGAGCAAAATACGCGGTAACTCGTAATTCAACGCTAACTCTTGTAATACTTCTTCCGCGGTTGAGGGCGCACCGGTCTTAGTTTTTTTTATGACCGGAATTTCTAATTTTTCAAATAAAATTTCGCCCAGCTGTTTGGGCGAGCTTAAATTAAACGGACCGCCTGCAATTTCAAACGCCTGCTCCTGCACAGCCTGCATACGTTCACCTAAACGTTGACTTTGCTTTGCCAAAGCATTGGCATCAACCAGCGCACCATTGCGTTCCACTTTCGATAAAACCGACACGAGTGGTAACTCAATCGTTTCAAAAACAGATTTTAATTCCGGCTCCGCATCCAGCTCCGGCCACAAACATTGATGAATTTGCAATGTAATATCGGCGTCTTCGGCGGCATAAGGGCCTGCTTGTTCCAACGCGATTTGATTAAACGTTAATTGCTTCGCGCCTTTTCCAGCGATGTCTTCAAAGTGAATGGTGTTGTGGTTGAGGTGCGCCATGGCCAAGGTATCCATATCGTGTCGGCCAGTGGAATTAACGACGTATGATTCGAGCATTGTATCGAAAGCAATACCCTTTAACTCAATGTCATAATTCGCCAACACATTAGCATCGTATTTTAAATTCTGGCCAACCTTTTTGAGGTTTTTGTCTTCGAGTATCGGTTTTAATAATGCGAGTAATCTGTGGCGACTAATTTGCGGGGGCGCATCTAAATAATCGTGAGCGCAGGGCACGTAGGCAGCCTTACCCACTTCGACAGAAAAAGAAACACCGACTAACTGTGCGGACATATAATCCAAACTCGTTGTCTCTGTATCAAACGCGATTAATTCGGCATTTTTAAGTTTTTCTAGCCAAGGCGCTAATTGCTGTTCATCTAAAACTGTTTCGTATTCAGTCGCTATCTCCTTTTTCGTTGGCACGGACTCGGTATCTCCGTCACTATTTTCCAATTCCGCAATCCAAGTTTTAAATTCCATTTCGATGAACAATTGCTGCAGCGCTTTTTTATCCACCGCGGCTATTTTTAACTCGTCGAGACCAAAATCTAATTCGACGTCGGTTTTAATTGTGGCAAGCAAATAGGAGAGGTCGGCCTTGTCCTTGTTGTCTTCCAATTTTGCTCCCATTGATTTCGCGCCGCGAAAACTTAGCGTCGCAACCTCATCAAGGCGGCTATAAATGTCTTTTAAACCACCTAAGTTTTGTAAAAGAGCAAGTGCAGTTTTTTCGCCCACGCCGGGTACACCTGGAATGTTGTCGACCTTGTCGCCCATTAAGGCGAGAAAATCGATAATGAGCTCCGGAGGCAAACCAAACTTTTCGATAACACCCTCACGATCCATAACGGTATTGGTCATCGTGTTAATCAACGTAACATGATCATTCACCAGCTGCGCCATATCTTTATCGCCGGTAGAGACGATTACATCGCGTTTCTGTTCAGTCCCTTGCAGCGCCAATGTACCTATCACATCGTCAGCCTCAACACCTTCAATACTGATTAAGGGCAAACCCATCGCGCGAATAATGTCGTGAATAGGTTGAATTTGTTCGCGCAAATCGTCCGGCATAGGCGGGCGATGTGCCTTGTATTCGGGGTATATCTCATCGCGAAACGTGCCACCTTTTGCGTCAAAAACAACCGCTATTGGGCTGTCGGGATATTGTTTAAGTAGGCTGCGGATCATATTGATCACACCTTTCACCGCACCAGTGGCGTGGCCTTTGCTGTTGGTCAAAGGGGGCAGGGCATGATAAGCACGATAGAGATAAGAAGAACCGTCGACGAGGACAAGTGGTGGGGTCGCAGGGGGTGAGGTCATAGTAGGCCTAGCATTTCGATTTGGAATGGAACGTGAAGGATACCGATTTGGCGCTCGGCTTTACAGGGGAAGCAGCAAACAGGCTCAACCGCATTCACAAACTTGTTTGGATTAGTGATTACCGCGCAAAGCAATCAAGGAATGAGCGCGTAAGCTCAGCAAAAAAGGCATCAATGGTGTCAATCTCCTCCGAACTTGCAAGGATATCAGCACTTACCACCGGAAGAGAAAAAGTCGTTGCAAGCTTTGTTGAATGGGGGTCGTTTGCTTGAACAATAAGGCAGTGCGCTCCATTGAGCCTTTGCTTAAGTTCGCGAAGACGTTTCGCGCTCAAGCGCTGCTCTGGCATAGCTGCAACAGCAGCGACCTGCTTGAGCTTAAATGCACTAACAAAATGACTATACGCATCGTGCGCCACACCAAAGGGCTTGGCGCGATAAGGCTTAAGCTGGCCGACCATCGTGTTATAACGCTTATCAATTTGTTTGTGCATCGTTTTTAGTCGAAGCAACAGTTCGCCGTTGTCACCAACACTCTTTTCACGCAGCAAATGAAAAATGGCCGCTTGCATCGCTTTAACATTTAACGGATTTAACCAGACATGCGCATCGTCGCTGTGGCTATGATCGCGAGAACGCGCAATTTGAACCGGCCCCTGCTGAATAACATCGGGCGAAGCAAACGAGTATAACTTTAGATTGGTTTT
The DNA here is from genome assembly GCA_028281865.1 of Marinagarivorans sp. Classification (GTDB taxonomy): domain Bacteria; phylum Pseudomonadota; class Gammaproteobacteria; order Pseudomonadales; family Cellvibrionaceae; genus JANQJB01. The sequence continues at coordinate 37,322 of JANQJB010000162.1, forward strand.
ACGCTTTAAGGGCTCCCCCAGAAAGTGTTCAAAGTTAGGCCCTATCCAAACTACAGCGTCCGCCCGCTTGAGTTTTCGCATATCGGAAGGACGCAACGCAAATTGGCGAGGGCTAAGTTTTGCGGGCACTAAAGTTTCAATAATAAGATCTTCACTTTTAAAGCCTTCTAACATAAGTTCAAGCGGCCGAATGGAAACTAATAAACGGAAAGGTTCAGCGTAAACCGCTGAGGATAGCGAGAGCCCGAAGCCGAATAACAGACAGGCTAAGCTAAATTTTGATTGCTTGAACGTCGACATAAATACGAGGTGAAAAAGCCGACATGCTAGCAAATTTACAAATGTGGTCGAAGCCACAAAGACGCCATAGACCTCAATAAGCGTGGTGTTCTGGCGAATAAACGGGCCAAATGGCGAGAAAAGCGTGCGTGCGTTCCATATTTTTTCAACTCAAGCATCTAATATATAAGCCGAGCGCCACACAGAATAAGAATAACGATTTAGGCCTTGTTCACATCGTGGCATTACTCTTAAGCGCGCTTGCTCTTGAGAGTAATTTTTTAAGGGTATTGGACTTAATATGCACCCAACCTTGGCTCGAATGCTTTGCGTTGAAGATATCTCTTGGCCGAATTCAAGAACTTTGTTTATTCTTTCGGCACAGTTCTCTTTTAAGTTCTTTAAAGTCTTTAACTAAGTGTTAAGACGCTTTTAATTAATGGCCGGAGCTAGAGTGTTTATGGAGCTAGGAAACCCCATAATATAGCAATGCGTAATACAAACAGATTTCAATCAGAAAATTGAACGTAATACCAATTGACACCAAGCTTATCAGTGACAGAAAATCCATTTCTTTTCATATTCAAAACATCAAACTTAGAATAAAGAAAACCATCAAACATTCTTAGATTATTCGAATATTTAAAGCTTGAAATTAAAATACTTCCATCGGCATAAACTACGAATTTATCATAACCCCCCAATCGCAGCTGAGAGAGAAACTTTGCATCCTCGTTAAGGGTACTAATCTTTTTAGTAGCAATTGCGTTTGCAAATATATCTCTCTCTTCTCCCTCAAAATCATAATGATTATTGACGCTTAAGATAAACTCTTTTAACTGTGCTTTACTTTCACTTCTCCAGAACGAGGTTGATTCTTCTTTACTTGAACAACCTTGCAAAGAAAACAATAAACATAACAAAGGCAACTTGGGCTTATATAATAAATTCAAAAATTTAATCATAAACCACACCCACATGCATTATTGGCAAAGTCACTGAAAGATGCAAAGCGTCTAGCGCCAAAAATACCAAAATTAAGGCCACCTAAATTTGCTGGATCGGTAAAATTAACGTTGGATTGCCCTTGAGTTACAAGACCTCCAAGTCCTCCTCCAAGCAAACGATAAGCTCCGTATAGAGGTCCTGCACTGCCTACAACTTGCGTTTCCAGTGCCCAGCCTGTTAGCACATATTGCATGTCGTAGCTTTTTCCTAATCCTGTGTCGTAATGAAAACCTACTCCGTACCCTTCGAATGGTAAGAAGTCGTGCTCTCCTAATCGATGTGGATTATTAATATCCCGAATCGATTTAGCAAAGTCGAGAGAGCTATCAAAATTACCTTCGTGCCCAGCGGCACCACACATAACTTCACAAAATTGGCTACCGTGTAATTTAGATTGAGCATCAACAAGTTCCTTCTGTATCCCAGAGTCCGTTCCTTCAGGAGAACCTTCATTACTTCCACCTACAATCAACCTTCCTGACATAACAGGCCCACCATCAATACCATGCTTAAGATCCCAACCAGGGTCGGCTTCCATATCACTAGCTCCTTCAATCAAATCTCCGGCACCATCATCAGACCATACAATAAACATCGGGTTAGGGTTTTTAGGTTGTTCTACACTAAAAACCGAGCCCATTTGTCCCGGCAAGCTGGAAAAATTTGCAAAACTGCCGCTAGAGCCAAAACCCATAAAATGAGTCTTCGGAACGACGGTGTTATAGCCAAAGCTCTGCGTAGAATTAAACGCTCTAGTATACGAAGCGCCAGCAAACAAC
>JANQJB010000010.1 GCA_028281865.1 Marinagarivorans sp.
AGAATGGCTTCATTGTGTTCTTTGTTATGCCCTTCTTGCCCATTGTTTTTACCAATTTCTATATAGGTATAACCGTCAAATTTATAGCGCCCTGACCACGCGTATATTCCGTTTTCCTCCGGAAATTGCGATTGAAACTTTCCATTTTTCTTGTAAATTGAAAAATCATTTTGGCAATCGCCACCAGACCATTTTCCAACGAGTATTTTTTTAAAATTTTTCTTCGATATCGCGTATGCATGATAATAGGTTTTACCGTTTTGTTTAACTTCTGTACAAGTTTTTTCTCCGCAATTGGTGTTATTGCTTAAATTGCGTATTTCTACTTCCTCTATATAGTTTGGTAAATCTCTAAAATTATCTTCCCACATCCATATTTCGTTTGGGTGTTTTCGCGCTTTACCCTCTGTTTTAACTAAGTAATCGAGACGTTGATGAAACTTTTTGGTTAAGATTGCTTTAATTTCGCCATTATCCAAAGTGAATTCGTTTGTCTCGTTGTACGCAAGTATTTTTTCTTGATTTCCTTCGCTTTGTTTAATTGTAAGTCTCGACCTAACGTAATATATCCCTTGATGTTCAACAATTTTCTTTATTTCAGTATTTATTATTTCGATTTTAACATTGCCAGACTTAGAAGATTGAAAGGAGCCAGCTACAAAGGCTGCGAAAAATTCAAACTCGTCCAGACGGTTATTTAAATATACCTTTGAGACTTTTTTGTTGAAATATGCCTCAAAAGGTGCGGGATCGAAGTTTTTGACTAACGACAGGTATGTTTCTTTAAAATACTTTAGATCTTCTTGTTTGAAGCAATAAGCATGTTTGAGCCAGTTTTGCTTCTGCGCATGTTCAAAGCATGTTTGATGGAGTTTTCTGACTTCATCCATATACTTCTCGGCGGCAAATATGCTTGCTTGGCTGTACAAACAAAAAATAACAAAGAAAACTAGCTTGTATCTGATATAAGGAGGTTTCATAAAATAGTTCTAACTTAAACTCTATAAATGAGCAGGTTTGGTTGACTGTTATTCTTGAATAATTAAATCCCTAGTCCCAGTTTAAACGATATAATTTTAAAGCTATGATCATACCAAAAATAGAAAAACATATCGTAAATGTTGACGACAAGCATAATGTATAAAAAAGCGGCTAACCCGTAAAACCAGACCATACCGTAAAGGGCTTTTCTAATGACAGGTTTAGAACTTCGTTTCTGCCAATACCGAAAAATTATAAAACTGAGCGCACCGTAAAATAACAAATCTACGCAGAGTGGTAACAAGTAAATATCCTTCGTTAGCGAGCTTACTAGCCCGCGTGAATTCCAAGGTAAAGGAAAGCCGTAATAGTCTGATCCCGCATTGTCAAGCGCGACGTTAAAAATCAGACTGGGAAATATCATTAATCCAAGAGCAAGTGGGACCCAGGTAGATTGTTTCAATATTTTATAGAAGGCTTTCATAAATAAATACTACCTGCAAAGCTACTTTATTTGTATTGAGCGAGGTTTTCTATCGTTTCAATTTCTGCTCTGAAATAGTGTTTTGTATGAAGTTGCGGAACGCCCAGTTTTTGATAAAAGTGGACAGCATTAAAGTTATCGCTGTCTACAGTAAAATCTAAACGACAACAGTTTTTGCTCTTGGCGTATCTTGCTATAAAACCCATAATTTTTTTGCCAACGCCCAAATTTTGATAGTTTTCCGATACAAACAACTCTTTTATAAATAGTTGCGCGGATTCTCTTGGGGCAGGGTATAGTAGGGATATTGTTGCCAAACCAATCGCATCGTTCCCGTCGAACGCGAGGATTAACTTTACACCTGAGTCGGGCCCCAAAATATTATTAACAAGGTTTTCGGAAATATCTGAAGCACTAGAATGGTTGTCTCCCAGATAATATAAGCTTAGCTCACTAAATATCTTCACTGCCTCAGCTAAATCGCTATCGTTATAAAATCTAATTTCCATTGTTGCAAGGCCCATTATTTAAACAATCTCAGTTTTTATTGTAATCTGATTATGAATTTAAACTGTTTATAACAGCCCATTTCTGATTGCGTTTAAGTTTTTTAATTTCAGCTTCGCGCTTGCAGGCGAAAGATCGATCGTCACACCTTTCGCTATAGCGCAAATTGACGGGTCGTCTGGCGCTGGTATATTTAGCGCCCAGTCGGTCAGAATTATGCTCGTCCATTCTGCGTTCAATATCTGTTGTGACTCCCGTGTAGAGCGTTCCATCTGCACATTCCACGATGTAAACAAACCAAGCTTTATTATGCATTACTATTCTCGTTTTTGATCGAAAGCAATGTATAAACGATTTTTTGTAAACTTTCACGATCGCTGGTACTTAAACCCCTGGTCGCTTTCTGTAATAGGCGAGCTAATGAAACTTGAGATTTTTTGTCAAGTTGTTCTATCCAATTCATATTGGGTTCTTGGCTTAAGTCGAGAACACTGCGGTTGGCATGCGTATGTTGCTGTAGTTGTTGGAAATAATATACAGCACGGCCGAGCAACACAAAACGAAATTGAGCATTGCTAATAGGGCCTGCCGTGATTTGTTTGCCGCCAATCGATATGCCTTTGATTTTAATAGCCGATGGGTCGCTGCTGGCAAAATAAGATGCTGTACCAGCGGTTAAACCGCCTAAAATTGTGCCGGTAAAAAATGATGTGCCACCGACACTGGCATCGACAACAGCACCTGTCGCAGCGCCTGCAACAAAGCCAAGAGCAATGAGTTTCCTTTTGTTTAAACCAAAAAAATACCAATAACTTTGATCGAACAAGTCTGGATGCGATAGTTCGAAATCTTTGACATTCAGATGTAAATTTTTATAGGCGTAAATCGTTAATAAGTCTTGGCGGAATTTATTTTCGAGTGAAGTTAATTCTTTTTTGTAGCGACTTTTAAGTGTATCTTCAACTTTTTTTGCAAGCTTTTCATCAACGAGTGGGAGCTTAATTTGATAAGCTATTGCATCGTCAATATAGGCAGTTATTACTTGAGCTGTTTGCATAAGTTGATGTTCGCTATGCTGTTCCAGCTTTTGCACGGCTTGGTTTAGTGGTCTTAGCCACGGCTCATGTAGCTGAGCAAAGGCAGCTAATACACCCACTTGTTTGTCTAAGTCTGCAGTTAAAGGGTTAAATATTTTAACGATGCTAAAAAACTGCCCCAAGGCTTGTTGCCATTCTTCTAAATAAGCCTCTCCGCCGATAGGATTAATTAAAGCCATGCGCGGCTTTCCCGTCCACTGCAGTATCGTCATCTCGAACTCATATTCAGGTGAATACGGCGCCGCTCCGTCGACAACGTATATGATACCGGCTCCAGCCATGATGGGCTCAAGCAATTCTATTTCATCTTTAAATGTAGCGTCATTCTCGTTTTTGTATTGACGAATAAACGCGTTGATTGCATCGCTGCGCTCGGCGGCATTTCCAACCATTTGGTCCAGCTCCTCGAAGCATCGACGCGGGCGTTGAAAACCCGGTGTGTCGTAGATTGTATATAAAGCTTGGCCATCGAGCTCGAAAACATATCCGTGGGAGGCAGTAGTTGTGCCAGAGAGTTTGGATATGGCGATATTGTCGTTGTGGACAAGTGTAGCGACAATTGACGACTTTCCTTTATTAGGATGACCAACTACCGCAATTTTAGGTATCGTCATTGTTGGTTCGGCCCTTCACTGTTATGAACTTGGGAAAAGTTACGGTTTTCAGAAAAATGAATCAGATTATAGTTGTGTTGGGCCGCATATAGTTGCCACGTCTCGATGTTCCCTGCTAGCGCTTTGTTGTTCACATTACTTTTCAACTTTACAAGCGCTAATGAAATTTTCACGTTTTGTTGATTTTGCTTTATAAGATCGATAACGTCACTTAAATCTTTTGTCGGTGTGTTATGCGGTTCTACCAAAATGACGATTGAGTTTTTAAAAATCTTGGCATTGCTATCAATCCATTCTTTATCTTCGTGCCAGCGCTTTAATCCCAGCTGTTTTTCTGTTTCAATGTTTTTAAAATGGCTCTGCCAAGCCAACAACGTGGAATCGTCAGGGAAGCTGGCATGAGCAACAGCCGCTAAATTCTTTTCAGCGTTAGCTGATGCTGTTTGACTGTCTTGTTTTGCTGTTGTAGCGATATTGACAAAACGCACTAAGTCGATACTCGTTTCGATTTCGTTTGTGAGCATTTGTTTGAAACGCAGATAAATAAAAACAAAAACAACAATCCTAGGTAACAACCCGTATACCGACATAGCCCAGATAAGGTAAGACCACCATTGCCCCAATAATTCGGCATCAAAGTCGGTGTTGTTGCGGTAAAAACGGCTTTGTTCAATGAGTTGTTCTGTCGGCGGCGCTTCAAGCCATTGCCACGGCCAGGCAATGGCTCGCAATAATTGCGCTACGCCCTGATTATTTTCGACAATTGTCGATGACCAACCGAAGGCAACATCGCTAAATGTCGCGATCAGAAAAAAAGCAAGAATTACGGAGCACTGAAATGCGAGAGAAAAGAACTGCAATAAGTAAACGCTCCACGACTTTAACAGGCGCTCTGAAGAGTGTAAGCGATGGAGTTGCTTTAAATTTGCATGGCGAGATACTAGCGCCAAAATTGAATTTGGGACGAGGGTGAATAAATTACTTGTCGTATTCGAGCATGAACGCCATGCGAACAGGCTTGTGATGGATAAAACCAGCGGCAAAAAAGCGAATAGCGTTAACAATACGAAGAGGTTGACAGGTGCTTCACCAGAATAGGCAATAGCAGTAGCGAGTGCAGAGAAGCCCAGCACTGCACCAACAATAATGGTCAGAGCAACCAAATAAGTTGTATCAGTAAATAAAAACTTTTCAGTGTCTTTGTCCTGCCAAATTTGCAGCGTCTTAGCAATATCATCGTTGTGCGAGGCTGCCACTTGGCTTAGGGAGGTTTCCCAGCTGTCTTTATCGATTGACCGCTTAAATTTCAACCATAACACAAGTGTTTGCAGCGGGTTGTATCGTAAAAAAAACCGTTGAGCCGATTTGAGGTGATTATTTTGTGGCACACATTACCCGGAATATTCAGTGGTCAATAGCTAATCTTATCTATTATTCCCTTATTATAAAATACCCATCAACCCGGCAGAGTTTAATGACGCGATCATATCGTCGTTTTATTGGGGTAATGCTGCTGACCGTTTGTCTGTCAGCGTGCAGCGGATTTGGGGTGAAAGAGACAGTTTGTCGGGGAAGTATCAGCGCATTGTTTTGATGACCGAGCAGAGCCAAATTAATTTGCTTACACCTCTTAAATAGGTGTTCCGCCAGTTATCGTGATGACGCCTGAAGAGCTAGAGAGTTATCGTCACTAATTTATAAAACTATAATTTAGTGAACATTTGCAGTTTGCACAGTTGGCTTTTTCGAAGCGACTGAATGTGAATCTGAACAAAAATATTCTTTTTCGCTGTGTTCTAATTTTTCGAAGAGCGCGGATATTATATTTGTTATCGAGTTTTGGTCGCTGAGATTTGCTTCCTCTATATCACGACTAATTTGATTTAATAGCAGTACACCCTCGTCAAAATCGCATTGCGAAATAAAGTGCTCGATAAGTACTTCGAGTGGCCTTTGCAGGTGATGCGTATGAAAGTGTTGGTTTTTGGAACAAATAAGCCGCAGCATTGCTATTTCCACTGCTGAGCCCAAGTAAATATTTGCCCCGTCTGCGCGACACTCTGAATAGGCTTGTATTCCTCGACGCGTCATTTCCACCCAAAAACGCATGGCGGTCCTCTCGCAGCTAAGTATATGATTTGTATGGTGAATACAGAAGTAGGTAACTTTCATCGCGCGCCTTTAACAATCTCTTTTTTGCAAATGATAATCGTTATCATTTGGGTGTTCAAGTTGTTTTTGCGATGTTTAGTGTTGCCTACTTTGGTGATTGCGCTGGAAGCTTGGGAATAGGGCCCCGATTGGAGCCCTTATGGAAAAAGTGAGGTTAGGAATAATGTGGCGTCGAACTAAGGTTGCAGCGGAACACAGTTTGCATAGCGTTTATGCGTTTCTAGAACTAAACGGCCAAAGTCGAATTACAAAATATGCACAGCTAGCCCAGACACCGACAGCCATAAAAAATAGCGGATATTCACGCGGGCAACCTTCTTGTAGGCAGCTTAAATCCGTGTAAGGGAACAAACCCAAAGGCGTAAAGATATGGAAGAAGATCGCGCCGCTCATTACACCAAGGCCGATTGCTGCACCAAAAAATCGCGTTCTAGGTAGAAGAATTAACGCACTGGCAATAAGCTCTGCAAGTCCGATAACGATCTCCCCATACTTTGCAAATAGCTCCCCTATTGAGACAAGGCCAATGCTTTTTATCCAGTCACCAACAGTTGTGAATATGTACACGGTGACATCAGCCGGAGTCCCGAATAAACCGGCAAATTTAAAAAACAAAGACTGTAAAAAAACAAATGCTACAAATACTGCGAGCACAGTGGGAAGGTGTTTTTTCATTGCATTATCCTGGTTTACATGGACAGGCGAACGGCTTGTTCGCTGTTGGGCATAGAGTGTAGTGCGCATAATTTACCTCAATTAGCGGTTAATAAACAGGTCGCCGCTATAACTTAGCTCGTTTCTAGATGGGTGCTTTGTAATGCTGAACCTTTGACGGAGAAAAGGTGCGTAGGTTACAAACGAAAAATGCGGGATTTTATTGTTCTAAGCAATTGAACGAGGGAGATGTGCAATGGCCCAACCGATGACTGTAACAGCGCCAAGCCAGATGAATACGCTAGTGTAAAAACCAAACCACAATAAGACGATCGCCGGCAACAAGCAAAGCCATGAGGCTGCTTTGCGCAAGCGCGGATGTATAGACAAACTCGTGTTATCTTGCCGATGCCTTTTGCCATCACTTTTTATCAGTAGCATAAGGCAAATGGTACTAAAAATAATGGCAAGTAAAGAAGAAACAAAAATACTCATAGTGAGATCGTCACGCTGCCTGTTGTTTAAATATAATTTTTTCTACGCGCTCTGTTTTCACAAGTGTTTGGACGAGATAGAAACTAAAGCCTGCGCAAAGCAATAGTACAATATCGATCATAACAACAGCGTAATTATCAATGGCTAAAGCGCTTCCCCAGGAGATGCCTCCAGAAAACAATCTAATTAATGGCATTAATAGGCATGAAATAAAGCAAACGGAATATAGAGCGAACTTTATTTGGAAACAATTTTTTGCCAAAGCACCCCACAAAATACTGACAAATGCAGCTGCGACAAAGCTCATTGGTACGGCTGTGGATTGAGTAAGCCCGACGGAATTGGCGAGGTAATATCCGAGACAGGAAAATAACATCGCGGCTGGAATGCCTGCAGCGAAAACAATAACTAAGCGTTCATACAAATGCCATCTCTCCGTCTCTCTGCGTCGTGCCATCCATAAACCAAAACCGCTGACAATTACATAACAAGATGCGAAACCCAGTGCTACCCAAACAAATTTGGAAAGCAGGCCTGAAAAATTTCCGAAATGCAGTGGTCCGATTAAGTCGAGACTGGCCGAGCCGAACGAAGGGGTAGTACCGATAGAGGGCTTTTCTCGTTCAAACTCTCCTGAAGGTGCAGAATATTCTAACTGAATACTACCCAACTTTTTCTCTTCTTTTGGCACGTTAAAAAGAATTTTTGAGTCCTCTTTACCGTAATGGGAAATAAGGGCAAATTCGGGGTATTGCTCGGCTCTTTGATAAGCGTCGTTAATCATTGCATCAATATCGGCAACGTCTCGCTTAATTTCAGTCTGGGAGGCGGGCGCACCCATAACGGTTCTAATGAGTGCTTCTTGGTCTCCGCCAAAAGCGACCATAGCCATTACAGGTAAACCAAAAGAGCCGGCGAAACTAAAAAAGCTACCAGTAAAGGCGAGGATAAACGCGAACGGCAAACCCCAGGTGCCTGCCACAGTGTGTAAATCACGTTCGGCGAGAACTTTGTTTTTGTTGCGACGCAACACGAACATATCGGCAAACAAATGGCGATGCATTAAAAAACCTGAAACCGCTGCGACCATCATTGCTAGGCCTAAAATGCCAGTGAGCAATAAGCCCCAAGGTCGGGGTAAATGTAGTTCGGTATGAATATCGACAAAAAATCGGCTTAAAGAGGCGGCATCGTCGTTGCGAAATATATCTGCGCCGGAACCGGTTTTTTCTCTTATAGTTTCGTTGGTTAATGTATCGATTTCAAACAAGGTTCCGTAGTCTTCGAGCTGACCTTTTTCATTTTTTTGATGCGTATGAAAAAAAAGCGATAAATAGCCCTCGCTCGTATGCCCTAGACTTACTTCCTCAAGATATTGTTCATCGACTTCTTCGGCGAGCCTGCGAACTGTTGCATCAATTCCGCTTGCAAGAGGGTTTTCGTGGTGAACTTCACCGATGGACCAATGCAAGATTTCTTCCGCTAATACTGCCACCGTGCCAGTCACTACAACCGCGTAAAGCAATAAACCGGTAATTATTGCTGACCATCCGTGTAGGTTAACTAATGATTTTGTTTCGCGTTGGGCAAGCTTAATCACGTTTTTTACCTACTTAAATAAGGTTTAACTATTTAATAAATTGGAATGCCAATAACACAATATGGCTTCCTGCAAGAGCAGAAAAACACAGTGCTACACGTTTAATTTTGCTATCGAGGTAGGCGTAAAAAAAAATGATCGCCCAAATTATTGGAAATAACACAAGCGGCATTACGATATTGTCTACTGCAGCTTCACCTTTGGGAAACCAGACGGTCATACCCATCATCGTTATCATCGACAAAAGAAAAGCGACAGGACCCGCAAGCCAGAAACGTGCTGATAGAAGGATTCTTTTTATGCTCATGCTTAAACCCCGATTAGCATAAATCTGTAGCCGGCGAGACTCCTTAGCTCTCGCCAAAAATCTGTATACTTTTGGTTATTATTGTCGGTTTGAGCGCATCTTCGACCTAATAAACCATTCCTCACAAAAACAGTTCCAAGTGTTGAGCACTATTTAATTCCTGACCGGAAGCCTGTAGCAACTCAAAACCCCTCTCGAAGCAGAGAGGTTGCCTATTAGCCTGCTTAATAAAATTTCCAGTATATATCATTAAACAGTAATAATTCAAATATACATTTGTAAATACAAATCATTTGCATTAGTATGCGCGAATTGTCCAATAAGCGAGCGATTTCTATCGTGAGCGGTTTTTGGTGGTTTCAACTGACAGGGCTAAAGAGGCGGAGTGAGGTAGCGGCATATGGACTTCGGTCTAGCCAAAGTACTGGCTTTTTTAGCAGTGAGGTCCTGTGGCGGTATCGTTTTTAGGGGTTGTGTTGTGAATAAATTAAAGCTGGCTTTCGCCTTATACCTTGTATGTTTGAGTCTTCCTAATCTAGCTGAAGAGGAGAGGATCATTGAGGAAGTGGAGGTATTTGGCGAACAAACGGTAAAAGATACCTCCATTGGTCGTAATTTGCTGGATGTCGGAGAAATGGGACGGTCAGTGCAAATTATTGATGCTCAGTTGATCGAAGAAATAAAGCCCGTTGCGATCGAGGACATTCTGTCATTGAGCTCAAACTTGTCTTACTTGGGCGACAATGATGGGCGAGAGAACACCTTTGTCCTGAGGGGATTCCAAGAACCGCCGGTGCTTCGCGATGGTTTTCGTGTGGAGTCGTTTGGCGGCATCACTGATCCTGAGCTTTATAACATTGAACGCATCGAAGTGCTCAAGGGGCCGGATTCGATTCTTTACGGCGAATCAAATCCGGGCGGTTTGATTAACCTGCGCTTAAAGCGTCCTCTGTCTGAGGATCACGCAGAGTTCGCAATTGAAGCGGGCTCGAATCCCTCAGTTAGCCCTCGCTTTGATATTGGCGGTGGCTTAGGTGATGCACAATCCACTCGCTACCGTTTAGTCGGACTGTATAGTCAGGACGAGGGTTGGAGGGATTTTGATAACGACAATAAACGAGTTTTTCTTGCGCCCTCTTTATCTTGGGCCGTTTCGGATAATACGCTTTTCACCGTCATTGCGGAGCTGACCGAAGATGACTTTCAAGCGGACTTCGGTACAGCCATTAATTTGCAAGGTGAATTGATAGCACCGCCAGAGCAGGTAAATAATCACCCGCTGGACACCGTTGAAAGGCATTCCCGTAGCGCGGGGTTTGACTTGTCGCATGAATTTAACGAGCGTTGGCAAGCGGACACTCGATTTCGTGTGATTGATTCGGGCTTCGATTACAGTGCACTGCTTCTGCCTTTTGGGCTGGACCAGGAAAGTTTGCAGTATTTCCGTGTGCCCGCTCAACAAGGGCAAGACAATGAGGAAATCGCTTTACAGCTGAACCTAAACGGTGATTTCACGATAGTGGAATTGCGTAATCGCTTGTCGGTGGGTGTTGATTATCGCGAGTCCACTACGGAAAACAGTACGCGTTTTCCTGATTTGTCCGATCCTAATGCGCCTGATTTTTTGCAGCCAGCTTTTCTCGATTGGCAAAATCCAGACTATTCAAGATTGCCGACGGACGAATCGTTGATACCGTTCGCATCGGGCTTTTACACTAACGAAGACATTACACGTCTAGGTCTTTTCTTGCAAAACCACCTCAATTTCACCGAGCAGTTTATGCTGAGCTTGGGTGCGCGTTTTGACGACGTTGAAAGAGACCCTTTGTCAGGTAGCTCCAGCTCTGCGCAAGACTATGACAATACCTCTGCGCAACTCGGTTTGCGCTATGACATCAACGACGCAACTTCTTTATTTGCCAACTATTCCGAGTCGTTTAGTCCCAACTTTGAATTAGACAAAAATAACAATGTGTTAGACCCAGAAACCGGTGACGGTTATGAGATCGGCATAAAAGGTTCAGTATTGGGTGGTCAGCTCGCCTATAGCGTTGCGGCATTTGATATAGAAAAAACTAACGTATCGATTGCCGACGTCACTGCGCTGCCCACTGATCCCAACCCCTTTGGTTCGGTCGCGCTTGGAGAGCAAACCAGTGAAGGTGTGGAAATTGATATTAACGGACTTCTTACTGATGACTGGCGAATTAATTTTGCTGTTGGCTACAGCAATACCGAGGCTGAAAACGGTTATGAAATAGTGGGTGCTGCCGATGTCACCGGATCGCTTTGGTCGGCTTATCAGTTAAGTGATCGATGGCGTGCAGGTGGTGGTATTGAGTATGTCGGTGAGCGTTTAGCAACGGCAGACGGTAATGAAGATGGTTCGCCCAGCGATCCAGTTTATCTCGATACGCACTTCGTTATTAATGCATTTGTTGGTTATCAAGCTGATGCGTGGCAATACCAATTAAATATTACCAATTTAACGGATGAGGAATATATCGATGCTGCTTGGGGTGGTTTATCGCGCAGTGTGCATCCCGGCGCACCCTTGCAAGCTTTGTTTTCAGTAACGTACGCGCCGAAATAATAAAAATACATTGAATAAGTTTTGGTATTTACTGAGTTAAAAGAGCGTTTATGAAGTTAAATAATCCTATTATCAAACCCCTTATTAAAAGAAAAACTGTTCTAATTGTGAGTGCGTCTTCAGCAATTGGACTGTCGCTGCCTCCATTGGCGCTTGCAGTGGAGGAAGAGATAAGAGAGGAAGTTGTTATTTACGGCGCAAAAATAGAACGTTCAGTTCACGAATCAATTGAAAGTGTTGCGCTAATCAGTTCGGAGGATATTGCGACGTATCAACTTTTCGACCTTGAAGATGTTTTTAAT
>JANQJB010000011.1 GCA_028281865.1 Marinagarivorans sp.
TATTGATTATAGCAAGGTAAATAGAAAACTCTTTTTTACCAGCACTCTCGACGGCAGACTGGCAAGCGTTAATTTAAATAACGGGTTAATTGAAAAAATTGCGATTGAAGATCATATTTTAAACCCTATAACTTTTGTTACGACAAATCTCTTCTGGCCAGTTGTGGTTGATGATACGGACAATGTGCTATATCTTGTCGAAGACAGAGTAAAATCGCAAGACGATTTAAGTGATCTCGATATCAAAATATATGAAATCAATATGTCTACTTTTGAACGTCGCTTAGTTGGTGATAATCAACAGGGGGTTCATAGTTTACTTTCTTCGCGCTCTTTAGTTATCGATACAGAAAATATACTAAATTATTTTAGGATTGAGCCGCCTGACTTTATGGTAAGAAATTACAATAAAGTCGGTTATATTCTCGATTCGTTAACTAGCGGGCGAACAATATCCGCGTTAGCGCTTGACCCACTTGCCGGCTATCAGCCACTTGCATCACCAGCTGTGCCAGTAGGAGCGGAAATTGGTTCCATCTATTTACCGTCAGCGATTATTCTCGACAAGCCAAACAGTCGCTTGCTTGTGGCTCGTAAGACCGGGGAACCTCAAGGAGGCGATAATCGCGGTGCTGGCTTAGGCGCACTTATCGCTGTTGATGGTGCGGGTATGCAATCTTTTGTTGCCAGCTTTGATGGGAATGAAACGGTGGATCGTCCAACGGCGATAGCGCTGAATTCTGATTCGAGCGAACTGTATATTCTCGATTCCGGACGCTTGTGGAAAATGGATTTAACAGCGGAGGAGAAAACCATCAGCTTGGTATCTTCGTCAAATTCTGTTCCGCGCCGATTAGGTGATGGGCCACCGATTTATTTTGATGCTTTGTCGATGACAAAAGACCCGGATCAGCCTGTTGTATATATTGCGAACGGCTTTATGGGTGTATTGGCAGTTTCGCTTGTTGATGGGAGTCGCGTTAACGTTGCGCGCTAGTATCTGGAAGAATGCGCTGCTCTGAGTAATTATGGATAAGTCTTTTAAAAGACTAAATTTTGATCACACCTAAAAAAGAAATTATAATCGCACACCTTTAATAAGCGCTGAGCGGGCCAGTTCTGAAAAAACCATGATCTTTCCAAAACACTACGATGTTATTGTTGTCGGGGGAGGCCACGCCGGTACCGAGGCGTGTTTGGCTGCCGCGCGTATGGGGTGCTCAACACTGTTGCTCACGCACAATATCGAAACGCTCGGCCAGATGAGCTGTAACCCTGCCATTGGAGGAATTGGTAAAAGCCACTTAGTCAAAGAAATTGATGCTCTGGGCGGGGCAATGGCCGTAGCCACAGATAAAGGTGGTATTCAATTTCGTACGCTAAATAGCCGCAAAGGCCCCGCCGTACGAGCTACGCGCGCTCAGGCGGATCGGGTGCTTTACAAAGCTGCGGTTAGAAAAATTCTTGAGACACAAGCCAATCTCGATATATTTCAACAAGCTGTAAGTGACTTACTTGTCGAAGGTGAAACGGTCACAGGTGTAGAGACCCAGATGGGTTTGCGCTTTACCTCGAAAACAGTAGTGTTGACTGCTGGGACTTTTCTGGGCGGAAAGATTCACATTGGCTTAGAAAATTACGCAGGCGGCCGAGCGGGTGACCCGCCATCTTTAGCACTTGCAGATCGCTTGCGCGACCTCGATTTAAATGTTGCACGCCTTAAAACGGGCACACCTCCGCGAATCGATTCTCGCAGTGTCGACTTCACAAAAATGCAGGAACAGTGGGGCGAAAGCCCGTTACCCATCATGAGTTATTTGGGGAGAGTAGAAGATCACCCCGAGCAAACCTGCTGCTGGATTACGCAAACAAGCGCTGAGACGCACGATATCATTCGCGAGGGCCTCGACCGTTCGCCTATGTATACCGGTGTTATTGAAGGCGTAGGGCCGCGCTATTGCCCTTCTATTGAAGACAAGATCCATCGCTTTGCGGATAAGGATAGCCATCAAATCTTTGTTGAACCTGAGGGTTTAGAGACAACGGAGTTATATCCTAACGGAATCTCAACAAGCCTACCCTTTGATGTGCAATGGCAATTCGTGCGTTCGATTAACGGGTTTGAAAATGCCCATATTTCTCGACCGGGATATGCGATTGAATATGACTTTTTCGATCCGCGCGATTTAAAGTACAGCCTCGAGACAAAAGCACTTAACGGTCTCTATTTCGCCGGTCAAATTAACGGTACCACAGGTTACGAAGAGGCTGGTGCACAGGGGCTGTTGGCCGGTGCTAACGCCGCTCTGCGCGTCCAGGAGAAGGACCCATGGTGCCCGGAACGCTCTGAAGCGTATATCGGTGTGCTGGTAGACGATCTCATTACAATGGGGACTCAAGAGCCGTACCGCATGTTTACCAGTCGAGCGGAATATCGTTTGCTGCTTCGCGAGGACAATGCCGATATGCGCTTGACCGAAAAAGGCCGTGAGCTGGGTTTGGTCGACGATGCTCGCTGGCAATTTTTCTGCGAAAAACGAGAGCAAACAGAGCGAGAACAGCAGCGCTTAAAGTCAACGTGGATTCAAGCGGGCAGTGAACAAGCTAAAGCTATTGAGCCCAAACTCAAAGCACCTTTGTCCCACGAGTACAGTTTGTTCGAGTTATTAAAGCGCCCAGAATTGCGCTACGCTGATGTGGCAGCATTAGTCGGTGAGCCCACTAATCATCCTCAAGTTGCGGAGCAAGTGGAAATTCGGGCCAAATACTCGGGTTATATCGACCGGCAACAGGAGGAGATTGACCGTTTGCGCGCTTCGGAGCAGACTGTTTTGCCGGCTGATTTTGATTATGCAAGTGTGCAAGGCTTGTCAAACGAAGTTTCGCACAAGCTGCAGTCGGCTCAACCTGAGACAATCGCGCGTGCTGCTCGAATTCCGGGGGTGACTCCGGCTGCTATTTCTCTTTTGCTGATTACGCTTAAAAAGCGGGGTTTACTGAAAAGGCTCTCTGCGAAAAACGCGTAACAATCTGATAAACCAAGTTAAATGGGCGACACACCTCTCGATGACCTATCGCGCCAAGCTCTAACTAAGGGCATTGCCGATATTGGTGTAGATTTAAGCGATGAACAGCTACAAAAGCTAGCTGCCTATCTCACTCAACTGCACAAGTGGAACAACGCTTTCAATTTGTCAGCGATTCGAGAAATTCAGGATATGGTAAAGCTGCATATATTGGATAGTTTGGTTATCGCACCGCTGTTGTCGGGAGAACGTTTTGTCGATGTTGGTACCGGAGCGGGGCTGCCCGGACTCCCTTTGGCGATCGCGTTTCCACAACAGCATTTTAGTTTGTTGGATTCTGCCGGAAAAAAAACGCGTTTCTTGTGGGACGTTTGCCAACGTTTAACGATAGATAACGTTGAAGTAATCGACAAGCGTGTTGAGCATTACCAGCCATCGGTGCAATATGACGGAGTGCTAACAAGAGCTTATGCCTCGTTAAAAAACATGGTAGATTCCACAACGCACCTTCTAAAAGTCGGCGGTTATTTTTGGGCCTTGAAGGGCCAAATGCCGGATACTGAGTTGGCCGAGCTGGACGGGTTAAATAAGTCCGTTACATTGTCTGACAGTTATCGACTCTCAGTACCGGGTTTAGATGCAGAGCGACATTTAATTAAATTGCGGAAGATGGTTTGACGCACAATTGGTGTGGACCAGTTGAAATAATAAAGACGGCGAGAGACTTAACAGTGGCAAAGATAATCGCAATCACAAATCAAAAAGGTGGAGTGGGGAAGACCACGACGTCGGTTAATTTAAGCTCGGCTATGGCACTGACGAAACGCCGGGTTTTACTTATCGATATGGATCCTCAAGGCAATGCCACAATGGGAAGTGGTGTCAATAAAAACGAACAACAGCACACGGTTTATGATGTGCTTGTCGGCAATATTGCAATTTCCGATGCAACTACATTTTCATATGAGCAACAATATTCTGTGCTTGCAGCTAACAGCGACTTAACTGCCGCTGAAGTCGAATTAATAGACGCAGAAAATGCCCAGTTTCGTTTGTCAAATGCGTTAGATTTAATTAAAGATCAATTTGATTATATTTTTATCGACTGCCCGCCATCGCTTAATATGCTAACTATTAATGCGTTGGTCGCTTGTGAGGGTGTCTTAATACCCATGCAGTGCGAATACTATGCCCTTGAGGGCCTATCTGATTTAGTTAATACGATTAATTCCTTGCAAGAAACATTGAATCCTCGCTTACAAATTACCGGCATATTACGGACTATGTATGATCCACGTATGAGCTTAACGGGTGCTGTTTCCGAACAACTAAAAGAATTTTTTGGTGAGCGACTTTATCGAACATGTATCCCACGTAATGTTAGGCTAGCTGAAGCACCCAGTTATGGTGTTCCCGTTTTGAGCTATGATAAACAATCAAAAGGCGCTTTGTCCTATCTGGCTTTAGCCGGTGAAATCATTCGCCGAGAAAGCAAAACGCAAGAAACGCCTGTTGCCGAAGCGGCAACAG
>JANQJB010000068.1 GCA_028281865.1 Marinagarivorans sp.
CTTTGGACAAAGTTTCAGACGGCCCGATGAGCGAAAAAACAACAACTAACGAACATAGAAATTTCTCGCAAAAACTATTCAATGCGCTATTCCCGTACACTGTCATGACTAAAGTACTTCAATATCACTTGTGTTGTTTTGAAGTCCTGATATCTACCGTATAATCTCGGTAATTTGAATGCCAAAGTTATCATCAACGGCGCAAAGTTCACCCTTAGCGATGACTTTACCGTCTAACATAATATTTACAGCCTGATCGAGTGCTTGATCTAGTGGAACAACAGAACCTTCCCGCAATTTAAAAAATGTCTCAATATCGATCGAGCCTGTTCCCACAGACACCTCTATTTTTACTTGAGCATTCTTAACCAGGTCATACTTCCCTTCAAATATCGGATTATCATTACTGCCTTCTTGTTCCAACTCAGCATATTCAATTTTATTGACCGTCATTTTATTTTCCTACCAATACCTTATTACGCTACATTTTCGTGTTGTATAATTTTCTCTTATTATATTAATTTCTCTTGTTTAGCTACCAGAGGGATCGTGAATCTGAATTGCGCGCTTATCCCCACTTTTACCCAAATAAACACTGCACTCAATTTCACGATCTTCTACTCTCAAGAACAGAGGTTCATCCAAGGACAATTCGAGCTTAAGAATATCGCCTTTTTGCAAAGATTCCATATTATCTAGGCTGAGTTCAACAGCCTTCATCTTTACCTCAAAATTGATTGAAACATCATTAAAGTGAGGCAAAAACATTTTTTCTTCAAAACCCTTATCAGAATTAATTGGCGACTTTATTTCGTCAGATCGATGCAAACAGCGGTTTGCATATACATCGTAGGGTAGTAACAATAAAAAAATAATATCTGGCAAAATGACTTTCACATAGATGTCGCCATTGCCAGATTTGCCAAAAGATTTAGCTGCAAAAATCTCCTTCCAAGGAGTTTTAACCGGTTTATCGCAACCTAAGAATTTGGAGACTAAAGACATTTTTAATCGATCTAATAGACGATCGACAATAAGTGTTTCGTATTCATCATGCTTTTTTTTTGGCTTTTTCTCAGCAAACGACAATACAGAACTAATCAACTTTTCTCTGTGCATCGATTCGATCAAAAAATTAACCCATTCTCTCTCGTAGCTGATGTTACGAAAAACATTATTTTCAAACTCTAAAGCAGTAGGTTTCTCATTGACATCCGGAGCTGGATAGCTCGATGCATCTAATACCGTTCGAGTCAGCAACTCAATATTGGGAGTAGAGTCGTCGGCGTACTTAGCTTTATTGATTTTTCGACTCTCATGACCTGAATAATAAATTTCAACGTCAAGAGGTTCCTCAAGTTTCCATTGGTTGCACCACGCGACAATGGAATCGCGAATCCAAGGCTCAATAATATTCTTCTGGCTCTTACCCAAAATAACGAATGGAGAATTGATCACACTCATAGCTTACTCGCAGCTCAATAGTTCCAGGTGGAAAATTATGTCTGTCGACCCAGCTGTATAAGCTGTTGAATCAACTCATTGGCAACTGTAACGGTTTGAGACGCGCCCTGAAAACCGCGCTGCAATATGATAAGTTCGGTAAATTCTTGAGATAGCTCAATATTTGATATTTCAATACTATTATCGACAAGCTCTCCCATAACAGCATCAGTGGGTGCTGCAATCGTCAAATCGATATTTTCTGGGGCCAAATATAAACCATCTCCAAGCTGGCGAAGATCCTGCAACTGATCAAACCAAGCAAGCGCGACTTTTCCCGCATCGCGTTTTTCTTCATTGGAATATTCCAGCTCGATTGTCCCATCACTTTGAAAGTTAATATTGAGTAACGCTCCGGTCTGAAAACCGTCCGTGCGATCCACTGATAGATTGGTTGGACCTCCGCTGGCGGTGGAGTTAGATCTGGAGCCAGGATCTCCCATGTTAAGCACAATATCGATGCTAGCGGCGTCTTCAGGCTGAAAAGCAAAGCTCACGGTATTAAAACCTTCCTCCGGCAAGCCCCGGTCATCGAACCTCACCTCAAGGTCTCGTGCAATAACCTCGCCCTCATCATTTTCTACAACAATTAACCAGCTACGAGGAGATTCATCGATATCATTTTTATTAAAAATAAATTTTAACTCTTGAATGCGACCGAGAGAGTCGACAACTTCTACATCCTCGATTTCGTGAGTTTCTGCATTGAGGGAGATATTATCGATGAAACGTATTTCTGTAGTGGGTTCATGAGTTAGATTTCTGAGATTAGTAATATCAATATCAACTAAATTACCGTCGTCATCAAGGCCAGCGACTAGAGCATCTAAATTAGGCGAATAAAGTTTATTATCTTCGTTAAACGTGAATTGACCGACGCGCGTATAGAACCGGGTGTCACCGTTTCTCAGGATAAAAAAACCGTTTCCATTTACGGCGATATCGGTATCGCCGCCTGTCTCCTGAATATCGCCTTGACCAAAATTAATCAGTGTTCCCTTGGTTGTAACGCCGGTACCGATTTGAGAAGTCGACTGCTCTTGCCCGGTATCGCCAGTAACTTGATAACGATAAAAAAGATCCCGAAAAAGCGTGCTACTTTTTTTAAAGCCCGGAGTATTTAGGTTAGCAACATTATTACTGACGTTGTCCAACCCTTTGGAAAATGCCTGCAACCCGGAAGCACCCTTATTAATTACGCTAAATGACATAAGCTTCGCTCCTACCTAACCGTGACAATTTGGCCAATAGTAATTCCGGTAATCGGAATGCCCGCTGAAGTGGTGATCGATATTTCAGGCCGCCCATTTGGAAAACTAATCGCGCTTACTTTGCCAAACTCACGCGAAGTCTCTGTCCTCACTTCCACTTCACGCCCCACCAAACTCACAGCTTGGGAGCTACTCTGCAAACTGAGAACGCCGTCAACTTTATCACTTAACTCCTGGGTTTGTTGCAGCGCTGTCAGCTGCGCAAACTGAGCCATAAACTCACCGTTGTCCATGGGCTCCAACGGATCTTGAAAAGTGAGCTGAGTTAACAGCACCTGCAAAAAATCTTCCTGAGAGAGACCCGCTCTTCGCGTTGCCGGTGTCGAGTCAAGTATTGCGCCAAAGGTTTCAACTTCCATTACAATCGCCTCACTGTATTAATAAACTTTGTCTATTTCATTTCTATCGGAAAAATCAGTGTTAGTGTCCGCCTTCACATCCGCGCGGCCTAACTCTTGCCAAACATTTTTTCCATTAATGATAATCGCAGATAGCTTAACGCCATATTTTGCCAACTCACTGCGCAATCTCTTGGCCTTATCAAAAATAATGTATGTATCGGACTCTCGACCGATATAAACCAACCTCAGTTCACCGCGATCCTCAACAACGTTCCAATTCGATCGATCCAATTTCCCATGAGCAAAAAATTGTTCGAGAGAATTAGCTCGGCTTTTTGATTCAGTCGCATCAGGGGCTTGTTTGTTGGTTACCTTACTTGGCTCGCTATAGTGAGTCACTCCAGAAACACCAATTCTATTTTGGGACGATTTCACTTTTGCTAGTGAAAAATCTGCAGATACCTTCGGTGTTGATTTGCCATGTTGAATTTGAAATTCCGGAAACTCTGATTTTGATAAAAAATGTCCGGCAGTTGCATTACTATCGGAGTCTGAAACTGAAGTAGCAGCACTATTTTCTTTTGCAGCTTCTTCAAACGCGTGCTGTTCAGGTTTGTCATCGTTATCGCGATACTTATCGCCCTCCAGAAGCGCCTCCTCAAGAGTAGCTCGCCATTGTTGACCATGCTGCTGGCGACTAAAAAATTCTCCAACTGACGAATTTTTTTCAGGCGCTTTTTGAATAAAAGTTGCGTCTCCGCTTGAAAAATCAGTCATTGTTATCTCTATCGTTTCTATTTTCCAACATTGCAGATCCTCTCTGCAGATAAGCTTCTTCCACATTTTGATAGTCTTTTTCCATTAACACAGATTGAAGCTTGCCATTATTTTCAGCATCAATTTTTTTTAACGCTTCTTTAGTGGCCAGTTTTCCGCGCAAGCGTTGATTCTGATTTTGATAAGTATTTTGTATCTTGATACATTCAGTCAAAATTTGCTGATGTTCACGCTGCTTTTGATCTGTATAGGCTCTCAGCCTCACAATATCATCAACGCTGACCTGGGCCTCGGAGGAATGCGCATTCACCCCACCCAAGTTACTAAAAATACTTCGCAGCTGCTTTAGCTCGGTTTGACTTTTTTCCAATTCTGTTTTTTTTTCCAAAAATACATTTTTCGTTTTGGCACTGTCTCTTTCCAGCTCGTCTATTTCCCAGCTCACCTTCTTAGTATAAAGGCCCAAAGCACGCTGCTTTTTTTTAAACTTGTTGACACTCATAAAATACTCTCTCGCAACTGTTTAACACTCTGGTCAAAAGCAACACGCTCATTGATACCTTGTTGCAAAAACTTCTTCATTTTGGGCAACTTAGTTAAAACCTGATCAAGCTCAGGGTTCGAGCCTTTTTGATATGCGCCAAGATTAATTAATTCCTTTGAACGTTCGTACAGATCGAGAGATTCAACAAACTTCTTAGCCGAACCCATTACCTTTTCGTCAGCCAGTTGATGAAATAATCTACTATTACTTTGAAATAAATCTATTGCAGGAAAATGCCGCTGATTTGCCAGATCTCGGGTTAGTACAACTCCACCATCTAAAATTGCCCGAATGCTGTCGGAAAGTGGATCGTTAGGGTCATCACCTTCGGTTAACACAGTATAAAAAGCGGTAATTGATCCTCCCGAACGATTAGTCCCGCAACGCTCCAACAATCTGGGTAGTGCAGCAAACACAGACGGCGTATAACCGCGAGCAGTTGGAGGCTCCCCTACCGCCAAACCTATTTCGCGCATCGACATTGCAAAACGGGTAATCGAATCCATCGTTAAAACAACGTTTTTTCCCAGATCACTAAAATACTCTGCGATGGCAGTCGCAGCCCAAGCGGCATGAGAACGAATTAATGGCGATTGATCGGAAGTGGCAACAATGACAACCGATTTTTTTAAGCCCTCCGGCCCCAAAACAGATTCAATAAATTCCTTAACTTCCCTACCGCGTTCACCCACTAAAGCAATGACATTGACATCGGCATTCATATTTCGGGCAATCATACCGAGAAGAGAGCTTTTACCAACGCCGCTGCCCGCAAAAATACCCATGCGCTGGCCACGACCAACAGTCAACAGGGAATCAATCACTTTTACCCCAGTCTCCAATACCTGTTCAATCCTGGGACGATCGAGAGGGTTAATGTGCTCGCGAAATAAACCGTATCGAATATCTGAAGGAGCGAGTGACTCTCCATCAAGCGGTTTTCCGAATGCATCGACCACTCTACCAAGTAGAGCCTCTCCTACTGGAAGATCGAGACTTTTACCCGTGCCAAAAACCTTACTGCTAAGCCGTATTCCACGAAGGTCGCCGAAAGGCATTAAGATAACTTTATCGTTTTTAATACCGACGACTTCCGCCTTAATTGACTCCTCACCATCGGATTCAATAAAACACAGCTCGCCTAAAAAAACGTTTGGCCCGGACGATTCTACGACAAGACCGACGATTTGATTGACACGACCAAACTCCATTTTAGATTCAAAATCAGAAATTGATTGAAGATAGTCGCGATGCAAATCACCGATATAGTCAGAATGAGAAAAGTCGAGTTCTACCATTATTTTTGCCTAGGCCGATAACACCTGATCAAGATACCTGCTTATTGACACTGTTTCGATTGACTATGCGCTGATGATGCTTATCCAGCAGCAACATTTTTAATCGGTTCATACGCTCTTCCAATCTAGCATCTAAAGTTCCCGAACTTGATTTAATAATACAACCTCCTACCTCTATAGAAGCATCACAGACGAAGCTGTCGCTGTTTAAGCCAAATAAAGTTTCCGATCGTGCTGCCCTAGTACCTCTTACATTGGCAGAACAGTCTACAATTAATTCATAGTCGCTCGGAGATAAATGGACTTTTAACGCACGAGATAGATCTAAACTTTTCAATGTTTCGCTAATAGTGTCCTTCAGATATTCGCGATAATTACCGTAACGATTGCTATGAAGGTCACCGATAAGTTTAATTACGGCATGAAACGCAATATCAAGAATCTCTTCTTCGACTTGCAGCATAACCCCCGCAAATTGGCTTTTAACAGAATTAACAACCCCATTTAATTGCGTAATTTCTTGCTGAGCCTGTTCGAGTGCTTCCTTAGAACCACTCTCAAAGCCATCTGCTCTGCCTGTTTCAAAGCCCTGTTTTTGGTTTTCCTCTCGTTCAGCGTACAGAGTTTCGAGTGAACTTTCGGACTCCTCCAAGCGGAGTCGATAATTTTCGGATTGCGCTTTTTCTTTCTCAAGTTCACCTTTTAACTGTTCTATTTCCGTTAACAACGACTGATAATCGCGTTGTTCATCAATAAAATCGACTTCGAGATTTTCAGTTGCACTCGAAAAATCCGAGCACGCCTTGTCATCTACTTGAGTTTCATTTTTAGTCGCTTTAGAACAGGCTGTATTTTGACGTCCAGCGAGAACTTTGCGATCGCCGTCAGATAAGGTGTTTGACCTAATTACCGTTGCCATAACATATTTTTCTCCTTCAACAGAGGAAGAGATTCCAACTGATCCTCTTCAATCTCATCTTTTACCTCGGCCTTATTCGAATCTGTAATTCGCGTTGAAAATTCCGAACTGTCTTCTTTAGCATCAACTGGATTCATCAAAATAGTAGGTTCATCGCTATTATCTAGCGACTCAGACGAACCCTCACTAAACTCTTTCGCGTTCCGATTCTCTGCAACCGCATCCTCCCACTCGATCCAACCAGGATTTTCTTCGTCGAGATCAATTTTCACGAAAGATTCCGGCCTGCAATTCACATCAGTTGTGTCGGAATCAATTTCGTTATCCAGCACCTCCAAGAAGACGGACATTAACTCAATGCGAATAGATTTTTCGACCGCAGTTTCCTGTACATTTTTTCGCAGTGCTCGTCGCGCACGTTCACCATGTTTTTTTGCATATCGATGATAAAAATCATCTCGCCAAAACCAGGGATAGAGACTAAGAAGTAAGGCAAGCGCATCTGGCCGATGATTAACAAGAGCCCGACAAACTTGAATTGCATCAACCTTGTCAATTTTTTCCACCAAATTTGACTCCGTCGTGCGAGAGGCATTTAAACGACTAAAAAATTCCTGAGTCTGACTATCCGAGGGAATGCCTAGCTCTTTAAGTTCTCGCAATAATTTTTTAATTGAGAAAAGGTATTCTGTCGGCAAATGAGACAGTAGCCAATCTCTATCCTTGACATTAAGCCCGTGTAAATACAAAGCGACTTTTTTTAAGCTACTCATTTTATTTCTCTACAGCTTCGCTACTTTCGAAGAATCGCGATCGGAGTCCAACCATTCCTTCAGAGTCTGTAACATTTGCTCACGCTCTTCAGTCGACATAGTTTTTTCTCTTTTGAAACTTCTGATAAGCACAAAAATAACAAGCAAACCAAACAGAGATAAGCCAATAATCCCAAACGTTTTTAGATTTTCCACTTTACTTAACGAGCTTATCAAGTCATTTGTCGCAACCTGCATATCACTCGGGCCCCGCATTTCAATCGAACCCTGTATTCCACGATCAGCTACATAATGCTCGTTGCTATTTTGATTAATATCACCCAAACCGCTTAACTCTTTATCAACAGAGCTCTCATTATCACCAGAGCTCTCGGCTATCATCGGCGCCATATCGGGTTCGTCACGATATAAACTGTTTTTAGAAGCATAAGGTTGTTCGGGAATTTCATTAGAATTTGTGGCGAAAGGGTAAACTACAATCGCATCGCCACGCTCGCTGTCGAGACCGACGGCCATAGACACCAAGTCCTTTATTTGTTGGATTACAGTGTCTGAAGTATTCTCCGGCACCAACACCCCAACACTCATTTTTTTAATCGTTCCCGGTTGATTAACTGTTTGGGAAACCGAACGGCCAACCATATATTCTTCTTCTGTAGTCACTCTGCCTTGTTCTGTTTTTTTCATACCGCCCTCCTCAGTTTTCGACTCTCGCCTACGCAGCAAACCCTGACCCGATTCGCCTACAGGAAGGACATTTTCATGCGTTGTGGTCGACTGACTATAATCGAGCGTCAAATCTATACTTATCGCAAAATCATTGGCATCAAACGCACGTGCTAATACTTCTTCCGCTTTACCTTTTAAATAATTTTCTATAGATTGCTTCTGCAGTAACCCGGCCGACATCACTCTCATGGCAGGACTGTCTAAGGTCCGACTCAGTGTTACACCATTTTGATCAAGCACTGTGACATCATCGGGAATTAATTGCGGAACTGATGCGGCAACAAGTTGCTGAACACCGCGAATCTGACTTGTCGTTGGAATCACATGAGGTCGCAAAAATAAGGTGACCGACGCCGTCGCTTTTCTATCTTTTCTTTTAAAGAGACCGTTTTCTGGCAACACAAGATGAACACGCGCGTATTTAACCTCATCAAGCGACATAATTGTGCGCGTAAGTTCACCCTGAAGCGCGCGTTGAAAGTTCACTTTTTGGGCGAATTCTGTCGCACCAAAACCCGAATCATCAAAAATTTCAAAGCCAACTCCGCCTTGCAACGCGACACCAGAACCCATTAATTTTAGACGCGTCGCATGCACCTCATCTTCAGGAACCAAAACCAGCTCACCGTCACCGACAATTTCATGAGAAATTTTTAGTCGCTCAAGTTCCTGAACAATCGCGGCAGCATCCTGGGGCTGCAAGTCATTAAATAGTACGCCGTAGTTATCGCGCATTAGCCAAAAAATACCTGCGCCTAACATAACGACCAACAAAATAATTCCAATAATCAATCCGATAGGAAGTCTTCCACCCTCAGATTTCCACGATTCCGATATTGCCATTTTTAAAAATCTCTTGTCACCAGCTTATTAAATCGACATCCGCATAATTTCTTGATATCCCTCAAGTACTCGATTGCGCACCTGCACCAGCAACTCAAAAGAAACCTTGGCTTTTTCAAGTGACATCATGACTTGATGCAGGTTTTCTGTTTCGCCCAGCGCCAGTTGCTGCAATTGCTTTTCCGACGACATAATTTGATTGTTAACAGTGCTCACCTCCCGCTCAAGCCAATCGACAAAAGTTAAGCCCTGAAATTCAGCCCCATTACTGTCCTGACTCTGATGACCCTGGACATTACCCGCATTTGACAAAATGCTGGAATTGAAAAGCGAGCTAGAAATACTCGCGTCGATAGATTGCACTGGGTTAAGCTCGCTGGACATCAATTCGCTCCTATCTCTAACGCACGTAGAGTCATAGCGCGTGCGGCGTTAATCACTTTGACATTAGCTTCGTACGCTCTTTTAGACTTCATTAAAGTCACCATTTCAGTAACGGGATTAATATCGGGGAATGCAACAAAACCCGACTCATTAGCATCTGGGTGAGACGGATCGAACACCAGATTAGGTTCGCCCTCAACTTGTTGAATATCAACAATTTCGACTCCCCCAATTGAGCGTTTAACAGAGTCAAAAAGCAATGAAAAATCAGTGTTAATTTTTTCACCGACAACAACCTTTAAAGGTTTGTAAACTCCGCCTTCAGCTGTTCGCGTGGTATTAACATTAGCCAAATTCAACGCAACAATATCAAGCGTATGTCTTTGAACATCCATACCAGAAGCAGCAATTTCAAATGCAGAAAAATAATTCATGACTTATCCTCGCGCACCGTCAATGGCCATTCTTATAATTGCTCCGCGCTTTGAGTTCGCCTCTAGCAAAGCGCGGTAATGAAGCGTGTTTTGCGTTAAGCGAATCATTTCTTGATCCAGCTGAACCTCAGCATCAGCGCGTGGCGAAATATACGTTTTTTCAGTTAAATTTAATTTAAGTTCGTCGAAGTCCTGCCTAAAAGCTGTCTCGTTTAACGAGCCGTTATCCATGTATTTTGCTAGTTCTCGTTCGAAACTGAGTTTTTTTGCCGCGAAGCCCGGGGTGTCTGCATTGGCGACATTGTGGGCAATAACCTCATGGCGAAGTAGCGCCGCATCCAGCGCTAAACTCACTAATTTTGATGTCACTCCACCCAAATCATCTATTGTCATTTTTCACTCCTGTATTTTTATATACAAAACTCATTTATTGAATAATTAATTCCGCATGTAACGCACCAGCGCGTTTAACACCTTGTAAAATAGTAATAATGTCTCGACTCGATGCGCGTACTTTATTCAGCGCAGCAACTAATTCGGCAACCGTCGAATGATTAGGCAGCGATACAGCTATGCCCTGTTCCTCATCTATCGCGATATCCGTTTGAGGGATAACTTGCGTGCGCACACCTTCGCCAGTGCCAATCACAGAAAATGGCTGCGAAACGACGAATTCCGTGCTAATGGCAACATTTAAATCGCCGTGAGTAATTGTGATTGGTGCGATCCTGACTTCGCCACCGGCAACAACCGTACCCGTTCTTTCATTCACCACAACGCGTGATGGCCGATCAGGTACAACAAAAGTATTTTCGATTTTGGATATCAGAGGAACGAGATTCTTTTGTCGGGAGTTATGCGAAGCTCCGAGCGAAATCTTCACACGTGCAGCATCTACTGCCCAAGCATTATCGGGACCGACCAAGGCTTGTAATGCTTTAGCAATACGATCGGCAGTAGCAAAATCTGGTTCGTAAAGATAATATTCGATCGTGTTGTCGGCACCGACCAAATCAATATCAAGACGACGTTCCACCATAGCACCGCCTGCTATGTGTGCGGCTGTTGGATGATTTTTTTGCGTAATATTACCGTTGAGATCATAGCTATAACCGCCAACGGAAACGGGCCCCTGCGCTAACGCGTAGATCTTCTGATCCGCTCCAAGCAGATGCGTCAATAATAGTGTTCCACCCACCAAACTTCTCGCATCTCCCATCGAAGTAACATTGACATCCACTTTATTGCCAATCTGCACATAGGCAGGTAGCGTTGCTGTTACCATTACTGTTGCTGCGTTGCGACTTCGCATTTCATCTAGCGGTACATTAACGCCAAATTTCTGCAAAATATTTTTAACCGATTGCAGCGTCGCAAGGCTGCGACTCGAATCTCCCGTTCCTGCGAGACCCGTTACGATGCCATAGCCAACGAGGGAATTTTCTTTCGCACTGGAGATACGCGATAAATCTTTAATTTTCACACCGACGCCTGCCGACTCTGCGTAGGCATTACTCGATAACAGCACACACAACAAAAGTGTCGCAACAAAATGAAAATATATTTTCAATGCAAGAAAATGATATCGGATCATTAGAATACCCAATTAACTACCCGTGTTAGAAAGCCTGGTTTTTGCCGTTTTCCGAGCAGGCCATCGCCCATATACGTAATCTTCGCATCTGCTACCCGAGTGGAGACAACAGTGTTCTCAGTACTGATATCCTCGGGTCTCACTCGCCCAGAAACGTGAATAAATTGCTTCTCATTATTAAACTCTATCAGCTGCTTTCCTTCGATTAGCATCTCCGCACTGTCTAATATTTCGCGGATCGTAACGGTAACACTCGCTATTAATTTTCCGGTTCTGCTAACGGTACCGCCACCTTTAAATTTATTGTTAAATTCTAAGTTGCCGATTTCACTGCGACTCTTTTTGCCAGCACCGGCAGATAGGTCCATCGACTTATTCGTATCAGTCCCCGCCGATGTCGCTGCGGAAGCCTGCTCGTAAATCAATATCGTCAAACTTTCACCGACTTGATGTGAACGATGATCTTCCACTAGAGCACTATATTTCTTTTCATCAAACAAGGTCTGCGAAAAACCGGTCTGGGTCATCATTGCAATAAAAATGAGTAATATACCCATCACTCTTTTCATGCTACTGTCCTCTCTATCTTGTAATCATCTCTGGCTTTACAGCGGGTTTAATTAACAACGACTTTCCCCGGACCGACAACAACTGCATTATATTTAGCTGTACTACCGGTATTTTTAATTTCAACCGTGTCAAATTGATTCCCTTCAGCTAGCGCAATTCCGTTAATCGTCAATGAGACTCCTCCCGACTTTGCGAACACACTAACCTGTTGGCCGATGGATACTAGCGGCACCGGTTCAATTATGTCAGTGGTTAACAGCTCTCCCCGGCGCAAGCTTTTGGTCACACGCATAGCTCGACTATTGCTAAACTTATCAAGTACAAAAGATGCAGTGCCAGCTATGTTGACTCGCATTTTTTTAAAATTCTTCACATCAATTTCGCTGTAGCGTTTAATATCCTCAGTCGCAACCAATGCATTTTGATAAACCTCAACTCGATACCAAATCGGAACAGTCTGATAATGTTCTCGATCGATTAACACGTCCACTAAAACACACATTTTCTCAGAAAGACGGTTTTTGATTTGTAATTGTGGTCGCAACGACACTAGTCCCTCTGGAACACTATAATCCTTGGCACCTTTAAAAAGAGACACCCTAAAGTCCCCGTGATCTTCGGATAACCATCGCTGCAAAAACTCTCCTGCCTGTTGTTCTAATTGTTTCGCAGAGAGTTCGATACCGCTTGAATAAACATTAACAATGTCGCTACCTCGCCATTGAACGCTTTTGTATATTTCTGGAAACATCTTTTTAAAAGCAACTTTTAACTCAGCCTGAGTAACCAAATCAAGAAAACCGAAACGCTTTACTTTCCCGGCAATGTTTTCTGAAATTTGCGTTCGTTGATTCCGACCAAATCCATCAAAGCGCGCTAGATCGGCCCAACGATAATGCAATTGCTCCACATGAGCTTCCGAATTAAGCGTTATTACTTTGGGCTTTTGATTTGTATCAGATGCATAAGATTTAACAATGCAAACAGCACCCAGCAGGAGCAGTAGTACCGTCCGTAGCGATATAAAAGATATTAAATATTTAGATAACACGCTTTTCACTAACGATTAAGCCCATTAATAATTTCCAAAATCTCATTGGATGTTTGCACTACCTTTGCGCCCATTTCGTAACCGCGCTGGGCTAACAGCAAATTCGTCATTTCGTTGACTAGCGCGACGTTTGAACCCTCCAGCGCTCCTTGCTGAATCCGACCAAAACCATCTTCGCTAGGTGTTCCAGAAAAGCCATCACCCGAAATTTCGTTTGCCAAATAAATATTATCCCCCGAAGGTGTGAGTCCGGTTGGGTTCATAAATTTGACCAATTCCATTTGACCAATTTCAAACAGGTCATCTCGACCAACAACCTTCGCCATAAAACGACCATCCGCTTGAACAAGCAAGGATTCCATATCATCCGGAATCACTATGGCAGGCCTCAGCGGGTAGCCATCTGAATTAACAACAAGGCCATCTTCCCCAACCATTAAATTACCCACGCGTGTATAGGCCGATGAGCCGTCAGGCAATAAGACTTCGATAAAACCCTCTCCTTGAATCGCAACATCAAGAGGTCTATCAGTTAAGGTCATATCACCCTGAGCAAACTCCTTGCGAATTAACCCTACTCCTGTCCCCAAACCTACAAATGACTGCGGCGCTTGCGCACCCATTAGATCTGTCGCCTCTCTAATTGCTATAGACATTAAGTCTTCAAATTGGACAGTACTTTTTTTAAAGCCAGCAGTATTGACGTTAGCGAGATTATTCGCAATCACATCAATTTGCATCTGCTGGGCATGCATACCTGAAGCCGCAATATTTAACGAATCTACCATTATTTTTCTCCCGTCCAAAAATTTAACAAATATCTGTCAATCATTTAGTTTCTAGGTAAAAACTAACTAAAAATCCGCAATCGTCGATATCGCTTCACCGAGCATATCGTCATAACCTCGCATTAACCGTTGCGTCATCTCTAAATGTCTTACTGTCTTCATCATTAAAATCATCTCGTCCAATGGCTTAACATTGGAGTCTTCTACAAAACCTTGGCGCACGTTAATAGAACTCTCATCAAGCGCTTGTGTTTCCGCGCGTGACAAATATAAGCCTTCACCAACTTTTTGAACTTTTGTTAAGTCCTTAACATTTACAATTTTCAGTTGCGCAATAAAGTTCTCACCATCCCAAATACGCCCTAGCGAATCGATTTTCGGTGTTTCACTAAGCAAACGTATTTCTCCACCCATTCCCTGCAAGGGATATTTTCCGCCAACAACCAGTCGCCCCATCGAATCCAATGTGAAAGAACCACCCCTAGAAACAGCTACACCATTATTTGTAGCAACTTCAAAAAAACCATCGCCTTCAATTGCCACATCGAGAGCTCTACCCGTTTGTTTTAAAGCCGCCGGAGAAAAGTCGGTCAAATGCCGAACGTTGGGTACATCTGATGCAATGCTTTGCTCACCGCTTATTCGCTCTAAAAGGTGTCCATGGTCAATAAAACCCGCATTTTTTAACATTGCCGAAAAATCAGAAACCAATACTCGATCGCGCTTAAAACTTTGCGTACCAAGATTCGCTACGTTATGGCTAATTGACTGCATAATTTTTAAATCATTTGACAAACTCAATTCACTTATCGATATCGCATCTGACATAGTTTTCTCACATAAATATTCAACTGTTTTTATCTCGTTTATAACTTTCGTGTAAATCGTATTTTTCTATCGCATCTAAACCATAAATATGTACTAAAAGTATGGCTACAACTTGAAACAGATCCTCACTGATCTCCGCGTAAAGCGGTAATTGAAAAAGTCGATCCAGTAATTCTCGATCTTCGATTAATCGCTTATCGCTCGCTCTTTGCCTCTCAGTTACAATCTCCTCGGCATACTTGCCCAGTTGCTTAACCACGATTTTAGGTGCGCCATCATCGGCTTCATATTTGATACCGACTAATTTCTTAAGCGACACAAAAGCCTCTCAAATCGCACACATTCATCTCTACCAATAGCGGCTAAAACTGTCCAATTGCGCAGTATGATCGATCACTGCATTGACAACAGCTGCTGAGCTGGTGTTTATTCTTTTCTCGTGCCTCTCTTGGTTATCCTCGGACAGTTTGTCATATGTCACTTGATCTACTGCCCATCCGAATTCTTGCAATAGCTCTTCCAAATATTCTTGTCGTTCTGAAAAGCGGTTGGCTGTTTCAGCCTGTTCCAAATGCAAAGCCAAATTAATCCTGCGCTGCTGAACAGTCGCTTCGACCTCAACCTGTCCAAGATTTTCTAATTGCAGTGAAAAAATGATTCGATTTAGTGGATATTTCTCTTCTTTGCCTTTTCCCTCTCGCTTATTTTCGGAAAAAACGGCTATATCTATTTCTACTAAACTATCTTGGTACAAAAAGGGAATGGACTGAAAGCTATGACGCATTTGACCCGAATTCTGTATATTCAATAACATCTCGGCCAGATTTAATCTTGGATCATAGTCACCCTCGTCATATAAATCTGGCGGCTGATCTTCAGATAAACCTGAAACAATCGTTTTATCCGCGACATGGGAGTTACTTTTTGGGGAAACTTTGTTTTTTGAATTAAAGCGCGGATTTAATTCACTGAGCGCCTGATTGCGCGAACGAGCATAGTCACTTAAATAATTCGATAATATAGCCACAAACGATTTGTTGTCAGCTAACTGCCCTTCCGTGGACAAAACTTCCTCTGAAAGCCTCGAAAACGAAACCTCGGGAGGTTTAACAATACTATCTGGCGAAGATTTTTCTGAAGATAATCTCGCTAATTGTTGATGCAAGGTCTTTAGCGTAGATTCGCGCAGAGGCAAATCTAACTTGCGCAGCATTACAGCAGTTTTCAGAAGCAACAAAGCGTCCATTTGACTCAATGGACGCATTAAATTTTCCATGGTTTTTAATTGGCTAGCATCAAGCTTAATTTGATATTGTTTAAAAAATTCCGATACAAAATTTTTGGAATTTTCTAAAGTCACCTCAGCATTGAACGTTGAAATCGCACTGTGTTGCTGATGAATACGTTTTAGAAAAACCCTGCTATCTTTTATTGCAGTTACACGGGTGTGTACCGTTTCACCTTTAACAAGCGCCACCTCGCTATCGACCACCTGGTTGCGATCATTAAATTGAACGGTATAGCGACCAGGCTCGTCATGTTGACGAAGTACTTTTCCTTTAATAACTTGCCCAAC
The DNA here is from genome assembly GCA_028281865.1 of Marinagarivorans sp. Classification (GTDB taxonomy): domain Bacteria; phylum Pseudomonadota; class Gammaproteobacteria; order Pseudomonadales; family Cellvibrionaceae; genus JANQJB01. Next base: position 16,224 of record JANQJB010000068.1, read on the forward strand.
TGTCAAGGTCGAAGCAAAATCACCGCTCTGAGGTAAAATTAGTGCATGGCCTAATTGCATCGTACCACTTTGCAACGCTGAAACGATTTCGGAGATATTCACGCTAAATCACCTCCGCACGATCGTCGATCGCAACGACAGCATAGGGTTTCACATTGATATTTGACGGCACCTCTGCCATCGATAGCACAATTAAATCTGGAATCATGCGTTCAGTGAAGCGACGCAAATGCCTCCGCAATTCCGGTGCGCATAAAAGTACCGGAGACAGATTAGAATTAAGCATTTTTTCCGCCGTTGCCGCAACGCGTGTTAAAACAGTTTCCGCATACTTAGGTTCAACTACAATCTGACTTTTTTCTCCTGGGCGAACACCTTTAGCCAGCGCCTGTTCTATTTGTTGATCGAGTAAAAACACAGTTAAATCGGATTCGTCAGCAACCAGCGACTGGCAGATAGACGGGCCCAGTGCTTGTCGTACCGACTCAGTCAAGATCTCTGGTTCTTTTATTTGTTTACCCGAATCCACCAGCACCTCAAGTATCGATTCCAAATTTCGAATGGAAACTTTTTCTTTTAGTAAGCTTTGCAATACCTTCTGTAGCGTGCTTAGAGAAATAACTGCCGGAATTAATTCCTCCACTAAATTTGGGTCAGTCTTTTTCACTCGTGTTATTAAGCGATCAGTCTCAGCGCGTGACAAGAGGTTGTGTGCTTGGTTGCGCACAGTTTCGCTAAGGTGAGTGAGTAATACATTGATCGGCTCGACTACGGTATAACCTGCTTCCTTCGCTAACTGACTCTGATTTTCGGTAATCCACCAAGCGGGTAAACCATAGGTCGGATCTTCCGTCGGCAAGCCATCGAGCTCGCGAGTTACATCGCCTGGCTTAATCGCTAACACGCGATCCATTAAAATTTCACCATCGCCTATTTTCGCATCGTAAATACTAATTTCGTAAGCTTGCGGATTGAGTTTTTTATCATCTTTCGCGCGAACGCGTGGAATCACAAAACCCTTTTCAAGCGCATACTGCTTGCGCAAAGAAGCGATGCGACTCATGACCAAACTATCATCACCGCTAAATAGCGGGATAAGCCCTTGCCCCACCTTAACTTCGAGAGGTTCCAAAGCCATGATGTCGTAAATATCTTCGTTATTTTCCTCTGCATCATCAGAATCGGCTGAAAGCTCCTCGGCCTGCCTGCGTTGTTTCGCTTTATATGCAAACCACAACAACCCACCAATCAAGCTTAAAAGTATCATTGCCGGAAAAGTCGGTATACCCGGGAGAACAGCAATTAAAAGTAATGACGCAGCAACAAGTAATAAAATTTTTGGGAAAGCTGTTACCTGGCGAGTAATTTCTTTACTAAGAAAGCCATCTGATGCGGCCCGCGTGACGATGATGCCGGTTCCAGTCGAGATAATCAGCGCAGGAATTTGAGTCACAATTCCGTCCCCAATAGTGAGCAACGTATATGTCTGTAGTGCGTCACCCCATTCCATATCGCGTTGAGCTACACCAATCGTCAACCCCCCGATAATATCGATTAAAATGATGATAATACCTGCAATCGCATCGCCTTTAACAAATTTACTGGCGCCGTCCATTGCGCCGTAAAAATTCGCTTCTTTTTCAATTTGCTTGCGACGCTCTTGAGCCTGTTTTTCATCGATAAGCCCCATATTTAGGTCTGCGTCGATACTCATCTGCTTACCTGGCATACCGTCCAGAGTGAACCGCGCAGCAACTTCCGCGACCCGCTGCGCACCATTGGTGACAACGACGTATTGCACAACGATTAACACAAGAAAGACGATTAAACCAATAACGTAATTACCGCCGACAACATGAGAGCCGATAGTTTCGATAACTTGTCCGGCATCCGCATCAGCAAGAATCAGGCGCGTGGCAGCGATATTTAATGCGAGCCGAAACAGCGTAGCGATCAGCAATAATGAAGGAAACGTCGAAAACTGAAGCGGTTTTTCCACATAGAATGTCAGCAATAAAACCAAGAGTGCGAAATGGAAATTCGCCAATAGTAGAAAATCTAGAAGCCCCGCCGGAATTGGCATAAATAAAATCAACAATATGCCAACGACGCCGAAAACCAAAATAAGATCGGATTGATTACCAAAAAATTGTCGCCAACGCGGAGTAGCAGCTATTTCAGGTTTAGTTTCAGCAGAAAAAGCCATGGCCGTCAGCTTCCTTTACCTGTCGTTGCATATTTATGGCTCTGCTTTAGATAAACCCAAGCGAGAATTTTTGCCACTTCAGGAAATACGTTGTTTGGAACTGCATCATCAATCGCAGATTTTCGAAATAGCTCTCGTGCTAGGGGTTTATTTTCCACAACCATTATGTCGTGTTCATGCGCTAGTCGACGCATCTTTAACGCGACTTCTCCGGCTCCTTTAGCAGAAATAATTGGCGCAGCCATTTTTTCGCGATCGTATTTTAACGCAATTGATAAATGAGTCGGGTTGGTAATCAGGACATCTGCACTGGAAACATTTTTCAGAGAGCCTGCTCGTTTGACCGCCTCTCGCTGCAACTCACGCAACTTGGCTCGAATTAACGGATCACCTTCACGACGCTTAACCTCTTCTTTTAATTCTCTGCGACTCATACGCATGCGTTTAGCAAAATCCCAACGCGTATAAGCCAAATCAAGCAAAGCAATAAATAGAACTGCAATTAATAAAACCCCGACCAACGAATAAATATGCGAGGTTAATACCAGTGGATAGGCATCGGGGCTAACATTCAAAAGCATCAGTATATTCGGCAATAAGGTCTTAAGCGTAAAATAAATAACGGTGCCAAACAATAATAATTTAATTAGACTCTTGAGCGCTTCGAAGAGCATTTTTTTGGAAAATACTCGCTTAAAGCCTTGCACCGGGTTAAGGCGCTTAAAATCGGGTTTAATCGGGAAAAATGAAAAAATAGGTCCTGTCTGAATCATATTCGCAGCAATGCCAGCCAATACAATTGCACCAAAAATGGGCCATAGAACGCTGGCAAGATGTCGAACCGTTCCGCGATACCAATACAGTGATGAGGTTTCTTCACCGTTAAATAGATGTGCACTGACCAAAATTTTAGTGAACAAATGCAGCAAACCCTGCGCTGCACTAGCGCCGATCAAGACAAATAAAGCCAACCCAATAGCCAATATAACTAACGAGTTGACCTCCATACTTTTTGCAACCTGACCGCGTTTCTTCGCCTCTTTGAGCTTAAAAGGCGTCGCCGGTTCATTACGGTCTTGCTCCTGCTGGTTTTCAGCCATTATGTCGCCCAATCACCGATTACTAATGAGTCATAAAATCCAATTAATACCGATCGCACATTAATAGTCGACAATACCCTCAAGATATAACGCAATCGACTCATAAATTTGCGTTAAAATAGATCCCATAAACGCCAGAGAAATTGTCAACACCAAAAGGCCAACAAATATCTTCAAAGGCAAGCTCACGATAAACATATTCACTTGTGGCATTGTTCTCGCCGCAACAGCCATACCCACATCAATCAAAAACAACGAGAAAATTACAGGTGCAACCACCATTAGCCCGTAGATGAACATCAAGCCAAACTGCCTTACCATCAAACCGATATTCCAAGAAAACAAGCCCGCTCCAGGCGGTAAAGTCTCCAGTGAATAGTCGATCCCTTTTACTAATAAAAGATGGCCATCGACCCCAAAAAAAACACCAATTGCCATCAAATACAACAGTGTCCCCAACAATGGACTTTGGGAGTTTGTTGACGGATCAATAAGATTCGCAATGCCAAAGCCCATTTGAAAATCTAAAATTCTGCCGCCTAATTGCAGCGCTCCAAACGAAGCGAACAAACCAAAAGCCATTGCGGAACCAATAATGAACTCGTAAACCAAGCCCTTAAATAGATTCCACCCGGTAAACGCTGAACCCAGCGTCGCCGTATCGAAAACACTCGCAGCCAACAAATAGGCCAGAGGCAAAAGTGTTAGTATTCGTATCCGCAACGGAATCTGTAAAATTGAAAACAGAGGCATGAACAAAAAGAAAGCACTAAGTCTGACAAAAATCATCCAAACTGCTATCAAAAACTGCCAATCTGCACTTATAGTCAAAGACAAGACCTGCTTTGTCGCGTATCGCTATCCTCGCAATGCTGCATCGCCTTTGGTTCTCTATTACCTATTAATAAAACGTTACCTAATACCAAATTGGAAATCGATTATGATGCTACACATTTATTTAATACTTATTTCAGCACTCGCTATATTGAGACGCAGATAGCTGAAGCAGTTCATATCTTCAATAAATTCTCTTTTTAACTCAGTTAAGAGAACTACTTTTTCCCAATTCGTCAAAAAAAATTCGGTATATTTGCTATAAGATTTCTGGAGAAATCGACGACCATGCTCAACATCCACGGACCCAGAACAATCAGCGAAATGGCTACTGTAAAAAGTTTTGGAATAAAAGCAAGAGACATTTCTTGGATTTGGGTAATTACTTGAAAAATACTGATCATCAAACCAACTAACATTGTGAAACCCAGTATCGGAGCACATACCTTAATTGCAGTCCACATCATCTCGGAAGAAATAACCATTGCTAGGTCATTGGTCATATCAGTATTTCCATTGTAAAGGAATGCCTAATAACGACGGACATTATTCCGAAAAACATACTTTGTCAACAATAAACAATTTCTATAATATAAAGTTACAGCAACTACTAAAATCAAAAAACCCTTAATTGAAACAGGTGTGTGTTCTTTTCTTTACGCGCCATAAACACAATGTTAACGGGGTTCTCTGATAAAAAAAATAACAAAAATTGGTGAAAATGATGAAAGTATGAGCAGAAACAGAGCTACAGCATAATATTTTCGAAGATCAAAAACCCACTCATCACAAAACCTTATAAAAGTTCAATAAAATCATCGCAATGAAATGCTTTTGCGAGATTAGATATTAAATTTATGCTGTCACCGATCTATTCAATATGGCGTACTAACTAATTAGCCAAATAATAAGATCAAAATTTAATCTAACGAAGACCGTTTCTTTAACAAACCTAAGCGCGAAGCTGTCTAATATTGAATAACCAATTAACTAGAAAAAAAATAGCACTTTATAACTAAGAACTAGGCATATTGAATTTTGTCATCTTTAATTTATTTTCAGGTTAAAGCTCCCTAGGTTTTATGAACGCAAAACCAGAATGGAAAAATTGGTAGTAGCCTACAAACTTTGTTCAAGTTACACTTTGCTAATCAGTGATATTAAGTCTTTTGTCTACACGTTAATACGTTCGAATGGAATGTTAGGAGTAATCGTGGATACAGAATATAAGGGTCAATTAGCATTAGCGACCAACCTCGCAAAAGATAGGCAATTTGATCAAGCCATCGTCATTCTTAAATCACTTGTTAGTGAAAATAGTAAGGATGAAATTGTGCTAGGCCTGTTGGCCTCCATCTACTTTCAAATTGGAATGGAGGAGCACGCTAAAGACTTTTATTTAAAAATTCTTACAGTCAATCCAGAAAATGCTCTGGCCGCTTTTCAGCTCGGGCTAGCCCAGTTGTCCACGGGGCAGGCTCAAGAGGCCGTTGATACATGGGCGCCTTTATTGAAAAACGAGCAAGAATTTATGGCTCATTTTCATACCGGCCTTGCGTTTTTGGAATTAGAGAGACCGGTCGAAGCCTTAAATGTCTTACAGATTGCCCGCCTCAATATGCCCAAATCTCACCCACTGTTCGAAAAAGCTGACGAAATTATAGCCTCTCTGGAGAATGATAATGACGAGTGATGTCAACGAGTTAAAATCAAAAATCCAAAAATATGAAAGCTATATCCAGCACGACCCCGAAAACACCTTACTTTGGATAAGCATTGGAGACCTTTATCATGCAAGTGGTCAGTTAGACAAAGCCACTGCCTGCTTTGAGAAAACACTGCTTATCGACGGCGAAAACACGATAGCAAGAGCACGGCTCGGAAACGTTTTACTCTCCCAGCACCAGTTTTCAGAAGCGGAAAAGTTGTACATCTCAGCGCTGAGCGATGAGCAAGACCCCACCTTGCAGCACAACTTGGGGCTTTCGTTGTTTTACCAAAAAAAATGGTCAGAAGCTCTGCACGCTTTTGAATCTTCGAGCGCTAATGGTATTGCAGACCCTCAAAATACCGAATATTTGGTCTATGCGCTTCATCATATGGACAAAACCGAAGAGGCGTTGGCACTCGGGCAACAATGGCTGGATCTCGCACCAGGTCCGCGCACAGAGGGCTACATTTCCATGTTAGAAATGGACCATGGCGACATGGGCGCTGCGACGGAAAGAGCCAATCGCGTCATAGAAGAAGACCCAGAAAATGCCGATGCGAATACGGTGCTCGGTACATTCAAAATGGAGCAACAGGAAGTCGCCAAAGCACGCGCACATTTCGAACGTGTTGTTGGCCGGGAATCTGACAGCCCGCGGGGTTGGCAGGGGCTTGGACTCACGTACATGTATGAGCAAAACTTTGATCGCGCGATGGAGTGCTTTTTGCGGGCACAATCATTTATGCCCGACAATGCGACAAACAGTTTGATTATGGGATGGTTGGAATTAGCAAGAACCAAACCAGTCGAAGCAGAAATGTACTTTCGCCGCTCAATCGAGTTGGATCGCAATTTCGGCGAGGCACACGGCGGACTTGCAGCTGCACTAATTCTACAAAATAAAAAAGAAGAAGCTAAGGAGGAAATTAAGCGCTCTCAGGGGCTTGACCCAGAGGGTTTTGGCGCTGTCTACGCGGCCAGTATTCTTATGCAACTCGAAGGTCGTGGGGCACTAGGCACTAAGTTAATGGCAAGATTATTCGAGCGAACGCCTCCGCATGGGGACAAACCGTTAATTGATTACATTCAAGTATTTTTAAAACAACAATCTGCTGCGGAAAAAGCAGCTAATCGGAAGAATGCATTACCAAAGAAAAAACGTTAGTTGAATGTCCTAAAACATACTAAGGGTAATTTCTAATGAACGCTATTTTGGGAGTATCTACTGTTGTAAAAATTAATCTAAAAATTATCGCTGTATTAATCATATTATTGCTTTTTTTATCCTGCTCGTATATTACTCAAGGTTACAAAATAGAGCAGGTCTCTTCGGCTAAATTTGGCACCAGCCAATCAGTAGAAATTATCCGCGAAAAACCCAAGCGAGCATTTTCAATTATCGCAACATTTGAAGGTAATGAACTGAATCAGTGTAAAGGCAAGGAGGAATTTTGTCAGCTCATTAAATTGGCGAAAAAGTCAGGGGCTGACGCAGCATGGATACAAGGCCACACTAAAAGCGAACAGCCTGGTCAGTGGATAACCTATGAAAATAAACCAATGTATATACGTCCTTACACAGTAGAGAGATTCCGCGGCGTTTTTATCAAGTTTGAAAATTAGTAAGCAAAAATATTCAACGAGTTACAACGAAAGGGTCAATACGGAGGTCGGCGCAGTTGCCCTACCTCCATAACCCGCAGATTTGGCCAGTAGTTTTAGTTTGCCGCTGCTCGGGGCTAAACTTACCCCGGCGCAGCCGGTTTAGATAAATTTGAGCCTGGCGCAGCGGTAACAATATCGTCACCTTTAATCCAGGCTTCAATGCCTGTCGATACAGAAGGCGCACTGATTGATCTGCGATACTCTTAGTTTAACCAACTCCCAGACTGAAACAGTGATGATATTTGAAATGCTGAATTGCTTACGCAGATAAGTTTATTGCTTCATCAAAATCTGCATCGCCTTTGATGCTAAGCCACGATAATTTGCACACTGAGTCATATCTCGCCTCCTCAATACTCGCCTCCTCAATAATAGGTAAAGACAAGATACGAGCTTAACTACAATGGCTATTGAATATTTTCGACATCGCGAGTTATATCATTCAACCGCACCGCGATTATCTAGTGCTACTTTTACTGAATTTCACTAAGAGAGAGCTCGCACATATCAATCCACGTGCCCTTTTTCGAAACGGGTATCAGTACTCTATCCTTCATCGGTTTCCCTGTGCCCGGATCATGAGGTAGGCCCTCACTGTTCTCAATAAGTCTTTGTACGCTCTCCGGTTTTAGTTTGACAGTTAAATCACCTTTATAAAACATGGCAAACATTTTACCTTTATACTTTAGACCTTGCGCACCTTTACCTTCAGCAATTTCCACTTTCGCGTTGCCTCGAAAATGCGCCTTTACCTTATCGTACACTTCACTCACCCGTAGTCTCCAATTTAAAAATTATATTTGAGATAGATTCTTTCATGTTTAGCGCTCGCAAAAGCAGCGAACAGCCTGTTGCGATTATAACGGTTGAGAAGTAAAACCACCTTTATTTTATTTAAAAGAATCCGAACCGCGCCATATACAAACAGAGGTCAAATTGACCTAAACAATTTTTTATATAATATTAGGCCGTTTTAAAACTATCGACTGTTATCCGCGGACTTAACTTACGAAACTGCCATGGATTTTCCCTTTTTGCTCGATATCGTCCTACGCCTTTTGTTCACCGGAATTATCATTTATCGCAACAAAAGTTCTTCGCCCGTGCGCCTCGGTTGGGTGATCGTTGTTTTACTGATTCCATTTATCGGTATGATTTTATATCTGCTGTTTGGTGAAGTTTGGCGCGACCGCGGGCGCCTGGCGCGACATAAAGCCATTATCGAGCGAGTGCGCAAGCAAATGGAAACTATAACTATTGCGCCATCCGCTCCTGACGACAAGCCGCAAAACGCCTACTCTAAAGTAGCAAATGCCTTTGAGTTTCAGGGAGCTTTTCCATTCCGTCAGGGCAACCAATTACAACTTTTCAGCGACCCCAAACAAACCGTGCTTAAAATCGCTGAAGACATAGACCAGTCGAAAAAGAGCTGTCATTTACTTTTTTATATCTGGCTCGATGATAACTCGGGAAACTTGGTAGCAAATGCGTTGATTCGCGCTCGGCAACGCGGCGTTGAATGTCGGGTTCTTGTTGATGCGATGGGTTCTGCTCAGTTTCTGAATTCTGCACTTAAAAAACGCATGGACGATGGAGGCGTGGAAGTGGTGGCCTCGTTTCCGTTGTCGGTCTTCGATATCCGCATCGATCACCGCAACCACCGCAAAATAATTGTTATCGATGGCAACATCGGATGGACAGGTAGCCGTAACTTGGCCGACGCCGAATTCAGAATTAAACCCGATTTTGCACCCTGGGTTGATATCATGGTGCGGATCTACGGACCTTCAGTGTACGATCTGCAAATAGTGTTCATCGAGGACTGGTTACTTGAGCAGGATGTGCCGATCGAAACCTTGATGACACCTCTACCAAAACCCGAAAATAACCAATCGCAAGTTCAGGTATTCGCTTCCGGACCAACCCTGGATTTTCGAACATTGCGTCAAATAGTCGTGATATCCTTGTTCATTGCCAAACGCGAACTGATTATCACAACACCGTATTTTGTGCCCGATGAAGCCAGCATAACGGCCTATTGCGGCCTCGCACGATCCGGCACGCGGACAATATTAATCTTACCCAAGCGCAACGATTCCCGATTGGTCGCTGCTGCCAGCCACAGTTTCTATCAGGATCTGCTTGACGCCGGTGTGGAAATTTATGAATATCGGCCCGGCCTATTGCACTCCAAAACCATCACCATTGACGGTCAATTGTCCATTCTCGACACAGCCAATTTCGATCGCCGCAGTTTTGAACTGAATTACGAAATAAGTTTTGCTACTACGGATATTACTTTCACTTCCCAGTTGCGTGATTTACAAATGCAATACATTTCGGACTCCGACAGAATCGACATAAATCAATGGTCTCAACGTTCGAGCTACACTCGCTTTATAGAAAATACCGCGCGCTTGTTTGCGCCAATTTTGTGATCTACTGTCGGCTTTTTATTTTTAACAATTCTTCCAGTTGCCTACGCAACAACTCCTTGGCCGGACCGGACTGTCTTAATATCTCCTTGGCTTTGTAAAATTCCAGCATCTGAATATCAACGATCTCCGGCTCGATAAATATGTCTGGTGGACCTGCACGTAGTTTATGCTTGAGTATTGTCGTTTGCATGATTTGAAAATTATTGAAAATTGCTTCAGTAAACGACGGGATTAAATCTGCGCTTTCAGTGCGGTTGCCCATAACATTGACTGCAATCACGAGGTCACAATCATTCAGCACATCGAAAGGCACGGGATTGACAGCGCCACCATCGATCAAAACCTGGTCACCAATGACCACCGGTACGAAGATACCTGGCAGAGCCATGCTGGCCTGCACTGCCTGCCGTAGATCCCCTGAATCGAATACAACTTGCTCACGCTTCCAGAAATCAGCTGCGACAACTTTAAGCTGGTATTTTAAATCTTCAAATGCCGAAACTCTAACATCGCTCATTAAATCAGCCATGAAGCTATCCGCTTTTAAAAACGCGTTACCTCCCCAATCAATATTAATATACTTAAGCCAGCGGAATGTGTGCTTGTCTTTAATACTGCGCAATAATCCGTCGCCTTTCACATACGTCATCTGCGACACAATATAGCGAATCTCCTTAGCAGAATATCCCGACGCATATAAAACACCTATAATTGCCCCGATACTGGTGCCAGCAATTTGATGCACTTGCAATCCAAACTCATCGATCACTTCCAGCATCGGAATATGCGCAAGGCCCTTGGCCCCACCACCGCCCAAAGCAATACCCAGTTTCATTATTAATCACCCGCCCTTTTGCTGATTTGCATATTCAGAAAGTGTTATGAAACAAACCCCAGAAATTCTTTCAATGGCCTTAGATAGCGGCGCGAAATTGGTACTTTCTTTTGCCTTTGTGTTGTTATTTCACCGTTTCCTGCATCAAAGACATCAATTTCTGCAATTGAATTTGGATTGATAAGGTATTGACGATGACAGCGTATGAGGTCCGTTTTTTCTTCCATGATTTTTAACGATAAATGAGAGTGTACCACTTCATCAGCGGTTACAATATGGATTCCGGATAAGTCTGAATATACATAATCCACATCATTTGGTGCAACAACTTTTAATATTTTCCCGCTAAAACAGGGTAGATGTTTCAGTTTAGATGGTGCTAATTTACTAAATTCATTGCTTTTGCTATGCCTTCTAATTTTGTCCAGACATAGATCTAAACGTTGTTCCTCTATAGGTTTTAAAACATAATCGGCAACATTTTTTTCAAAAGCTTCTAGTGCAAAGTTATCATAGGCAGTAACAAAAACAATATCTACAGCATAGTCTGGATCTATCATTGCAAGCATTTCCATACCAGAAATTCTAGGCATTTCAATATCTAGAAAAATTAAATCAGGTTTTAATTTAACAATTACCTCCATCGCATCAACGGCATTAGCACACTGACCGACTACACTAATGTCTTGGTGTTTTTTTAATAATTCAGTCAATTCTTCTCGTGCTGATTGCTCGTCATCAACAATTAATGTACTGATCATGTTCCTGCCTCACGAGCGGTAAAGTAATAGTTACGCGTGTAAATAGCTTAGCTTTATAAGCAATATCAACTCCGTACCGTTCGCCATACTCGTTTTGTATTCGTTTATTAACAATATTAATTCCCAGACCTTTGGAATCGTTCGTCGATTGATAAAGACCAGCATTATCTTCAACAGTTAGATAAATACATTCTTTTTTTTGAAATAAGCCAATAATTATTTGGCCCTTATTCAGACTTTGAGAGGTACCGTGCTTTATTGCATTCTCGACAATTGGCAACAAAGTAAAACTCGGTATTTCACAGGCTGTTAAACTTTTATCAATGTCAATTACAATATCGAGATTATCACCGTAACGCGCCTTCTCAATAACCAAATAGGAATCGAGCTGCTCAAGCTCTTCACTTAGACTAGTAGCACTCGAATCGCGTTTAAGATTTTTCCGCATAAATGAAGAGAGATGCAGTAGCAAGTCTCTGGCAGAATCACCATTTTTTCGCATAACCGCGCTAATCGTATTTAAAGCATTAAATAAAAAGTGAGGATTGACCTGAGCCTGAAGTAATTTCAATTCGGATTGGACCAACAGTGTTTGCTGCTGATTATAACGGTTATTCAACAATTGGTTAGACAGTAACCTCGCAATGCCTTCACCCAAACTACGGTTAATATTTAAAAAAAGTTTATTTTTATTTTCAAAAAGCAGTAGTGTAGCGACGACTTTTTGGTTTTCGTGCAGAGGGATAATCAAACAAGATCCAAAGGGGCAATCATTGGAATACGGACAATCGTATTGAATTTCAACGCCATTAATAAAAATAACCTTATTTTGACTAATGGCACATTCGACCTCCTCTGAGGCAATTTTTAAGCCCGGTTCATGGTGTTCTGCCCCCTTCCCAATCGTGGCAATAATTTTTTCTGTATCTGTAATAACAACCGCACCAATATCAGTTTCCTCTTGAATAATTTTAGCAAGCATTTCCCCCGTTTTTGTTGTCATCGATTTGGTTAAAATACCAACGCTGCGCTCAGCTATGCGCAGTGCTTGGCTTGAAAGGTTAGACGCGAGTTTGTCGTACTCCCTTTTTCTGTCGACGATTAAACTAATAAATATTGCCGAACCAAACGAGTTGATAAAAACCATTGGCAATGTAATTTCCTTGAGTAAATTTATTGTTTCTTCACTGGGAGGCGCAAAAAGTACGATATCTCCGGAGGGTCTCGCGGCAAATAAAACAACTAATTTGCCTATACACTGAAGACAAAATGTTAGGCCTCCCGCAACCAAGGGGCTAAAAATAAGATCGGATCTATGTGCTCGTCTAAGGTAGTAACTAAAAAGACCCGCGACGCAACCCGCAAGCAAGGTATTAAATGCACATGGAATTGCAGTCCACCCTCCAATGGCATAACGATGAATCCCGCCAACAAGCCCAATGAAAAAACCAACTATAGGTCCGCCAAGCAAGCCTCCCACTATTGCACCCATATCACGGGTATTGGCAATAGCGATGTTTTCATTGTTGTTTTTACTATTAGCGTTTTCTGAGATGAATTGCGTTTCGCCAAGTTGATCCTTAAGTGGAATACGATTTCCTAACTCTGTTGCAAGAATGCAAAAGATTGAGAAAAAAATACAAAATAATATTTTATGGGGAAGGCGAGTAGACTGTTCAATAAAGGGTTTAAATATTGGCGTTTTACTCGCCAAATATGCAATGATTAAAAACAATCCCATATGTTGGATAAGCGTGATAAATATCTCTAGCATATCGGGCTCCGCAGTGTAGTCCATTCAATGCTATTACAAATGCCAAGCAATGGCTATAGCAACGCTAGGGCATGCCAACACAAATGATCTTTGTTTAGAAGACTCTTATCATCTTTTTGCCGCACAAAGCCATTTTTCAACCGTTTGCTTTTAAATATTACCGCTTACATTTTTGCCGGTGTACAACTCCGCAGAATTTGTTATGTTAATAACCCTAGAGCTAAAAAAGATCACATCAATATAACTTGTCTGGATAAAGACTGAGAGAATAATCATGATACTCTATACACTTTCACCCATATTTTTTTTCGCCGCGGCGCTTATACTACATATTTTAGCGAAAACACTTCCTCAAGGACTTTTACTACGTATCGCATCGTGGTTCAGCTGGATGTTATCCGTTTTCTTATTAATAAGTACATCATTTGTAATTGTTGATCAGGAGTCTGTTGGCCATCTTAAACGCATTTATTTCGCCGACGATTTAAAGCCGGGCCAAATTATTGCAAAACGCAACCAAAAAGGACCACAAGCGGTAATATTAGGACCGGGTTTTCATTTTATCCCGTTTGTTAATCTTCTTTATAAGGTTGAGGAATTTGGCATTATTGACATCCCCGATGGCACCTACGGGCACTTACTAGCAAAAGATGGAGCGCCACTTGAGAATCAACAGTACATGGCGAGAAAATGGCCCGATGATACTTTTGATCAAATGCTCGACGCTGAATATTTTTTAAAAAATGGAGGCCAAAAAGGTCCCCAGTTATCTGTTTTAAAACCAGGCTCTTACAGAATAAATCGCTATCTTTTCGACGTTGATATCTATAAAGCTCTAAACGTACAAGCGGGTGAAGTAGCTGTAATCAAATCTAATGTTGAAGAAATTGAAAATTGTCCAGATCAAAAAAAATTAACGCTAGACAGCTCTGACAAAAAACAAGGTACAGAACTTTCTCTACCTGTTGTACCGGTTGGCTGTGTGGGAGTTTGGGATATGCCCCTTCTACCGGGGCGCTACTATTTAAATACAGAAGCTTATATGCCAACCTTAATTCAAACTCGCGCTCAAACTTGGGTTTATGGTGGCGATTATGAAAAACGATTAATTAATTTAACCGTAGACGAATCAGGAAAAATCAATCAAGAGGTTTGGACAAAACAGATAGAAATGCCAAGAGGCGCAACGGACAAAGCAGTAATTGTTATGGTAGAGGGCTGGCGCGTTCCGCTCGATATCCGAGCGGTTGTGCAAATTGAACCTCAAAATGCACCGCGCGTAGTTGCATCTGTAGGAGGGCTTCAAGAGGTAGAAGATCGCATTGTCACACCTGCGCTGCGCAGCATTGTGCGCAATATTGCAGGCGCCCCCGGCAGACAGGTGCTCGACCTTATTAATCACCGGGATACGCTCGAGACATTGGTGGAAGAAGCCATTTTTTTAGAGGGCCAAAAGGCCGGTGTCACAATAAAGGAAATTCGCTTTGGCGACCCTGTAATTCCCGCCGCTCTTCTAGTTGCCCGTCAACGACAACAATTAGCAGACCAACTTGACGTAACTTATGAGCGCGAACGTATTGCTCAGGAAAAACGAATTAACGTCGAAAAAAGTCGCGCGACGGCTGACCAGCAAACAGAACTTGTGCGTGCGCAAATCGCGGTTCAAATTGCGGAACAACAAAAACTGCAAGCAAAGTTGCAAGGCGAAGGTGAAAAACTGCGTTTGCAAGAAATTGCGCGTGGGCAGTTAGCACAGGTAGAAGTTTTAGGCCAAGAGTCAGCTTTTCAACTTGCGGAACTTGAGAAAGTATTAAAAGCAGCGACAACTAACGCCAACATCGTAAAAGTACCCAGTATTTATGTGCAAGGGCAAGGTGGAGGCTTTGAAGGGGCCGCAGCCGTTTTGGGCGCTAGTAGTTTAGTACAAGCGATATCGAAGAAACCGCAATGATTCATCTAAATCCAGAACAATCATAGAAAAATCAGCCTGAAAATAGCGCCTCTTGCATGACCAAGGCATAAATTTGAATCTATTCTGTCAGGCTAGTCTCTTCAGGCCCTTCGCCGGTCGGCTTGTAATCCAGGTCTTGAGTGAGAATAAACTTGTCGAGTTCAGCCCCGTCTTCACGCATCGAAATTTTTATAATGTGAACACCTGGATTTTCCACCGTAACCATTGCCATCATATTTTCTTGAGCAAAGCAGCCATTGTGCGGTTCGCGGCGAGTTTTGACCCACATCCAAGCGTTATTTATCGGGCCAGTTTGTTTATAGTACTTACAACCGCCATTAGGGTTATTGCATTCAGGATTGCGCTGACAGCCTTCAACACGTTCGCCAAGCGTTGGCCAATCATCATTGATTCCCAAGTGGAGACTATTGGATTCGGTGTCAGAGATAAACATGCGCACCCAGAAGCGATAATCGCCTGCATTGAGAAAATCCACTTCATAGGTCAAGATAGCGGCACCCCCGCCGTTATCCATCAAACCCGGTTTTTCACCATCTCTGCCATTGGGGCCATGCGCTTGCTTTTCGTCTGGTAGAGCTTCTACGTAAACCTTTGCACTTGCGCTGTTAAAGTGTGGGCCATCCTTATCGCGAACCTTAGGTACATTTCCGGCTTTAATAACTCGCCACGTCTGCTTGAAGTCGCCATTACTGCCGCTCATTTGTGACAAGAAGTTTTCTGCCTCAATCACGACCATGCCGTCGACTTCAACAAACTTGCCAGCCACGGGCTCACCGCCTCCACCCGAGGAAGATGAACTGGAGGAAGAACTTGAACTGCTCGAGCTGCTTGAACTACTAGAGGAGCTGCTGGAGCTTGAAGATGAACTTGATGAGCTGGAGGAACTCGATGAACTTGAGCTGCTCGATGATGAGCTACTAGAGCTTGAAGAAGAGCTCGATGATGAGCTAGAACTACTAGTATCTACAGATTGAGCCGGGCCGTCCTCGGCGACACAGGCGGTCAGGAGCAGCACGCCAAAGATGCATAGGCTCGCTTTAATATTCGGTATTAACATAGCTTTGGCATCTCTCTCTTAATATGTCTCTGTTTTATCTTTGTTCTAATCGAACGTTAAGCGCTCTTTGAATCAAAGAACTTTCTTAACCAATGAAGCTTTTGGAATAAAGAATCTTCGCTGCGCTAATTATTCTTGCTGGGCAAAATATCGTCGGAGTATCTATTTATAAGCTTAAATAAGCACTTTAAATTACAAGCACTTTAAGCGCTCTCCCAGTGCTGTTGGCGCAATATCACTTCCAGAGCTTAACATCTATTAAGCAGAGCGTAGAGCGCAGAATGGCAAGATCAAAGGGTTAATTTCACGGTCTGAGACTAGAGTCTCAAGGAGGACGCACTTACTGTTCCTACCTTAATTCGCCTTAATCTGGTGAGCAGACAAATACGTCACAAAGTGAATGAAGGCTAGTTCACAGGATCACAGCAAATGCGCCAAAATTGATCGTGGATTGTACATATCCACCTTTTTAGGAAAGCGAGGCTAGGGCCCAAACACAATTTCTGTAGGCAATAAAAAACGGGCCAATCCATAGCCACTGAAAAGCAAGCGACTTTTCGAATCGACAGCCATGGCGCGATTGTTCCAGGGTGTAGTAAAGATTGTTCCTGCGTCGGCGCCTAAATACGAACCCATTGCACCTACGGGATTGCGTATCGATGGAATTACCTTATTGTTTCCGTCGATGGCAATAAAAAAAGCATCGTTGCCATCGCTAATAAGCGTCGAACCCTGTGCAAAAGTAACATCACTTGACGGTAAAAATAGTACATTCTGCATTTCGCCGGCGTATTCAACAAAATTGAATTGGTCGACAACTAGGCCAAGCTCTCTATCAACAATAGATATTGAAGGTACTTGCGGTTCACCTATCATCAGCAGAGTTCCGACGAGCACTAAATCGCCCGAGGAGCGAACAACCAAATCCCGATAGTAGCCAACGCCGTCATATTCGTGAACAACATATCCGTTCCCGAGGCCAAATTTAACATTGATGCCGCCATTCAAATCTAACGAAAAAACCGCCGGATTGCCTTCTACTAAGCCACCAAAGTAGAGATTTTCGTCAGCAAGCGCCATGCTCAGAATATAGCTCTCCGGATCCGCTGAATTTACTATTGGCGTAAACAGCACAATACCATTTTGACCAAAGTCATTATCGAACTGACCGTTTGCCGTTAGTCGAAGCACCGCCGCAGAAGTACCAAATAAATATTGCCTTTTTCCGGCAATGTATAAGCTGTTATTTTCGTGATAAAAAACGATATCGGCTATTTTCACCGTATTGTAAATACCACTTCCGTCAAAAAAATCACTGAGAATTGTCACCCCGTTTGAACCGAAGTCGGTATCGAGATTGCCCTCGCTATCAAACGAAACGATTCTGGAATCTAACAGCCCGGTTATCGCCAAAAATATTGAACCGTCTGACTTTTCCTCGATTGCATAAGTTTCTACCAGATCTGCGCCATCTAACGAATAAGACACACGACCGTCAATGCCGTAAGATTCATCCAATGCTCCATCACTATGGAACCTCGAGATCACCACCGTATCGCTTGACTCTTCAGACGCGAGCATATACTGGTCATTCTCCAAAACCAGTAAGTTTTGCAGCACATCCGGAGAGAAATGCTGTCTTGAAATCCCAAGCCTGCGATCGGGATCTTCACCGAAACTCGTGTCTAAAATAAATTGATTATTTTCGCTTGGGGCTTCGCTATTGGGTTTACCTGATGAACTTGACGCACTCGAAGAGCTCGCACTACTAGCCGAACTAGAAGAACTCGAGCCCGTCGAGGTTGACGCACTGCCTGATGAAGACGATGAGGTACTCGACCCACCACCACTTGAAGTATCGTTTACCGAATCAACTGAATTTTCATTACTACTTCCACAAGATGCCAAGAACCAGACACAAAAAGCTGCGAAGGTAATTTTCCAAATACAATTGATAGACATCATTCGACACTCCAAATCACTTAACAAATACTTATTTTGACGCCGTCTCCAAAAACTTACCGCACTCTGAAATATTAGTGATCTGCCCCGATTCCACTAGGCTCTTACATTTTTTTGCCTCTTCCAATTTATTGGAATATGGCAACGCTCCGGTGTTCATAGGAATTGCATTACAAGCACTGAGAACGCACGCTGAAACTACCACTGCCATGATCTTATTCATAATAACTCCAAGAAAACTATCGTGTTAATACAGGAAAACTGTCGTGTTAATAGAAGCTAAATAAGTGGGAAAATTAGATAGAGTCGCTAGCCATCCTTCGCCACTTTTGCCCGCGGCGAAATAATAGAGGCAGCTGAATACGAGAGGCAATATAGGAAATACTAGGGTTTACTATCCATCGACTAAGTGATAACCCGAGCGATAAAGGCTTAAAATTGACAACGATCTATCAATTTATTCATGGTGTTTAAAAAGTTTTGGGCTTCTTTTTTATGTTTGAAAGAAGTCGCCATATAGGTGTTTTTTTGAACATACCCTTTTGTAGACAACACTTCTTCCCAGTCGTCCATTTCCATTTTTTTGGAAGTAGCGACCCAAGATCTCATCAGAAAGCTCTGACTCGGATTACGATATTTGAATACCACCGCCCAAAACTTGTCCCCTACATAATCGTACTGCTGAGCGAGCATCTGTGATTTCATCATCTCTTTCACGGTCGCGTTCATCGCCGTATTTTCAATCACCAGCGTATTGAAGGTAACTTGTTTAAATGCCTCACGGTCTAATATTTCAACTGGACGCTTTAAATCCTTTAGTTTTAGTTGATAACTGTTAACAAAATGTTGATCTTCCAAGTTGTTTTTAAAAAGGTAATCTAAATGACACGAGCCAGTACCATAACGAAACTGGTCGTTGAATTCCTTAACTGAAGAACTGTGCTTTCTGCCATCCCGAAAACGCAATGTAATTTTAAAAGGCTTACGTTTGCTCAATATATCATTTAACTGAGCGACAAGGTCTTCAGATTGGTTTACCCCTTGAAAAACAGGTAACTTGCGAACCGCACGATTGGCGAGAAGTAATGGCGTCTGACTATTTGGCAGACCATCGGTAAATTGAGCAGTAAGTTCCTTCGTCTTTAAAAAAACCTCTTCCAATTCAACTATTTCATCACGATTAATATCTGCCTCTGCATTTAAACTGTTTAGCAAAGCGTAAGTAAACAGTCCGTGCTTTTTATCGTCCAGTTCTTGACTGTATTCACCTTCGCCCGACGCGGCCAATATCGCGTATGAGCTAGAAGCAGATTTATACGAGAGCGAGCGAGGTGAAAAGGTTCCTCTCGCTCCACCGGCGTGGCAGGTATCCAAAATGAGTAAACGTTTTCCTAATACCTTAGAAAGTGAGGAATGCAGCTCTTTCCAACTCAATAATGCGCCGCTGGCCTGGTTTTTGGTCTGCATCGCCACCAAGTCATCGTCTCGCATATCACTCGGCAAGACGTAATAATTTCCAAAATCGTCATTCACACCATGTGCGGCAATAAAAACAATATTTGTATCATTATGGTCCGAAGCCTCTAGCCGCTTAAGGGCTCTAAGAATATTAGCTTTTATCGGTTTGAGCCTAGAGTCGTCATTAAGCTCAATGACTTCAACGGAGTCGTAAATTTCTGTTAAGCCTTGAAAATAAGAAGCGATTGCTTGCGCGTCGTTGACCGCATAATTTAACGTAAAGCTCTTGTCAGACAAGCTTTTATATTGATTCACGCCAATCGCGATAACCCTTAATTTTCCGTTTTTCTTATTCTTCTTGTCCCCAGTTTTATCTTTATTGTAAACAATAGTTTTGCTATACCCCATCCCATGGTTATTTAAGCTCTCAATATGGATCACATTTTTTCCATATACCATTGGAACGCTTGCAGAAAAATTTTTGCTATTTTTAAACGTATTTTTATCCGAAAAAACGGGAATATCGTTTACGAAAACCGAAACGCTATTGTTAGCCGTTCCACCTGGATCAACTTGAAACCTCAATAAAGCCTCAGAGTCGACTGAAGTGAACTTCGACTCGTGCTGATCAATTACAACTTTCGGAAGCTTTATCCCTCGCAGGGTATTCCCCGAAGGTGGAACCGATTTCGATATTCCTTTGACTGCGATATCTATTTTATCGGGTGAATAACCAAACCTCTCAAATTGATACGCAGAGTAAAAGCGAGGCAAGCCCACAAACTCTTGTTCAAGCCACCCAATAGATCGTTCAAAATCTACCGTTGCATCAAAATAACCACTCTCGTCCCATACAACCCAATTTGAACCGTCTTGAGAGAAATATGCCGATAAAACAAGATCTCCTGTTTTTACATTTCGCCACTCCATCGCACCGCTGCTAAATAACAGCACCAGTGTCCGTTTGTTCTGCGATAAACCAGCACTCACTATTATATTTTCGAGTTTTTTTCGCCACAGTAGCCGCCCTGTTTTATTTGCCAAAGCGATTTCCATGATCCCGAGGTTGAAATCAGGCTCATAACCCAAACAAAAATTTGCTGGAAGAGGCTTGACCGTGAGATACGGCCGGTTTTTGGTTTTATTAATTTTGCATTTGTCTGAGAATGAAAGTGGATAAGAGGGGCCATCGGGTGTATAACTCAAATCCTCAGCTTTTAGATGCGTAAGTGTTCGCTGTAACAAATCAAAACGCAAAACGTCCAAAATAGGCATTTCGTCTAATTCGTAAGCCTCCGTAAAGCTTGGTTTCATTGCGTTGAAGCGAACTAAATCAATTACCGCTCCATCTTTATGGACTTTCATTGAATTGGGTGCATTCAGGTAGGGTTGTCGGTCAGTCGACCATTGCTTTCCTACCCAATTTAACTCTGCTAGAACACTGCTCGGCAATTTTATTTTTGCTTTCGACGACACTCCGCGTAACTTCGGATATTTTAGAATGTAAGGCTTGCGACCCCCGACTTGACCAGCGAAAAACAGCTGGATTTCTTTTCGTTTTTCATCGACCCGAACGCGGGGTCTATTCATAAAACCTGCTAACTTGCTGGTACAGTATTCGGACGCAAGACTTCCAGAGGTTGAGAATAACTCGAAGCAAACCAATGCTTTATTATTTTTTTGGCGATAAGAAATCGACAGAAAATAATTATTATCGATAAAACTACTGTATCTAAGGCCTTTGAGCTCCTTGTTAAAAATCTTATCCCCGGAATTCAGTTGCAGCAGCGTGACAGTTCTCTCGTCTCGATAAGCCGCCCCCATCTGCGGCTCTTTACCTGAAACCGTAACGGCGAATTTTCCATTGCCTGATAGAGATACATCTACAATTGTACCTTCACTAACCGGAACAGTTTCGACCAATTTTTCCTGAGCCCAATCAATAAAATACAATTGATTTAAAGCCTCCCGCCCTTTTTTATTATCCCCGCCTTTAGTATCGCCACCGACGACGACATACCGCTCTTTTTTGTCAAGCGCAATTGCATGTAACAAGCCGTCATTTGTGCCTGCGCTGGGAACAAACAAGGTTTTTATTAGCTCTTCAGATTCGATATCGCGAATTTTTATTCTCTTGTCAACTCCGGCCGAAAAAATAAGCGGATTGACTTTTCCTGCAACAACAACCGGATTCTTACGCTGGTGAAAAGGTAAATCCAAAGTCAAAGCCCATTCGCCGTTGCGCTGCACGCTCGCTGAGTTGGCGAAAGCTCCATGCATATGAATGTGTATGGCAACAATAAATAAAGTAAATTTTAAAACGGTCAATAGGCCTAGCTGCATACTAATCAAGCTCGCGACGCAAATACTCTAAATGTTCCCTCGCCATCCATTTTGTACTCTCAAAAGGCGATGACTGGCTCAACAACAGACTGCGCTCGGCATATTCCAAGCTCTCGTCCTTTTTACCCCGATATTCCGCAATCTTTGATAACAGGAGCTCCCTTTGAACGCCATATTCATCGCTCAGCTTTTTAAGATTGTTTTCCGCTTCAACTAAGTATTTTTGATGAATTAATTCACTGGACTCAATTAAAGTTTGCAATGTTTTATTGTCATTGCGGATTGTTTCGTCCCGCCAGCTTTTTAAGGGGTTGTCCGAGGAAATACGAATATTCATCCAGTTTGTTCGCTGCTGCGAACAAGGTGTTTGGCTGGGGCTATTACACAGTAACACACGATATTTAAGGTCGGGCTGTGTAATTGTTTTAGAGAGGTCAAACTCACCACCGGTAATTCCCTTTATTTTTCGATCGACCCGAGGCACATCCGACATCGTGTCAAAGAGATAAAGATCGACAGGGCTTTGGGGGATCCATTTAAGTAGCGGTGCCGCTAAAAAACGTTGCTGATAGGTAGGCGATGTAATCACCACACCTTGGTTAAGTGAGCCTGTTTCACCTCGAAAACGGCGAGCGGTCCACTTCGGAAAAGCTGAAGGAAGGCACACTTCATTGGGGTTTTGCCTTGGTGATAAATATTCCACCCGCCTTTCTTTATTGCCACAGACTATAGCAATAGAGGCTTTTTTTGATGCATCGCTTAAACGCCAGTGAGCTGGCATAAGGTCTCCCGGTTTTACCGGCAAGCTAGTTTTTTTAGCGCCAAACCGTTGGTTCACCTTTGGACTGCCTTTTACGGCATACACCACATAGTATTTCTGCGTAATAACTTCTTGCGCTGCCTCAACCATTGGAACAGCAAAAACAAAGCCAGCAAAAATGTGTAAAAACTTACTCTTGTTCAACAACCCACCCATACCATGCTCTTTCAAGAAAAGGTTTCGCCTCACCGTAATGAAACTGCTCACAAACAGTAGCCTCGCGTTGATAATTTATATTGAGGTTTTGCAGAAGCATGGCAGTAAGGCAATTCTTGTAATAGGCGTGACGATTTGGTTTTACTCCTACTGAAAATTGCTGTAATTGCGCCAGCGATACTTCGGCTTTTTTATTGTGGCCCGACTCCAACTCGGCCCAAATCAAATTCTTCAATACAGTTAGCTTCTGCTCATTGGTTAAATTTTGAAAAGCCTCGGTATTGACAACGGATTCAAGCCGAATGCGCGCGGAATCCGCCCGCCCGTGTACAATTTCCAACCAAGAGAGGTCGTTTATCGCTTCAAGATTAAACGGCTTTTTACTCAACACTTGTTTGTATAAAGCCATTGCTCGCTCAGGCTCGGTTTCTTGCAGTAACGAAGCCTGCTGCAAAATCTTGTCTTCGTCGGGAAGCGCGATTAACACAATCAGCAGAAGCGCTAAAATGCCCACTGCAAGCGTCGAAGCGGCAATATAGAAAGTGCGGGAGCTGCGGACAACCGAAGAAAGCTTGTCTTCGCCCAGGTTTTGAGCACATTCATTTTCACGAGAAACTGGGTGCTCGCTTTCCTCTGATGGCTCAGGCGAACTCTTTTCACGAACATCGAAGAACAGCGCAAACTTGTCAGGGTGACAAGACTTCACCCACTGCCAAAAGCTTTGCTCCGTCTCACTGAGAGCTTTAAGCAATTTGCGGCAGTTATCAATTCTAAAGTTTGAATCGGAGTTTAGGCTCTCGTAACGCTTAACCGTTTTATCGCTGACAATAGCTTTTTCCGCCAGCCTCTCAATTGATAACGAAGGCTCATGTAGCTCGCGTTTCTGTCTTATATACGTTTTGAAAAGCCATTTGAATTCCGGGTCAGAAAGATGCTTTTTTTCAATATTTATTGTCTGATCATTCGCAAAATCGCCCTGGTCTAAGCTTTGCCCCATTTAATAACCCCTTCTGACCCGCAAAAGTCCCGATATTACCCGGTAAAGACCCTTTGCTGGGCTGTTTACAACAATCTCCGGCCTCTAAGCTTTTTCTCGTGAAAGCAATTTGACACTTGCTCAACGCAGCAACGATTTGCCAATAAAGCCAATTTGTTAAAAAGCTAGGAGGATATGAACATGCTAATGCGGCAACAATATCAAAAACGCATTTACCTCTCTACTACTAAGAAAGAGCTGGATAAGATTGTGGCGTTTAGAAAGCAACATTACAAAAGCATATATCCAACGATGAACCTAGATACGGAACCGTTGGATTTCTTCAGCCTAAATTTTTATTCGCAAGATTCCAATAACGATAGCGTAACGGGGGTTGCAAGGCTCGCGTTGGAAACCCCGTTCGGTTTTCCACAAGATCCCTATCTAGCGGAATATAGGAAAGGAAAGCGCTTAATGGAATTCGGTCGGTTCATTGTTCAACCCAGTAACTCTGCATTACTGAAAAACTTTTACGCGGTCATTTATGAATGCGCTAGGGAGCTCGGTTACAACGCAATCATTATGGCAATGAAACCAAAAGACATACCTTTTCACAAGCGCCTAATGGACCTTCAAGTTATCAGTCAAGATACTGGAGTGAGCTACGGTGGCGCCATCTCCCTAAGCTGCGTCTCTTGGGAACTCGACAGAACAACACAGAAATTTTTTGCATGGGCGGGGGTAAACAAATGAAAGACTTCGATAATCGTACAATATATGAGCTATTCACATTTTTTATTCGGCAACCTTGCTGGAACGGATATGCAGATTCATTTCATGCTGTTACACCTTCCGCATTGCAAGAACTTAATAGAGAGGCGGCCAGCTGGCTTTTTGGTGAGGTTGCCGACTTAGGTTGCGGGGCAGGCAAGCAAATTCCTTGCGTCAGTGAAAACCAGAAGGTGACTCGTTACACCGGGGTCGATATGTCAAAGAAAATGACCAAAAAGGCTCGTTGGATGGCGAGACAATTCCCGCATATCGAAGCACAAATTATTACAGACCGCATCGAAAACGTTTCCTTCGGGCCAGTTGATTCAATTGTATCTATCAACAGTTACTATAGCTGGCCAAAGCCTGAAATGATTTTGTCGCACGCCAATCGCAACTTAAAGGAGAACGGCGTGTTCGTGCTTGCAACAGTCAACAATCAACTTAACATGGAACGGCTCCTTAAAACAGCAAAGGCCGATTTGATTTCTCACCCCAATTGGTTTGAGTATGTAAAATACAATCTCAAAATTTGCAAAAACCCAAACTACAGATTTGTAAGTCTTGACACGCTAATAAGGCAAGTTCAGACTCACGGGTTTGAAGTTCTCGATGCCCATACTCGCTTTTATCAAGGTGGATTGAGTTTTCTTGTTCTGAAAAAATAAACATCTTAATTGAGCATCTGCTTAAATTTATTCGATGGTAGGAAAACGGTTAATCGCGTTGGCCTCTAGTTAAATGTCCGGCGCTGACTTACCGTTTTCCATTCTCCCAAACGTGATTTATAAGAGTAAAATATGCCTAACAGAAATTCACGCAGAATACTTGGAGAATTTGCCCATAAACTGTTTGAGTCCTCTTCTTTTGATCAAGCATTTTCAGCGTATCAAGAGCATGTGTTTCAGCTCAATTTTGAGGGCGTATTATACACCTATATCCCTCGCCCACTTGTCGAGAGTAACTTTCATCAAAAACCTGTATATATCGTTTCAAATTCCTATAGCCCTGAATACTTAACACATTACGCCGAAGCACGATTTGAAAAATATGACCCCCTTATAAAAGCAGTAAATTCTAACGTTTCCGAAGTCGTGGATTGGCACGGCGATATCTGCGAGCATTTCCAAGGCGATGATCCGAAGAGCAAAGAAGTCATTGAAACATCAAGACTCTACGGCATTACCAACGGTTTGACTATTCCAACAATGAACGACAGAAGAGCCTTATCTGGAGCAAGCTTTATTTCCTCAGAAAGTCATCATTATCAGACCTTACTAAGAGAGAATTCTGGGCTATTAGCATCAATTACTAAAATCTTTCATGCTCTTGTTGCATCCGATGCAATATTTCATTCCAAGACTTTTATTAAGCCATTGTTTTCGTCGCTAAGCGAAAAAGAGTTACGCCTTCTCAAATATTTGGCTGAAGGCAAAGCACCCTGCCAAATTGAGGGTGAACTGGGCTGTAGTGCAAAATATATTGAACAACTTATGCTCAGCCTGCGCCGAAAAGTATCAGGGTTCACTTCCGAACCCCAAAAAACGATCAATAGGAACCAGCTTTTATATTATGCTGGCCTATTGAATTTTATGGATACCTAAAATGCGGCTACTTGGTAATTCCTTTATCCCGATTTGCAGGCAACTTTAGAACACAAACATAAATGCCTTGTTAGATTACAAACATCACTGCCTTGTACGACAAATAAAACACTAAGCATGTTACAAGGGTAAATATCCAAGCCACAACTAAACTAAACAATCTTTTTGTATTGATCAGCAACTTTTTAAAAAAGCCCGCCCCAGGCTTTGGCTTTTCGGTTATGGATATAAAATATTGCTTAACACCAAGCATAGTAAGAAACCATAAAGGAAACACAGCCACAGCGAGTTCTTGTTTAGGATCTACTATTTGTTGATTTGATATAAATACGTAAATACAAAATACTAACGACAGAAAAAAACAAATCCATATTAATACGGAGATTTTCTCAAGTCTTTGTGCAATTTTGTTGTATAGCTGTATCATTGTTAATTTTGCTTTTTTGTTAAAGTCAAAACCCAAAAACAGATCATACTGGATTTCGATAAAGCACCGTTAGTGTAAGAAAACCTCAAAAGCCTTAAATTCAAGTGCTAAAATAGGGCTGCGCTGGCAAGAACCTATTAGCAGTAACGCTATCTAAATCCTGGGATACAGCTAAATTCGTTAATGATTAGCTGTGTAAAAGCTCTCAGCCGCAAAGGTTGGTAGCGTGCTGGAAGATACGCAATATGAACATCTAAAGCGGGCGCTTGCCATTTGGGCAAAAGATTAATCAATTGCTTATTACTCAATTCGTCATCAATGAACCACTTTGGCATCACGGCCATTCCAAGCCCCATCATAACTAATTCCTTTAGTGCAAAAATATTATTGGTAGTGGTTTTTAGCGCAGGTTTTAAGTAAACCGTTTTCCCCCGTGTATTCGAGAGAGGAATGTTGCCTCCCTCAAAAGGTGACAAGCCTATAGCGTCGTAAGTTTTGACTTGCGACAGATTTTTGGGCATACCTCTTTTATCGACAAAACCTTTTGACGCCACGAGTATGCGCTCCACAGAGCCCAGCTTTTTGACGACGAGCGTATCATCCGGCACTGGTCCAACTTTTATCCAACAATCACAGCCTATTTCGCTAAACCGTATAGCGCGATCCTCAAGCTCCCAATTCACCGATACCAACGGATAATCAAGCTGAAACTTAGCCAAAATTCTTGCGAGATGGACTTGCCCTAATGCGACCGGTGCAATGACTTTTAACTTGCCTTGAATTGTTTGTTCTGTGTTGGTGTGTTTTTCTTTTAAGGTTTCCCAAGCGTCCAGCATCGCTCTAGCATCTTTCAACAACTCGGCTCCTGATTCCGTCAATGCCAAGCCATGAGTATTCCGGCGCACCAGCTGAGACTTCAAACGCTCTTCCAACTCGGCCAAATGACGGCTGGCGGAGGGCTGTGTTATTCCCAAGTCTTTTGCCGCGGCACTGATACTGCCCGCATCAACAATGCGGACGAAGGTATGCAATAGGGTTAAACGATCTAGCGGCTTACTCATACGCAATATGTATATCAGATATTCACAGTATTCGTCTACCGAATTTTATAAAAATCGCCGATATTAGATTCAACACATTCATCTGAACCAAACACTTAGGAGAAAACACATGAACGCAATTAATCAGACATTCGCAATCGGCGGTGAACAGCATGTAAATCGACTCGGATATGGAGCGATGCGCCTTTCGGATCAGCCCGGTAACTTTGGCTCATACCCTAACTGGGAACAGGGCAAAATGCTGCTGCGTAAAGCAGTCGAGTTCGGTGTTCAATTTTTCGATTCTGCACGGGCCTACGGCCCGCAATGGGTCGATAAAATTATCGCTGATGCTCTTCATCCTTATGCAGAAAACGTTTTTATTGCCACCAAAGGGGGCGTGGATAAATTCGCCCCTGACCGCATTGTCACCGATGGCAGACCAGCGACGATTACCGCTCAGATTGATAGTGCCTTAGACAATCTTAAGACAGAACAAATTGACCTGTTCCAATTACATCGGGTCGACCCTAGGGTACCTATTGAAGAATCTGTTGGTGCTATCGAGCAGGCAAGAGAACAAGGGAAGCTTAGGTTTATTGGACTTTCTAATGTCAATAAAGACCAATTGGATCGCGCCTTGACAGCAGCGCCTATCGCCAGCGTGCAAAATCGCTTTAATCAGGCAGAAGCAGCCGATGCTGCGTTAGTGGACTACACCGCCGAACTCGGCATTGCTTATATTCCGTACGGCCCACTCGGAGCACATCCAATGCGGCAAGGAGCCTCTTTACCTACGCAGTCTGCTCTAGCCTGGCTCCTGCGCCGCTCACCTAATATCATCGTTATTCCCGGCACGACATCCACCGAACACCTTAAACAGAATGCAGCAATCTGGCAAAACTTTTAGAAAATTAACCTGTTAATTTATTATTATGAAAAGTCATCGCTTAAGATTCAGGGAAACCATTATCAGCTGGTTAGTGGTTTACCCTCTAATTACCCTATTATTATGGTTACTAAACCCTGTTATTACTGCATGGCCATTACCCGCAAAAACATTTTTACTGACCGTTTTGGTTGTACCTATTATGTCATTTTGGGCATTGCCGATGGCTTTTCGTGGATGTGAGCGGATAGAGGAAAAGTACTTTCGGGGAAACGCTCCATGCTAATAGATTCCGTTAAAAAAAGAATGGAGACTGAATCATGGCATTTTTATTTTCATAACACCATGCAACAAATCTTGGCTTATTTATATCGGATGTAGCCGAACAATATATTGAGTTGGTAAAAAATTTTTTTGGCGCTAGCTAATGATCGTATTGAGATAAGGCATTCGATCAAGCTCTCTGAAAATCATCTAGCCAGCCTCCAATAGCCCTTTGATCAAATGATTTTCGCGTTCGGCGCAATCAATCAGATTCGTTGTATTAGAACTCAGATAACATTTCTAACATATATTCTTCATCAAACCTTAATAGAGCGACGATATAAATAATATTCAAATGAAACAGGGTCAAGGAGAGAAATCATATGCGTCTTAATTATTTGGCACTAACCAACATTTTTCATTCTTCCCCCCTTTTATATTTATATCTTTTGTTTCTAGTTATATTTAAGACTTGGATAATTAAATGAGGTATCGCTATGTTAGGTCGCCTGCCTATCACGTCAAAAATCACGTGTCTATTGTTTTCACTAGTACTATCAACTGGTACCTATGCACAGGCTTGTGACGATAATTACGTTGCAAATACTCCCGTTCGCGACGATATTCTGATCCTAGTTAACGATAATTCCGTTGACTCCTGCGAGGTAGGTTTACATTACGCACAAGCACGCAATGTGCCGAAAGAAAATATTATTCATATCGCCTCGCCTGCATTATACAAAATCGAATGGGATGATTTTCGCAGTATGATGGATCAAATTATTTTTCATTTACAGCAGCCGTCACTATTAAAACCTGATGCCCCTCCCGCTCCGGTGTGCGCCGGAGCCAACCCACTCTATTGTTCTGAATCTGCCGATCATCTGAGAAGTTTTACCAAAATTAAATATATAGTGACCACTAAAGGTGTGCCCACTAATACGCAAATGCCGATGTCTCCTCTTATTCCTGATTCAGGTGGCCGGGATACACACGCGACCTCTGTGGATAATCACCTTAAATTTTGGCTTCTGCGATATTTCCCTGAACCGTCCCAATTTAATTTCCAAGAACGTGAAAATGACTTTAGCTCAGATGGCAGAACGCTGAGGATTGTTGATGTTGAACACGATGGTGAGTTCATCGTAGGTCGTATCGACGGCTATGATCTCAATTCGGCAAAAGTGCTGGTAGACAGGACGATTCGCTCCGAACAGCAAGGTATTTTTGGTACAATTTATGGATCGACAAAATTCAAACTACCCCAATACCAGCCAGATGCGCCCTGGGCAGAAAATGCTTGGCGCTACCAATTTGGTCTCGTGGGTGAAAGCGACCCCGTGTGCCGCGATTTAAGCTATTCTTCCAACTCTGGGCAAGCCCCCTCCCACTGCAAAGCGAAATTTGGGCAACCGGGAAGTGGTCCGGCTGTTCCCGGCAATATTGGCTCTCGCGTAGTAGATGGCTCTGAGGCGTTGGTATACCTTGGGCATTTACAAGGCCACAGAAGTGGCGGCAACCAAGGAGGTAAAAAAGGCGATTTTCGTACGATATTAAATATTGTAAAAGCCTCGGGCTGCCAACCACGCCTCTGCAAGGATCACGCGTCGCCGACAGATTGTCGCTTGTCATCAACCGATCCGCTGAGAGAACTTAACACAGAATGTGTCGGCGTCAACGAAGGGTTTATTGGATATAATCATCAATCATACCCAATGGCTAATTTTTCTCTTTGGCCAACCTCATGGACCGGACCTCGAGGTCATACAGTTCGAAATCTAGCGTATCCGCGTGTACGAGATAACGACGGTCATGGTGTAACGGATTCGAATAGTATTTGGTTTACTAACCTAGAAGATATAAACACCCCAACGTGTTACCCAGTTGGACATAGCGATTTTTCTCAACTCCCCTCTGTACCTTGCGCTAACCAATATCATATTCGTCTGCACCAAGATGTTGATGATGCAATTATCGCTGAAGGCAACCAATATCGACTGCAATTTTGGTACAAAAGTAATGTAACTTCGGCAAAACGTTTAAATGTCACTTTAAAATTCAGTAACCCTGCGGAAACAAATTTTGGACAAGTCATTCATCAAGTGACGCTAAGTAATGTTAGCGACTGGACATTGGTAGGGCCTCTTGATTATACCGTGCCCACTCTCAGTGGTGCCGCAAATCGCTTAAGCTTAGAAATTAGTTCGATAGATAATACAACGGATGCCGAAATTGGACTCGATGATTTTTCCCTGATTGACCTTGGAACAAGCATTGAACAACTTAACAACGGTCAATTTAATTTAGGTCACGAACAAGATTCTGCTGGCGATCACGCTGCAATGTTTATTAGTCGTCTCGGCGGAGTTGGATTTTGGGGAAGCGTTAGTCACTATCAAAGTGGTGGGCATTCATTCGGAGGCAGTGTTCTACGCGGACTTTATTATTATTTCAAAGGCTTACCCTTAGGCGACGCGGTCTGGTTCGGTGACTCAAATAATAGCGGCATATTTTATGGCGACCCTGTTTACTCGCCGCTTGCTGTTCGATTTGATGATTTAAATTTAAGTATCGGCGACACTGCACTCACAAATTCAACCATTAGTTTATTTGGTCAGGCTTTTAACGGTAGGGATAATAATGCAGTTAATACAACGTATTACATCGACTACTGCAATCAAAGCCACGATTTTTATGTTTGCGATGATTTGAATGCCTGGAACACCTCAAACATTAGCGGATCTGGGCAATATTTAGCTAATGGTACCGCATTGCAATTTGGCGATTGGGATACGACTGGATTAACTCCGGGTGACTATCTTTTGCGCTTAAGAGTCGAAACTCAAAATGTCAGTTCAGGCAATCCGCAATCGGGCAAAACCCAGAGTTTCAATGATTACTATGCCCTTACTCTATATAACGCTAACGATGATGATGACGGTGATCTTTTATCCAATGCAAGTGAACTTGCGCTTGGTACAGACCCAACTGATCCTGATAGTGACGACGATGGCCTAAATGATTTTGAAGAAAATCAAACGGGCGCCGACCCCTTACGACATGCCTCGGAAGTCGACAGCGACGATGATGGTATGCATGATGACTGGGAATTGGTACATGGCACCTCTGCATTAATTCAGGATGCCCTTGTCGATTTAGATGGGGATGGAGTCGATAACATTATTGAGTTTTTGCAAGGAACACTACCGACAGATAACACATCCAAACCGTGTATAAAAACATGGTATGTCGATTCGGGTTTGCCGGCCTCAGGTGGAGATGGTTCAGTTGACAACCCGTTTAAAACGATTCGCGACGCTCTCGCAAGTCCTAGTGTTAACCACGGTGATACGCTCTTCTTAAAGTTTACATCGAGTGATACTTTTCAGTTTTATTATGATCCAACTCCAGTTGACATAGATAAGAGTGTTAAAATTATTGGCTCTGATGAAGGGATAATTTATTTATTTGCACCACTTTATTTTTCCGGTGTGAAGTGGGGCGGCATCTACAATGTTAATTTGGCAGGGTCTCTTATACTTACAGAGAACAGTGAAATATCCAATTTTTCACTGGAGCGAAATATTATAAGTACACAGCGTATTAATTTGTTTGATGCCAAACGTGTATTGATTAAAAATAATATACTACTTAAAAATGTGGCGACTCAAACCGGGATTGATATGGGCACATCGAGTCATAGTGTTATCGAAAATAACACCATTGTTAATTTCGACTCAGGTGTGGGTGTTGATCGTGTCAACGCTACAGAATATCTCGTCCAAAATAATATTTTCTGGAATAACGTGAATGATCTGGCGGGATTTTCAACATCAGATTCTATTCGCAACAATATTTTGGGTACAGGACTTTTTGACGGTATCAATGAAAACTTTAATGCAGACCCTTTATTTTTAAATACGAGTGATTTTAACTCTCCAGATTTCTATCGGTTAACTAGTTTTACTTCTCCGGCGATTGATAAAGGTCATCGATTATCGCGATTTGAAAATGAGCCTAACCCCTTGCATGGCTCGGTTAACGGTGGGCGCATTAATCTCGGTGCCTTTGGCAATACATCCGGAGCGGCACCTTCGTTAGACTCTGATAGCGATGGAATTTCGGATCAAGAAGAAATAGAAATCGGCACTTCCCCCATTTCTCCGAGTGTTGATGACCTAGACGTCGACAATCTACCCGATGACTGGGAATTTGCCCGCTGCAATAATCAAAATTGTATCTCGAGCAATGATGATCCTGATGGTGACGGACATACCAATTATATGGAGTATATAAATGGAAGCCTACCGCAAGAAAATCAATCTTTTAGATTGGGCGCTTGGAAAACTCTGACCGAAACATTTCCACTTCCCGTTGCAAGTGCCGATATAGAGGCTAATACATTAACTTCAGGTCACTGGCTGCCTGTTGCAAACGATAGTTCCACATTAATTATTGTCTCTGCAAATCACGCTAATGTTGGCTCCTATCACGCTAAATCAAATGGGGGAGTCACTGGCTATAACACATCCGAAATAGCACAAATTATTGATGTCACACAATATGCGAGCGATATAGATTTGGGTTTAATGAGTGGTGATTTTTCAGCCTTTGGCCATTCCACACAAGCTGGATGGGACTATGCTCGTATCCGAGTTGAATTTCTCGATGAAAACGAAGCCCTTATCGCGGACGGGGGACAATCTATTAATGATGACGGAGACGGAATATGGAAACAAATGAAAATCAGCAATTCAAAACTTCCATTTGGTACACGAAAAATTCGCCTCGTTATCGGAGTCGTGCGAACCGGCGGAAATAACACCGATGCGCTGGTGGATGGTCAAGTAGAAGCGGCGTTAACAAGAACAGAAGTCGTATCGTTCAATCCACTCAATATTCGCGGGGCCGATATCGAGCTTGATTCCATTGCGTGTGACGCTTGGCAACAAGCACCCAATTCAACCGGCGCGATTTTAAACATTGTACCGAGCCAAGATACCATCGCCGGAGTTGCCCGAGGCCAAGTGAATGGAGGTTCCTCAGGCGGCAATGTGACTAAAGCAGAGCTTGAACAAGTAATTGAAATCGCTGATTTGGGATACAACAAACAAATTGAAGCGGGCTTGGTTAAACTCAAACTCAGCACTTATGCGCGCTCAAATCAGTTGGGCGACTTCGCTCAGCTGAGCATTGAATTTCTTGATGAAGCTGGCCTATCTCTCGGGTTTCAAGAAAGCGCATTTGAGGATTACAACGACGGAGTATGGCGAGAGTTTGTTTTTTATAGCCAATCGTTACCGCCAAAAACACGGAAAATTAAATTACTCGCAGGGCTTGTTCGATCGGGTGGTGTCACTACCGATGCTATTTTAGATGGCCCAGTGCGCGGTCATTTGGTGTTTTCAGAAAAGCAAAATGTTTTTCCGCTTTACGTTCAAGGTTCAGCTATTGAAGCCGGCGATATTGCGACGGCCAAATGGAATCGCCTAAGCGACGGCAATGGTTCAATCATTCAAATTGACAGCGGCGGCGCGTACACCGGTGCGACCAGGGCACGCTCAGCGGGTGGGATTTTTGGCGATAATACCTCAGAAATCGAACAGATTATTCCATTAGGAACACTTGGTTTAAACAATGAAATTGATAATAGCCAAACGACGATTAGTTTTTCCGCATATGGACAGTCTCGCCAGGTGGACGACTCCGCGCATTTATGGTTCGAATTTTTGGATGAGAACAACCAATCCATTAGTACCATTGGTCCTGCCAGCATAGCAAATGGCTCCGTTACATGGACAAAATTAGAATTTGAAAATATTGCAATTCCACCCCATTCTCGTTTTGTTCGTTTGCTTCTTGGCTTACGACGCATCAACGGACAAACCACCGACGCGTCTTTCGATGGGCCGGTTGAAGGGCGAATTAATATAGTTGAAGAATAATAACCAATAGAAGAATTTGACAGGCACAGACAATACGCTTAATTGTGGAAAAACAGCAATTGTGGCGGATAAGGTCCAGAGGAAGGACAGCAGCGTATCTCCAAATGCTTAATCCGTCGTATTTCAATTTAATACCCAAGCGTTCAGTTGTATGTTGAAAGCTTCGTAAAGATGTGAAAATCGATTTAGACCTATCTTATCTTTTAATTAATTACTTTATCAATTCTTAAACTTTAATCTTTTCCTCTGTTTTCTCTTACTTGCATGGTCATGGCGTGCCTTTTCTAACGAGTTAAAAAACTGAAACATTACTTACGATTACATTGCCACTGAACGAATATCTACGCGCTAATTCTATTCGCAATCTCCTTCAACCGAATGGCTTGTTGCGTATAAAGCGGCAATTCAGCCACTTTTGCAATGTAATCGAAAACGTACATAAGCATAGCAACAATTAATCCGTAATCAGCTATGCCGTCACTAACAGCCGCTATTGGGGCGTAGACAAACAAAGCAATTATGCCAAGCCATAAAGCAAAATAGGTACCGGTCTCAAGGTCGCTGAGTTTTATATTCCATTGCATTAAAAGTTTAAAATGTTGTTGAACAAGATTGATGTCAGGCTGTTTAATTACTTCCACTTGGTTTTCCAGTTCGCTGTTATAACCTTCGTTAAGTCGGTAATTTAAATTGCCAATCGCTAAATAAATTACCACAACTAAAACAAGTAAAGCCAAGCAGGCAAGAAACACATTTACATTTAAAGCACTAATAATTATCAGCACCCCCACCATGCCAATGATGGCGGTGAAAACTTGCGGTAGTGCATTTTCAAAGAACTCGACAAGTTCGGTTAGCAAACCGGAGCGCGCAGCAATGGTTGATACAGACTGACTTCTAGTTTTTTCCCGCGCGACCATTTCAGGTGTAACAGTTTGGTAAATATGCGCATAGATTCGCGTGTCGTAAAATCGCCGGGCGCTGCCGACAATTACTGAAGCAGCACCTAAACCCACCAGTAAATAGATGCTATTAAACGACCCCTTAAGTAAATCGTTGATGGCCCAGCCGATAAAGAGCGGATAAAGCAACTCCAGCAAGGTTTCAATAATGACCAATGACAAGGTCAGAGAAATTCGCCATTTAAAGCGCAGAAAAATAGCAGTCAAAGACAAGGTACTATTTTTTTCAATATCGGGAGCTGACCGCGCCAATTATCAACACTCCCAATATTAACGCGCGACGCCGTTGCAAAATGTGTGAAAGGCCAAGTCGGCAAGCACATCGTGCTTCATAGGCTTTTCCTTGTTAGTGAGCCAAGCCGTGTAGAGCAAACCTTCAACCAGGTTTACTACCCAGGCAATTGGAATGTCCTTTGACATGCTACCTTCTGCTTGGGCACCTTTAACCAACTCGGCGATATCATTCGCTTGCCGTCGATAGATAGCAAAAACTTCTGGATCGCCCTCTTCAAGATCGCCAAGTTTCATTAAAAATTCCATTTCCGCCGACAGCGGAAAAATAGCTTTAAACATTAAATGAAAAGCGTGCAAAGCTGATTTCGCCTCGCTTTCTAGTTGCTCGGTAGCGCGCTCGAATGAATCCAAACAATGGATGGCAATTGCCTTGATCAGTTTTTCTTTGGTGTCGTAAAGGCGATATAGCGTGGTGCGCCCCACTCCGGCTTCCCGTGCGATATCGCTCAGGGAAGCCTCGCTGTTTTTACTTAATAGCTGCATACCAGCCTTGATTATCGCGGCTTGGGACTTTTGTATGCGTGCGTCTATTTGCTCTGGCATCGGAAATTACTCAGTTTTTATGAAACATACTTGTATCATAAATAAATTTTAGATATGGTACAAGTATGTTTCATAAATTTCAGGTTGTCATTCATGGTGAGCATTACAGTGAAGTGGTTAAAACAGCGAGCGGTCGGCATTGTCGCCACCGTATTGCTGGTCACGATGGCGTTGTGGCTGATGGACGAGCAGCAACCTGCTGCGACGGCAGACAAACCCAAGAATGCGGGGCTAGCGGTTACCGTTGTTGAAGTGATACCGACGAATGCGCAAATCAAAATCAATGTTACGGGCATAACCAGGGCTCGCTGGTCTACTGAAATTACCGCTTCGGTGAGTGGGCGCGTGCTTGAAGTAGCAAATAGCGCAACCCCCGGCAGCCTGGTGAAAAAGGGCGAAGTGCTTGCCTCGCTACAAGATGTTTTTTATCAGGCTGAATTAGGGGCGGCGCAGGCCGGGTTGTCAGAGGCCGAACTCAATTTGGCAGAAGTGCTTAAGCGCCAACAAGTTGCGAAAAAAAGCGATAACGCAAAATCCGCTTTTGGTCGACTAGAGCCTCACGTCAAAGCGGCTGAGGCTAAGCGCCAAGCAGCCAGATCCTCCCTAGCGTCCGCCAAGCAACAACTTGCTGATACGCAAATCAAAGCGCCATTTGACGCTGTCGTTATCAGCGATTCGATTCATCCGGGTCAGTGGGTCAACGCGGGGGATAGCGTGTTCCAGTTGGCGGCTAGTGATTATCTGGATATAAAAGTGGAGCTTTCGGAACAGAACTGGCAGCGATTAAACGGCATTCAACAACAGCTCAGTGAAACAAGCGTAAAAGATATCACGGCAAAAGACATAACAATCGTTACACCGAATGGACAACAGTGGCAGGCTTCGATCCGCTATTTGAGTCCGGTCATGGATGCGGTCACGCGACAACGCAGCTTAATGTTGCAGGTAGCTAAGCCATTTCAGCACTCTGAACCTTTACTCGCAGAGCAACAAGTGAACATCGTGTTTCCGGGCGAGACACGCAAGCATGTCGTGACGGCACCGGCATCGGTACTAACTGAAGACGGCAAAGTCTGGAGTGTTGTCGACCACTCTCTGCGCTTGGAAGCCATAGACTTACTCGATGAGCAACCGGAGTCAATATTGTTCCGCTACCGGGATCGGCCCGAACAAAAACGTTTACTTGTGCGTTTTCCGTTAAATAGTTTTTTGCAGGGGCAGTCGGTCGCAACGACTTCCTTTTAGGTTGCCATTATGAAAACACTGACACGCTGGTTCTTAGATAACCCGGTTGCGGCCAACCTATTGATGGTCTTTATCATCGCCGCGGGATTGCTCACTTTGCCAAACCTGCGCGTTGAAAGCTTTCCGCAAATTCCACCGACAGAAGTAGAAATCTCAGTGGTTTATCCCGGAGGTACAGCACGCCAGGTGGATGAGGGCATTACCCAGAGAATTGAAGCAGCAATCAGCGGAGTTGCCGGCATAAATCGTATTACCAGCCAATCGCATAACGGTTATGCATCGGTGCTGGTGAAGAAAAATACCGGCGTAAAGCTGGATCGACTGATCGATGATATCCGCAATCAAGTGGAGAGCATTGAAGGTTTTCCGGCATTGGCTGAACGCCCGAGAATTTATCGCAATGAATATACGAATCTTGCTTCGTTTGTCATGGTTTACGGCGGTGATAGCAATGAACTGCTGCAGCAAGCATCTTCTCGCGTTGAGAGAGCACTTAAAAAACACCCCAAAATCTCGAAAGTAACTAACCTCGGCAAAAGGAAACGACTGTTAGCCGTCGAGCCCGATGCAGAACAATTAAAGCGCTATGGCCTATCGATAGAAGAACTTGCTGATCGCCTGCGCCAGTGGTCAGTGGAATATCGCAGTGGCGAATTGCGAACAGCCCGCGGCAGCATCCTCTTGCAGGGCAGCACTGTGGCCGACAATCTGCGTGAGTTAGAAAATATTCCTATTATCACGACCGAATATACTCGCGTGACCTTGGGTGATATCGCTGCAGTCCGGCGCGATTATGAACAAACCGATAGCATTGTTCGTTATCAGGGACAGCCCGCAATCGCACTGATGGTATCCACCAGTCAAAAAGATAACCTGTTTCATATCAGCGAAGCCACCGAGTCGGTATTGGGCTCGCTGAAACCAACATTGCCGCAAAACATCGGGCTCGATGTGATGGCGGATATGTCTCCCTACATTGACGAGCAGCTAGATCTACTCAGTACTAACGCGTGGCAGGGGTTGCTGATTGTTTTAGTGTTGTTGGCTCTTTTTTTAGAGGTGCGCTTGGCTTTTTGGGTCGCGCTGGGTATTCCCGTATCCCTTGCAGGCGCCGCGACGCTGATGGGCTTGCCGGCGCTGGATTACAGCATCAATGACATTACCTTATTCGGCATGATTCTGGTTTTAGGTGTGTTAGTGGATGACGCTGTGGTAGTTGGCGAAAGTATTCACCAGGCTCGACAGGTAAACAAAGACCCGAAAGA
Source organism: Marinagarivorans sp. (assembly GCA_028281865.1). Lineage (GTDB taxonomy): Bacteria > Pseudomonadota > Gammaproteobacteria > Pseudomonadales > Cellvibrionaceae > JANQJB01. The sequence continues at coordinate 55,541 of JANQJB010000068.1, forward strand.
AGCAGCCTGGCAAGGCGTGGAGGCCGTTGCCGTACCCACAATTTTTGGTGCGTTAACCACTATTGCAGCCTTCTCTCCGATGCTGTGGATTCAGAATGAGCTGGCAAAAGTGTTAGCGGGCTTTTCCGCAGTGGTTATTTTTGCACTGATATTTTCGCTGATCGAAAGTAAATTTATTTTGCCGACTCACCTAAGTTATGTCGCCCGCCAACGCAGAACAAGCGTGGTTGAACAATGGCTGATAAAAGCCAGAGTGCTGTGCAACCGCGCGCTAGATTGCTTTACCAGTCGTGTTTATTCGCCTCTTTTGTTAGTTAGCTTGGCTAATCGAAAGACAAGTATTGCGTTGTTTATCAGCTTTGTTTTACTCGCCTATGGCGCCTTAATGAAAAAGCATATCGATTCGGTATTTTTCCCAGAAATACCCGGGCGTTATGCCAGCGTTAAAGTGACCATGCAGCACGGCGTTGCCAATGCCTTAACCGACCGCAATTTTGCTCAACTGGAGCAGGCGATCGAACGCACGGCTGACGCACTGCAACAAGCCTACGCACTGCCACAATCGCCAGTCAGTAAATATATCGTGGCAAAAGAAAATGCCGAAAATATCGAATTGACCGCCGAACTTACATCGAGCGCGTTGGCTAAAGTACCAAGCGATCACTTCTTGGCTGAGCTGCGCCAACACACAGGAAACCTCGAAGGCAGTTATGCAATAAAGTTCAGTCTCGCAGAAGAGCCCGCCGGCGGCACAGCCATTTCGGTTTCTGCGCGCAATCGGGATTTGGCAAAACAAGTCGCCAATCGCATCAAGGTTGCATTAGCACAGTTGCCTGGTGTTAACGATGTTTACGATGACAGCCAGCTAGCCAAAAGACAGCTAAAAGTCAGCGTTAATGAAAGAGGAAGCGCCTTGGGTATTGATCAAAGCCGTTTGGCAACACTCGTGGGCGGCGCGTTCGGGCAAATAGAAATCCATCGCTTGCTAGATAAAAACGAAGAGACTCAGGTAATCGTTCGTTTTCCGGAAACCCAGACTAAAACAATCGAGCAACTAAAAGCGACGCCTGTGTTACTGGCCGCAAATAGATATGTCAGTTTAGGCGAGATTAGCCATCTTGAATACGAACGCGAACCAGAGGTAATTTATCGCCGCAATCGCGATGAGGTCGTGAGCATCTACTGGCGACAAAATCGCTCCATCAGTTCACCTGAAAGCACTTGGGAAAGACTAAAGGCAGAAGCTGTGTTGGACCTACAGCGGCTTTACCCCGATGTCACAATTACGGCCGTGGGAGAATTTGCTGAAATTATTGAGGTGCAGGCAGGGTTTAAAAAAGCAATGTTACTAACGTTGTTACTTATCTACATTTTGCTTGCGATACCTTTGAAATCTTATTGGCAGCCTTTCATTATTATGTCCGTAATTCCAATGGGCTTTGCTGGAGCCATTATTGGACACGGACTGCTTGGGCTTCCGGTAAGTGTGTTATCGCTGTTTGGCATGATGGCAATGACCGGTGTTGTGATTAACGATTCGCTAGTATTAATGAGTCGCTTTAATCAGCTCCATGATTCAGGCTTATCGATAAAATCGGCACTGATTGAAGCGGGGAAAAGTAGGCTACGTGCAATTTTCTTAACGACGGTAACCACAGTATGCGGTTTACTGCCGCTGCTGAGTGAAACAAGCGAACAAGCGCAATACCTAAAACCTGCTGCCGTATCGTTAGTATTCGGCGAACTTTTTGCCACACCTATTACACTGATATTAATTCCCTTGTTACTGTCCTTTAGTCGGCAAAAGAAAGAGTTGCTACCGAGTAAGTCGCTAACGAGCGCTGGTTAGCGTCGCTCGTTACACAGTGCTTAGTCATTAAGCATAGGTCCATTTTGTTTTTCTCTGAAATGGCTTTTTACTCTTCAAAAATCGGTGCATTTTAAAACTCGGTGCGTTATCAGTTCCTGAATAAAGAACATATTATTTAACCAAGCGCATGCGAATATTCCGATAAGTGATTTCAGCACCTTCAGCCTGAAGACCGATTTTACCGGAAGTCAGCGCCTGCCCATAAAAATCAACAGCCTGTTTAAATTGGTTGACGAGGACTCCGTTTACAAAATATTTTGCGGAGTCGCCGCGAATTTCCAAGCGTACTTTGTTCCAACCTTTCACTTCACTCATCGCGTACCGGATGAGTCTTGCACCACCTCGAAGCCCCTCTTGAGTTTTGCTATTGGCTACTGTTTCTTTTCCATCTTTCAGCAAACCGACTACACTCGGCCCGCGTATCGAATAGTGATCACCGGTATCACCCTCCTGAATTTGGCACTCAAGCGATACCGGCCATACTTCGAGATCGCCTCGCGCGTGGAAAATAATACCTGCATCGCGTTTTTTATTTTGCCGCGGTGCAAATTTTCGCTCGCCCCATTTATATTCCAATTCAAAATCGTAGTGACTGTAATCAGTCGCTGTCATTATCATCGAGAAGGGTGCCTCGTTGTGCGGCCAGTTATAAAGAGCTTTTAGATAATGGCCGTCATTTTCAAAAACAATATTTTCCAGCGTTTTATACTGACTGTAACGCGTACTCTGCGTGTAAACTTTGCCAATCCCCTGGGCTGGAAATGGGTTAAACCAAGTGTTTAATTGCGGGTTTTTGTGTGAGTTTAGAAAAACTATTGCATCATGCGTTTCATTTGATTTTCTATTCTTTGCGCTTAATTTTAACTCGTACTTTTTGTAGCCCGCAAACTTGGGAAGCTTATCTATTGACAGGACTCCTGTCTTTTTATCGATTGAAAAAAAATCGGCTTTCGCGTTATCCGATATAGCATCAATTGAAAACTCAAATTTACTCTCGCCTGTATGATTAAGTCTTGCAATCGCTGCTCCGGGTGTTAAATAACCATAGGCGGGAAAAGCATAATATAAAAAGGGATTGGCAAATGGGCTGCGGTCCGAAGTCTCTCCTGCTCTAGTATTTGAACAAAAAACAACTAGGATAATCAGCATTATATAGAGCCGTTTAAAAAATCTGCGCATCGAGAGTTCCAGTAAGTTATGACGTTATCATTGTTTTAGCGAAAATTGATTGGATCGATGCATTTTATCAAAGACTGAAAAAGCCTCGAAGTTTCTTAATCTTTCCATGCGCATTGAAGCTGAAATAGTTAATGCCTTCATGGATAAGCTTTAGCATATATACCATGAACAAAAATAATGATTAATTGAAAATATATCATTTTTATTCATTCATATCATACCTTACGCTAATGGCAATTCATTAATTGGCAGCACAGTGAAAGGTAGCGCTATGGCTTTGACTCATAATCTTGGATATCCCCGTATTGGCGAACAACGCGAACTTAAACGGGCAACAGAAGCGTTCTGGAAAGGAAAGCTTTCAGAAAGCGAGCTGCAAAAAACGGCTGCCCAAATTCGCCGTACGAATTGGTTTAAACAAAGGGATGCTGGCATTGACCTTATCCCCGTCAACGATTTCTCGTTCTACGACCAAACCCTCGATATGAGCTGCCTACTGGGTAATGTACCGCCTCGCTTCCAATGGCAAGGGGAGCAAACGGATCTTAATACCGTATTCACTATCGCGCGCGGTACACAGGGCGGCGTATCTCTGGTCGAAAATGAAAAAGACTGTCAGACCGACAAGGTCTCAACCTTCGCCAGTGAAATGACCAAGTGGTTCGATACCAATTACCACTACATCGTCCCTGAATTCTCGGCAGACACGAAGTTCTCCCTTTCTGGCAGCAAAGTATTCGATGAATTTAAAGAAGCAAGAGCATTGGGAATTAACGCCAAACCTGTGCTTGTCGGCCCAATAACGTATCTCTCTTTGGGCAAGGTCCAGGACAGCAAAAACCCCGACTTCGATCCGTTTACGCTGCTGGATAATCTTGTCAGTGTTTATGAAGAAATTATCGGCAAACTCTCCTCGGCTGGTGCGCAGTGGATTCAGTTGGATGAACCGGTATTCTCGCTCGATCTTAGTGAAAAACAGCGCGCCGCGTTCAAAATAGCCTACGATCGACTTGCCAAAGCTAAAGGTGCGGCCAAGTTGCTCGTTACCACCTACTTTGGTGGAGTACGTGAAAACCTAGACACTTACCTCGCGCTGCCAGTCGAAGCCCTGCACTTCGATTTTGTGCGTGGTGCTGAAGATATCGATTCTGTGCTGGCGAAATTTCCGCAAGACAAAATTCTCTCAGTCGGCATCGTAGAGGGCCGTAATATCTGGAAAAACAATTACGACGCCTCGCTGGCTATTCTGAAAAAAGCCAAAGCCGCAGTCGGTGATCGCTTGTGGATTGCACCAAGCTGCTCGCTGCTGCACTCGCCCATCACGTTAAAAAACGAAACAAAACTTGACGATGAACTGCTGAACTGGCTCGCATTTGCAGATCAGAAACTGCTGGAAATCGCCGACCTTCGCCAACTCCTGGATGGCACGGGAGGCAGGGAGGCACTGCGGCCCAATCAAGCGGCTATTGCATCTCGCAAGGCCAGCAAGCGTATCCACAACGATGCAGTCCAGTCACGTCTAGCCGGTGTAACATCGAGCGATTTCGAGCGCGCCTCGAATTTTGCAGCTCGCCAACAAAGCCAGGCCAATAAACTCCAACTTCCCGAATTTCCGACGACCACCATTGGCTCCTTCCCACAAACAAGCGAAGTCCGCCAAGCACGTGCAAAATGGAAAAAAGGCGAACTTAGCGCTGCTGACTACGACACGTTCCTGAAACAAGAAACCGCAAAATGCGTCGCCTTCCAGGATGAGATCGATATC
>JANQJB010000087.1 GCA_028281865.1 Marinagarivorans sp.
AACATCCCAACTATGCGGGTGTTATCCCAAAGCGGTGTTTCGCCGGGAGCAGGCTCAAGTATTGGCTGATCGGCGTTATCCTGCAGCGTGACGGAAAGCGCACCTAGGCTTAGCAGTTGTGCCTCGAGTTCGGGTGCCGCTTCACGCGAACTGTCAATTCTAAGCTCAAGCCAGGGCATTTGTGTTGCACCTAGATCGGCACTTTGGGCTAAGAGCGCTCATCAGATTAGTGTCAACAGGCCCTAGTGTTAACGGGCTAGGTGGCAAGCTTTTTCTCAAGGTAGTGGATGTTAACACCGCCTTTCATAAAAGCGGCGTCGCGCACAAGTTCCTGCTGCAAAGGCGTATTGGTTTTGATGCCGTCTACGATTAGCTCGTCCATTGCAACCCGCATTTTTGCTAATGCTGTTTTGCGATCCTCACCATGGGTGATGACTTTGGCGATCATCGAATCGTAATACGGTGGAACTTTGTAGCCAGAGTACAGATGAGAGTCAACCCGCACACCGGCTCCGCCCGGCGGATGGAAATTGGTGACAGTGCCTGGGCAGGGCATAAAATTGGTGGGGTCTTCAGCGTTGATTCGGCACTCAAAGGCGTGGCCGCGAATTTTGATATCCTCTTGTTTTAAGCGCAGTTTTTCACCTGAACATACGGCGATTTGCTCGCGAATAAGGTCGACACCGGTGACCAACTCCGTCACTGGGTGCTCCACCTGAATACGCGTGTTCATCTCAATAAAGTAAAATCGGCCATCTTCATAGAGAAATTCAAACGTTCCAGCGCCGCGATAATCGATTTCGATACAGGCTTTGACACAGGCGTCAAGAACATCTTGTCGCGCTGCCGGATCGATGAATGGTGCCGGCGCTTCTTCAAGCACCTTTTGGTGGCGGCGCTGTAGTGAGCAATCTCGATCGCCTAAATGAATGGCGCTGCCCTGACCATCTGACATCACTTGCACTTCAACATGTCGTGGATTCTGCAGGAATTTTTCCATGTAAACCGTATCGTCGCCAAAGGCTGCTTTAGCCTCACTCTTGGTGACATGAATTGAGTTTAGCAGCGCCGATTCTGTGTGTACCACACGCATTCCGCGGCCGCCTCCGCCGGCGGCGGCTTTAATAATGACCGGATAACCGATCTCAGAGGCTACCTTTAAGCAGTATTCTCGATCTTCCGGCAGTGCGCCATTGGAGCCGGGAACGGTAGGTACGCCTGCTTTTTTCATCGCCTCAATAGCGGAGACCTTGTCGCCCATAAGGCGGATTACATCCGCGCTTGGGCCGATAAAAGTAAAGCCGCTTTTTTGCACTTGTTCGGCGAAATCAGCGTTTTCTGCCAGAAAGCCATAACCCGGGTGCACGGCGACAGCGTCGGTAATTTCCATCGCGCTGATAATGGCCGGAATATTCAAATAGCTTTGTGGGCTTGGGTTTGGGCCTATGCAGACAGATTCGTCCGCGAGACGCACGTGCATTAAGTCGCGATCTGCCTCTGAATAAACAGCAACTGTACGTATGCCCAACTCTTTACAGCTTCGCAATACACGCAATGCTATTTCGCCGCGATTGGCGATTAGAACCTTTTCAAACATTGTTGTGTTCTCGCGCTTAGGAGATGGATACCAAGGGCTGGCCAAACTCAACCGGCTCGCCGTCTTCAACAAGAATGGCTTCGATAACGCCGGTGCTATCGGCTTCAATTTGGTTCATCATCTTCATGGCTTCCACGATACAGATGACGTCGCCCGGTTTAACGGACTGACCAACTTCGACGAAGGGTGCTGATCCAGGGCTCGGGGAGCGATAAAAGGTGCCGACCATTGGCGAGTTAATCGCTTTGCCGCTCAAACTGCTTTTGCTAGTGGGAGTATCATCCGCGGGTGTATCTGCTTTAGGAGGTTCTGCTAGCGTAGCGACCGGTGGTGGCGCCGGTTGTGCGTAGGTTTGTAATCCTGCGTGTGCCGAGTGAGAACCTCGACTGATGCGCACGGACTCTTCGCCTTCTTTAATTTCGAGTTCATCGATGTTGGATTCTTCCAACAGCGAAATCAGCTTTTTAATTTTTCGAATATCCATGCAAGCCTCTACAAATTTGCAAGTGATGTCTTAAGGGTCGGATTGTTCTAAGTGAGCAAATGCTGCTATTAGCGCTAGTTCATAACTCTGCGCGCCGAAACCAGAAATAACGCCGATAGCTATATCAGCTAAATACGAGTGATGTCGGAACGCCTCGCGGCTGTATACATTGGACAGGTGGCACTCAATAAAAGCTATGCCTACCGCGCTAAGCGCATCCCGCAAAGCCACACTGGTGTGGGTTAAGGCAGCTGCGTTGATAACAATAAATTCGATATTGTCTTGTTTAGCGTTTTGAATTGCGTTGACTAACTCGTGCTCTGCGTTGCTCTGAAAATGCAGCGCTTTATGGCCGCGTGCCCGACAAAGCTTATCGATGTCGGCCTGGATGTCGGCCAACGTCTGGGACCCGTAGATAGAAGGCTCGCGCGTCCCGAGTAAATTAAGATTCGGACCCTGCAAAACGAGAATTTTTGACATAAGTGGTGTCCGGTCGGCTCGTCGGAAATTTACAGACAGTGTTTAAGGTCAGGCTAAAACGCGAACCCTGAACCTACGCTGAGTTTTTTGATAACTTTTGCCGATGGTTAGGCAGGCGGGGATTTTGCCTAAATATGCGAGCGCTGTCTATGCTGCTTTTACAGAAACCTGAAATTCAAAGCAATTAGCTGCAAAATCGCTGACAATGAGCGAAATTATCTTTTCGTCCGTATTTTGCGTTTTCTCTAAAGGAAGTGGCTGAATTTAATTGTGGGATGCTATTTTACTCGCGTCTAATCCGCGTTGCAGAGCATCGAGCACTATGTCTTGCGTAATGATCTGCGGCAAAATTTCGACCGGCGCTTCGGGATCGGCAGGGTAAACAAGATAGAGCGGCACCCCGGCACGATTAAAGTCGCGCAGTACTTCAGTAATGTTTGGGTCCTCATTCGTATAGTCGCCGCGCAAGATTGCGTAGTTGTGCATTTTGATGAAGTTTTTAAATTCTTTACGTGAAAGCGCGTTGAGTTCGTTAGCTTTGCACGTGATACACCAGTCAGCGGTGACTTCGACAAATACGGGTCTGCCTTGTTTACGCAATGTTTCCACGAGTTCTCTCGAGTAGGCCATGCGTCCTTCGGGTTGGTCTTTAAAATTATCCCCCGCAACGCCAACGTAAAGTGCAAATAGGATCGCAGTAATTGCGCCTGAGCGCGCAATTACTTTGCCTGTTGCAGACCTCGGCTGATGGTGGAAAACCCAAACGGCAAAAATAAGCGCTATTCCTCCGATTACCAGAAAAAAAGCTCCGGTTGCATTAACTTGCCGAGAGAAAACATATAGCATCCAGGCGCTCGAGATATAGAGAGGAAATGCGAGAAATTCTTTTAATGTGCTCATCCATTTTCCGGGCCTAGGCAAAGCGTTTGCCAGCCTTGGGCTGTAACTAAGCAACAGAAAAGGCAGTGCGAAACCAAGGCCCAGGCTCAAAAATATTAGCAGTGCAATTCCGGACGATTGCAGCAGACCAAAGCCAATTGCTGGCGCCATTAGCGGCCCCGTGCATGGACTCGATACGAGAGTCGCAAGAATCCCAGTAGAAACTGAACCCACGAGGCCTTTTTTATCCGAGAGGCGCTGGTTTAAGCCGCTAAAATTGGTGTTGAAATGAACTACGCCGGATAGGCTTAACCCCAGCAGTAAGAAGAGGTAGGCCATGAACGCGACGAATATGGGTGAGTGAAACTGAGAGCCCCAATCCGCTGCCTCGCCCGCAGCGCGCATGCTCACGATAATGAAACCCATCACCAGAAAAGAGCCCAATACGCCGACAGTATATGCCCAGCCCTGCGCCACACCGCTCGTGCCGTCTTTTGCACGGTGGCTAAAATCTAAGGCTTTTAACGACAAAATGGGAAAAACACAAGGCATGAAGTTCAACAGCAAACCGCCTGCGAAGGCCGAGAGGATAAACAACCACAATGGCTTATGGAGAGCGGAGTCTCCGCTGTCTTGATTAATACTTTCTTGCTCTGTTTGAGCGAGAAATTCAGCGTTAATGGCTTCTTTAGGTATTTCGTCTGCAAAGCCTTCGGTTAGATTGAGCCTAAAATATTGCGTGCGCGGCGCATAACACAAACCGGCCTCTGCGCAACCTTGGGAGCGTACCTTAAGCGTAAACTGGGAAGGCAGGCCTATTTTGTTAAATTGAACTGCGGTTGAACCAAAATAAATTTCGAGTTCTTTGTTGAAATATTTATCGAATTTGCGCTCGCCTTCTTCGTACTCTGGGCTCAGGGCAATCTCGCTGTCGCTGCCAATTTGTGTAAACTGGAATTTATCGCGATAAAGGTAGTATTCATCCGCGATTTCCCAGTTGAGTGAAATCGTCTCTTGGTTAAATACGAATGTCGGGATAAATGCTTCGCTTACAGGCAGAAAAAAATCATCTACATCGCTGGATTGCGCCGAGGAAACAATAGGCGCAAGGTTGAAAAAGATCAGAATAAAAAACTGTGCTATTTGAGTCGTTTTCATCATAGTTATATAGGCTCGCAGACTTCTGATTGCGCTACCGAAATCTTTTTCGGAGACAGCATTTGCGAGCGACGTTGAGCCACTACTTCATTTTGATATGCGACAATTCACGTCTATCTTAACATCGTCTATCAAAAAGACTTTTCTACCTCTATTTGTATTGACTTTTGGGGCTGATACGCAGATCACAACGCCTGCCTACAGCAGTAAGTGTGGTCTTAGCTACCAGACTTAACCTTGTCACCGGGTAAAAATGTTATTTTAGTAGGTGCCCTAATGCCAAATCGTCAACTTAATGAGGTTGTAATCCTACCTTAATATTTAATCAAAGGACATGTAGTGGAGGTGTCGACTTGATATACAGTTCACTTTATGAGCGCAACAACAGCGTACTAGGCTGGCAGTCTGAGTTGTTCCGCTGGATGCGACAGTGGGTGAGGGTGCTAGCGATAATCGGACTGAATTTAACACTCTCACCTTTCGTTATGGCGCAATTCCAAACCCATCCGCAGCATAAAATTATTGCGATGCTTCAGGCTAAAGCGAATACTGCTATAAACGCAAACCGGCTAACAAAACCCAAGCATGACAATGCCTATGACTATCTGAAGGCTATTTTGCTGCTCGATCCCAACAATGCTGATGCCAAGCGGGGTCTGGAAAGTTTGGCGATTAAGTACAGAGTCTTGGTAGATTCCAATATTAAACGCGGTAATTTTACCCAAGCGCGAACGATGCGCCGAAGGGCTCTGGCTCTGTTTCCCAATCATCCGCAGCTATTAGGCCTGAACAAAAAAATCGAGCGCGCGCAGGGGCAGAAAAATCAGCAAATGCTCGCCAAAGTTGATCAACTTGATGTGACGCTGTTCCCGCTGCCGGCGTATGAACTAAGCCTTCGCAGTCAAACCATTAAGTCTTTTTTACGGCGTTTAGCAGAGCGAATTGCGACTTCGCATGAAACGGTGTTAATAAATGCGCGCGACGACGCCGAAGGACGATGGATGTACAAAGTGATGAAAGAGGCTGCCCCTGGCTATCGTGTGCGGGGAGATATTCGTACAACGACAAAACCCAGTGTAGAATTAAAAGCTCCCATTTTAGATTAAAATATTATTTTAGCGGTTTGTACAAAAATGCTTATTAAGTCTTCTTCGTTTAGTTCTCCATTTATACTCGTTGCTTTATTGGTGTTTGTTGTTTCGTGTGGCCAAACGGAATCAGATCCGCCAGACGGTGAAAACGTAAATATCGAGAAAAACTTACCTGAAAAGAACAACCAAGCTCCTTTGGAGATAAGTCAGGCCCATATGATGCAGATGCCTCCTGGCCAAACCCGGGCAGCCGTTTACATGTCTATTAAAAATATTGCCAAAGAACCACAGTTTTTGGTGCAAGCATCAACTGAAATTGCTGGGGCGACCGAGATTCATAACACTGTATACGAAGAAGGCATGATGAAAATGCGGCGTGTCAATCACTTGCAATTTAACCCTGGAGACTCAACTAATTTTGAGCCCGGTGGCTTACATTTTATGTTGTTAGATGTTGCCGAACCGCCGGGAGTGGGCGAGAGTTTTAATTTAGTACTTGAATTAAAAAACCATTCTATTACCGTTCCCGTAGAAGTGCGCGCGGTCCATTAAACGACACTTGCGAGACCAGTGAGGGCATCTGCATGTGGCAGAAAATAAAATCAGCAACGTATCAGCCTTTTGTTAAGTTGCAAAACGCGGTAAACACTTTTGCATCAGATGCGACGGATGGTAGGCCTTGGCTCAAATACGCAGGGATAGGCTTGGGTATCTATTTGTTTTTGGCGATGGTTTGGGGGATGTATATTACTTATGAACCCCGCGCATTTTCAGTCTATGGCGTGGCTGAAGAACGGATAAGTCAAAACGCGACAAGCCAGCGTGCAGAGCAGGATATTGAAAAACCGGATCCCGTCACCGGCGTTGTTACCACAAGCACACTTATTGAAGTTGTCGATGTAGTGCTTAATAAACCTGGAGGCTATTTATCAAACGACGTCACACCGCCAGGTGTGTGGCTGGACAATATTCCCAACTGGGAAAAAGGCGCGATTATTCAAGTGCGCCACCTGGCCAAAGCGATGTTTGAGGAGTTTAGCCGCTCGCAGTCGCAATCTATTGAAGAGCCGGCGTTAGCCTCTGCTGCATCGCGATTTAATTTTTACCACAAAAGCTGGATTTTGCCGCGCACTGAGAGCCAGTATGAGGATGGTATCCGCTTTTTGGAAGATTATTTAACACGTTTACAAGATGAATCTGAGCAGCAAGCTCAATTTTATGCGCGAGCAGACAATTTAAATTATTGGTTAAAAACCGTTGAATCCAGTTTGGGTTCATTGTCACAGCGTTTGAGCGCAAGTGTTGGACAACGGCGAATTAATACTGACTTGGCTGGCGATAGTGCCGCTGCGCAATCGACAGCCACACCAAGAGAACTAGAAGTGAAAACTCCTTGGGTGGATTTAGATGACGTTTTTTATGAAGCGCGCGGAGGCACCTGGGCTTTAATGCACTTCTTAAAAGCGGTTGAAATTGATTTTGCTGACGTGCTTGAAAAGAAAAATGCGCGCATAAGTTTGAAGCAAATAGTACGTGAGCTTGAGGGTGCGCAACAGCCCGTTAGCAGCCCTATTATCTTAAACGGTAGTGGTTTTGGCGTATTTGCCAACCACTCCCTTGTGATGGCCAACTATATTTCGCGGGCAAACGCGGCGATCATAGATTTGCGTGAATTACTTTCTCGCGGGTAGCGTTTAGTCCAACAGGAATAATTGTATAACCCGTCAATACTTATTGCCGGGTTGTTATTGCAGGGTTGTTATAGCAAGGTTAATAGTAAAGCGCGGAGCTAACGGAAAAGTTCTCAGATTAAAAATTAGTTACACCTGCCTAAATGGTCATACATTTAAACAGGTGTTTACGCGCTTTAGATTGTCGTACTTCCCAGTATTTCCGCGTGTTGTTTGGGTTTTAAACGTGGACCAAATTGCGAAACAATTCTTCCCGCTGCATGATTGGCGAACACGCCGGCGGTATAAAAATCTTCGCCTTTGCAAATTGCATGTAAGAAAGCGCCGGCAAACATATCTCCAGCACCATTAGTGTCGATAGCTTTGACAGGTTGGCAGGGAATTTCGAATAGCTGCTCACCATTAAACGCAAGTGTTGAGTTTGCACCGCAGGTGATGACAAAACTATCTGCCACTTCCTTTAACGCTTCAATTGCGGTTTCGAGCTCATCGGTGTCTGTGAAATGTAGCGCTTCATTTTTATTGCAAAAAATAATGTCGACTTTTTTTCCAATAATTTCATCAAGCCCACTTTTAAAGTGTTGTACGATAGCTGGATCAGAAAGACTGACAGCGACTTTGACATTATTTTGTTGTGCTGCTTTGCGTGTCTCGATTGCGGCCGGTTTCCCGGTCTCCGATGTCACCAAATAACCTTCAATATAAACGTAGCGGGATTGCCCAATTGCTTCGTGATTAACCTCTTCCAACGAGAGTGTTTCGCTGATGCCGAGAAATGTTGCCATGGTTCGCTCCGCATCAGGTGTGATCATAACCAAGCACTTTCCGGTAATGCCTTGCTGACGCTGATGACTGCCAAACGCGACACCCGCTTCCGTTAAGTCATGCAAATAAAATGAACCGTTCTCATCGTCCGCGACTTTACAACTGTAATAAGTCCTGGAGCCGAAATAACTGGCGGCGATAATGCTATTTGCCGCAGAGCCGCCACTAGCTTTTTTTGATGCAACCAAATGGCCCTCTAACGCGTTAACCAGTTTGTGCTGATTGTCCTCATCAACCAGTGTCATAATGCCTTTGTCGAGATTTAAATTGGATAAATCTTCGTCAGTGAGTTCAATTTCAGTATCGACAAGGGCTGCACCGATACCGTAGATGTCATATTTCGTCACGCGTATTCCTCTTAGGGTCATTTGCAAAATAAAGGATTATCGGCAATTATTGTCCTAGCGTACAGAATTTATCAGCAACAAATTTAAGAATCTCTGTTGTTTTTTGTCGGCTTTTATTTGGCAACTGTGGAAAATGCTCACTTTTTTGAGGGCTCTAGTGTAGGTCATCTTATTTCAGAGTTATTGCGATGAATTGGGCTTGTCGGGCAACCAGGGTTCAAAAAATAAGCAAAGTTGAAAACACCGATAGGGGAGTCAAAAATAGAGGGATTGTTTTTGGGTGTTAATTTTGCATAAATTCTATAATTTTCCAAATGCGAATGGTCGCAAATTCAAATAGCTACCTTTGTTGGTTAAATGCTAAACAGATTATCGAGGTAATATGTCAAGATTAATTCATGAGGAAGATGACGCTGCACCGCGTAAGCGAGATCAGGGAAGTGGGCACTTGCCGCTCACGATAGACACGATTGCCTTGCATTTGCGCCGTTGCCAAACGATAACACTTGATCATGTTAAAGCTCATTTTGTCAGCTATCGTTCGCAGCTTGAAGAAGCTTTTAATGTCGAATTAGACAATGCTCGCAGCAATCAAGACGTATCTGAGCTTTCTGGTTATCAGCGTCAATTCCGTTTAAATTGGCAGGAATTTGAAACGGTTTTTTACGATGAGATTTCCAATGGATTTGTGAAATTTAAAGATAAGAAACTCGGAAAACAAGAAAGCCTTGAAGAGACTGATTTTGACAGTTTATCGCTGGTAGACAATCAAGCATTGGAGGAGTCTATTACGATAAAATCTGTCACAACCAAAATTGATGCGATGATATCCGAGCCTTTGTGGTCACTTAATCAACGTCTCTCTTTATTGAATGGTGGTGAAAAAGTAGACGATGCGGGAAATCCGGCATCACCATTTCAGTTGTGTGAGTGCTTGCGCAAAGCGATTCGGGCAGTGCCGAACGCCGATACTCGCGCTGTTAATATTGCGTTGAAAGCTTACGCCGATGGCTTAAACGAGCTTGCGAAAAACGTTGTCGGTGAGTTGAATGACTACCTAGTCGATGCGGGTGTTCTGCCCAACTTAAAAATGAACCAACGCCCGAAGCCTAAGGTGTCGCGAGGGGGTGTCGACAGTAAATCGAGCTACTCACCATCGCTGGAAAACTTTGCGGCTGGGCAGCAAGCAGAAATTCAACTTCCCGACGCCAACCAACCGCCCCAAGTTTATCAATTGTCGTTGGTTAACGCGATTCGCGGTTTGCAGCACAACATATCGCTAAGCGGCGAACAGATTGTTGGTGTACAACAGTTAGGTGATAATTCGGTTGCCGTGATCACCGCGCCGCAGGTAAGTCAGGCCTTGCAAAATTTGCAGTTGCAGACTGTACCAACGGCAGATGATGGAAACTTGCACAATATAGCCGTCGCCCCGACGATCGCTAACTCCCAGGCGATGATGCAAGGCATTCAGCTACAGTTACAGCAAGCGGGAGAAGCGCAAGGCGTTTTTTCTCAGCAGGATGGTAGCACCATTGATCTTGTTGGGATGCTGTTTGAGTACATGCTCAAGGACGACAACATCCCCGATAGTGTGAAAGCTATATTGAGCTATTTGCATACGCCCTTTCTTAAAATTGCATTTTCAGACCCGAAGTTTTTTGAGCAAAGTGACCATCCTGCGCGTGTGCTTCTTAACGACCTAGCTGAAGCGGGCTCAAAATGGGTTGGTAATGATGGCACCGCGCAATACGACGTTCTGTCAAAAATTAAGTCTATAGTCGATCGCATATTGAGTGACTATCAAGCTGATATTGATGTTGTGATTACACTGCTCAATGAATTTGATGCCTTCGTCAAAAATATCGCTCGCCGCCAGGAGCTTATGGAGAAAAGGGCGATGGAGCGCGCCAAGGGTGAGCAGCGCCTGCGCGAGGTTAAAATCCGCGTTAACCAAACGATTCAGGAGCGCACAGCAGGTCAGGAGTTGCCGTCGCCAATTTTGTTGTTTTTGCTTCAGCCTTGGTCGGATTATATGTCCTTTGTTTTGTTGCGCCACGGTGATGAGTCAGATGCTTGGACACGCGCTATTGGTGTTGTTGATGACGTTCTATGGGCTATTCAGCCGCAGGATGACCCCGAAGAAGTGGTGATGCAATCAGAGTTGAAAAACCGATTGGTTGCGAGCGTTGAAGCAGGCCTTGAGACAATTGGCTTTGACCAAGTTAAGGGTGGCCGCCTGATTGAAGCGATAACGTCTCTTATTGATTTGGCGCTCAATTCTAAGCAACCAGAACCGGCACCGGCGGATTTGCGGTCTAAACTTGAAAAGATGGCTGCCGAGAAAGCTGGCAACCACGACCTCGAAAAAGTTGAAGCTTATACGGACGAGGAAAAGAAAGTCGTCGAGCATTTACAGATGATCGAGTACGGCACGTGGTTTGAGTTTGAGGGTGGCCGTCGCTTGAAGGTTGCGTGGTTTAACCGTCGTACAATGCACTACATGCTCGTGGATCAAATGGGTAAGAAGGTTGCAACGATGTCGGGGCCAGAACTCGCGCGCGAGATCATTGCGCGTAAGGCTCGCATATTATCAGGTAGTTCGAAGCCCTTTTTCGAGCGAGCGTTGGAAAACATTTTTCAAAATCTCAGCAACAAGGAAACCGGGGATCAAGCTGAGGGAGGAGACGAGGAATAATGTCCGAAGATAAGCGCCAAAAAGCTCGCCACAAGGTAACGAGCCTCATTCATGTGCGTGTCTGTGATCGTATGTCCAGCCGCCTACTCGGAAAGTTAGCCAATATCCACGACGAGGGTTTTATGATTATCTCGACCGAGGGTGAAGTTGAGCACGATCATATTTATCAATTGGTTTTTGAAGACGAGGAATTAAAACCGATGTTCAAGCTTGGCGCAGAGTGTCTTTGGACGACGAATGCGGCGGGTGAGCAGCTGTGGGCTGGTTTTCAAATCATCGATATTGCCGAAGATGAGATGGCTAAAATGGGTGAATTGATTGACCGCATGCAGGGCTCAGAGACTCATTCGCCTGGTGAGTAATTTATTAGGCGCTTGCCTATTAAAAGTCAGCACCAAACGGCAAGCGAGTTATGGCGGCGCATTATAGGCCGTCAAGAACAATATCCAGCGCTCGCCCTCCCTCGGGAATACCGACTGGATATAAGCGTTCGTGCTTCCGGCGAGTTCTATCTTGTGACTCGGTTTCTAAGCCTTTATCTCCCTGGGACTGCATCCACTCTTTTAACTGCGTTAGCAGTTGATTTTTGATGTTTTGATACGCAGGGTCATACGCCAAGTTTTCGGTTTCATAACGATTTTCTCTCATATCGTACAACTCAAATTCTGGCCGCTGTTGATAGGCCTTAAACCGCCTAAGCGCATGACTGTCGCCTTTGTCTGCAAGCAACCTCCACGAGGCGTAGGTATCTTTAGGGCCTCCCTTATCTGTCAGGATATTTGCGAAAGGAGCTTGATGGTTGAGGTTCCAGATGAGGCGGTAATCTTTGCTGCGGATAGAACGGATGGGGTAACTCTCCGAGCCTGATAATATTCCGCGTGTTGTATGCGTGCCATAGGCATATTGTCTGTGTTCTTTTTTATCGCCCAGCAATACTTTTAGGAAGCTTTTTCCATCGAGGTCGAGATTTTTATTTAAACCCGCTATCTCAATAAGTGTCGGTAAAAGATCCACATATTGAACCATCGCATCGGTTTCGGAATTCGCGTTTATAAGCCCCGGCCAACGGGCAATAATGCCCGCCCTTACACCTGATTCATAAAGGGTCCACTTTGCGAAAGGAAAAGTGGAGCCTTGCTCAGAGAGGAAAAAAACCAAGGTTTTTTCTTCTTGTTTATGCTTTTTTAGAAACTTGAGAATTTGGCCAAATTGCCAGTCAGCGTAAGTAATTTCGGCATAATATTGTTGCAGTGCTTTGCGTGTTTCAGGTGTATCGACAAGATCAGGTGGAACCTCAATTTCGCTCGGATTATATAAATTAACATCGCCTTTGTCCCACGGGCCGTGTGGTTGTGTACTGGATACGACTAGCGCCCACGGCTTTTTCGTTTCGGCCATAAACTCGTCTATCAAGGTCAAGTTTAGCGCTTTTGTTCTTCGACGTTCTGGTGCGCCGGGGGCTACATGTTTACCACCGATGTAATCAAAACTGAAATTACGCTGCGGCGCTTCGTGCCTTTTGCCCGTTATCGCAACGCGATAACCTAGCGGTCTTAAATAGTTGGGCATACTTTTAACGTGATCATAAACGCGACTGTGGTTTGGGTGGCCACCGTTTCTCACTGGGTATAAGCCGGTATAAAGTGCCATTCGAGTCGGTGCGCACATAGACGCTGAATCGAAGGCGTAGTTAAATTTTAGCGATTGCTTGGCGAAGGCATCTAAATTCGGTGTTTTAATTATTTTATTGCCGTACGGGCCGATATCACTGAAAGTCATATCGTCTGTCATAAAAATAAGAATATTGGGTTTTATCTCTGATGTTACTTCGTTTTTAAGTGGGGCTTGAAGCATTTGATGCTTGCAACTGGCAAGATGAGCCAAAAAAACGATTAATACTAGATAGCGCTTGTTGAGATAGTGGCACATAAAGAATACCGGCTTTTAAAAGTTTTTTCGAAAGTTGATATTTTATTAAAATTTGATTTTGGGTATTTATGGCAGATTTCTTTCTCTGGCTTTTTGTGCCAATTTATCCGAGTAAGTAGAAATGTCGTGATCTTCGAATGCGTTTCCAATTGAATTGGAAATTTGTTTATAAAAGTCTTCCAGTACGATAAAAATATTGGGGCTTAGTCGTACTTGTATGGAGCTGGGCTTATCTTCTGTTTTCAGTTCTCCACGGATATAAACAAGGTGTCCAAAGTGGGTATATCCCAGAAAAAGTCGACGCAAAAACTCACTTATTTTCTTTGTTCCATTTAGCGGAATAAGACGAATGGTATTCAGAATAATCCGTAAGCCATACCCGAACGGAATACGCGTAACAACGTCCGCTCGGTGGACAACACGATAAACAGGAGATTTGATGCTGCTGAAAAATTCGTCGTTTGCGGCGCGGGGGCAACCATAAGTATAGGTAGCAGAAATATTAAAGTCCTGTAAATATCGCGTCGCCAATAAAGCCCAAGCTCCCCCCAATGAATGTCCCGTAAGGTATAGGGGCTTGTTCTTTTCCTCTTTGAGCAGAGTTTTTCGCACGTCTGCTAAAATTGCATGCAGCCCTTTATGAAAACCTCTATGTGCCTTACCTCCACCCTCTATTTTCTGCAAATTAGCTCGACTATTGGTTAAGAAATCCTTTGCCGACGATGTGCCGCGAAAAGACAAAACCAAAAAGGGTTCGTCTCCGTTTGAAACCTCAGCTAATAAAGCTTCTGTACCGTCATTAACAAATGAATCGATGAACCGAATGCTATTCTCGTAAAGGATATTTTCGACACGACTTTTTTCACGAGATGTTTTTTCAATGATGGATAAAACGATTGGTTTTCCTTCTTCAGCCCAACGATTTTGATTAATAAGCTCTTTAATTTTTGGTAGAAGCTGATTTGCATGCTTTTCTTCAGGTAGCTCTCTGTAGGCTAAGCGGGAGAATTCTGCCAATAACCAGGCCATTCTATCGGAATAGGCTGCGCGCTTTATCGGTGGTGCTTTTAATATTTCAGGTTCGTCGAAAAAAGTCATATGCATGCACTTTCTCTATTGTCGGCAGATATGCACTCGCTTATAAATGAGTTATTCAAACATAAAGAATAACCTTGACAGCAATTTTTCTGTGGCTCGTTTACAACCTTCGATCTACTGCTATAAAAGAGCAAGAGAGTTTAGGCCAACGCGTTTTACCTAAAGTCGTAAGTTTATTAACTGCTTATTAATAAACTATTGTAAATCTAGGCCAGTGTTGCAAAAACAGATTCCGCTGCGGCTAAAGTTGCTTCGATATCTTCATTTGAGTGGGCAGCGGACATAAACGCGGCTTCATAAGACGCCGGCGCTAGGTTCACGCCACTTTCTAGCATGCCGTGAAAGAAACGATTAAAGCGTTCGTTGTTACAAGCCATAACTTGTTTAAAATTGGAAACACTTTTTTCTTCAGTAAAAAAACCACCCCACATCGTTCCAACAGTATTAGTCGTAAATGGAATACTTTTTTTATTGGCTATTTGTTGCAGCCCTTGAGTAAGCGCAACACAGTGGTCAATTAAAGGTTGATAAAAATCTTCTTGTTGAATTTTTGTTATAGTCGCAAGTCCAGCAGCCATCGCAACAGGGTTGCCAGAGAGCGTTCCGGCTTGGTAGACAGGCCCCACCGGTGCAATATGATCCATAATTTCTGCTTTACCGCCGAAAGCGCCGACGGGCATTCCACCGCCGATGACTTTCCCTAAAGTCGTCAAGTCCGGTTCTATACCGTAATACCCTTGTGCTCCGCCGACACCAAAACGAAACCCTGTCATTACTTCATCAAATATTAAAATTGCACCACTCGTGCTACAAACTTCACGCAATGTTTGTAAAAAACCGGGCAGTGGTGGTATGCAATTCATATTACCGGCGACAGGTTCGACAATAATGCAGGCTATTTTTTCACCTAACTCGTTAAATATTTCTTTTACTTGTTCGCTGTCGTTGTAATTTAATGTAATGGTATGGTCGGCTAAGCTGGCTGGTACCCCGGGAGAACTTGGCACCCCCATGGTTAGTGCGCCTGAGCCCGCTTTTACTAATAGCGAATCCGAGTGGCCGTGGTAGCAGCCTTCAAATTTTACAATTGTATCGCGCCCCGTCTTGCCGCGCGCGAGCCGGATTGCACTCATCGTGGCTTCGGTGCCGGAGCTAACAAAGCGTATTTTTTCAATACTGGGAACACATTTGATGACTTCTTTAGCAAGTTCGGTTTCGATCTCAGTGGGCGCGCCGAAGCTTAAACCCTGCGCCGCTTTTTCTATAACGGCTTGGCGGACATCTGCATCGTTGTGGCCCAAAATCATCGGGCCCCATGACAGCACATAGTCGATATAGCGCTTGCCATCAACGTCATATAAATAAGCGCCGTCTGCACTTTCAATAAAAATTGGTTCGCCGCCAACGGCTTTGAAGGCTCGAACAGGCGAATTAACGCCGCCAGGGATGACTTTTTGGGCGTCTTCGAAGTAATGGCTCATAGTATTATTTTTAAATAAGAAATGGTTATTGAATAAAAAGCGATGCAAACTGCGCCGCCTGCTGTTTGATATTTTGTGCAGCAAAAAGTGCATCGCACACAGCGATATTGTCCGCACCCGCTCGTATTACCTTGCATGCATTTTCGAGGCTTATACCGCCAATTGCAACCAACGGCTGTGCAAATTTTTCACTCGCACTTTGCAACGTGGATAACTTAGCAAGCGGTGCATTGGGTTTGGTTTTAGATTTAAAAAAACGGCCGAATGCCAGGTAGTCAGCGCCTTGTTGCACTGCTTTGCTTGCGTAATTCAGGTCGCTATGACAGGTTGCGCCAATGATATACTGGTTGCCGAGAAACTCACGTGCAGATGATATTGGGCTATCGGTTTGCCCGAGATGAACACCGTCGGCTCGACTTTTTTTTGCAAGTTCAGGGTTGTCATTAACGATAAAAGTCGTGCCAAAATGCCTGCATAAGGATGATAGCTCGGCGCATTCAGTTTCTTTTTGCTTAGCCTGGGCGTGCTTATTGCGATATTGCAATGCTGTGCAGCCGCCCTGCAAAGCTGCCTCGCATTTTTCAATTAGGTCTTTTGGGGGCAGAAGATGCGCATCAGTAATAGCGTATAAGCCGCGATTAAACACGTTTATATGAAGTTACTAATGAGCGCTCGGCGAGCAGTCTTGCCCCGAGTCGGAAGTTTCGTTGACCCAAAAAAAACGATTTGGCGTTGGGCGATCAAAGCCTAGCTGCCAGGCTTTACTCACCGATTTTTGCGCAAAGCTTACTGCGCGTTCCGCGGCAGTTGTAACTGATGAGGAGTGTGCTAGAAAGCATGCCAGAGCAGCTGCTGCTGTGGTTTCTGCGCCGAAGGTACTGGGGGATAAATTCTCTTTCCATTCGAAACTTTTGCAGCTGCCGTCGTCAGTGTATAAGTGATAAACGGATTCGCGGCGGCGCAGATCCGTTGAGTTTATTAGGGCGGTGCTGGGGCCGGCGTCGAGCAACGCTTGTGCGGTCGCGGGAGCCGTATCAGTGGTAGCGCTGATCTCGCGCGCCTCACCTAATGAAGTAATGACGACATCACTCATCGGTAGCAATAATGTTTCAATTGCTTTGACAAGCTCGTTTTTATCATTCTCCTCTTCGTCAACCAAGCATAAGCTCGGCTCGAATATGACGGGTATCGAAGGGTAATCACTTAAGATCGCCTGTATAGCCTCTGCGTTATTGATCGAGCCGACAAAGCCAATTTTAATTGCCGCGACTTCGTAATCTTCCAAAATAGAGCGTGCTTGCTGAACCAAAAGTGGTGAGTCGATGGGTAAGACGTCGGCTTCGTCGCTTTGGGAGGACGTGCAAATTGCTGTTATTACTGGGGTGCAATGACAACCTAGACTTGCACTCACCTCAACGTCCGCCTGAATGCCGCCGCGGCCGGAGGGGTCAAATACTGAGAAAGTCAGCACAACTGGAGGAGTGGAAAGGTCCATGGCGATGGAGTCCTTCGTCAATTAAACGCTGCATTAAGCATTAGTTTAGACCACTTCTTAAAAAGGTTTTACAACCGCGAGAAGGACAATAGCGATTAAAAATACAACTGGGATTTCGTTAAATATACGAAAAAACTTTTCACTCTTGTTCATTTCATCGCGGGCGAACTTTTTAACGTAAGCGCCACAGACATGGTGGTAGCCGGTCAACAAAATCACTAATGTGAGCTTCGCGTGCACCCAGCCACTTTTCATATATTCAGCCCAGTTTGACCCCAGTAGCCAACCGCCAAATACAAATACTGCAATGATCGACGGAGTGCCAATTGCACGATAAAGTTTGCGCTCCATAATCTTGAAGCGTTCTTTACCGGCTTCATCCTCTGTCATCGAGTGATATACGAACAAGCGCGGTAAATAAAATAGCACAGCAAACCAGCAAATAACGGCGATTAGATGCAGCGCTTTTAGAATCAAAAACATCTGGTAGGACATCAGAAAATCCTTGAATTTTAGTATGTTATTAACTTATTTCAGGTTGGCAGCCATTGTAGAGGCTATTTCGATGCGTGTCTCGTTTTGCCTGCCTTTGACGGCCACAATTTGCCAAATATAGGCAAATTACCTTGGCGTTCTGTCAGTTGACTTTACGTATAGTGCCGGTAATAAGTTCGGCTGAGAGTGTTAGTTAACATAGACATTTTTCAGTTCTTCTTGCGTGAGAATTCCGGCTATGGCCGAGGAGTAAGATTTCATCACCCAAAGTGCTTCGACGTCTTGGGTTTTTAGCGCTGTCGACGCCTCCCACAGTGAGGCGTTTTCGCTGATAGCGCTAAGTTTTATGCGGTCGGCCGGAATTGCAAATAAATCAATTTTTTCTTCCAGCTTAAGTGCTGATTCGGGATTATTTTCGAGCCAAGTAGCTAAGTTGGCCGCGCGAATGGCGGTCCGGCTTTTATCCTGTTCAACTACAAGCCAAGTCGGAGAAGATTTGAGTAACTCGCGCGCAGATTCGTAATCAAGCTCGACGGGACAACATTCAAACGCCGAGACCATCGCGCTGCGAACACCAAGCCTTTGCAAAGATTTTCGTGTCGGTTCGACGACTATCGATTGCCCCTTGGCTTTAAGTTGTTCATGAAAAATGCCCTCGTAACCAAACAGCCAGCGGGTGCAAATGCATGCAACAACAATGACGAGCATGGATGGGAAAATAACGTGCGAGTTGTAGGTGAGTTCAAGCACTGCAACAAGTGCAGCCAGCGGCGCGTTAATGGCTGCACCCATCATGCCGGCCATACCCAGCATCACATAAAAGCTTGGTTGCAGCCCTAAACCGGGAAACACGATGTTGGCGATTGCACCTACGGCGCCGCCTAAACATGCGCCCGATAGTAAACTTGGGCCGATCAAACCGCCCGGAATACCCAAGCCGATACCAATCCCGGCGGTGCTGAGTTTAACAATACAAATGAGCAGCAGGGTCCCTATCGCGAGTTGCTCCGTCATCGCAGCGTTCAAAGTGTCGTATCCAAGGCCCATGGTTTGTGGAACAACGATAGAAGCGGCAATATTAATGAGTGCTGCGAGTCCAATGCGCAGCGAGAGAGGCAAATTTTGCAAAGCCACAACACGCAAATGCAGCTTGATAAACAAGCCGGCAAAAATCGCGATCACCAAACCGAACGCGAATAAAAGTGGGAGTTCCAGCATGCTGCTTAGCGTCGCATCAGATGACACTACCAAACCTGCTTCGGGAAAGAGTGTTCGCGTCACCGCAGCACTTGTGACAGAGGCCAGAATGACTGGAGCGAAGCCCACGACGCTGTATTCCATCAATATCACTTCCATTGCAAATATGACTCCCGCCATGGGAGTATTAAAAGACGCAGATATCGCAGCCGCAACGCCACAACCGACCAAAGTGTTTAGACTGTTGTGCGGTAACTTTAACCAGGCGCCGAATAGGCTTGCTGCACCTGCACCTAAGTGCACCGTCGGGCCTTCGCGCCCGACTGATTGCCCCGAAATCATCGCAACCGCGGCGCCAAAAAACTGCGTAAACCAATTGCGCGCAGGCATCACGCCTTGGAACTGATGCACATGAAGCAAAACGTGACTCACGCCAACAGAGCGTCCGGATGGTCCGGCTAAACGCAAGATTAGATAGATAACGGCAGCGCCGGAAGCAATAAGTCCGCTTATTTCTGTAGAGGAAAGCGCTTCGAAATTGTCATTGTGCTCAGGTAGCAAAATTGACAAGCAAATATCGACTGTAAAGCGAAACAAGGCAATTACACCGGCAGTAAAAAGCCCGACAATTAATCCTAACAGGGCAAGTTGTGGCAGTGCCTCGATATACGAGAGGGAATGCCGAAACGTGTCTGCATTTTGTTTCAAGCGTCGATTAATACGTTTTATCTGCGCAAACATAAATAATAAAATCGGTGGTTAATTTAGGCACAGTTCAAGCGGGTGTGAAACAGGCGATATTTGGAGCCATTGCAAAGTAATCTTTTGTTTTGGAGAAAAGCTTATTAACATAGCCGCACTAAAAAATCGCAAATTATCGCAACACCTATGGAGTAGGTGGCTTGTTCGAGCTTGAGATTCTATAGCGTTGTCGATAAATTTGCTCGTTTGAGCGTTTATTTCACTCGTTTTGTATTTGTTCTTTTTACAAGTTTGAACGAGGTCAACGCTTGATAAAGATTAAAAGCGAAGGAAAGCGTCAAATTTGCAATCGAAGAATAGGTGAGTGTGTGACTGAAGTTAAAGTCGGAGTTGTCGGCGGAACAGGCTATACGGGCGCAGAATTACTGCGTTTGTTAATTGTTCACCCGTACGCCCAAATTGAGGTGATTACGTCGCGCTCGGAGGCGGGGCGTCCGGTTGCCGATCTTTATCCCAATTTGCGTGGTTATATTGACATTGCCTATTCAGAGCCAGATGAAAATATTTTAGCTAACTGCGATATTGTTTTTTTTGCGACTCCGCACGGTGTTGCGCAATCATTGGTTCCTTCGCTGATTGCTGCAGGAACCCGCGTGATTGATATCTCTGCCGATTTCAGAATCCGCGATATTGCGCTTTGGGAGAAATGGTACGGGCAAGAACATGCATGCCCGGAGCTCGTTCATCAGGCAGTTTACGGTTTGCCGGAGTTGAATCGCGAGGCGATCAAACGTGCGCAGCTCGTTGCTTGTCCAGGCTGTTATCCGACCTCTGTGCTGCTCGGTTTTTTGCCTTTGCTGGAGCAACAATTGGTTGACACACAGCATTTGATTGCCAGTTGTGCGAGTGGTGCAAGTGGTGCGGGTCGACAAGCTAAGGTTGATTTACTCTTAAGCGAGGTAAGTGATAGCTTCAAGGCTTACGGCGTTTCTGGGCATCGCCATTTGCCAGAGATAGAGCAGGGTTTAAGCGATATTATTGGCTCTGACGCGGAAGCGCCGCTATTGACTTTTGTTCCGCACTTATTGCCAATGATTCGGGGAATTCACAGCACTCTATATGCGCGTTTGCTTGATAGTGATGTGGATTTACAGGCCTTGTATGAGCAGCGTTATCGGGCCGAGCCATTCGTCGATGTGTTACCAGCGGGTGTTTGTCCGCAAACTCGATCCGTAAGGGGTACCAATCTTTGCCGCTTGAGTATTCATCAACCGCTTGAGCGCGATATGGCAGTTGTCACAGTCGTAGAAGATAATCTCACGAAAGGTGCATCAGGCCAGGCAATTCAGAATATGAATTTAATGCTCGGTTATGATGAAAGCACTGGGCTGAGCGCCCCGCCTGTGTTGCCTTGAGCGGGGGGTTACTGTTATGGCTCGGGTAAAAGCGTCTAAACGTCATCGCTATGTTGCGGTTAAGCATCGACCAGTAAGAGTGTGGGCTGCGCGTTTTTTGGTTTTGATTTTGCTTGTTGCTTCAGGAGGCTCCGGTTATTGGTACGGGAGTCAGCAGACGATTGCAAAAGCTGATCGACTTAATATGAGTTTGTCGGAAAAGGATCGCGAACTATTGCGCTTGCAGGAAAGCGAAGAGCAAGCTCGCCAGCAATTAATGAATATTAAAATGGCTGGGGAGGTTGATCGAAAGGCGAGTGAAGAAGTGCGCCAAGAGGTGTTGGATCTCCGGTCTCAGATCGCGAGCCTTGAAGAGGAAAATGGCTTTTATCGCAACCTAATGGCTGCGGAAGACAAAAAAAGTGAATTAAGTTTCGGTGACGTTACTATTGATTCAACCGATAACGCTGACGTTTTTGAGTATGAAATTGTCGTCCAGCAAATAGCCAAAAGCCACAATGTGGTAAACGGTTCATTGACTGTACGCGTGGTTGGAAAACAGGGCAATATCGCCGAAACTTTAAATTTGACGAACTTAAGTTCAGCGGCGGAAGGCGATCAGGTGAAACTGCGGTTTCGCTATTTTCAGCGCATAACGGGTGAGTGGGCGGTACCGGCGGGTTTCGTTCCCCAATACATTGATTTGCAGGCAAGGTTCTCCGGCAAAAAACCGGTCACCATTAACAAACAAATAGATTGGATCGTTCAACAGAGAGACTAAAACTATGTTTGGATCAAAAAAGACTCCGGAGAGTTCAAACAACCATACGCTGATTTCTCGCGGTACCAAGGTTGTCGGCGACATTCATTTTGTCGGCGAGTTACAGGTCGAGGGGCAGGTAATTGGCAACGTGATTGCCGAGGGCAGTGGTGATGCTACCCTCGTTATTCATGACAAGGGTGTTGTAGAGGGCGAG
>JANQJB010000101.1 GCA_028281865.1 Marinagarivorans sp.
TTAACAGCAAATGCAATGATTGGAGACAAAGAAAAGTGCTTTTCAGCAGGCATGAACGACTATATGACCAAGCCCATAGACTTTGATGTGCTCGAATCCACGCTCAACACATGGTTATCGAAAGCAGAGGAAAAGCAAAACCTTACAAACAAAAAGAAGGTATGGGACCTCGATTCCGCATTAAACCGAGTGAGAGGAAAGGAAAATAAATTAAAAATGTTAGTTAATGTCTTTTTGCGGGATATTCCAAAACAAATTGCAGATTTACAAAACAGAATTGAAGCGGGTGAATTCGATGAAGTCAACGACCTTGCAAAATCTGTAAAAAAAGTTGCTCTAAATCTTAGTGCAGACCAGCTTGCAGAAACTGCAGATCAACTTGCTCAGGCCAAATCGACTGAAAATATGGAATCGCTCGGGTCAAAACTAGCAAATCAAAACTCATCACTCATTGACGAATTAAAAAAGTTCGCAGACAAGTAACGCTAAGCAAATAAGTTATTCCTTTAAGCACAAATTAGAACAATTCGACGTCGTTAGAATCAAAATCGTAATCCGACGAATTGGAGAATGATTCTGAAATAATTCTTGCTTGTTCAATACCTAAACTTCTTAATATCACCAAAATTTCATTCAGCGCTTTCACTACGCTATCACCATCGACCACACAAACATAAAGTTTCTTCGATGCGCTGTCGACCTTTTCCAAAACAAAATCCTCTTGATCTTGATCTAACGAGAGAGCATTAATATAGAGGTTAATCTCGGCTGTTAGCTCCATCATAATTTCGGAAACAGCTTGGTGATTCCCTTTAAGTGTGGAGGAAATCCCCTCCAATAGACGTTTTACTGTCTCAACAGACTCAGCAAGGCCACGATTTTGTTTAAGCAAGGATTGCTCTGCATCCAAGACTCTTAATTTGGCGTCAGCCGCACCCAATACAAACGGCAATATATCCTTAATTCTCCCATAGCGGGGACGATCATCAAGCGGCATATTTTTGATTAAAATAGCCGCGCTGGGATAATTGCATTGTGTTCTACACCCAAAATCTACGAAGCGGTCTTCCCTGTGCAGGGTCGTCATCACATCGGACTCTATCGGAGTAATTGAATTCATAGTCGAGCTATAAAATAGTATGTCTTCATTAACCCGAAACATCACACATGCTTTTAAATCAAGCTGGCGAATAGTCTCACACAACGCGTGCCCGAGCTGGTCAAACGTCGACATATCGTGAGAGCGTTCAACAAAACGCACGGCTTTGCCCAATTCAAAATTAGATGACATCGCTTCGAGTGCAGTTTTTTCTGCATCTGAAGCTGTATGTTTATATTCATTGCGTTGGTGATAAACTTCGCTGATTTTATCTAGTTTTGCGATCATCAAGTCACGATCACAACTTTTCAATAAATAATCTTCAGCACCAACTTCAAAGCCAAGCATTTTCTCACGCAACGACCCGTTGGCAGATAAAAATACGACCGGTATATCGCACGTCGACTTATTTTGTTTCAGCGCGTCGCAAACTTCATATCCATTCTGACCAGGCATTTCTACATCAAGTAAAATGATGTCTGGCTGCCATTCTTCAGCGATTTTCAAACCACAAATACCATTATCAGCCGTACGTGTATTGTAGCGAGATACAAGACTTTTATTAATAATTTGCTGGGTAAAGCGCTCGTCATCGATAATTAGAATTTTTTCCATCGCGCCAGATTTTGAACCAAGAATTACTTATATAAGAATAGCAAATGAACTCCCGATACCTTCATGATATGAATCAATACTCACAATTTTTTTAGTGGGATTCTGCTAATAATTTCAAATATTATTTGATTACTTTAATTTCCATAGCTTATTGATATCTATTCTACGTCAAATATATATCAAAGCGCAGTGTGTTGTTACTAATACTAAAAGATGCTTTTTTTTCATCTAAAAACGATGCGGACTTTGGGCGCTTTACCACAACTCGCTTCTTCGCCTTTTTTATTGCCTTTTGTAATAGTCCAACCTCCATTCCCTTTTCCACGATATTTTGGAAAGCTTGCATTTCTTTTTTCACAGCCGACTTTTTTTTTCGCTCCGGAAACATGGGATCAAGATAAATCACATCGGCAGATAGCGGTTGTAGACCCTCCAGCGTAGTATTTGCATCCTCGTATCTGAGAGACATTCTGCTAAGGATCTCTGCGAGCTGTAAATCGTCATCTTGTGCTTTGCGCTTACCTCGAATAAGAGCATCTTCAAGAAGCGCATGGATAAGCCAGTGCCTCTCGACGAGTGTAAGCTCGCAGCCGCTGACTGCAAGTATAAATGCATCGCGCCCTAAACCCGCTGTCAAGTCGATTACACGCGGACGATACCCAGCTTTTAAACCAACAGCTTTCCTTATTAGCTCGCCACCCCCGAATTTTCTTCGATAATCGAGCCCACCCTCTGTGTAATCAATGCGTATTGCCCCATGCTCTCCTCTGTTAGAAACCAGCGATAAACCTGCGTCATCGCCGACCAGAGAATAGCCGCTTAAGTCTGGGACAGACTGCAAAATCTCAATCTGCTGTTCCCTAGCTAATCTCGCAAGATACTTCTGATAGAGCGTGGATCGGCAAACAATAAATAGAGACATAATACTCTTATTTCCCGCTAACAATAATTCGACACACCCAAGAGAACTGCTTCATGTTGCATTACTACTCCCGAATGAACTATACCTATCATATGCTGCGGTATTATTCAGATGTACCCAAGTTCTTAGGCCGCAAATACGCGTTAGGTTTTGGCAAACAATTGGAGGCTTAATTCGCAAGATGTCAAGTACGCCCATTGGCCTTACCGCGTTATTAATTTTTTTATTTCTATTGCTGATGACAAGTCTACTTGTTAACGTCTATTTGCTATACACCCACTATTATAAAAGAAGAAAATCAACAAAATCATCAATTAGTGATCAATTATGCGAATTTTTAAGAGACCAAGCCGAAAAATCAAAAAAGGAAAAGACGGAAAAAAATTCCGCAAAAATCGATAAAAATATTGCTACTTTGCGCTATGCCTATCTAAGCATCGAAGTCAATAGCCTTTTACTGGGTGTGGATAGCAACGACTATTGGGAAAGCTTGGACAGAGGGTTAGCAAAAGTATTCTCGCGTTTAATTCTATCAAGAGACAGCTCAAGTTCTTTCGAATTAACATCAAGTGCCGAGGAACTTAAGCAAGTAGCAAACGAAATAGATCAAGCCTACGCAAGTCATATCGTTAGAACCAAAGACCAGATTGACTCAAGCTTTCAGGAGATATATAACCTCATTAATTCAAAGGGCTTAGCTAAGGCTGACATTGAGTCGCTAAAAAACATTGAAAACTCTGTCTTAAAGGAAATAAAGTCAGACAGTGTATTTCGATTGGTCGTAAAAAAAAGGCTGATGTCATTTGCGCTAGAGCTAGAAAAATACGATGCAGCCTAAGAACTAACTCCGATAGGAATCTACTAAGCTTGCACAGAAAAATAAATCTTTAGTCCTCCATTTAGTTAACTTGTCACCTATTTAATCTTAAAAACTATAAAGCATAACGTTTTGATCTATAACTTATGTAATACCAATAGCAATAAACATCAGCTATCTATTTTCCATCAAATGGTCGACAGAGCCCATGCACATAGCAATATTTTCGCCTTATCTACAAGGATTTTATTTCGGCGAGCTCTGCAATCAGTTGCGCCAATTCTGTGTATTAAAACGTTTTAAGTTTTCTGTTATTCGTACCGACAGTCTGGGTAGCTTTTCAATTCCAATTTCGTTAAGTCAATACGACGGTGTAGTTATACTCCGAAATGCTATTTCAAACGAACTCGCAAAACAAATTTTGGACCGCGGCATTCCGGTCGTCAGTATTGCATATGATTTTTTCCCCCTAGAAATTCCGATTATCAGCTCCGACAACGATTACGGAGTCGAAATCGCATTCAATTACTTTATCTCAAACGGCCATAGCAAAATAGCTTACGTCGGTGACCTTTCCCAATACGACCTGAGACGTAGGTATGAAGCTTATTGTGATCAGCTCGAAATAAACCTAATGACTCTAAATGAAGACTATGTCTATGCGATCGACGACACACGTTTTTCAGGCGGATATACAGCTGCAGAGCGATTTTTAGCTAAGGATTGCGATGCAACAGCTATTTTGTGTGGTGCGGGTTTGACAGCAATTGGCTTTTGTAAACACTATCGCGAATTACACCCAGATCCATCGCCAATAAAAATCGCTGGATTTGACGCTATTCCAATTACGCCTGTACTCGAACCAGATATAGCCATGATAGATCAAAATTTACACTTGATCGCCCACGCTGCGCTAAACAATATCGAATCGCAAATAAATGGAGAGTCAGTTCAAGCTAATACTATTATCGAACCCAAATTAATCACCAAGGATGACGATATATACGATTGCGAAACCACTGTTTTGTCAACCTGTGTCGAGTTATCAGAGCTAAATAACAACGCGTACAGCAAGAGTGTTATCGCGAATTTTTATGAATGGCCGCGCGAGATATTACGCTCAAACTTAGACGATATTATGTCATTGTCACCGATATTCGAACGGTTTATGCAATTAGGGTGTCTGTCCCGTTTTTCAGGTGGTGAATCGAAATATGAATCATTGCGCGTTGTAAAAATTTACACACCGCAAGGCAATCAGGATATTCGCGAAATTCATACATTAAGTACTAGCGCCACTGAAGAGTTTCCGCCTCCTATTTTGGATACCAACGAAGACTTTGAATTTTCCAGTCACTTCCCAATTTTTATCAAAAATCGTGCTTGGGGAATGATCAGCATGTACGGAAGCTCTCAAGTCCATTCTTCAACTAACAGTTTTCTCGGCTTTACCGGCTATATGGACATTATTACAAAAATGCTCGCGCTTGAACTTGAAACTAAACTCGTAGCGAAAAAACAAAATGAAAAAAAAGATTCTTCAACCAAAACCAATATCCTAACTTACAAAATCAGTTGGAACGTATCGAAGAGTCTTTTTGAGTGGGATACTGCTACTCTGGATATGCTCGGTCTAACAACCGACTTAGAACACAATATTTACCGCAATATGGATATAATCGATCGAATACATCTAGATGATGAAACCAGGGTACGCAACCTTATTTCGAATGCGATTCAAACACAAACTCCGTTTAGTACAGAAGCTCGTTTTAAATTAAAAGGCAACACCTATAAGAAATTTGAGGTCGCTTGCAATATATCTGTCAACGGCGAAAATGAAATACTGTCTCTTTTTCATCTCACCTCCACTGAAGATTTAGACTAAGCGCTATGTGGGAGCTCTTGACTACTGATGTCGACTACAGGGATCTGACCTTTGTCATCTTCGGTTTTTTAATTTTAAGCGTTTTGACCAATCTATATTTTGTTCACAATAAAACTGTCGTTGCTGCTAAAAATAGAAGAAATACCCCACAGAGAATTATACTGAAGTTTCTTGCAGATCAGTCACACAAGTCCAACACCGTTGATAAACATAAAAATAGACAACATCTGAATAAACATATTTTTTCAATACGCCACGCTTACTTAAAGGTAGAGGAACAAAGTGCAAAGCACTCAATAGATAGCGATAGTTACTGGAATACGCTAAATCAATTATTACCAAGAATATTTAAAAACTTTTTAAAAAAGAGTCCCGACATTTTATCAAATATTGAAAATCATATCTCATCACTAAAAGAACGTATAATCAACAATGCACCAGACGACGTAGCGCCGACAACTTTAGCCAACTTAGATCGACTACTTAAACTTTGCAAAAGTAAAGCTCACGATACGTCACTTCTGATAAACCTCTCGGGAAAAATCTCGCGCTTATCCCATCATTTCGATGACGTGAACCTTAGTGTTGCATCAGATATTCACAACAAAAATGATGAGAGTTATCAAGAAGCTTTAGACGTAATGGAATCCTTGGGCAAGTGTCACGAGGACAATAGCTTAGTTATGCAGCGTATTAAAAAACGTATGCAAGATTATTCAGATGAGTTTGAAAAAGAAGAGCTTATAAAAAATTTAAATAAATTTCAAAATGAAAATCAGCAACTCAAAAACGAAATCGAGTTATTGAAAAGTCAACTAGAGGCGTCGCGTTCTCAAATTGCAGACAAAGCTAGCTTTATTCTAAATAATACTAATAACGAAACAATCAACGATCAAGGAGAAGAATTATTGGATCTAGCAGAGCAGATTCAAGTAGCGAACGAACAGGAAATAGACCGCTTGCGATCAACAATAAAATCTCAGCGCTCTTCTATCTCTCATTTAGAAGATAGCCTACGAAAAATGGAAGATGTAAAACATGAAAAAAGCCCTCGCCATAACTTACTTGATGCCGCGGACACCGACTCAGACAAAGAGGTAGAAAGATTAAAAAATAACTTAAAAGAATCTGAAAGATGTGTTGCCACACTGGAAAATGAGCTGGCAGAATTCAAGCAACTTACCGACGAAAGTCGCTTACACCTTGCAAATGACGAAATGTTAAACCCGTTACAGGACACGGAAGAAATAGATAAATTAAACCTAGAGATTCAAAGTTTATCTAAACAACTGCAAGACAGCAAAGAAAAGGATACCATTTCCCAAATTTTAGTTAGCTTTACTGACGATGCGCTCAATGCCTCTTCAGCCGAGGACATCTCGACACTGATCTTTCAAACATTACTTGATCTTAAGCTCGCCCCCAATTTAATCATCAAAACCAATAAACGGGAAATCGAAATTACAGCAGCCAAGCAATTTGACGCCAAAACTCGTATTTTAATTAACAACATGCCAATAAACCAGCTGAGTTTAGATCGCAGTCATCGTAAATTAAATTTCCGTTTCGCCAACATCAAAGGAAATATCGAGGCCTTGGAACTAAATAATTCACCGGCTAGCACCTTCCAAGCAGCGACAAAGGTTCTGCGCATAAGCAATAACTTACTGGATAAATTTTGCAACCTACAGTCAGATCGAGACCAAAAACAAAAAATTGATAAATGCGCAAACCTTCTTAAGCAAGTTGCGTACGATCTTGATAAAGCCTACGATACTCATCTCACCCGAACCAAAAGCCAAATAAACTCCGGCTTCGGGCAAATGCAAGACATCGCGCGTTCGAAGGGGCTCTCGGCAACCCATATCGCTGGTTTCAAATCGATAGAACAAGAGACAATCAACGAGTTACAAGCGGATAGCGTATTTCGCTTAATAATACGCAAGAAATTTCTAGAGCTAATAAAGCAATTGGGCGCCGATTAGCGCCCTGACCTACTTATGAAGAATACTGATGTATTTCATACCTTAAATTTAAAATTATTTTTGGTCGTGCTTTTGCAATACAGATTTAAAGAATTTGCCTTGATCTGTTAATGTGAAATTCCAATCGGAAATTAAACTTGGCGACCAGTCAGGATCCATGACCCATGCGGTCCAGGAAATATTTCGTAAATCTGCGTACTCCATTATGTGGGGACCGTAGGTCCCTTCATTGTGAATAACCGGTACATGAGCGCCTTTTTCGCTATCCAAAGCCCAACCAATTTCAGTTAAAATCATCGGCGAGTCCTCGGCAATAAAACCCCATTTATCGGTCCAATACTGGCTGATATTTGCTTTATTTCGTATTTTGGGTCGTGCCTTTTGTGGATAGGGATGAGAAGCGTATGCGACACCTTCACGTCGTATGCGTGCATTTCTTGCATCGCTCAAATCGAAACCCCAATTAAACCCAGCTACTAGCGGAATGACTGTATTATCGTATACATAAATAATATCAATTAATTCTTCCTGAATTTCTCGCCACTCTTCCCAAGACAGTTTGCCTAGGGAGCCATCTCCAGTACCAATGTAATTTATCGTAGGCTCGTTGAAGAGTTCGTATACGGCAACAGTCGGTACTTTTTTATAGCGTAGCGCGATATCACGCCAAAAATTTCGCGTTTCATCAAGGTCAGTTTCATACATCGGATGTTGAAAAAGAGCAGTTTTTAAATTGCCAATTGAATGCCAATCAATAATAAGATAAATACCGAGCGTATTGGCCCAAATAACCGCTTCATCAATGCGTTCAATGTACCAATGTTTGCCTTTTTCACGCCATGCACGAGGATGAACAGGAATTCGAATGACGTTAGCGCCCCAACTATCGGCGACTTCAAATAGTTTTTTATCCCAGCGCCCCTGATAATCGAGTTTATAAGGATCGCCAATATTGACGCCGCGCAAAACTACAGTATTGCCACCTTCATCTACTAATCGATTTCCGTCAACAGAAATAAAACCTTGTTTTTTTAGCATCGATGTATCGAAGCTTTTAGGGTACGGGATATTCCAAAACTCACTGGCTGAATTTTGTTGCGAAATGAACCCGTGGTTAAGATTTTTATTTCGTTCATCATCTTTGTTTGCAGTCGCGGAGCAAGCTGATAGCAAAATAGTGACAATAATAAATGATAAAAACTGTAGGTATTTCATGGTTTTTCCCAATGGTATAACAATTTGCCTATTTATCGCGGCGGCCTAGCTTAACGATCTGTTATCAGGCGGTCAATAAACATCTGGTGGGTTTGCTGGCTATCAGTAATATATTGTTTGAATCGGGCTAGTGGACCAAAGTTTAAAAGGAATTGTGCATGCAAAAAAAAACGGGCTCGATAAGCCCGTTTTTTTCTCACAGTTTTCACTAACGCAATGGTTCAAGCATCAATTCAACTCGCCTGTTTTGCTGACGTCCATAATCGCTGTCATTCGAAGCGATGGGGTAGCGCTCTCCAAAACCAACGGCATGAACTCTGCCTGCGGGTACGCCGGAACTCTGAAGATAACCTTTAATCGAAGCGGCACGCTGCTCGCTGAGCGTTTGGTTAGTTTCGTGGCTGCCGGTAGAATCTGTGTGGCCCGCTACTTGTATCATCGTTTGATCAAATTCTTTTAAGACTAAACCCACTGAATCAAGCGTATTGTAAAACGCCGGTTTAACCTCGGAACGCCCCGAAGCAAACGTAATATTACCCGGCATGATTAAACGAATATTGTCCCCTTCGCGCACAACTTGAACACCAGACCCGGTAAGACGCTGGCGTAATTTTGCTTCTTGTCTGTCCATATAGTTACCAACTCCACCACCAATTAAAGCACCTACCGCAGCGCCGCGCGCAAGACCTTTTTCACGATCTTTTTTGCTCGAGGTAGCAGCACCGATAACAGCACCCGCTAAAGCACCGATTCCCGCCCCTTTCGCGGTATTACTCGTCTTTTTTTCACCCGTATAAGGATCCACCGTATTACACGCTGTAAGCAACACCGCAAGCAAAAAAACAAATAATGTACGCATAATTTTCCCCGTTTTGATTCACAAAATTAAAACATCATTTTAACGTCAAAATTTACTTCAATCTCTTGAAAAGCTCAATTACTCAAATGACTACCTATTTCAATAGGCTTGAGACAATAAAGCCGGACCAAGCAAAAGTGTCATTATAGAGTTAAAAAGGCAATCGCATCGCAAACTCAGTCAATCAGTTTGTTTTTAAGTTCAAAGTTTGCGCGGTTTTAGATGTACAAAAGCTGAATCAGCAAGAAGCCAGAGGTATGCAGAACCCTTCGCAATTAGAGAAAATAAATTAGCGGTGTGTGAAATATAAAATTTGTCAGCGTATTATTGGCCATATTCCTTGGTATATGAGCCCCAAGTTGATTCCGAGTACTCGATAAACTCAAGCACTCGTTATCGGCCAGAACACGACTAGCGAATAAACATAAGCCCAATGCGATTTTTGTGTGAGTGCATCACCTTCATCGCTACCGGGTCGTTATTGACTGGACCAACATTTTTCCTGAACACGACATCTACAACAGTACCGACAGGCGGAACAACATGCCCATCGATTGCGACTTGCGCACCTCCGTCAGAAATATCCTTTGTCGTTCCTACCATCCTGCCGATGGACGGATGTGTCAACTCGACACGGATGGTGGCTTGCGTGCGCTCGTAGCGACGCCTTTCTTCCACGAATTTGTCTCCCAACATACCTACACTACTCTCAGCCACACTGGCTTCCTAATTGACATTACAAGGGCACAGCAAAAAGCCGCGTCAACGCCCTTAGCCTTTATATAAAAGCTTAGCAGTGCAGTAGAATGTTGACAGTTTTTCGGACAAAAATCGCTCTAAGTGGCGTTTAAACGTGCAAAGTGGGCGCATTTCGGGCTTAAATAAGTCAAAACTTTTGCCTTAGATCAGATTGCGCTTTATCGCCATAAGCAGCTTTTTGGCATCTTCCACCTCTAGCAACTCACCACGAGGAGAGCGAATACGCAGAACTTCCTCCTCTTCAATACGCTGCATAACCAACAAATAGCCACCTGCTTTTAAGTCGGACCCAGTGGAGAACCCTTCGAACTGCGCAAACAATGGTGCAACCTCGTCGGCAACGGACATATTCGCTAATACTTCATCTAGCTTGGCGTCAGCAACGGCCTTAGATCCGGCATTTTTTTTAGTCCAGCCTCCAAACCACGACGATTTCTTTTTAGGGTCGGTGTATGCGATGTAGTAAATACCTTCTCGCGATCGATTATCACGACTGACGAAACCCTCCTTGTTTAACGCGTGACTGAGAGAGGCCTGCGCACGCTTACGATCTAAGCGTATTGTCAGCGTAGGTTCGCCAGAAGAGTAGCTCAGCTTAACCTTGTCTTCACCACCAACGGCTTGTCCCAACAGCGATGCAGCGCGGTTGCCAATGTCACGAGCAAGGTTTTGTGAAAGCTGCTCCACCATCCACTTTTCACGATCTTCAGCTGAGGATTTTTCTGGCCAAGGCTTTTCTTTCGCAATTTCGCCCTTCGGTTGCATATCCTGCAAAACATGCACTTCAGTAGTATCTGTTCGCACACCCTTTTCAATCATCAAACGGTAGCGGTGATAAGTGTCTTCATCATCTTTGAAGATTAGCCAGTCGGTTTCAATTAAGCCCATTGATGGTTTGGCATTGACCACACCCATATTGTTTGTCAGCAGAAAGCTTTGAACAAGGGGCCAAACCTGACTAGTCGGCGCATCGAGCATAATCCAGCGCCGCCCTCCTACGGTTTGAATTTTTACCATCGCGATTTTAGCTTCTTGACTCATCGGCTCGGGGCGCAAGTTATCGTTGCTACGCCCCATCTCGAACGCGTCCTCGCGCTGCATTATCTCAGGGATGGAATAAAGTGGTTCTAAAGGCGCACTATC
The DNA here is from genome assembly GCA_028281865.1 of Marinagarivorans sp. Lineage (GTDB taxonomy): Bacteria > Pseudomonadota > Gammaproteobacteria > Pseudomonadales > Cellvibrionaceae > JANQJB01. The sequence continues at coordinate 11,303 of JANQJB010000101.1, forward strand.
CATACCAGCGGGAATGTTCATAGGCTCAATCGAGCCAGTCTGCTGAAACTCGCGCTTTCGGCTTTTATAGATTCCACAACTATTGAGAACAAAGGCCAGCAAAGCGAGCCAAGCTATTTGCTTAAACGGGATGTTTTTTACCAACATTTATTGCCTATAGAATTTGTTAATAAAGAGCTTTCATAGCAAAAACTGCGATAGGTGAAGCTCCAAGACTTACACCCCTAACTCGCACCTCAAATACCTAAATTGCGCCGACCTGCTCAAGAGCAACAAGAACCTGCGCCTGAAAAGGCTCGGAAAGATCTGTCAGCGGTAAGCGTATTGATTGTTGAACCCTGCCCATCTGAGCAAGAGCCCACTTAACCGGTATCGGGTTGGATTCCAAAAACAGCACCCGGTTCAACGGCGCCAAACGCTCATCAATTTGTTGCGCCGATGGCAGATCACCGTTAGCAATAAACTCGCACATATCCGCAACAAGCTTAGGCGCGATATTGGCTGTCACTGAAATTTCACCGTGCCCACCAAGCTGCATAAATTGAAGAGCCGTCTCATCGTCACCGGAGAAATAAAGAAACTCCTGATCAATTTTGCTTTGCATTTCTTTTAAACGATCCATGTCCGCAGTGGCATCTTTAATACCGATAATATTGTCAACTCCAGCGAGACGCGCAACAGTATCAGCTTGCATATCCACCGCAGTGCGGCCTGGCACGTTGTATAAAATTTGTGGAATCGCAACTCGCTCGGCGATATAGCGGTGATGCAAATAGAGACCTTCCTGTGTTGGCTTGTTGTAGTAGGGTGTGACCAGCAAACACGCGTCGGCATTGGCATCTTTGGCACCCTGGGTCAGCTCCATCGCCTCGTGAATAGAATTCGCCCCTGTACCTGCAACGACGGGAATGCGTCCGGCAACCTGTTTAACAACAAACCTAATAACATCAACGTGTTCTTGAATGTTTAAGGTTGCAGATTCGCCCGTGGTTCCAACTGCTACAATAGCATGCGTGCCTTGTTCAAGGTGCCAGTCTATCAAGCTTTCAAGTGAATCCCAGTCGATCTCACCCTCACCCGACATCGGAGTAACTAAGGCCACCATACTGCCGTGCAACATGTGTGTCTCCAACAATTAAAGTTTCTTTTCAAAAAGGGGGGACATATTACTGATGCGATTACCTCCGTACAAGCACCTGCCCTGTGCGCTCAATCTCGTTTGCCAGCCGCAATTCCGACGGAGCGGTACAGATCTGGCTGCCCTTCCGGACGTGTCTTAAAGCGGCGATGAGCCCACAAATACTGGCTTGGACATTCGTTAATACACGCTTCGACAAACGCGTTAATTCGACGTGCATCAGCCTCCTCGTTTTCGCCCGGAAATTCGCTTAACGGCGGGTAGACTTTCACTTGATAACGCCCTGAGTCACTAATCCGGTGATGAGTAAACGGTATCACAAGGGCTCGTCCCATTTTAGCCAGGCGAGAGGTCGCAGTGATAGTCGCCGCGTCTACGCCAAAAAAGGGAACAAAAACACTGTGTTGAGGCCCGTAGTCCTGATCCGGCGCATACCAAACTGCTCGCCCTTGGCGAAGGCGCTTAATCATTGTCCGCAAATCGCCACGTGCAATCACGATGCCCTGGTCGTTATGTCGCTCGCGGCCTTTGCGCTGTATATAGTCGTAGACCGGGTTTTTATGGGGTCGATAACTTCCATCGATCGAGTGATTCATGCTGATAACAGCCGCACCATAGTCTATCGTCGTAAAGTGCATACCCATCAATAAAACTCCTATTCCCTGCTCGCGAGCTTTTTCCAAGTGCTCAAGGCCCTCTACGCTATAAGTGCGGCGCATGCGGCGGTGCGACATAAACCATGCCATTCCAATCTCCATAAAACCCTTACCCATCGCATCCATATTGGTCTGCCGCAAAACAAGCCGTTCCTTATCCGATAATGCGGGAAAACACAGTGCCAAGTTACGATCAATAATAGCGATACGACGCTTCGCAACGGCCTTCATACCCATGCCAAGCCACGTACCGAGCTTCATCTGTGCAGCGACCGGGAGCTGAACCATCAACCACCATAAGCCAAAACCCAACCAAGTGGCCCAATAGCGCGGTAGTAACATTCGCGAAGAAAATTCAGGCCTACCCACGGATGCCTCTTGCGCCAATTAACATAGGCTTACGTAACATAGGCTCGCGAGATGCGTCTTATCGAAAATCAGCTTCAACCAGCGGGGACACATCATCTTCATAATCTACGCCCGCATACTCAAAGCCGAACAACTGCAAAAAAGCCTCGTTATAGCCTTTAAAATCGGTTAATTCGAGTAAATTTTCTTCTGTGACTTGTGGCCAAAGCGCTTCTATTTTGGCTTGTGTTTCAGGACGCAACTCCAAATTATCCATGCGCAAACGTTGAACTTCGTCTAAGCGCGGTGTATCGGAATAGAGCCCTTCAGTAAACAAACGATAGATTTGCTCGATACAGCCTTCATGCGTTCCTTCATCTTTCATTACGCGATAGAGCAGGGAAATGTATAGAGGCATAATCGGAATGGCTGAGCTTGCTTGGGTGACCAGCGCTTTGAGCACTGCCACATGAGCTTTGCCGCCTATGCTAGATAATTTTTGCGTCAGAGCGCTTGCAGCGCGATCTAAATCTTCTTTTGCTTTCCCGATCGTCGCTTTACCGTATATAGGCCAAGTCAATTTTTCGCCCAGGTATGTGTATGCCACAGTTTGACACCCTTGTTCGAGAACATCTGCTTTAGCGAGAGCGTCAAGCCACATTTCCCAATCTTCGCCGCCCATAACTTTCACCGTGGCTTCGATTTCTTCCTCTGACGCCGGGTCCAAGGTCAATTCACCTATTTTTAAGGTGTCAGTATTCAGATTTTTTGCCGTATAAGACTGCGCGACAGGTTTTAATACGGAATTGTACGACTCACCAGTTTTCGGGTCCTTGCGGCGCGGGGCGGCCAAGCTATAAACCACTAAATCAACTTTGCCGAGCTTTTCTTTTACCAAATCTATTGCCTGGGCTTTACACTCATCTGAAAAAGCATCGCCGTTAATACTCCAAGACTCTAGACCACTCGCCCGGGCCAATCGATCAAAAGCCGCTGCATTGTAGAAACCGGCAGAGCCTGTTTTTTTCTCTGAAGCGGGCTTTTCGAAGAAAATCCCTACAGTATTCGCTCCAGAACCAAAAGCGGACACAATACGTGAAGCCAACCCATAACCGGTCGAAGAACCGATTACGAGAACATTCTTGGGTCCACCTTCAACTTGGTTTTGTGCCTTCACGTAGCCGATTTGATTTTCGACATTTTTCGCACATCCAACCGGATGTGCATTGATACAAATAAAACCACGAACTTTTGGTTTGATAATCATTTGTTTACCTTGCGAGTCCAATTTGAAACGCTGGCCATTATCCTCGATTCCGTAATTTCACGCAAAATGCGAGAATGACAAAAATTGCTTATTTTGATGGTAAACGTTGCATAAAGGCGGCAACAGGTTAGCACCCAACACCAATTTTTAGCATAATGCCCAGTTTATTTATTAAGACACAATAAATGTTAAAGCTACTGATCAATTCCCCAGATGCCTGGGTTGACGCGGTATTAGCCGATTTCGATACATTTTTAATCGACCACGCAGCGGCAGAAAAAAAAGCCTCGGGTATGGCGATCTCCATGCTATCCCATTACCCAGACCGCAAAGATCTGGTTGATGCGATGGTCGACTTAGCAATCGAAGAAATGACACACTTTCGGCAAGTTATCGAATTTATCCACAAACGCGGTTTACAACTCGGCGCCGATACGAAAGATCACTACGTCAACTCTATGCGTAAGATTCTGCGCAAAGAAAGCGATGACTATTTTCTCGATCGACTTATCGTCGGCGGCGTAATTGAAGCGCGCGGCTGTGAGCGGTTTGGCTTAGTCGCAAACGCCTTACCTGCAGGCGATCTAAAAAAGTTTTATACCGCCATAACAGAATCAGAGGCAAGACATGAAAATTTATTTTTGTCGCTCGCGTTAAAATATTTTCCTAGATCCATAGTCGAACCGCGTCTTAAGGAAATTCTAGAGTATGAGGCAGAGACATTGAGTAGTTTACCGATTAAAGCTGCTTTACATTAACATTATTGAGAGGTGCCCTAGTGCGCAAAAAAGCTCAGTCAAAACAAATTGCGCGCTATTTGGACACCTACGCCGAAACAGAAACAACGCTTTTAAATAATTTTCCACAAATAAACAGCGAGCGAACTATTTCTATCCCGTGTTACGACGAATCACCGGAATTTTTGGTACGTCTATGTAAGCTCAGCGAAACGATAGACAAGCATATTCTTGCCATTGTTGTCGTAAATCATCCAGACAACAAAAAAATTCCAGATTCAAATATTCATACTCTCGACTGGATAGAAGCTTTCGGGAAAAAAAACTGGCAGAATCATTATATTTCTCTAAGACAAGTAAGAAATTTCCATTTACTAAGCGTAGACCGATCACGTGATGGTCCTTCGTTACCCCACAAACAAGGCGTCGGCCTAGCCCGAAAAATTGGCGCTGACATTGCCGCTTGTTTACTCCACGAAAACAAAATTTGCAGCGAATGGGCCTACAGCACTGACGCCGATACGCATATTCCTAGCAACTATTTTTCAGACGAATTAAACGCACTATCCGAAAAAAATAGTGCTGTTATTTTTGCGTACAAGCACATGCAACAAAGTGCTGATCGCTCTGTTCACGAGGCAACTATACTTTATGAACAAGCACTCAATTACTATGTCGCCGGACTCAGGTGGGCCGGCTCCCCCTACGCTTACCCAACAATCGGCAGTACCTTCGTTATTAATTTAAATCACTATTGTCAAGCCCGTGGCTTTCCCAGACGTGCAGGCGGGGAGGATTTTTATCTGCTCAATAAACTTGCCAAACTGGCACCCGTTTTTCAGAACAGCAAGGTAACAGTATCTATCGAGTCACGCCTTTCCAATCGAGCACCTTTTGGAACCGGACCTGCGGTAAAAAAAATAATTGAGCTGAGCCAAACGGGTAAAGACTATTGTTATTATTCAAGTAATTGTTTTGCATGCTTAAAAGAATGGCTGGACTTTATACCACAAATATTTTCTCATATTTCTGAAATACCACCACTAAGTGAACAAGAAATTCTGCATCGCACTGATTTGAGGGGCTCAACTCAAGATGCGTTAAATTACTTAAACATTGAGTCCCTATTTTCACATTTAAGAAAACAAGCTATAAACCCAAGTGATTGCAATAAAAGAACCCACGAATGGTTTGATGCGTTCAAAACGTTAAAGTTTATCCGTTTTTTACAAGAGCACTATTTTCCAGCTGAACCTTTGCCGCATTTGCTGAGTACTGCACCTTGGAGTTCGGATTGCTAAAGCCGTAATTGCTAAACCCACTTATTGCAAAAAAAACCAGAGATGCAAAAAGCCAGAATTGTATAAACGCCTAAGCTGCACGACGCTATCGTTTCGCAAATGCTTTGGCAACGCCAATGCCCAGTGTAAAATAGTATTCCGTTTCCACAAGTGGGCTTGCCTCAAAAGCCGCTCCATCTAACAAATCAGCTCGCAAATAAGCGCGCAGCCACCAGTCCTCGACACGACGCTTCAATGATCCTTTCAAATATAACCCGCTGTAACCCTTCTTGGCAGCAAAATAAGGCCGATCTTGCAAAACATATTGTTGTTCAACCGAATAAAAGTAATCGTGATAGCTTTTATCGCCAAATAAAAAACCAACGTCTGTTTTAAGCTGCCAGCTATTATTTAAATAACTTTGATGTGTTAGCTTGGGGTTAAATAAAAAACCGGCCGATTCAAAGCTTTGTTTACTTAGATCCACAGCTGTCACAGCACGCAACGGTAAGCGCAATGACCACCCCTCAGAAAATGAATCACCACTTAAGTTAATATCAAACGACGGACCTAGTTCAAAATAAGGATGGAGCTCGGGCATGCCTTCGCGCAGAGGATTGTCATCGGCGTTAATGGTAATCGACGCATCAGCCGATAAGTTCAATGCCCAGCGTTCGGTAGCTACAATTTCACTCTTTAACTCATCACGATCCACTTCAAAATAGCGGGTCGTAAATTTGACAAACGGAAATGGCAATGCAATCGCTTGATACTGAGCAGACCCACGATAGTCGGCGAGGTATTGCGAACCAAAACCAATACCTAGCTCCCACTGAGTTTCTCTCAAGTTTTCCGACGCGTAAACCAAGGGGTTTACCATAAGCACCCCAAAAGAAGATACAATCGCGCATCCTAGTGGCTTAATTTGCGATTTGTCCATACATAGGCAGAAAAAAAAGCGTCGAAACCAGCGCAAAACGAGGGATCTGGCTATCAGGCGCAAGAGAATCGAGCAGTTGCGACTTGATGACAGATTAAGAACACATAATCGCATTAAAACCAAACCATGTTGAAAAAACTGCTAGGATAATAGCCAAGAAGTAAAAATACGAATACTAATGACGCAAGATTTCGCTAAAAAGCCCAAAAATCGTAATTCATCAAAAACATTCACATTTCCGTTTGCAGCTCCAATCGCAGGTTTTGCACTCGGCTGCGCTGCAACATACGGGCTAATATCTCTAAGGACGGCATGCCCAGAATGTGAAATTTGCACTACCTGCGAGACCAATATTGCGGTTACGGAAACACCAAAATGCCCTGAACCCGAAATACCCGAACCACCTACGTGCCAACCCGCAGCGGCAGAGGTTCATGAGACAGAATCTGATGAAGAAACCCAGCCCAGTAAAATTCACTACGGATTTTTTACCGATTTTGAAAATGCCGAAGTACCGATAGACCTCTACCCGGAAAAAAATAATTACGCCCCTAAAAACGACCAAAAACGCATTTATTACATCCAGGTCGCGGCTTATCGTTTACGTGAATCGGCGGAGAGCGACCGCACTAAATTACAGGATCTGGACCTCAAAGCTGAAGTTGTGAAAGCAACGAGCTCTAACGGCTCGATTTGGTATCGAGTGGTAATAGGCCCAATTCATACTCGGTCAATGATGCACAGTATTCAAAACCGTTTGTTTGACCACGGTTTTAACGCGCAAACACAATACAAACTGAGTAAAGAAGAAAAATAAAAAAAGCTTTCCACAGCGTCTAGCAACTATGAAAAGCCAAGCTTAGAAGATCGAGAAAAATTATATTAATTTGAGTTTTATGCAGCTTTAATTACTACGCTACTTTTTCGCCGGTTTCGTTAGTGCCGGGTAACAAAGTTAAATGATCTAGCTGCACTTCAAATTTCTTAGCTAGATCTTGGAGTAAATATTTCACCAAATTATTTTCTACCCCATTTTGCGCTAGACCAAACGCTGTTAGCGTTTCGGCCTCTATTTGTTTCACAATAAACAAATCTTGATCGTCTTCGAGTTCTTCCAACATGGAGTAAACTTTTTGATTTTGTTTCGTTTCTTGGTGTTGCTTAGTCGCCCAAGACATTTCATGAATACTGGCATAAGGGCGGATTTGCGCCAATATCGATTCGCGATAGTCGGCAAGGCTCAATAACAACTCACGAATTAATTCATCGCGCGAGCAGAATGCAACTTTACGGTACAGTTTGGCACCGTTACATAAATTTTCGACCAAGTCATCCATAGGATTTACAGTTTTTTTTCCACGACGAAACAAGTTCATTTTGTCCTCCATCAGGTTGGGTGTTTCGCAATTATCTAATTCAAGCTAGCTCAAGTTTAGAAAAGTAAACTTCTCGTTACTTTGGGAAACATAATAGAACCAAATGAGAACCATGTCACGTTTCTTATGACTATTTTTTGGACAAATACGTTTTTAAACGCCACCCTTATATTTCTAAAAAGAATATAATGTCGAACATCTATACACAATTAGTCTTTTAAGGCGAATTACGTCACACTTAAGCGATATTCATCTACGCAGAATGTACAAAAGTTCACCGCTAATATAATGGCACCAGAGTAAATAGACGCATGAGAGCAGACGGACTCCTGCGAGCTTAAGGTAATATGAGTGAATATTATTTCGAAAAGAGTTCGCGTTTGGCGACCTCAAAACATTTTTGGAGCGACTCTGAAGTTCAGAAGCGAGGTGCGATGGACCAAAAAAAATACTTAGCGTTTTATTAAAGCAATTAAGGGGCTGAACGTTGCCCAACCCCGATAAATCTATCGCTTAATTCCGTTTAAACACATACCACCAAGTACTCTGGTCTTCATAAGGACGATTAGTAAAAGTTAATGTTCCATCCCACTCTAAGGTCAAAAACTGCTCTTGATTAGCGCCATTTCTCAAGCGGTAAACGTTATAATTAGCATATTCATAAATGAGCTCAAAGCGCCAAGTACGAGCGTAAGCACTGTTATGAGTTTGCAGATAAGTGCTATTGCCATTTTCAACATTTTTAATTTTAAACCACTCTTCGAAACTAGCATCAATTCGAGGGTCTCGATCAAAAGTCCAACCATCTGCAAATGAGGGACTGCCATATTGCGTACCAACTGACCCAGCGTCTGCATTGAGCGCGTAAAGGAAATTCTCAAAACCTAAAATGACGTACTCGTCATTCAATTCAAATTTATCCCACGGGTTCCACGGATACCATGATTGTGTTTCTCCCGGCTGAAGGTTACTCATAATTGGCAGCATGGTTTCAACCACAACCGGAATAGAGCCATTTTCTTGCGCAGGACTCCAAATAGTAAAAAAGTTATAGTCCGTAAATGCAAGCGCATGGCAACCGCTTGAGCAAGTGTTGGTATTGTCAGCAATAGCTTGATTGATTTTGCTTTCCCAATCGTAATAAAAACTTCCAACTTTATCGTCTTCAACCACCTTGTAGCCACCAAAAAGTTTGCGACCGTTATAGTTTAAACCAACAAAATTCATTTCAAGCATTATCGCAGGTGAGACGACAATAGGGTCGTTAGCGTGGCATTTCCAACAGGGGTCAGCTTCAGCATGCAATTCCGAATCACCACGCCAACCATTTTCATTCACATAATTCCAATACCAAGTCGAATTATAATTGTTAAACATCCAAGGCAAATCTGCCGGAACTAAGTTGTCTTCTTCCGCCTTAATATATTGTGTAGCGCCATCGAAAAAGCAGGTTTGCCCGTTTATTTTATTTTGTAAAATAAAACCCACCTGCTGCGCGTAATTATAATCTTCCGTCATACCGCGACAAAGAAAGACAGCATCCACATCGGGGTTTTCCAAAAAAACACGACCAAATGTATTTCGCTCAACAAACTGACCAATAAAAAACTGCGATGGGTCTTGCACATCAAATGACAGTTGATCGTAATTTTCTGTTGGGCGGCAAGTAAAGCCAGGAATATAATCAACTCCAATAGCATCCATACAGGCTTCCGCATAGTCTTTCAGTTCTTGCGCAGAATCAGGTTCTTGCGCAAAAGTAATATTGGAAATACTAAGTATTAATATCGATATTAATAGGTTGCGGACACGTAAAAGCATTTCTTCCTCCCTACAAGGTAGAATCAATGAATAAAGTTTTTGTTGTGTTTATCGATTGAGCAATCAGTTGTTTGAAGTGCGTACAATTGTAAAACTGCTTCTATCCTAGACTAACACACTGTCTAACCGACAAATACTTTGTCAATTAAATAATTTGTTCCGATTTGTTAGAATATGTTTTTATTTGTCTTTACTGGTTGCTTTTATTAGAGATATTTGCAAAAAGGTGGGAATTTTTCTCAGCTACTAATTAAACTCCATATCCAGTTACTACTCATTACCAAGCAAATTATTATCAGCCGAACACAATAATTAGCTTTTACTACTGCTGATTATGGCCGTTGTTATATTTATTTTTCTTACTTTCTACTGTTAATAAAATAGACCGCATTTATCTCTAGCTATAAAGCGCGACATTGATATGAAGAAAACGATAAAGAAAAGTAGAAAAGCAAGCGCTAGCTAGCGTGACTTTTAATTAGCGATTTACAACGCCGAGCCTCCTTGCGCGATAAACTAGATACATAGCTCCTAATACAAATAAATAAACAGTGCTAGGCTCAGAAACCGCAACGACTGACTTAGCTAAAGGCTGCAATACTATATTATCGATTGTCCGGTAAACGGGGTCATAGACAAAAAAACCAAACGATACCGCGTCGACTTCAACATTAGCATATGGGTTGATAACTGTCTCTGGGCCACAAAACCCAAATTGAGAACACTCAAATCTATCGACAAGAGAATAAACACCCTCTCCATTTAAGAAGCCGTGCATAAAGTAAATTGTTGTTTCAGTAACCCCTAAATCGACGCTATTAAAAAAGAAATTGCTGTCGCCCATAATATGCAAATCAATGACATCAAGGCTCGAATCAAGCGCCCGCAGAATACTGTATTCTATTGGGAAGTTTCCGGTTTGGACCTTCAGATTTCCAAGAGGAGTTATAGTAAACCCTTCCTGAGTGTGTCCTAAATATGGACCAGGCTCTAATCCGTCAAAAGTAATAACGGTGGAATGACCAATCAACGGCAGCCACAATATCACTAACATGCTGACTATTTTATACATCGTTAAAACCCCACAATAATCAATAAATCTAAGTTTCCAGCACATCGAGCAGCGTAACTTATACGACTTTTTGAGGCAATGACCTAATCGCGCCTTCGCTTTCCAGATTTCTTTCCTGGGTTTTCGCACTCCGCTCACAGCAGATTGCTTTGCAATCGCTCGAACCGAGACGCCGAGTCTCAACCGAAAACACAGCCATTAAAAAAGGCCAGCTTTAGCTGACCTTTTTTAATGGAGGCGCGGGTCGGAAGTATCAAATGGCCACCAACGGCCATTTGACCCTAACGGGCTTCGCTTCGCTCGCAGGTGATTGCTGCTCAATCGCTCGAACCGGGCACCGGTTCTCCAACCAAACCACACAGCCATTAAAAAAGGCCAGCTTTAGCTGACCTTTTTTAATGGAGGCGCGGGTCGGAATCGAACCGGCGTACACGGAGTTGCAGTCCGCTGCATAACCACTCTGCCACCGCGCCATAAACTGGTAATTCTGTCCATTCTATCGCCCTATTGGCGAAGGGCAGGCATTGTAACTGAAGTGATTTCGGTTGCCTAGCCTGGACTGTTGTGCTTGCAAAATAGGATATGTTCGCTAACCTGCTGCCCTTTCCTTGAATTAAGCCAAATTGTTTATGTTTTATCGAATTTTATTCATTATCTGTTTGATATTGGTGACTACCCACTGTAGCACGGTAACAAAACAAGAAAATGCCAACAACACGTTTGCAGCGCTATTTGGCGGGATGGACGACAAACAGCGCTTAGAAAAATATTTTTTCGAGGAGCAAAACGGCCAAATCGTGATGGAGGCAGAGCACTTTGCCACGCAGTTATATGGCAGCGATTCTTACGACGGCAAGCGTTGGTGGATGGTCAATACCGAAGACAATCAAGCAAGCGACCTTCCAGTATTTTCCCAAGCCTGTGATCTAGCCAGACAAGAGCTGCTCGATATCAAAAACACCTTTGAACATGTCGGCGATCGAAAAGAATACAGACCAAAGTTTGCGGCACACTGGGATTCGCCCAAAGGGACCGGAAAACTGGGAGACAAGGGTTTAAACGCGGATGAGATCTTTGCCGTTTTCAAATGTGACCCAGACCCAAGCCATGCAGAAAACGCCAGTGGAAAACGTTACATCGAGTTGCTGCCCGATATGCTCTACAGTAATTTCGACGCAATTCCGCACCCATTAGCGCATTGGCCAAATGGTGCGCAATCACCAAAAATCTTTTGGCGGCTTTATTCCTCTGGGGGGGAATACCATGTCTATCTGCGTCTACTAAGGGGGCACAACCAAGCGGGCACCGCTAGCGGTTTAGAGGTTAATGCGCCCGATACGGATAGTGGTGACGTTCATATTGGGACAGCTGCGGTACCAAATAAACACGTACTACCTGCAATAAAACGCATAGGACCTTCTGCAGACCGAGACGGTTTGTGGACGTGGGTGCAAGCGACAGAAAAAATTACCCTGCCACAAGGCGAGCACTTTTTCTTTATCGCAGGTCGTGAGGACGGGTCGGAGGTCGACAAAATCGTACTCTCCAAAACAACATGTAAGCAATGCTCTGAGGAAGGACCCGTAGAGAGCCCTACTCGGCTTACAAAAACAAAGTCACGGCGATACTAGTAGCGCGACTATTAAAGGCTGTTTAGCAGAGGCTAACGACCCAGCAGTTGCCGGCGACGAGTAGCAGCTAGCCCGAGTACACCGAGTAATATAAGTGCTAAAACCGGGGGCTCCGCCACAGGAGCCGGGGCCACATAAGCTTGATGCTTAAAAGCGATTTTGTCATAAACCACTGCGCCCTTGGTAAATACTCGAAACGAGGCAATGTTCATTGCCGACACCGAAAGCGAGAAAAAGCCTCTTTTGTTCTTACCAAAGTCCGAAGCTAACAACTCACCGTTGCTGTCATAAGCTTCAAGTAATGCTTTGTCCTTATCTCGGACCCAATCGCCGAGAACTATCTTTACACTGCTCATCATGCGAGTGAAAGAAGCGGCCAAATCTCCACCAAAGCGAGTCTTGTTGAGCAGGGTTTTTCTGCGCCCCGGGCTGTTAAAGATCTTCCATTCGGTTGACGAATCCAAAATGATGCCCTGATCTTCGTACAAATCATAAGCAACTGATTGCCGGTAGGAAAGCTCTTCAAAATCGATAACAGCGCCATACACCGAACTGGCGAATAAAAATAGGGATGCAAACAGCAGTTTCTTAATGGTCTTTAGTTTCTTCATGGTCTTTTTCCCTTGCTTATCTCTCTCAATTTTCTTTTACTTCAATTTGATTACGTCAAATTGGGGTTGCAAATTTAATGCCGCTGGGCAGAATTGCAAGTCCTAGGGGAAATTTAGGCCCATTAAGCACAAAATAATATGCCAAAATGTTAAATAGGTCGTCCTATGACTGGATAATATTTATTCAAAAAGGAAGGAACAGCCTGAACAAAGCAACATCTCAGGTTTAAGATTCGTCAGCACTTTGTCTAAAACTTGGCCAAGCTGCTCGCAAATAGACCACCATCGACCACAAAGTCAACACAGCTGCACCATATAGAGTCACAAGGCCCAAGGTTTTCATCCAGGCGAAACGAACGGGATCGAAGGTCAGTAGTATAATAATCGCCGTAATTTGAAGAGTAGTTTTAACCTTTCCTATCATCGACACAGCTACTGTTGCGCGATTACCTAACTCAGCCATCCACTCGCGCAGAGCAGAAATAACGATTTCGCGACATATTATTACTGCTGCAGGCAGCGTAAACCATATGTTAGCGTGCAGCTCAATCAAGAGAGTAAGCGCAACAGCCACCATCAATTTGTCTGCAACCGGGTCCAAAAATGCACCAAATCGCGTACTCATACCGTATTTACGTGCGATGTAACCATCGGCCCAGTCCGTTAGCCCGGCAATGCTAAAAAGCGCTCCGGCAAGAGGAAAGTGCCACCAATACGGCAGATAAAAAACCACCACCAATAGAGGGATTAAAATTATTCGGAACCAGGTAAGTTGGTTGGCTAAGTTAAACATTGCACCTCTCAGACAAAGGGCTTAGCGCATGCCACTTTGTTTTTGCAACTCTGTATTTGCAACTCTGTTTTTAGCTCTGCTGCAGCTTAGCCGGCATTTTAAATCACCGCTGCTAAGCCACTATAATTCAAACTAGCGTTAATAGAAGAAAACGGCGCACCTTAATCAGAATGCAGAACGCTGTAAACCTCATCAGCCAGTTTTTTACTAATCCCTTGGACTTTGGCAATTTCTTCGACGCTAGCACACTGCAATTCTTGTAAGCCACCAAAATGGCGTATAAGTTCACGGCGACGCTTGGATCCGACGCCAGGTATGTCTTCCAAGGTCGAACGACGTCGACGTTTATCCCGTGCTTGCTTATGGCCGGTAATGGCAAAGCGATGAGCCTCATCACGCACTTGTTGAATTAAATGTAGCGCAAGTTCATCAGACGATACGACAAATTCGTTACCATCTGGCCCTATGAGAGTTTCAAACCCCGCTTTGCGCGTACTACCTTTTGCTACTCCTAGCAGCGGAATATGACTGACACCCAGTTCCGCCAAGACACCTTTTGCCACATTTAACTGGCCCAAGCCACCATCAATTAAAATTAAATCGGGCAACTTTGCCTCCTCTTTCTGCAGGCGACTGTAACGTCGGGTCAATGCCTGTTCCATCGCCGCGTAGTCATCACCCGCTTTAACGCCATCAATATTAAACTGGCGATAATCAGATTTGATCGGCCCCTCCCTACCGAATACCACGCAAGATGCTTTGGTGTCTTCGCCACTGCTATGGCTGATATCAAAGCATTCAATGCGTTCAGGCACTTCATCGAGACTTAGGCGCTCTTGCAATGCTTCAAATTTTTTCCCTATTGCTTTTTGGCTGCCCAAACGGCCTTTTAAATTTTGTTGCGCTGCCTGGATGGCGATAGATAACCAACGCGAACGATGTGTTCGCACGCTTTCAGAAATTTCGATATGGCGCCCAGTCTGCGTTTTCACAGCCATCTGAATCGCATCAGCGTCTTCAAAAGCGTGGCTAACGACAGCTTCCGCAGGCACATCAAAAGCACGTACTCCCAAATAAATTTGCGCTAAAAATTGTGAAATAATTTCGCCTTCCGCAGCGCCTAATTTATTCTTCGGAAAATAACTTTTACTGCCTAAAATTCTGCCGTGGCGAACAAACAAAACGTGTACGCAGATTTCGCTTTTTTCCAACGCGCAGGCGACTACATCAATATTACTATTGCCACTTTCAACCGCATTTTGAGTTTGGATTTTGCGAAGAGCACTTATGCGGTCACGATATTCAGCAGCTCGTTCGAAATCGAGTTCCTGTGAAGCCACCTCCATTTCTTTGAGTAACTCTCGTTGCAGCGAATCGTTTTGACCCTGCAAAAACATTTCGGTGAAGTGAACATCGCGAGCGTAGACCGCTTCTGAAATTGCCTTTACACAGGGTCCGGTGCAACGACCAATTTGATATTGCAAGCAAGGTCTGGAGCGGTTGCGAAAAACGCTATCTTCGCACTGGCGAACTTGAAAAGTTTTTTGCAAAAATTGCAAACTTTCCCGCACTGCACTCGCGTTCGGAAACGGTCCGAAGTAGTGCCCTTTCTTTTTCTTTGCCCCCCGGTGAAAAGTCAAACGCGGGTAGCTTTCACCATCAGTTAACAGGATATACGGATAAGATTTATCATCACGCATTAATATGTTATACGGTGGGCGCTGGGACTTAATTAGATTCTGCTCCAACACCAACGCGTCGGCCTCACTCGGTGTGACCGTGACTTCTACGCTCGCAATGCGTTTTACCAATGCTTGCGTTTTAACTGTAAGCCCGGTGTTGCGAAAATAACTGCTGACACGGTTTTTTAAATTCTTTGCTTTACCGACATAAAGCACAGCGCCATCCGCGTCGTACATTTGATACACCCCAGGTTGGCGGGTCAAATTTTTTAAGAAAGAGGTGTAATCAAACTTGTCGGGCTTATCTGGCTTCACGCACATAAAATTTATAACGAAGCCCATTGAACGGGCGCAGATGGGAAAAGAATCGGGCCGAAAAACGCAACTAGTTCTTCAATATACCGAACTATAGATGCGACTAATCTATAGCTTTAATTAATCGAGAGCTACTTATCGAAAGTTTCAACTCATTGAGAGTTTAAACTAGTCGAGCGTTTCAACGTCCAGAACTTTATGTTTTACGGCGAGGATCGTCAACTCAACATCGTTACTAATATTAAGTTTTTCAAATATTCGATAGCGATAGCTGTTTACCGTTTTGGGGCTCACACACAACGAATCGGCGATAGTACTTACCTTGGTGCCCGTAGCAATCATCATCGCTGTTTGTAATTCGCGCTCAGAGAGCAACTTAAATGGCGAACTATCTTGCTTTGTGCCGTCAAAGTTGCGCAACGCTAATTGTTGAGCAACGGCACTGCTCATGTACATATTGCCGTCCATCACACGGCGAATTGCATAAACCATTTCCTTGAAATCCGCATCCTTAGTGATATAACCCGATGCACCGAGCTTCATTAAACGCTCGGGAAACAAATCTTCTGACATTGCCGAAACAGCAATCACACGAATAGTATTGTCGCGTGTGAGAATTTTTCGAGTGGCCTCCAAACCACCAACGCCAGGCATTTTGACATCCATCAAAATCAAGTTGACCGGCAAGCTGCGCGCCATCTCAATCGCCTCTTCGCCAGATCTAGCTTCGCCAATTACCTCAATATCTTCCACGTCCTCAAGCATGCGCACAATGCCCATGCGTACAAGGTCATGATCATCCGCTACCAATACTCTAATCACTCTCGTCACCTTTCGGTCAATCTGACGCAAACAAATGGGCTATCCTTGATACCGGCGCCGGCACAATAGGTGTATTTTGATGAACCTAGCGATAACTGAGCCCCATTATAATGGCACCATTATTTGCGGCCGCGCCAACATTACTGCGTCGAAGCCACACAAATTGGCGACAAAGTCACCAGCTTTAAGATGCTACGCTAAGGGTTCGTCTCATAACACCCTTTTTATACAATCGTTTTAAACCAATGTTCTTATTTTTAACTTTTCTAATGAAATAATACGAAACCCGCGATGATACACCATTTCCATTGGTTTGCATGATAAAAATCGATAATTACCAGCGGCTAAAACAGACGCCTCACTTAATGGGTACACGCACTTTAGCGCGCAAGCACTCCCCCCCCCAACAACTGCGGTTCAATCTCCAGCGGCACACCAAAACGCTGCTTAATATCCCGTTGAATAGATTCCGCGAAGGCCAAAATTACCCCTACTTCACACTTGGCTCTATTGGTCAACACTAAAGCCTGTTTTGGATGAACCTCGACCCCGCTCGCTTCTTTACCTTTCCAACCAGCAGAGTCAATCAGCCATGCTGCCGCCAGTTTGATACTGCCGTCTTCTTGCGGATACTGAGGTAAATCGGGATATGCTTGTTTAAGCTGTGCGGCAAACTCGCATGAGACAATAGGATTTTTAAAAAAACTGCCGGCGTTCGGAGTTGCCAGAGGATCTGGAAGTTTCTGCTTTCGAAGACTAACAACGGCGTTAAAAACGTCAAAAGCATCTGGGTTTTTAAATTGAGCTAGCGCAGTTTGCAAAGCTGGATATATCAACTTGAGGCAAGGATTTTTTTTTAACTTTAAAACAACAGAGGAAATAATAAACTGATTTTTCAATGTGTGCTTAAAAACGCTATCGCGATAAGCAAAATCACAGTCTTTATTCGACAGAGAGGTAAATTTTTTATCGGATAGTTTTAGACCTTCTAATCGTTCAAAGACTTCACAGAGTTCAACGCCGTAGGCACCAATATTTTGTATCGGCGCAGCACCTACAAGACCGGGAATCAAAGCTAGATTTTCTAAGCCGTAAATTTGGCGTTTTAGCGTCCATTCAACAAGCGAATGCCAATTTTCACCTGCACCTACCTCAATCCAAATATGGTCAACATCCTGGTCAATTATTTTTTTAAAATTAATTCGGCATTGAATAACAAGGCCGGTTATTTTTGGCGCTAACAATACGTTACTGCCACCACCTATAATATGAAGGGGTAAACTATTTTTTTCTGCCCAATTAACACACTCGATTAATTCATTTTTCGAGTTAACAGAGCAAAAATATTCAGCGACGCTGGGGACGCTCAAAGTATTATAATTTTGTAATTGTACTTTGCGTTTTATATTCATAAAGCCTGGATGTCTATAAAGCTTTAAGCTTATAAAAATGGAAAGAGTTAAAGGCGGTGGCGCGAACGTATCTCAGCGAGTAAACCTTTTGAGGCATCCTCTACTAAATCGAGTACACATTCAAATGCATCAGCACCCAAACTGTAAGGGTCTGGGACTTCACGAAAATTCGATTGCTTTGAGTAGTCGAGAAATAACTTGAGCTCGCCATTAAAATCCGTTGGGCACAGAGCTTCTAAATCGATAAAATTCTGCTGATCCATCGGTAAGATGTAATCAAACGCCGAGAAATCCCCTGTTGCAACCTGGCGTCCACGCAAATGCGAAATATCACAGCCGCGACTCAGTGCTGCTTTTTGACTACGCGGATCTGGCGAGTAACCGACGTGCCAATCCGAAGTGCCAGCAGAATCGATACCGACTTTATCGCTTAAACCTGCTTCATTTACAATGCCCTGAAAAATGCCTTCCGCAGTTGGAGAGCGACAAATATTTCCTAAACACACAAATAATACGTTTACTTGAGACACTAATCACCTCGCCAATCTCAAAATTAGTTATTTAACTGCGCAATTACCCGCTGTAAATCCTGCTCGGTATCAACTCCGGCAGGAACATCTTCACAAGCACTTGCCACATGAATCTTTTCACCATTTGCCAAAATACGCAGCTGTTCCAATTTTTCAACTTTTTCTAATTCGGAAACCGGCCAAGCAACAAATTTATTTAGCAACGCGACACGATAGGCATATATCCCAATATGACGTTTTGCATTAACAACTGGCCCCGATATCTCCTGTTCAAACTCTTCGCGGTGCCAAGGTATAGGTGCACGCGAAAAATACAGTGCAATATCCGACTGATCCGTTACAACTTTCACCGCATTCGAATTAAAAATAACCGTTTTGTTATTAATGTCCTCGCTGAGAGTTGCGGCACTCGCATGAGAGTTCGACGCCAAATTACTTGCAACTTGCTCTATAACCGCCGCTGGCATTAAAGGTTCATCGCCCTGCACATTCACTACGATCTCGTTGTCGGAAAGGCCAAGAATCTGTACAGCTTCTTGCAGGCGGTCTGTACCCGATGGGTGATCGGCACGCGTCATTATGCTGTTTCCACCGAACGCATTGACAGCGTCAACAATGCGCTGATCATCTGTCGCAACTGTGACACTTTCTGCTGAACACCCGCTAGCACACTGATAGACGCGTTCTATCATCGTTTTTCCAGCAATTATTTTTAACGGTTTGCCAGACAAGCGCTGTGACTGAAAGCGTGCGGGAATAACAATATGAAAATTCATCAACCTATTTATTACTTTAACAAGTGATTAACACGTTCTTCAAAACTATCGAGAAATTCTGTGGGCAGCTTTGCTTCAACTTGCAACGCCCACCAATCAGGCCGTGCAAAACTACTACATTTAACTGCATCTTTTTCTGTCATCAAAACCGGCAAACCAATAAAGTTGGCAAAATCATGTGGTTTAAATTGATGGTGATCATCGAAAGTATGGGGCTCAAAATCGACACCAACAGAATTTAATGTGGCATAAAAACGCTCGGGATTTCCAATCGCGCAAACAGCAGCCGGCTTACGACGCCCATCAAGCGCCAGCTGCGAGCGTAATTCTGTCAGCGTTTTTTTTTCTCCTGTTTGTACGTTTACCCATAAACTTGGCTGCAATTCAAAGCCATGCGCAGAACAAGCTTTGGAGAACATTAATATTTCTTTTTTTATCGTTTGATTTAACAAAATATAATCACATTTCTGTATGCGGCCCACAGACTCGCGCAAAGGCCCAATTGGCATACACCAACCATTGCCAAATTGACGTGCTGCATCAACTACAACAATTTCGATATCGCGAGCAAGTCGGTAATGCTGCAAACCATCGTCACAAAGCAATACGGTGCAATCGGTTTCAGCCAAAATTTTCTTCGCTGCAGCGACACGATCTGTACCAATATAAACCGGTACCCCTGTCATCTGCGCAAGCATCACAGGTTCATCGCCGAAAACCTGCGGGCTAGATGTCGCGTTAACGGCGGCGACACCTTTCAAGCTACCGCCGTAGCCACGTGAAATAATACCGGGTTTAAAGCCATTTGCTTGTAAGCGTCTTGTCAAAGCGGCAATTACCGGCGTCTTGCCAGTGCCGCCAACCACAATATTGCCTACGATAATGACCGGGCAATTAACTTTCTGCGCCGTTAAACACAAATAAAATCGCCTGAGCGCACTAATGATAATAAATTTAATATGCAGAGGAAGCAGCAACCACAACCACGTCGGTCGCGAATACCATTGCTGTTCTATGGAGGCGCGTAAACTCACAGAGGCAATCTACATCTCATGCGACTGCGGCTGCGTGCGCAGCTATTCTGCCGCACCTTCAGGCCGCTTGGTGGTAACCTTCATATTGACATAGCCCAAGCGCCCAGCGATATCCATGGCCATCACAACCGATTGATAGGGGACTTTAGCGTCAGCAGTAATCACAAACGGCAGATCGGTTTTACCCTGCCCTACTGATTCGATTGCCTTTTTCAGTGTATTTAACTGTTTATTGACCAAAGGCTTACCATTAACAGAATAACCACCATCCGCGTTAATCAAAACTTCGATCAACTCAGCAATTTCAGGCATCGGTTCGCCTTCAGCTTCCGGCAAATCGAGTTTCAAGTGCGTTTCTTTGGTGAAGGTCGTCGACACCATAAAGAAAATAAGCAATAAAAAAACAACATCGATTAATGGCGTAAGGTTAACACCTTCATCCGACCTTGATTGACGACGAAATTGCACGGCTAAACTCCCCGCTATTATTAGACAGCTTTGAGATCAACGCGGCGATCGTTGTGCAACACATCGACCAATTTAACAGCATCCTGCTCCATCGTTACAACAAGTCCATCCATTTTGCGCAGGAAGTAACGGTGGCTAATCATCGCAGGAATCGCAACGCTCAAACCGGCAGCCGTTGTAATCAGCGCTTGTGAAATACCCCCGGCCAGAACACCGGCATTGCCCGTACCCTCAAGCATAATTGCGGAGAAAACCTTAATCATACCGATTACCGTACCGAGCAAACCCAGCAAAGGCGTAATAGCAGCGATTGTGCCAAGGATCGTAAGGTAGCGCTCTAAATCGTGAATCACCTGGTTTGCAGCTTCTTCAATGCTGTCTTTCATCACGTCACGACCGTGGCGCGAGTTACTTAAGCCCGCCGCCAATATACGCCCGAGGGGGCTAGAGCGACGTAAATCTTTTAATTTGTCTCCGTCAAACTGATTGTTCTGGATCATATTCCACACATCGCCTAACAAGGTGCGAGGAGCAATTTTCTCGGGCTTGAGTGTCCAAAAACGTTCAGCCGTAATCGCGATCACAGCAATTGAACACAAAATAATGGGAATCATAAGCCAACCGCCGGCTACGACTATATTATCCACAAAGATCCTCCGAGCGAGTTATCTGACAAGCGGGCTATCATAACCATTCTCAAACTTTTTTTCGATATTGAGGGAAAAGATCTCACAACAAAGTGCGCAATTCTGCACTGGATAATCACACGCACCCTTACTATTTGCATATTTGCATTTCATTTGTGGGATTAATACCAAACGCGTGACCGCTGATGACGCTCCGCCGTTATTTGCGCATCTGACCCAAGTGACAACCAGCGAAACTGCAACGCTCCGTCAGTTGCTGTATTGTAAAGACGACTCTGCACCCGCCGATAGCGCTCTACAACTTTAACGTTTGGATGGCCAAAACTATTATTGTAGCCTGTAGAAAATACAACGTGACGTGGTCTAAGGTGCTTCACCAATGCGCTCGTTGACGAGCTAATACTGCCGTGATGAGGAGCAATCAGCAGCTCGATATCTCTCGGTAACACGCCTTGAAGCAGCAGTTTTTTCTCAATTTCCGCTTCAATATCGCCCATCAATAAAATTCGCTTGTTGCCAAACTGCAGTAGAATCACACACGAAGCATTATTGCCTGAATAACTAGCTGTCGCATCTGGCCATAATACGCTGAATTCAATCACTCCCTGTCGCCAACGTTGCCCCTGCTGACAGGGCTCTCCCGCCGATTCCGGTTGGTCGGACACTTCTCCTCTCGTTAGCTTGGTTACCGAAAAGTTTCTCAACAGCGGTTCCGTTCCGCCGCTATGATCATTGTCGTTGTGACTGACCAGCAAATGAAACTCACGAATTCCATTTTGGCGCAGAAATGGACTAACAATCCGCTCACCCACGTTAAAACGGTCTGAAAAGTGAGCACCTGTGTCATATACCGCTGTATTTTCAGGTGTCTGGATTACAACCGAAAGTCCCTGGCCAACATCGAGTACGGTAAGCGTTAAGAGGTCTCGACCTGCTTCGTGACTCAGCGCCAACGCCACTAAAACGCTCGCAGGCAGATAAGGTTTAATCACACCTTTTGGTACTAAGATGAGCAAATTTGAAATCACAATGGCGCAAATTAACATCCACGAAAGGTGCCGACTCGGAGACCAATTCGCGTACTCGAAGTCGGCTAACTGTGTTAACCCCTCCCATAACCACAAAAATATTTCGT
This sequence comes from Marinagarivorans sp., assembly GCA_028281865.1. GTDB lineage: Bacteria > Pseudomonadota > Gammaproteobacteria > Pseudomonadales > Cellvibrionaceae > JANQJB01. The sequence continues at coordinate 33,794 of JANQJB010000101.1, forward strand.
CGAGCAGAAACAAAATGAAACCAAAGTCAAACGCTACAGAAAGCGCACTTGCGACAAGCAAAAAAGGAACTATCACAACAGTCACAACCGGAACGGCTACCAAATTAGCTAACGGGGCGACTAAACTGATGTTTTGGCCCAAAACCCAAAGTGGTACAGCTAAACCCAGTGCCAATACAAACTGCATTTTGATCAACTTACGTAATTTACCCCCCTGTTCGCGCCGACCGCTGAAGCATAAAAACAAGCAGAAAACAGCTAAGAAGGAGAGCCAAAACCCGGAATTTAGAATAGCGAATGGGTTGATAAGGGAAACGACAGCAAACACCAGTGCAAGTGCTTGTAAACGATTGATTTTGATACCCAAACAAAGACAATAGTTAACAATCACAACCGCAACCAAAGCCCTTTGCGTTGGGATGCTAAAGCTTGCTAGCGCTGCGTAAAATGCCGCAAATAGACAAGACAGCAACGGTGGAAAAAAACGCATCAATATGCCGTCTTGCAATTGTCGATTGAGCACAGCGATTTTGCCGACAAAAACTCCGAGAATATAACCAAACCAGGCAATAAACCCTACGTGCAGGCCTGAAATTGCCATCAGGTGAATTGTTCCTGTCTTCTGTAAAACACGCCAATCCGCACTGGTAATTAATGATTTTTCGCCCACGGCCAGGGCCAGAAAAAAACGGGAGGATTGCAGCTCGCTGTTTAATAGGTATTGCTGGATTCCCTGGCGATAGCGCTTGAAAGCTGACAGCGGTGTTTGGTTTATTAAATTATGGCGCAGTTTGTTTTTTACATAACCCGTAGCGGCATAGCCCTCCGCTAGCAACCAAGCTTGGTAATCAAACCCACCTGGGTTCACGGTTCCGCGGGGTCGTTTTAATCTGACGGTGCTCATCCACTCTTGGTTTAGCTTAAGCTTTGGACTTCCGTACCAAGAGAGTTTTATTTGTTTGCCTATAAGCCATTCGGGATCAGGGAAGCAGCCTCCGTTCGAACTAGACTCAATCTCAGTTACCCTCGCTTTTAACCGCGCTATCGGTCTTAATTCGCTTGCCAAGCTCGGCTCGATTCTTTCAATCAAAAAGTGAATTTTGTGGTCGCTGTTGTCACAGCTTTTAGGAAGCTGACCCGATATGATATAGCTCAGATGCATCTGCCCGAAAAATGCTCCCAATAAAAAAGCGGCAGTTGCCCCGGCAATTTTATTAACGGCCTTGCCACAATTGATAAATGCAAAAATACCAGAAACAAAAAATAAAGCTGGGAATAAATACCGAGGAGGGAAGTCTGGGTAAAGTGCAATATGAAGCGCGCCACACGCAAAAAGAATGAGCTTTTCCATAAGCTGTCCGGTCCTTTTCGATCTTTTTCCTTGTTCGTTTTTTAGGCCATCGGGCGACCAATGACCAGCGTATCCAAAAAATCCAAGTGCCCACTATAACACGTGTTGCGTCGCTAGTCTTAGCTATCGATTCCCGGCATAATAGCGGCCCTTTTTGAAGTAACGATAAAACATGCCGCGCAATTTTATTAAAAAATGGACCCCGACACCTGAGCGAGTCCGAAAAATACGAGGTCTGCGTTTTTTAGGGCGGCTACTAGACGACCCGTATATTTTTCATTTAAATCGGCGCTCGGTTTCCGTCGCTTTTTTTATCGGCTTGTTTATCTGCTTTCTACCTATACTCGGTCAAATTCCGTTAGCGGCAGTCGCTGCATTGGTATTTCGCTGTAACTTGCCTATTACCTTGCTACTTGTTTGGATCAGTAATCCTTTTACATTTCCATTTATCTATTTTGCTTGTTACCGTTTCGGCGCTTTACTTTTACGCCGTCCCGTTATCGATGTGCAGTTTGATTTATCGTGGCAGTGGTTCACTACTACTTTTCAACAAATCTGGGAACCATTTGTTTTAGGAAGCCTTATTGCATCATTATTTTTTGGCTGTTTGGGTTATGTGAGTGTGCAATGGTTTTGGCGTTGGCGTGTGCGGGTAAAGTGGCGTACGCGACGTCAAACATAACGCGCACCTCTATCCAGATTACGTCCGATTGACTTAGGTCTTCGTAGTCGGACCGTTTCGGTAACAGAGAGACAGTATTTCGGACCGTCGTAAACCCATCCCTGGGGACTCTGTCAAAATCGTCCACGATTTTCACAGTCCGAAATACTGTCTCTCTGTTACCGAACCTATTGACCACATTGCCGATTCATCCATTGTAGCTCAGACTGAAAAAGGACCTGCCTGCGTAAACTAGTAGCTTATTCGTATCGCAGAGCTTCAGCCGGAGCAACACGACTTGCGCGCCAAGAGGGATAAATTGTTGCTAAAAAACTTAAAACAATTGCCGTTGCCGAGACTTGGACAATATCCTGCCACATTATTTGTGTTGGTAAATAAGTCAGTGGGTAAACATCGGACTGTAAGAATTGAACACCGAAATAAGTTTCGATTGCGCTCAACGATTCTTGCACAATCAGCGACAGCAGTATTCCAAATATCACTCCTAATAACGTTCCGATTACACCAATTAACGAACCCTGCACAATAAAAATCGACATTATTTTTTGTGTTGAACAGCCAAGGGTACGCAAGATAGCAATATCGCCCTGTTTTTCTACTACGACCATTATTAAAGTCGAAACCACATTAAAAGCGGCAATCGCTACAATAAGCGACATTAGTAAGCCAACCATTTTCTTCGACATTTGAATTGCATGATATAAATTTCCGTGGGTATTCATCCAGCTATTGCCGTAGTAGCCTGTTTCCAGCTCCAATATTATATTCCAGGCTACACGACGTGCTTGGAATAAATCATGTAATTTAATTCTTAAGCCGGAAACACGGTCGGGAGTCGCTGACAGGCGTGCGGCATTTGCAAGAGACGTTAATACAATGTGATTATCAATTTCCGTCCGCGTATGCAATAACGCCAGTACGGTAAAATATTTAACTTTTGGTATGCCATTGCCTTGTTCAGCATCGGGAACGACAATCATTACCTGTTCGCCAGCACTTATATCAAGGGCACGAGCAATGTCGTAACCGAGAATCACGCTGTCTTTTTGCTCCGTCATTTGCTCGAGCACTTTCGCATCGATAAAGTCGGCAAGACGTGAAATCTTGAGTTCTAAATCAGTTTCAATGCCATAAATCATGACGGGAATTGCACTTTTTTTCACACTGATAAGTCCGTTTAGCTCGACAAACGGTGCTGACGCAATTACGCCCTCAGCCTGATCAACTTTTTTTGCCAGGGTTTGCCAATCTTTAACTCCGTCGCGATGATAAATTGATGCTTGTGGCATTAACGCGAGAATTTTTTCCTGCAATTCGCGATTAAAGCCGTTCATGATAGAAAGTACTAAAATTAGCAGTGCAACACCGACGACCAAGCCAGCAATTGAAATGCGCGATAAAAAAGAAACCAGTTGGTTACGTTGTTTTGCGCCGGTATAGCGCCAACCGATAAAAAAAGGAATATTCATTTAATACGGCTCAAAAATATTTACGCAGCATCTGTAACACGCAAAATACCCTCGTGCAATTCGTAAACTGCGTTGAGCGTTTGCGCAAAATCCGCATCGTGGGTCACGACCACAAAAGCCGTTTTTACGACCTTACTTAATTCAAGCATTAACGCTTGGATTGCCTTCGCGTTACCTGCATCTAGATTTCCTGTCGGCTCATCCATCAACACACAGGCAGGTTCGTTGACCAATGCACGAGCTATTGCAACGCGTTGACGCTCGCCGCCAGATAGCTCCGCAGGTTTATGTTCAACCCGGTTTTCCAATCCGACACGCGCTAAAATAGCATCGGCCTTATCAGACGCGTTTTTTTTAGATTGGCCACTAATTAATAACGGCATAGCGACGTTTTCGCGTGCACTAAATTCGCCTAACAGATGATGAAATTGATAAACAAAACCTAAATTTTGATTGCGAAATCTACCTCGTTCATTTTCGGACATTGTAGAGATAGCTTTATTATTTATCCGAACTTCACCCTCGTTTGGTCGATCTAAACCACCGAGCACATTTAACAAGGTAGACTTTCCCGCACCCGAAGCACCGACAATAGCCACACGTTCTCCAGCGTGCACAATAAGGTCTAAACCTTTTAGTACTTCGACTTTTTGCGGGCCCTGATCGTAGTATTTTACGATGTTGCAACACTCAATGATTTTTTCTTTAGTCAACTACGGCACTCACTATTAAAACAAGGCTTCTTAAAGCAGCAATTAAATATCGTAGCGCAACGCTTCTGCCGGTTCTATTTGCGACGCGCGGTACGAGGGATAAAGCGTAGCCAAAAAACTGATAATCACCGCACCACTGCATATCCACACTGTATCTTCCAACTTCCACAAGCTGGGTAAATGCGCAACAAAATAAACGTTAGGATCAAACACTTGCACACCCAAAAACTGTTCGAGCCACGCCACTAAATCCGATAATGAGATCGCGCCGATAACACCAAGTACAGCCCCCAAAGCGACCCCCATTAAACCCAACATAATGCCCTGTACCATAAAAATACCGACGATATGACCACGCGTCATTCCCATCGTTCGCAGTACAGCAATGTCGCTGCGCTTTTCCGCAATCATCATGATTAATGTCGTGACAATATTGAAAGCAGCAATTGCGATAATGATCCCCAACAAAAAACCCACAACAGTTTTTTCCATCTTGATGGCTTCAAATAAATTGCGTTGCGTTTCTCGCCAATCTTTTGTCACAATCTCTGGCGGAAGTGTTTTTTCCATCTCCATTAAATAGTTTTGCGATTGATAGATATTGTCGAACTTGAGCCGCAAACCGTCGACTCTGTCACCGCGACGAAACAGCTTCTGCGCTTTGTTAATGGAAATAATCGCCAAAGTTTGGTCAAGTTGTGCACCCACTTCAAAAACGCCGACCACGGTGAACTGTCGGCTGCGTGGGAATATGCCTGCAGGTGTAACAGTGACTTGCGGCAATGTGAGTGTGACTTTATCACCGGGTAACACATCGAGATAAGAAGCCACTAAACGACCGAGAACAACGTTATACCCATTCGTATCCAGTTCTTCCATGGCGCCGGTGACCATGAAGTCTCCCACTACGGAGACGGTAGCCTCTTGCTCGGTGTTTACACCCAATATCGACACCCCACGCGCATTACCGGCAAAACTAATTAAGCCGTTTCCTTCTATAAAGGGAGCTGCGCCCAACAAACCATCGCTGCTTTGTATCTGCTGCTCTAATTCAGGCCAGTTCGCTATACCTTTTTCGGCGTTAAGGTAACCATGTGGAACAACTCGCAATATGCGCTTTTTGAGTTCATCGTCGAAGCCATTCATGACCGAAAGTACTAAAATCAGAGCGAACACACCAATTGCGATTCCAAGAAAAGCGAACAGGCTGACAAACGAAATAAAGCCGTTTCTCCGCTTTGCGCGAATATAACGTAGTCCAATAAATACAGAAGGCCAATTTTGCATGCAGCGCATTAGAAAGGACGTAAGCGGGAATAACAAGCTTTTTATCACTGTTGCTGCTGCGGGGAGCAACAAACGTACTATATTAGAACCTATCTCACTTTTTATTTTGCGATAGGTTCTAGTTAGAAATTAGCCGAGACAGATCAATACGTGCCAACTGAATCCAGTATACAAAACGAACAGCGTGAGTTTTTCCGTGTTAATCATGATGTTTTGTTTGATTACAAAATAGTCGATGCCGATACCGCCAATGACGCTGACCCCGCCGAAGTTGATACAGACGGATTTAATATTCAACTAGCGCGGGAACTGCGCAAACTCGACCGTGAAATTAGCCAAGCATTTCAAATCATTGCTAAAAAGGACGCTCTTTTGGGCGAAGCATTGACCAAGCTCAATCAGAAGATCGACAAACTCACGCAATATCATCTTTCGTCTAACGAACAGCGTAATCAAGAAAAGACCCGTATTAATCTGAGCGAGGGCGGCGTGGCATTCCGCGGCTCACGTGCGATGTACAAGGGAAATTACTTGTTATTGCGACTTGTGTTTTTACCTAGCTACCTACCCGTGTTACTCTTTGCCCGGGTCGTACGCTGTGAATCCAAAGACAGCGAACACCATATTGCAGCTCGCTTTCACCGTGTCTCACCAGCTGTGCAGCAAGAACTGGCTAGACAAATTTTGAAAGCTCAAGCACTAAATCGTAAGCGTGCAACGAAAGAAGAGACTCGACAAAATGAAAATTGACACCACGCGCCAGCTTCAATCTGCTTTTTGGGGTTTGGCTTTAATCGTAAGTACTTTAGGTTTTTCAAGCTTTGCTCAGGCGGAAACCGTTGCGATTCCGCTGGGGAAGCAGGGTGATTATTGGAATGTTGAGCGCCCAAAGACCGGTCTATCAAAAGCAGATGTCGAGACGCGTTTCGGCTCTCCAGTCAGCCGTTCTGGCCCTGTAGGCGACCCGCCTATTTACACTTGGGACTACCCTGATTTTAAGGTTTTTTTCGAGAGCGACTATGTCATTCACAGTGTTGTAAAGCATCAGCCGAAAGATTCTGAGTAACATCATCGTAATAGCCGGCGCAACTCGCCGGCTTCGCCATTACGGCCCAATCAAAAAACCTTCACTAACTCCGCAATGTGGCATTGTAAAGATGATCCGTTTCGCTTTCTCATGAAACGCTTTACTACTCGTATAAAAACGAATTTTATTAATTTCGGCGCTTACCTATAATACCTGCCCGTTTGATTGAACTCATTTTTAGCTACTGAGCTCATTTCTAACTACGGAAATTACTTGGCAATAGCAAGACCGCTTCAGAGCTCCAGCAACTTGATTTGGGACCGCTGCAAGTACTTCCATGTAAGCTCCCTCACCAACTTCCTGTTGGTGAGGGTCCCAAATCAAGTTGCTGAACCTCTGCAGCTGAGTGCGGACTTCAGGTAAGCACAAAGTATTCTGTATACCAGAATTCAGCAATTGAACATTGAGGGTGATATGACACAAGATCTAATAAAAACGACTCGGGGCCTTAACAGCGCAATAAAAACAGCCAAACTTCTATTGCTAAGCACTATGGCCCTGGCCCTGTTTTCTTGCAGCAGTGGTTCCAAGAACAGCGACTCGCAAACAGAAACCAACACAAAAACTGTCCCGGAAATGCCGATCAGCCCTCCAGGCGGGGGCGAGTGGAATGTGCTCTTTATATCAGTTGATGATCTGAATACCTGGACCGGGCATCTGCAAGGCCACCCCAATGCCAAGACACCCAATATTGATGAGTTCGCTAAAACAAGTACTAGCTTTGCACGCGCCTACTCTCCGGTACCGGCCTGCAATCCCACTCGTGCTGCGATTTTGTCCGGAGTGCGCCCTTCCTATAGCGGTATTTACCTCAATAATCACGACTGGGATTCTCGGCTTGGCGATGTCGAAACCCTGCCACAAACATTTAAAACTGCCGGCTATTACACCGTAGGCTCAGGAAAGATTTTCCACAACGGCGAAGCGGGACACACAGCTCCCGAGTATTGGACAGAGTACACCGACTTTGAAGATACCTTTGAAAGAAGAGAAGTTCCCGGTGTTACCAACGTCAATGGCATTCGTTGGGGCGCTTATGGAACTGAAGATGAGCACGGCGATCACCGACGCACGCTTTGGGCCATCGATAAGCTGAATCAAAAACACGACAAACCTTTCTTTATCGGCGTCGGTTATATCAAACCGCATATGTGGTGGGTGGTGCCGCAGAAGTACTTCGATATGCACCCGCTAGAAACTATTCAAACACCGCCTTACAAAGAAAATGATTTAGACGATGTGCCACCGATGGGTGTAGAAATCGCAACCAATACGGAAAACCAATTTTATATGGACCACAAACGTATTGAAGAATCAGGCAAATGGAAAGAGGCGATTCGCGGCTATCTTGCTTCCTCAACCTATGCCGATGAGAAAGTCGGGATGATACTCGACGCGCTCGATGCAAGCCCTTACCGGGACAATACAATAGTGATTATTTGGGGCGATCACGGTTGGCATCTAGGCGAAAAATACCATTGGCGCAAACACGCTTTGTGGGAGGAAGCCACGCGAACGACTTACATGGTCAGGGTCCCTGGGCTCACAAAGGGCAATGAAATTGTCGACACACCAGTCGACCTTATGAGTATGTATCCAACGCTTCTCGATATCACAGGTATTAAACGCTATACAAAACCCAGCGATGACAAATACCCGTTCGAAAATATTAGCATCGCCCCACTACTTTCTGACCCCAATCATTCGTGGGATCGCCCAGCTATCATGAGTTATGGCGCAGGTAACATGGCTGTGCGCGACGCTCGCTATCGTTTGATTCAATATGCCGACGGAACTCAAGAGTTTTACGACCATTCGGTCGACCCGAATGAGTGGGAAAATATTGCGGCAAAGCCAGAGATTCAAGAAGCAAAAGCGCGGCTGGTCGAATATATTCCGACGGAATGGGCACCTAAAGGAGATTGTGATGCTAGGTTTAGAGGGATTGTTTTTGGTGGTTGCCAGTAATAATCGAAAAAACTAGTTTGCAGAATAAATATCGCACATAGTTTCGAAGATTCAGCAACTTTATTTAGAACCCTCAACAACAGGAGGTTGGTGAGGGAACCTACATGGAAGTACTTGTGGTGTTTCTAAATAAAGTTGGTGGAGCTTCGAAGCGACCTCTCTACGGAGAAAATTTATCCAGCCAACTCTAATCTAACCCCTATAAACCCTATTCAAACCATTCAACGCCGCTACACGATAAGCCTCGGCCATTGTCGGATAGTTAAAGGTCGTATTGGTAAAATACAAAATCGAATTGGCGTCGCCCTTTTGATTCATAATCGCCTGACCGATATGAATAATCTCCGATGCTTCAGCGCCAAAACAGTGAATACCGAGAATTTCCAGCGTGTCTATGTGGAATAAAATCTTAAGCATACCCTGATCTTCACCACTGATCTGACCCCGTGCGGTATCCTTAAAGAACGCCCGCCCAACCTCGTAAGGCACTTTAGCTGAAGTCAGCTCTGCCTCAGTTTGCCCAACAGAACTAATTTCAGGCAGGGTATAAATACCTGTGGGTGCGTCGGTAATGCGGCGAACTTCATTGCCCAAAATCGAATCGACAACTGCACGACCCTGGTCGTAAGAAGCACTCGCTAAACTCGGCCAACCAATCACATCACCCGCAGCAAAAATGTGTGGCACAGACGTGCGATATTGCTCATCTACCTGGATTTGGCCGCGATGATTCGCTTCTAAACCAATATTTTCCAACGCCAACTTATCGGTGTTACCGGTGCGCCCGTTACACCAGAGCAAAGCATCCGCGCGAATACGCTTACCCGATTCCAGATGCACGGTTACGGCATTGTCACTCAACTCGACGCGTGAAAACTCTTCACTATGGCGCACTAACACACCCTTATCGCGCAAGTGGTAGCCCAGTGCACCAGAGATTTCCCCATCGAGAAATTCCAATAAGTGTTCGCGGCTATTGATTAAATCAACCTTAACCCCGAGGCCAGAAAAAATAGAGGCATATTCGCAGCCAATCACACCAGCACCAAAAACGATCAACGTGCGCGGGGTATGTTGCATATCGAGGATCGTATCGCTGTCGTAAACCCGCGGATGATTAAAATCGACCTCCGGCGGTCGATAAGGCCGAGACCCAGTCGCGATTAAAATTTTCGACGATTTAATTAACTCTTTAGTACCGTGGCTATTGACGACTTGCACAGTATTCGCATCGACAAAACTTGCAGCACCGTTATGCACTGCAACACGATTGCGTCTAAAAAACGACTTATGCACGGCCACTTTTTTTGGGATGACTTCACTGGCCGCCTCAAGTATCGCCGGATAAGAAATAGAAGGCATGGCCGACATTTGCAAAACTTCCGGCTGCTTGCGATAGTGAATGACCTGCTTTACAGCGTGCCGCAATGCTTTAGACGGAATCGTACCCTTATGTGTGCAGTTCCCACCAAGCTCACCCTGTTCATCGATGACGCCTACTTCCAAGTTCCCTTTTACCGCAGCCATGGCCGCCGCTTCACCGGCCGGGCCTGCACCGATAACTAATAAATCATACTCTTGGATCATCAACCCGCCTTAATTTATTACCGCTTACTCTTTGCTCGTTGTCGCGTCATAAGCCAGAGCAGAGCCAGGCTTGACGTTTTGCTCAGCAACCCGTTTTTGCTCTTTTTCGCACTTCGCTTGATCGCCGCCACAAATATCACATTCAGTTTCCATGCCGATTGCCGCCATGCCACCGCACGAACCCTTAATTGGCTTGCGACCCATAATCACACCTATGGACATTGCTGTTATCAAACACGCTAAGACGCAAAATGCGAGAAAAAATGTCGTCATTGCTATTTACCTCAACAAATATAATGCTTGTAGGAAAAAGGGTTTAAATTTAGCACATAGCTCAAGAGCTTCAGTGCCTTTATTTCAGACCCTCAACAACACGATGTTGGTGAGGGAGTCTACAGGGATGTATTTACGGCGGTCAGAAATAAAGGCACTGGAGTTCTTGAGCGGACTCTCTAGTGATTTAATCGACCAGCTCAGTGAAAATCACTTACTTGAGCTTCTTCCAAATACTGCGCAAAACTCGGCGTATATCTAGTTTCAAAACCATCACCTTCTCGCACAATAAAATACGCCGCTATCTTATGATGTTTAGCATAGTTGAAACCGTTGACTGGCCCCAAAACATTCAGCGCCGTCGCCATCGCGTCGGCTTCCACCGCAGTATCTGCAACCACTGTTACCGAAGCAAGCTTATGCTCAATCGGCCTTCCCGTAACTGGATTAATCGTATGCGAAAACCGCTTACCATCCACTTCAAAATAATTGCGATAATCGCCCGAAGTCGCCATGCCGACACCACTTAAGACAAGCGTCTTCAACGCACTTTTGTCGAGATTGTCCGTCGGCGACTCAAGGCCAATCCGCCAGCGATTCCCTTCAGCATTCAAACCAGATAAACGCAATTCACCACCAATTTCGACCATAAAATCAAAAAGGTGCATCTGCATTACAATTTTTGCTATTTCATCGACCGCGTAGCCCTTGGCAATCGCCGATAAATCAATCTGCAAATCTACCAGCTTCGAGGCCTTTTTATCGCTTTTTCGCAGCACAAGATTATCGTAACCAACGCGCCTTTTTGCCTGAAAAATCTCGGCATCGGTGGGAACAACATCGTCTTTCTTCTCGGGCCCAAAACCCCAGAGATCCACTAGCGGCGCGACTGTAACATCAAATGCTCCCGTAGTATTAAAAGAATAATCCAAGCTTAGATTTAATATCTCGTACAATTCAGGAGAAATAATATGCCAAACATTGGTTTTGGCTCGATTGAATTCTTGCAACTCGGAGTCATCAATATAGGTGGACATCGTTTGGTTAATGTCTGCCAAACGCACATCGATAATTTTTTGTAATAGTTCGGTTTGCGGCAACTGAGATTTCAAGCCGGCAACCTTAACGCTATAAGTCGTGCCCATCGTTGCGCCTTGAACGACAATCTGCGTGCGTTCGTTACGGCCACACTGGGTTAATAAAGCGCATGCTGTTAACGCAACAAAAATTGTTGGGTTAACAAGCGTCGCATGGATGCGTCGCCATTGCCAAAGTGGCAATGCAAGCCACAGAAATACAAGAAAATTCGCACATTTTCGCCAGTATTTCGACTGACGAGTTAATAAGAAACAAAAAAGCGAGGTAGCGGTTAGGCTCCTCGCTTTTTTTTGTACCTTAGTTGGCACAAAACGCAGCATCATCAACCACCGAAGTCATCGAGCATAATGTTTTCATCTTCCACACCCAAATCCTTTAACATACCAATTACTGCAGCATTCATCATTGGAGGACCGCACATATAAAACTCACAATCTTCCGGAGCCGGGTGATCTTTTAGATATTCTTCAAGCAAAACGTTGTGAATAAAGCCAGTAGAGCCTTCCCAATTATCCTCCGGTTGAGGATCAGACATCGCGACATGCCACTCGAAGTTTTCATTTTCTTCTGCAAGCTGATCATACTCGTCCTGATAAAACAACTCACGCAGCGAGCGAGCGCCGTACCAAAAAGAGATTTTGCGCTTGGATTTAAGACGACGTAACTGATCAAAAATATGTGAACGCATGGGTGCCATACCCGCACCCCCGCCAACAAATATCATTTCAGCATCAGTTTCCTTGGCAAAAAATTCACCAAACGGGCCATATACCGTTACCTTGTCACCTGGCTTCAGATTAAATACCCAAGAAGACATCTGTCCCGGAGGTAAACCTTGAGTCCGCGGTGGTGGCGTGGCGATACGGATATTAAATTTCACAATACCCTTCTCTTCTGGGTAGTTAGCCATTGAGTAAGCGCGAATAACAGGCTCATCAACTTTTGATTCCAAATCAAAAAACTTAAACCGCTCCCAGTCACCGCGATATTCTTCCTCTACATCAAAGTCCTTAAATTTTACATGGTGAGGAGGACACTCCAGCTGAACATAACCACCTGCACGAAAATCAACATTTTCGCCCTCAGGTAACTTCAGCGTAAGCTCCTTAATAAACGTGGCAACATTGGGGTTGGACTCAACTGTGCACTCCCATTTTTTAACGCCAAAGACTTCTTCAGGAACCTGCACTTTCATGTTTTGTTTAACTGGAACCTGACAACTTAAACGCCAGCCCTCAGCGGCTTCGCGCTTGGTAAAATGCGCAGCCTCAGTCGGCAGCATCGAACCACCACCTTCAGTAACAACACATTTACACTGTGCACAACTGCCACCACCTCCGCACGCAGAGGGTAAAAATAGACCACTACCCGCTAACGTTTGCAGCAATTTACCGCCGGCAGCGGTCGTCACATCTTTCTCGCCATTAACGAGAATATTAACGTCGCCACTAGCAACCAATTTTGCGCGCGCACCCAAAATCACCATAACCAAAGCAAGAACGATCACGGTAAACATCACTACACCGAGCATAATTTCGATATTCATTCGATCTTTGCCTCTCTCTTACAAATCAACGCCGCTAAACGACATAAAGCCAAGCGACATCAAACCGACTGTGATAAAAGTAATGCCCAAACCACGTAGGCCCTCAGGCACATCGCTGTATTTCATTTTTTCGCGCAACGCAGCCAAAACAGCAATGGCAACTGCCCAACCGATACCTGAACCCGCACCAAATACCAAACTTTCGGCAAAGGTGTAATCGCGCTCAACCATCAACAACGAAGCACCGAGTATTGCGCAGTTAACCGTGATTAGCGGAAGGAAAACGCCTAGCGCGTTATAGAGCGCAGGAAAATATTTATCCAGCACCATCTCGAGTATTTGTACGAGCGCCGCAATAACGCCGATGTATGTAATCAAACCTAAAAAGCGTAAATCGACATCGGCAAGCCCTGCCCAAGCCAGAGCACCGTCAGTCAGCAAATAGGTGTAAAGAAGATTATTAACCGGCACGGTAATCGTAAGTACTACAACGACGGCAATACCCAAACCAATGGCAGCATCAACTTTTTTCGAGATCGCAAGAAATGTACACATTCCCAAAAAGAATGCTAACGCCATATTGTCAATAAATATGGCGCGAACAAATAAACTTAATAAGGCTTCCATTACATCGCCTCCTTCGGCTGGCGAGTATTGGCGGTAATCTTAAATTCTTCAGTTTCGACCTGGTCTTTCTTATAAGCACGAATGGCCCAGATAATTAAGCCAATTAAAAAGAACGCACTTGGCGGCGTTAACATCATACCGTTCGGCTCATACCAACCGCCGTCGTTAACGAGTTTTAATACTTCTACACCAAACAACTTACCAGAGCCAAATAATTCGCGAACAAAGGCGACCACCAGCAGCAATGCACTGTAACCTAAGCCATTACCGATACCGTCGAACAAACTCGGCAGTGGCGGATTCTTCATCGCAAATGCTTCCGCACGACCCATCACAATACAGTTTGTGATTATCAGACCGACAAATACTGAAAGCTGTTTACTTATATCGTAAGCAACGGCTTTTAATATCTCATCAACCAAAATCACTAACGATGCGATAATTGTCATTTGCACGATAATACGAATATTGTTGGGAATTTGGTTGCGAATTATCGAAACAAATAAATTGGAAAATGCACAGACCGCTGTCAACGCTATGCACATCACAACGGTGACTCTCAAACTCGTTGTCACTGCCAAGGCCGAGCAAATTCCAAGTATTTGCAGTGCAATTGGGTTGTTATCAAGAATGGGTTTTAGTAGCAGTTCTTTTACCTTCATGTTTAGGCGCTCCCATTTTTGTAGTTAGTCAAAAACGGACCAAAACCGCTTTCACCTAACCAGAATTTTATTAAATTAGTTACACCGTTGCTGGTCAGCGTTGCACCAGAAAGGCCATCAATTTTGTGTTGTGCATCTGGCGTGCTTGCAAGCACCGAACCCTTTATCAGACGCAACACAACTTCACCCGAATCGTCGAAAACTTGTTTACCTGCAATTGAAGCTAGCCAGCGCGGGTTTTCCACTTCTCCACCGAGCCCCGGCGTTTCTTTGTGCTCGTAAAAACCCAAACCAACAACGGTATTTAAATCGCCTTTTAACGCAATAAAGCCGCGCAAAGTCGACCATAGGCCGTAACCGCGAACAGGTAAAATCAAAACTTTCTCACCGTTTTCATCCGCCGCTATATAAACTTTGGCAAATTTTTCTAAACGGCCAATCTTGGCGATGTCTTTATCGCGGCCCAGTGCATCACTGTTGGCAGAATCTTTTTCCAACGCTCGTTGTTCAAATGTTTCAACTTCAAAGGCATCGGAAAATGTTCCGCTTTCAAGCTCAACGATTTTAGATTGCACTTTGGAAAACTGCTCTTCGACACCAACTCCCTCTTGCAAAATATTTGCCGCCGCCAAAACATTGCGCTTAAAGTCTAGTGCTTTGTTCGCCTCCTGAGCCGGTCTTAACATCACCGCTGCCGAGGACACAACGATCGAACACACGATACACAGCGCTACTGCAACAGTAATGGTTTTTTGAATCGTATCGTTATTAGCCACGTGCCAACCTCCTTTTAACATTCGACTGAACCACAAAGTGGTCAATGAGCGGAGCAAATAAATTCGCAAACAAAATGGCTAGCATCATCCCTTCAGGATATGCAGGGTTTACGACACGAATCGTTACCACCATAAAGCCGATTAAACCGCCGTAAATCCATTTACCCACGTTGGTCATCGATGCGGATACCGGGTCTGTGGCCATAAACATCATGCCAAACGCAAAACCACCCATTACCAAGTGCCAATGGAAAGGAATACCAAACATAGGGTTACTCGATGGATCACCCGCCGCGTTGTATAGAAGTGTGGTCAGCACCATACCGATAAATACGCCTAACACAATTTGTTTGGATGCGATGCCCATAATCAGTAGCACTGCGCCACCTAACAAAATAGCCAGCGTTGAGGTCTCACCTACCGAGCCTTGCATATTGCCGAAAAATGCGTCCATCCAAGTCATCTGGCTTTCTAAGGCTTGCAAACCCTCTTGCGCGGCGATGGAAAGTGCGGTCGCACCAGTGTATCCATCTACCGCAGTCCATACAGAATCACCGGACATATAAGGCGCATAAGCAAAAAACAAAAATGCGCGGCCGGTCAGCGCTGGGTTAAGAAAATTCTTGCCGGTTCCACCAAAAATTTCTTTGCCTATCACCACACCAAAACTAATGCCCAATGCAGCAAGCCACAGCGGCAAAGTCGGTGGGCAAGTAAGCGAAAACAAGATTGAAGTAACAAAAAATCCCTCGTTAACTTCATGCCCGCGCTTCATCGCAAACAGTACTTCCCAAAAGCCCCCGACGATAAATACCGTCATATAAATCGGAACAAAATAGACCGCACCGTAGATCATATTGTCCCAAATACTGCTGGGATCGTGGCCGGCGAATATGGAAATAATCGAGCCGCGCCAACCGGCAACTTCCGTGAGGCCCATCGCTTCCATAGCGGTATTGGCTTGAAAGCCGAGGTTGTACATGCCGTAAAACATCGCCGGAAACGCACACAACCAAACGGTGATCATAATCCGCTTGAGGTCTATACCGTCGCGCACATGCGAAGTTGTTTTGGTAACATCGGACGGTCTGAAGAAAATCGTGTCCGCCGCTTCGTAAAGCGCATACCAACTTTCGTACTTGCCACCTTTGTGGAAATGAGGCTCTAGGTTTTCAAATATATTGCGTAAGAACTTCACTGCTTTAACCCTCCACTTCTATTTGCGTCAATGCATCGCGGAGAATCGGGCCGTACTCGTATTTGCCTGGGCAAACAAATGTACATAGTGCAAGATCCTCTTCATCCAACTCCAACGCGCCAAGCTTTTGCGCCATATCGGTATCGCCGACAATTAATGCGCGCAACAATTGGGTTGGGAGGATGTCAAGAGGCATCACTCTCTCGTAGGACCCAACCGGAACCATCGCACGTTCACTTCCACCGGTAGTCGTTGAAAAACTGTATTCTTTTTTACCGAGAATGCTCGAAATGTAGATCGGAAGTATTGAAAACAAATTAAAACCTGCACGCAAGTAATGCATAAACGGTCGATCGTTACCCTCAGCCAACACGCTCACTTGGTTGTTGTAGCGACCAAGATAAGCAACGGCACCTTGCGATGTGCGTCCCCCAAAGACAGAACCGGAAATGATTCGACTTTCACCTGTTTTCAGTTGCCCCGCCGTAAGCTCATCTAGATTAGCGCCCAGACGCGTACGAATTAAACGCGGCTCCTCCACCTGAGGTCCGGCCAGCGAAATTATTCTATCGACAGGAAGCTTACCCGTTGCCAGCAATTCACCTACGGCAATCACATCTTGATACGAAATCGTCCACATGATTTTGGTTGAGCTACACGCGTCTAGCATATGAATATGCGTACCGGAGTTTCCCGCTGGATGAACGCCACCAAATGACTCGAAGCGGACATTGTCGGGCGCAGCTCTAGCTTCGTCGGGGATTGAAGAAGCTGCTCCATGACAAACATAAACTTTGCCCTCGGTTAATTTTGCAACGGCTTTTATACCTCTCGCAAAATGTGCCGCTTTATCAGCGATAATCACACCGGGGTCTGCGGCAAGTGGATTAGTATCAATCGCTTTTACAAAAATGGCGCGAGGCGCATCCGAAGCTGGTGCTGGCACTTTGCTGTAAGGACGCGTTCGCAGTGCGGTCCAAAGACCAGACTGAACAAGCACATCGACAATCTCTTCACGCGACGCTTTTGCAGGGTCAAGCTTGGTAAATTCGACCGCTTCATCACCTTCGATATCAACCACAATGGACTGAAAAACACGCTTAGCCCCGCGATTTATTGCTGCAACCGTTCCCGAGGCGGGAGAGGTGTAGATGACACCTTCCGTCTTTTTATCCGAAAAGAGCTGCTGTCCTGTTTTGACTTTATCGCCCACCTTGACCGCCATCGTCGGCTTCATGCCGTGGTAGTCGAAGCCAACCAGTGCGACGGATCGTACCTTAGGCCCCTCCTCTATGGTCTGGCGAGGTGAACCCGTAATGGGTAAATTCAATCCGCGACGGATTTTTCTCATATCACTCTGCCTAATAAATGTTAAAAATTGAAACGGGTTACTGCCATCGTGACTAGGCTAGGACACGCTGCAGTTGTTATTGCCGCCGTGAGAGCGTGCAATACACATAATTTGGCCACTAAGCTCCGCCGCTGCTTTCACGCACACGAAACCGTTCGGGTTTGAAATTGGGACAACGGTGACTTTCACCATTAAGAATTAGGATCTCAGCGCAGCGATTAACATGTTCTATACATGCTTCGGCCAAGAATCCTAAACTGCAGCACGACGAATAGTTAAGTTACCAACCAATATGCATTTCAAATTTGCTTTTTTGGTCTTAATTGAACCTTGTCAGATTACTCGAAAGTTGCTGCAAGTTTAGACGAGCTTTTTACTACTCGCTCCATATCGAAGCGCTACCCCCAAAAAAATCGCCGTAATTATAGAGATCTGGGGGGTATAACTCTAGGGGTGATTGGGAATTTATTTTTATATTAGCTTTTCAGAAATACTAATTACGCTTTGATTGGACTGGTTGAAAATCGCTCAAACCTCTTATTCATCTATGGAACGCGAACGTGGCACTTAGCTTTGGGCCACCAGGTCCTTAATTTGGGATCGTAGCTGACAGGAAGTCAGCGACGAAGCCTACACGGATGTACTCGCGGCGCTCCCAAATTAAGGACCTGGTGGTCTAAAGCGAGCCCGAAAAGAAGTTTTTATCTATAAAACGTTCACTAACAAAAGGTATGCTGGCGACCCCGTCGCAGCACGTCCGGTAAGCCTTTTAAAACCACATAAACCCATCCATGGGGCTGCCTCACTTCTGTCCCTGAAGTGAGGCTTTTAAAAGGCTTACCGGACGCACTGCTTACATCGCGCGTAATTCGAGAACATTCACTGTTTAACTCATGTAAAATGCGCGGCCCAATTTAGTCTATTTACAAGATTTACACATGACCGAAGTATCCGGCCAATTGCTAGCCTCCCCTCTTTCACCGCCACTGCCAAAGCGCGCTGGCGATCGAATCCAGTGGGGGAGCTTGAAAGGCAGCAGCGCGAACCTTGCTATTGCAGAGGCTGTTTACAAGACGGCATCCGACACGCTTATTTTGGTCGAAAACCTCGCGCAGGCCGAACGCCTAGAGCAGGACATACAGTTTTTCCTGAAGGGGCGTAGCGATATCCCAAGTATTTTTCATTTTGCCGATTGGGAGACGCTACCCTACGACAGCTTTTCGCCCCATCAAAGCATCATCTCTGAGCGCATGCGCGGCTTGTATCAACTGGCACTAGGGGAGAGATGTGTCGTAATTGCAGCAGCTTCAACCTTGATGCACAAGCTCGCACCACCCGATTACGTGCTCGGGAACAGCCTGGTTTTAGATAAAGGTGCAAAATTTAATTTTCAACGATTCGGCGAACGGCTTGTGGCGGCCGGTTACACAAAAGTCGACACCGTCTACCAACACGGAGAGTTCGCTGTCCGAGGATCGTTAATGGATGTGTTTCCCATGGGCAGCGACAACGCTTTTCGCATCGAGCTTTTCGATGATGAGGTCGAAACGTTACGCGCCTTTGACGCGGAAACTCAACGCACGGTGGAACATGTCGAGAGCGTTGAAATACTGCCGGCAAAGGAATGCCCAATCGACGACAAAAGCGTTGCTCAATTTAAAAACCGCTGGCACGAGCTGTTCGATGTCGATCATCGCGCCTGCCCAATTTATCTTGACGTTGCTGATAAAATTTCCCCGGCCGGTATCGAATATTTTCTGCCGTTATTTTTCGAAAAAACTGCCACACTTTTTGATTACTTGCCTTCGGACTCAACCACAATTGTGGTCGGCGACTTGGAAACCGCCGTCAATCATTTTTGGCAAGAAGCCAACAATCGCTACGAAAGCCGAAAAGGGGATTTGCAGCGTCCCATCCTTGATCCGCAATTAATGTTTACTCCAGTAAACACAATGTTTGCTGAGCTTAAGGGCTTCTCCAGAATTACGCTGTGCGACGGATCTTTGGACGAAAAGCAAGGTAACCATAATTTTGATACGCAGCAACCGGCCAATTTTTCTATCGACGCGAAGGCCAAGCAACCGTTGCATTTGCTCGATGATTATCTCTGCTCAAGCGCCAATCGCGTGCTGTTTTGTGCAGAGAGCCAAGGCAGAAAAGAGATACTACTCGAACAACTAAAACAAATCGGCGTTATACCCGACCCAGTAGAGGGTTTTGCACATTTTTGCTCCGAACAAACAATTAAGTTCGGCGTTATTGTCGCGAGCCTCGAACTCGGCTTAAATCTTGAGACGGAAAATATAATTCTCATCGCCGAGTCGCAACTTTACGGCCAGCGAGTCCAACAGCGTCGTCGCCGCAAAGCAAGTAACGATCAACAGCAAGACCTCATTATTAAGAATTTAACGGAACTCAAGGTCGGCGCTCCGGTCGTCCATCTTGATCACGGTGTCGGTCGATACAAAGGCTTGCAATCGCTAGAGGTTGATAAGCAAACGGAAGAATTCTTACTTCTCGAATACGCCGAAAACGCAAAGCTTTATGTTCCGGTAGGAAATCTTCACGTCATCAGCCGTTATTCCGGCGCAGACGAGGATCACGCGCCGTTACATCGGCTGGGCAGTGAGCAATGGAGCACAGCAAAACGCAAAGCAGCGGAAAAAATTCGCGATGTCGCCGCTGAACTACTCGAAATTTATGCCCAACGTGAAGCGCGTGCGGGAACAGTTTTCGATTGCCCCGTCGAAGCGTATCAACAATTCTCTGCCGGTTTCCCGTTCGAAGAAACACCCGACCAGCAAAATGCAATAGCTGCTGTGCGAGCTGATATGCTGTCAACTCAACCAATGGATAGACTTGTCTGCGGCGACGTCGGCTTTGGTAAAACTGAAGTGGCCATGCGTGCAGCCTTTATTGCGGTGCAAAATGATAAGCAAGTTGTAGTACTTGTACCCACTACACTACTCGCCCAACAACACGCTGAAAATTTTCAGGACCGCTTTGCCGAGTGGCCAATCAATGTCGCAGTCCTCTCCCGTTTCAAGACCGGCAAAGAAACGCAAGAAATCCAGCAAAAAGTGGAAAACGGGCAAATCGATATCTTAATTGGCACACATAAACTACTGCAAAAAAATATGAAATACCCGCGCCTAGGCCTCCTCATTATTGATGAGGAGCACCGCTTTGGCGTGAGACAGAAAGAAACGATAAAAGCGCTGCGCTCCGAGGTCGATATTCTCACGATGACAGCCACGCCAATCCCACGAACCTTAAATATGGCCATGAACGGGATTCGCGACCTATCGATTATTGCTACACCTCCAGCCAAACGCCTGTCCATCAAAACCTTTGTTCGTGAAAGCGACCCCAATTTGATAAAGGAAGCCGTACTGCGAGAAGTTTTGCGCGGTGGGCAAGTTTACTTCCTGCATAACGAAGTACAGACTATCGAGAAAACCGCACGAGACTTAGCTGAATTAATTCCAGAAGCCCGCATTCAAATCGGGCACGGACAAATGCGTGAGAGAGAATTAGAAGCTGTGATGTCGGATTTTTACCACAAGCGTTTTAATGTTTTGGTGTGCACAACCATAGTTGAAACCGGCATTGATGTTCCAAGCGCAAACACGATTATCATCGAACGAGCGGATAAATTTGGCTTGGCCCAATTACACCAACTGCGCGGGCGCGTCGGGCGTTCGCATCACCAGGCTTACGCTTACCTGTTGACGCCCCCTCCCAAAACCATGACAAGCGATGCTCACAAGCGCTTGGAAGCCATTAGCGAAGCACAGGATCTGGGCGCCGGTTTTACACTCGCGTCGCACGATTTGGAAATTCGCGGTGCCGGGGAGCTACTCGGCGACGAGCAAAGCGGGCAGATGCAAGCCATCGGTTTTTCACTTTATATGGATATGCTCGACCGCGCTGTCGAGGCGATAAAAAAAGGCAAGGAAATCGACCTGGAAAAGCCTGTACAGAGCCATACGGAAGTCAATCTGCGAATTCCAGCACTGATCCCCGAAGACTATCTGCCCGATGTCCAAAGCCGTTTAATCCTTTATAAACGGCTATCAAGTGTCCAATCGGAAGATGAGCTGGACGAATTAAAAGTTGAAATGATTGACCGTTTTGGCCCGCTGCCAGACCCAATAAATAACCTGATTCGGCTTGCTCGAATAAAGCTGTCGGCCGAACCCTTGGGCATCGTCAAAATAGAGGCCAACAAGCAAAGCGGCGTTATTGAATTTGGCAACAATATTAATGTCGATGCAATGAAGATTATTAAACTCATTCAATCCAAACCAGACCGCTATCGCCCCGACGGCGAAACAAAGCTTAAATTTTTCACTAAAATGGAAGGCGCGGAACAGAGAATTAATGAAGTACAGCGCTTGCTTGCCACATTAAAAAACTAGGGCCTTCTATTTGCGCGTGGACAAACTCGATAAAGCAAAATTGGTCGACAAAGTACATTTACTATGAGAGATTCATTGGCATTATTCAGAGGAGCCCCAGCAACATTGAAGAACTTCAGACTCAAAATGCTTAAACCTGTAATGTTAGCTATAACTAGCTTAACAGTATTTTGTAGCTCAAGTAGCTTCGCGCAGGACGCTGAGCAGCCCGTAGAAGAAAAACGCTATAAAGTCGAGTTGATACTGTTCGAACGCCTTTTACGCGCAGATGACTTTGATCAAGAAGTTTGGCGCAACAATTTCAAGCTCTCTTACCCCGCCGCTACCAAACGGCTTATCGACCCCAAGACCCAGAACGCCAAACTTGAGCAACTTGAGCGACTCAAGCAAGAGAAGGCAGAACTGAGGGACCGTTTAAATAGTTTTTCGGAAGAGAATTGGCCGACAACGGAAGAGGAACTACAAGCGGCAGAGAGCCCGGAAACTGGTACCGACGGTGAAACTAAAAGCGATAGCAATACAACTGGAATAACAGGTGACGAACCGCTCGCATCCTCATCGGAAACTGGCTTAGAACCAGACGCAAATGATGATGAAAATAGCAATTCCGGCGCACAGGAAGAGCCAAAGGTTCCAGCATTTACACTGCTTGGAAACGAGGCGCTTTCATTAGTGGTTCAGAAGGAGGCCATCGACGAACAAGACAATATGCGCGTGCTGTTCCACCAGGCGTGGGAGCAGCCTTTGGTGGATTCCGCTTCATCACCATCAATTGTCATCGCCGCTGGGGATAAATTCGGTGAGCACTTCGAGCTCGAAGGCACAATTAAACTCAGTGTTGCGCGCTATTTACACCTTGAAGCTAATCTCTGGTTAACAAGCTTTGAACCAAATTTTGGTCAAGACCTAGAGTTTTGGCCCGAATTACCTGAAATTCCGCTGGACCCGCTAGACAGAATCTTGCAATTAGAAATTGACGCGAGTGCCGCACAACAAATCAATGAAGAAAAACCAAACTTGCATTTCAATGAGCATGAGCAAGCTGTTTTTTCCACGGTACAACCCGACCAATCTGAATATTCTACCGAATTACCAAAACTTGATTTCCATCTACTAAATGATAACCAGGAAAACGCTCTTTACTCGGCGATTACGAGTGATAAAACCGATAAACCGTATCTTATTAAAGAGATTATAGTGATGGAGCAACGACGCCGAATGCGAAGTAAAGAAATTCACTATTTGGACCACCCTAGGATTGGCCTTGTTATCAGGCTAGAACCTGTGATATCAAAACCTGAAGAAAACGGCATAACCGGCTTTTAGATTGGCGGTTTTAGAAGACAATAGCTGTAATAAGCTTCTAAACACAAAAAAGCCGCTTGTAATAAGCGGCTTTTTTGGTTTTTCAGCTATTAAGCGCTATGAAATTTAAATTAAATCAAGACGCTTATATAACACTTCAAACACACATAACATCGTCTGCTTGTAAACCTTTTTCACCCTCCAGCAATTCGAACTCTACTTGTTGCCCCTCTGCTAAAGAACGGTAACCCTCCCCTCGAATATTGCGGTAATGAACAAAGATATCATCACTTTCGCTACCCTCTGTAATAAAGCCATAGCCCCTTGCATTGTTGAACCACTTTACAGTGCCCTGTCGACGTTCAGCCATGTTAAACCTCGTCACTTATAATTAACTCTAAGAAAAACCAACTCACTAATGTGTACTACTCTCCGCAAATACGAATTACTACTTAAAACTCATACCCGTATTCAGGAACCACCACACCGGTGCACCTCGAAAACTTGCTCGTACCGTATATTTTGTAGACAACAGGCTTAAAGCAAATTTGCTACGCGATCCGGAACCCCCGTTTCTTTCATAGCTGAGCAGACCATATTGAAAAATTAGGCCAATGTCTAGCGATTAAAATCACGTTTCGTGAATCTAAGTGCCATAATTTTGTCTTACACAACCATCTGTGAACCAGTTATAAAAACAATGCCAATTTTAATTAATTCAAACAATTGTCTAATACTTTTTTACTGGTTTTCAAAGTAATTAAATCAAACAGTTGTTAGAGAGTTTATTTTATGACCTGATGTAGGAAACTACGCCAAAAAAAATTGGTTAAAGAAATTTAATACTTTTTCTTCCTAGCGAAAAAATTGAACGCACTAAGTTTTCGCTAGGCCAAATAAGTAAAATGCAGCACAGACGTCAGCTACGGTCTAAAAACTTGACCCCTGCTTCAAATCCCCTATGATGCTGAGCCTTATTAAAAACCGGCAATTTTTCCGACCGATAATAATTTTCTGGATTAAGTTAGACTTGTCTTTTGGCGAAAACACATCAAGAACGCAAATAGCAAAAGCGCTTCTCACGAGCTTTTTTCTGCTTTGGAGCACTTATGGTTTTGCAGCACCCTGGATTGACCCCGGTGACGAACGAACGCGCCATCATCTCGAATTTTTAGTCGACTCAGGCGCATTTAATTTACCGCTCACGACATGGCCGCTAACTTGGGTAAGTGTGAAAGCAGAACTCGATCGTCTTGATAGCAAGGACTTAAGCGAACTGCAACGTTGGTCCTATCACTATTTGCAACATGAATTTGAAAAAGCTTCACGTAAAACTTTGAGCAAGCTTAGGCTCCACGGTAGCAATTACGGTGATGTTTTTCGCAGCTTTGCCAGTGATACGCGTGAAAAAGCAGAAGCTACTTATACCGGGGAATATGTAGGGACTTATTGGAGCTATCGTTTACAGACAACACATGCTCATGACCCAATCGACGAAGAGCAAACTCGCTTAGATGGTTCGTTTGTTGCCGGCCTTTGGGGAAACTGGGCATTTGGAGCCGGTGCGATAGACCGCTGGTGGGGCCCAGGATGGCAATCGAGCATGATTTTGTCCAATAACGCACGGCCAACTCCCGGATTATTTATCCAGCGAAATAACCCTAAAGCCTTTCAATCCAGCTACTTAAAATGGATTGGTCCATGGCAGCTGACAACTTTCATGAATCAGCTTGACGAAGAAAAACATATTCCACAAGCATTGCTAGATCAAATTGGAGGTGACCAGCATGTTAACAATGCTTTGTTGTGGGGCATGCGCATTTCTTTTCGACCAGCAGAAAATATTGAAATTGGGCTTTCTCGAACGGCACAGTGGGCTGGTGATGGCCGACCACGCAGTTTAGACGTACTATTTGACTTGCTAACCGGCAACGATAATCGGGCAGACGCTGAATCAGAAGAGCAGAGGAATAGCGAGCCAGGTAATCAACTTGGCGGCATCGATTTCCGTTGGGGACTCCAGTTGCAAGATTATAATGGTTCTATATATGGGCAGTTTATCGGTGAAGACGAGGCTGGAGGACTCCCCTCTAGAGGCATAGCGATGGCGGGCCTTGAGATCTCCGGCAATATTTTGGGAACACACTCGCGCTTCGCGCTCGAAGGCTCCAACAGTGAAATGTCGTTTTATAGCGACCACAACGGTATAGATGGAGCTTACGATCACCATATCTATCGAGGAGGTTACCGTTTTAACGGCAGAGCGCTGGGTTCGAGTCTGGATTCAGATAGCGAGTCCGCCGTACTCAAAGCAGACCATTATTTTGAAAATGGTCACCAACTGAGCTGGCAGTTTTCTTCCTATAGAATCAATCACGATCAAGGCGGTACTAGCACATTCGGCTTGGGCAACAGTATTCAGCACACGCACATTGAATACACGTTTCCCGCAAATGAGCACGTGCAACTCCAGTTAGGTGGACATATTTATAGTGACGAGTTTGTATTTAATGGGCAAAACATTAATACTTCCGTTTATTTAATTGTTAACACTATTTTTTAATTCGCTGAATAAAAATTCGGCAATCAGGAAAACCAAATGATCCACAGTCGAGCACATGCTTTATCTTTGTTTGGCATTTTATCGCTTTCCATTGTTTTTGTTTCACAACTTAGTTTTGCCCAGGGTGGACCAACGCCCGCGCAAATTGCTCATTTGAAATCGCTTTCATTCGAGGAGCAACAAGAGCTGGCCGAATCTTTTGGAATCGAAGTACCGCAACAATTACAGAACGACCAGCCACAAATACGCGAGCCGGTTGCTTCGCCTCAAATTGTTGTTGAGGCAGAGCCGCAAGCCAAATCCTTAGGAGAAGAGGAAAAACCGGCGGAGAAATTAAAGCGCTTCGGCGCAGACATATTTAACGCTGGTCCGGAGGCTTTTCTGCCTGCCTCAGATATTCCAGTACCTGCCGATTACATTCTTGGCCCCGGGGATGTCATTGTTATTCAGTTATACGGTAAAGAAAATCGAACTCATTCACTTACTGTAAATCGCGAGGGACAAATACAATTCCCAGAAATTGGTCCAGTTAATCTAGCCGGTTTAAGTTTTCAGCAAGCACGCCAAGTTATTGCCGATATCGTCAAAGAACAAATGATTGGCATTAAATCATCCATCACGATGGGTGTTCTCAGATCGATTAGAGTTTTTGTGCTGGGTGATGTTGTACAGCCAGGCTCATTTACCGTCGGCTCTTTGTCTACAATGACAAATGCTTTGTTTGCAAGCGGCGGTATTACCGAGGTTGGGTCGATGCGAAATATTCAGCTTAAAAGGAAAGGAGAAATCGTCACTACACTTGACTTGTATGATCTTCTATTAATAGGCGATACCTCAGCAGATGCGAGACTTTTACCAGGCGATGTGATTTTCGTGCCGCCAATAAGCAAAACGATCAGTATAGCGGGGCAGGTCAAACGCCCTGCAGTCTACGAATTTGACTCCAAAGCGAATATCAAAGAGCTGATTAAAATTGCGGGAGGAGTTACAGATTCGGCCTATTTACCCTTAGTGCGTGTAGACCGTGTAACCAAACAACGTGAAAAGACCTTAATCAACCTCGACTTAACTAAGGCAGGAAATAGTAATTTTCTTTTAGAAAGTGGCGACCGAGTAACACTGGCCTCAATACTCGACATAATAGACGAGCAAGTGGTGCTTAGTGGCCACTTGAAACGCCCCGGAGAGTACCAGTGGAAGAGCGGAATGCGTTTTACGGATGTTGTAAAAAATGTAGAAGGTTTAATGGATAATCCGGATACCACAATCGCTATCATCGTGAGAATCACTGAAGCTTTGAGAAAAACTCAAATTATATCCTTCTCACCACAAAGGGCGTGGGAAAGTCCAAGTTCAAATGCGAACCCAATTCTTGCACCTAGAGATGAGATTATCCTGTTCGACTTTAATGCAGATCGTGCAGAACTACTTACCGAAATAGTTGAGCAACTAAATAGGCAATCGGAATATTTGGAGCAGGCGAAAACCGTTACGATATTGGGCAGTGTTCGATTTGAAGGGACCTATCCGTTAGTAGAAAATATGGACATAAAAGACCTAATTGCTCTATCGGGAGGTCTGCTAGAGAGTGCTTTTGGGTTTGATGCTGAGGTAACTCGATATGAACTCTCCGAGGAGATGGAGCGTGTAGTATCCCATATACCTGTCAACTTATCTGAAGAGCCTTTGCACTTGCGGGCGGGCGACACACTGCAGATAAAGCGTATTCCGAAATGGAAAGAAAAAGAAACGGTTAGTATTCGAGGAGAAGTAAAATTTCCAGGTACTTATACCTTATTACCCGGTGAAACACTGCTTGATGTAATACAACGGTCGGGCGGTCTGACCGAGTATGCTTATGCAAAAGGTGCGATATTTTCTAGAGCGGCGTTGAGAGATTTAGAGGAAAACCGATTATCGGAACTCAAAGATAAACTTGAAAGCGATATAGCTTCTGCCGGTATCGCTGAGACGGAGGGCGCCGAAAACATCGAAGAAGACGAAGCTAAGGCCCTGTTAGAAAATCTAGAGCGGACAAAACCGCTCGGACGAATGGTGATAGATCTTCCTGCAATACTCAGTGGTAATAATGATGACTTTCAATTAGAGAATGGAGATGCTTTGACAATACCTCGCTTTAAACCATCCGTTACGGTGCTTGGCGAAGTTCAATACCCCACCTCCCACTTCTACGATAAAAAACTTAGCACAAAGGACTATATAAATAGATCAGGCGGCACGAAAATTCATGCGGATAAAAAACGCATCTATATAGTAAAAGCAAATGGCCGCGTGCTTGAGCCATCTCGCTCCGCTTGGTTTCAGAGTAACTCTGGGCAGATAGAGCCGGGAGACACGATAATTGTTCCGCTGAATGCCGATCAAGTCGACCCACTTACTATCTGGGCTAAAGTTACCACCATCATGTACCAAGCTGCACTTGGAGCAGCAGCGGTTGGAAGCTTATAGCTAAGCTAAGCATTCTTGCTACTTAAACCCATTGAAAGAGGGTTTAGTAAAAGGTAGAATCCCGGCCCTCGTTTTAGGACCGTAGCTCAGCTGGTTAGAGCACCACCTTGACATGGTGGGGGTCGGCGGTTCGAGTCCGCCCGGTCCTACCAAATAAAACGCAATAAAATCAAAAAGTTAAACAACTTATCTTATTGTTGACAGAAGCGCTGTTTCTGATACGATACGCGCCTTCTACAGCTTATTCCGCCTTAGCTCAGTTGGTAGAGCAAAGGACTGTTAATCATTGGGTCGCTGGTTCGAGCCCAGCAGGCGGAGCCAAAACCTGAAGAAGCTTGATTATTTTAATCAGGCTTTTTTATTGTACAATGAACGCTCCCCTTACCTGCTAATCATTGGCGAAACACATGGTTTCGCCTAGTTCGAGCCCAGCAGGCGGAGCCAAAACCTGAAGAAGCTTGATTATTTTTAATCAGGCTTTTTTATTGCACAATGAACGCTCCCCTTACCTGTTAATCATTGGCGAAACACATGGTTTCGCC
>JANQJB010000028.1 GCA_028281865.1 Marinagarivorans sp.
AGATTATTTGTGATTCCGAGCGCTCCACTTCATCCCACTGCGATACCCGAGCAAACCCGTGCTTTTGCCCGTCACCAAATGCACCAAATTGAGGAAAGATTATTGGCACTCCACCGCGTATCGCTTTGCTCGGTGCAAAGACGGCTTTTTCGCTCAAAAATAATTGCTCTTTACCTGTCCCATCTTTCCACGACGTAATATGAGCGCCTTGAGGAGTAATATCTAAAGAGGCTTTGGAATTTCGGGCACTAAGCTGAATGGTCATAGGCGTTAGAATTGGCTCGGTACTAAAGCGCCGATTCTAACACTTTTTATATAGAGTGGTATTGCACGCGGGGCTAATACGTGGCTCTAAAGTGTCGCGCAGCTTAAGGTTAGTCGATATCCAGGTCCGAAGAGAAATAGTTTTCGTCGAGCCAATCCCTTATATCTTGGTCCATGGAAGTTGAATTTTCGGGATCAAATAATGCTTCGGAAGTTTTTTCCTTTAACAATTGCGTCCGCGCATCTGCGTTTGTAAGAGCTACAATTGCTTCCGTGAGAACTTCATCCGCATCATCGAGGGCTTCCTCAGCTAGCTCGAAAGCTTCCTCAGGGTTTCCCCATTCGATAAATTTACGCACCGCTTTAGCTCGAAGTTCGACGTCCTCGTGAAAAGCGTATTGCACGACTTTATCTTTAATCAGCTCTGCCTCGTTTGGTGTCACCGGTGTGTAGTTCAACGCATCCAGTGAGGCTTTAACAATATCGGTATCAGCTTGATTGTCCAGGTTGGCTAGCAAACCGAGCCGTACTTCTGCGTGTTCTGTTGCATCGATAGCGCCGAGCAATTTTAAAGCGGCTAATTGTTTATCGCGTTCGGCGGTGAGGCTGTGACTGACTAATGTTGTAATAACTTCGTCCGATTCGCTGAGGTAAATAATATCTTCAAGTTGTTCCTTTTCCTCTGGGAGTGCGTCCATATATCGGTTGATAAACTCCTCGATGAAAAGTGGGTTATCGAATGCGCCTCCGTTCACCAGTTCGTGCAAAATGCCAAAATCTTCGCTATTGCCGTAATGATAAGCTGTTAGCATTTTATCGATAAGTTCTTCGTTACTAAAGCTTTCGTATTGTTCTTCTTTTGTTAGGTTAGTTAGGGCATTAATAGACGCACGTTCGGCCGTTGTTTCATCTGCCACTGTGGATACAGCCGACGGGCCTTCGAAATTTTTTGAATCTTCATCACCAAAAAACAAAAAGGCAAACCCTGCAAATAGGGCGAGAATACACGCCATATACAAAAACGAAGGGCGAAATAATGTTTTTTTCATAAATGAGCTCTACATGGAGTATTAATATTTGATTCGTTCATCCTTATCTATTTTATATATACTCTTTTATCTTGTTTCGTGCCCGATGTAGCTGTGACTTAAGCGTTCCAACGGGTTTTCCTAGTTGCTCTGATATTTCCGCTAAGGTGTAGCCTTCTATATCGTGCAGACGAGTCACCAAACGCTGTTCATCACTTAAATTTTTGAGTGAATCCATTATTTTCTTTTCTAGGTATAAATATTCGTGGTGATCTTCAATAACCGGCTCTTCGAGAGGTGTGAGTTCTTCAATGTCAACTAAGTTGGGTTGTCGCTCACGCTTTCGATACTGGTCAATAAAACAATGATACAAGCACCGATCCAGCCAGCCTCCCAGGTTTTCAATTTTGTTTAAGTCCTCTCTCTTTGCACAAATATTGGCTAAAAAATCTTGCATTAAATCCTCTGCATCTGCCGCAGAATCTGTAAAACGATAAGCACGTTTATATAAATGTTCAAGATGAGGCGCTATATATCTTTCTATATTGTCCGGTTCGTTCCCGGGTGTTTGCGTAAGAGTTTTATCTTGAGCATGCTTGCGCTTAACGTGACGCGTAATCTCTTTCATGTTTCTTTGCAATGCAATCCGTTCTGATTGTCTGTGCCATAGGCTAAATAATATTTCGTAGATAATGAATTTTTTGGCAGAACGTTTCAACGCATTACTACCCTGATAGACAATAATGTGTTCCTATTTAATTTTTTATTCTATTTTTTCTACTGTAAATGACTATGTTTAACTAATTATTTTATATTTAGTTGTTGCGGCCTTATTTGTTAATTTGTGTGCAGTGTATTTTAATTAGGCAGCACGCTGGGTTTTTTAATCGAATGCCTGCTTTTTGCTGCAGGCACATCTCGATTTCTCTGTTAGGTCTCTATTTGTCTCGAGTAATACTCCGAGCTGACCAGTTTACTTTCTCTTGATGGCTTCTAAATAGGTGGCCAAAAATCTCCCGGACACCAAGGAACGCCAACCTCGTCGGACATAAAGGCCGCAAGTGCATTTGCTGTGTCGATATCGACAATAACCATATCATCAGATGGCATAAACTCTTCTATAAACTCAGCTAATTCAAGAAACTGGTCGTTGCCGTCTGGGTCACGATAACCATCTATTTCGGAATCAAATAAATCAATCGCCGCTTGGGGGCCGACCCAAATTCCAATTTCATCATCTGGAGGCACATCCCCATGACACTCGTCGCACCCTATTTCGGCATAAGCAAACAGGCCGTCCAGCACGATGTCTTCGCAATTTGATACCTTTACTGTACCCGAACTGCTTGACGAGCTTGTTGAACTACTTGATGAGCTTGAGCTAGAACTAGAAGTTGAGCTAGAACTCGAAGAGCTAGATGAACTTGAACTGCTTGAGGAAGAGCTTGTGCTCTCGGTTGCTCCGCCGCAAGCCATCAATACGAAGGTGGCGGTTAGTAAAAGCACTCCCCGCATAAAGTATTTAGATAACAGCATAACTTAATGGCCTCAGACTTATGTGAATGCCTTATAGAAATGGGATGACAAAAAACGAAAAAGTGGATGCCTCACGGCACCCACTCATAAAGGATTTACCAAAGAGGCTTGCTTAGGCCGCTTCTTTTTCCTCTTTCTTTTTCTTCATTTTTGCTTTCCACGCAGCGCGCTTAGCTTTGCGTCTTTCCATATACTTCGCACGGCGCTCCGCTAGCTTAGCTGCTTTTTCTGGATTGGCAGCCGCCCATTCAGCGCGTTTTGCTTCTCGCTTAGCTTTTAGCTCTGCATATTTGTCAGCAGAATCAGCACGGCGATCTTCACGCGATTTTTTATGCTTAGAGCGCATTTCGCGAATCGATGCCTTGATTTTCGCTCGAAGTTCCTCGTTTTCCATAAGGTACTTTCTAACGGCCATTGACTTAGCCCTATAAGCTTTCTTTAGGTCTGCATAAAGCGCTCGAGCACCTTCTTTATCACCCGCTTCCCTCAGAGCTTTAATCATGTCCCGAAGAGCCATAATTTCTGCTTTCTGAGCGTCAAGCTCTTCTTGAGTGATTGCCCCCGCTGCTAGCATTTCCTCTATGATCATTTTATGGATCTTCAAGGAACCCTTATGAGAGCCAAAAGCGTTTGCAAATGACGCAGAAAACACCAGCATCAATGCAAACATAGCTATAGATAGTTTTTTCATAACTGTCTCACTTTTATTGTTTCAGTTAATGTTTAAGGTTAATGAGGTATTGAGTTGAAGCTGTTTATAAATACCCCAAAACCGCAATTCAACTGTTTCCTCATTATTCTAACGAAGATTTAATGTAGATCGTTGCACTTTATTTGGGGAAAATATAACCAAATATGTCAATTTGTGATGAGATTCTAATAATTTGGTGAATATGCAGGTCGGTTTTTAGTCGATTGACTATGCTGCTAACTTGGTCACGGAAATATCAATGATTTGATTGTCCAGTTCGATAGCATAGGTGACAGATGAAATAGTCAAAATGTCTTTAACAGGAAGTTAACCCGCATTGCACGAGTGACTGTGCGTTCAAATACTGAAGATAATGTTCAAATATTGATCGCATGTATGATCAAAAAACGAGCGTGCATGCTATGGAAGAGGGTAATAAGGGGCTTGAGGAACGTGTAGTTGCGCCTAAGTTAAATTGATATGACCCAGAATAAGGTGCCTGGGAAGGCTGATGCAATTTTGAGCTTGAAGCGTTTGAAACAGTGGGGCAATTAACACTACTCGCATTCCCTGGGCCCAACAATTTCGGTAGCAGCTGATGGCTTGTTATTGACAATTTCTTCAACGCGGTCGCAGGAAATCGGGTTGTTGCCGATAAGCAAAAACTCAAGCTGATGATTTGATGTTATATCAATATCTTGAACGTCATTGTTGTTTAAATAAAGCTCTCGCAGTTTTTCACTTGAAGAAATATCGATTGAAGACAACTTGTTATCATTAAGCCGAAGCTCGGTTAGTGAGGCACTATTGGCGAGGTTAATATTTTCGATTTTGTTTTGGTCTAGGTAGGCGTGAGTTAACTTGGTATTGGAAGACAGGTCTAAGCGCTCTAAGTCGGTCAGCCAGATATACAAATAGTCGAGATTTGGATTATTGGAAATATCTAAAAAAGTTATTGGAGTACGTGCGATAACGAGTTCTTCCAATTGGTTGTTTTGAGATAAATCAATTTCTGTTAAAGGCGTCGTTGAAATATCGAGAGATACTAGCGCGGGGTAGCGGGATCCATCAAAGGTTGTATAACCCGTTGCAACAATATCTAGGTGCTCAATTGAATCATTTTCGGTTAATTCATCAGTAGAAAAAGTCAATCCGCGCGCAGTGAGTTTTTTAAGTGCAGTATTCGATTTAATATCGAGTTCTGTAATATCTGTATGTGAAATAACGAGCGTCTCCAGTTCTGGGTTGTTGCTTAGGTCGAGCTCTGAGACGTTGCTAAAACCAATATCGAGAATTTTTAACTTATTATTTTGGCTAACGTCAATTGTATCGAAATAGTGGCTAGATAAATCGAGATTGACGAGATTGGTCAATTGATTTATGCCGGTTGTGTCTTCGATTCTGGGACAATTGGTCTGAGTAGCACAGCGAACGGCCGTGACCTCCTCAACCGTGCTTGAACGGGTATCGTGGATGCACCTTGCCAGGACAGGGTCTGGAATTGAAATTTCCTGAAAAAGTGGTGTGTTAATCCAATTCGATTCATCAATCGGACGGCACGGGGCTTCGAGTCCGCCGTAACACGATGAAAGCGCAATAACAATAATGATGCTGGCTATCGGCCTGCTGACTCGTTCCTTAATGAAAGATTGTGCAAGATTACCCATATAAAGCCTATATCCGTTCGATTGCTTTATTCTATCTTACTGCGCAAAGCAAATTTATCACCAATTTTGGTGAATATTGGATGCTATGTATACTTAGTTGGCATCCCTTCTGTGCGATTAATCCGCAATTATAAGGTTGGGTCAATACCAATTAGATGCAATGTAAAGATAGCAATGTTATTTAACCAATTTTTTGTATTTGGTGTTTAAATCGATGCCATCCAAAATTTCGATATTAATACCGTCGGAAATGCCAACTGTTACTGCACGCTTTTCGAATTCCTGATCTCCAATCTCAATTTCGACAAAAGTATTCTCACCTTCGACGATTAAGTCGCCTTCATTTATTGCAAGCACTTGCTCCTTCTTTTCGAGCACGATATCGGCATTAGCGCTGTAACCAGCACGCAGGAATACGCTCTCTTTAATATCAATGGAAGCGCGAATTTCGAATTTTATCGTGCCTTGGTCTTCTTCGCCTTTAGGCGATATGTATTCAAGCGTAGCTTTAAAATATTCGTCTTCTATAGCGCCGACTTTTAAAATTAATTCCATTCCCAATTTCACTTTGCCAATTTCAGATTCATCGAGTAAACCCTCGAAAATTAAATCCTGCATATTAGCAACGTTGGCGATAGTAGTGCCGCGGTTGAAAGTATTGGTTTCAGTGACGAAAGTTCCTTCTTTAACCGGTACGTCGAGAACCATGCCTTCTACAGTTGAACGTACTAAATTTGCGATTTTGCCGGACTCTTTTGACGCGCCTTCTTTTATTAAATCAACGTTATTTTGTGCCGTTCTTACGGCTTCTTGTCGCAATTGATAGTCCAAAAGAATTTTATTGTAAACTGTTTCACTTATTAGTTTTTCACGAAAAAGTTTACGTTGCCGTTCGTATTCTATGCGTGTGTTTTCGAGGCTTAATTCTGCTTTTTGCAAGTCGGACTCAGCGCGATTAAGGTGTTGCATATCGGGAATCAATTCGATGCGTGCGATTAAATCATCCTTTTTTACTAAATCGCCAGCTTCGACAAAAAGCGTTTCAATGACACCTGATACCTGTGGCTTAATTTCAATTTCTTTGCGTGGGATAATTTTTCCTGTGGCGACAGTTTTTTCAATAATATCGATCTTAAAAGCTTGAGATATATCAAAAATTACGGGTTTTTCCTGCGATTTTTGATAAAGGAAAATCGCAGTACCGGCAAAAGTACCGAGTATTAACAATCCAATTAATATAAGGCTAAATTTTTTCATGGTCCTGATAATGTCCTAAATTATTTTTTCTGCGCTTATTCATCTTGCAATGCCACAATTGGGTCAATATTGGCGGCTTTGCTTGCTGGTAGTATCGAGGCGAGCAAGCCGGCAATCACCAAGGCCAGTATTGCGAAACTGGCCGTTGTAAAATCAATTTCCGCCTTCCCAAACATAGTATTCGGCGTACTAGCAAGAACATTGGTAATGACTTCCAGCGTAAAGACGCCGGCAACAAGTCCGAGATAACCGGCAAAAATAGTCAATACCAAAGCTTCCTGTACGATCGTACTAATAATATTTCCCGGCGTTGCGCCGAGTGCTTTGCGGACGCCAATTTCGCGTGTGCGCTCTTTGACAATAATTAACATGATGTTACCTACACCGATTACGCCGGCAATTAAAGTCCCTATTGCGACGATCCAGCTAAAAGTTCGAATAGCGGTATAAAGTCCGCGAACTTTATCGTACTGGTTTTGGGTATTCCAACGACCGATCACGCCGCGTTCCTCGGGATGAATACCTTTTCGGTCTTTCAATAATGCGATGACCTTTTTCTCTACAACGCTCGCCGGAATACCTTCTTTAGGCGTAAATTGTAAATAGCCGATCCATCCCATTTGATTAAATGTCGCACGTTGTGTGGAGTTAGGCAGAATAATACGTTCTAAATCTGCGTCGGCGTTGCCACCGAGTGCGCTGGGTTTTACTGTACCAATAATCTTAAAATCAACGCCGCCAATTTTTAAGCTTTGTCCAATGGGGTTTTCATCGGGTTCAAATAAAACGTCCTGTACTTTTGGTGCAATTACAGCAACTTTGCGTCGGTCGCGAAAATCCAGGTCGTTTATAACGCGGCCCTCGACAAGCTGAATGCCGGCCATAATAAAGTAAGAAGGCTCGACGCCGCGCACACCAAAGGTACCACTTTTTTCATTACGCACAACATATTGGTCGACTTGCCAGCCGTTTAAATCATTAATGCCGCTGAGCAAGCCGAGCTCGGGTATTTTTTGTCGTATCGCTAACAGGTCTTCGTCTTTTAAATGTAAACGTCGTCCAATGGGTAAGCCGCGATAAGGCATTTGAGTTCGTCCCGAACTCCATAAATAAACTGAATTGGTGTTTTCGCCAAAACCAGCCATCATGCCGCGCTCAAACCCGCTGCCCACGCCTAACAATATCACCAGCATAAAAATCCCCCAGAACACGCCAAAGGCTGTTAAGGTTGTGCGCAGTTTATGCTGTTTAAGCGTAAAAAATACTTCTTGCCATTTATCCAGATCAATCATTCGCTGCGCATGGCCTCCACCGGCGAAATTTTTGCTGCTTTCCAAGCGGGAGCAAACCCCGCAAGCATGCCTGCCGTCACCAAAATAACGATTGATGAAATAGCGATATCGAAATTGACTTCCGGTCGCTTAAAATATTGTGTATTAACGTCAAATGTATTGAGTAAATAATTACTTAATTCAACCAAACCAACGCCGCATACCAAGCCCATATAGCCGGCAATGCCAGTGACTAAAACTGATTCAAATAAAAGCGAAAATACAATGCTGGCAGGTGTCGCCCCCATCGCTTTGCGAACACCAATTTCGACTGTCCGTTCTTTTACGGTAATCATCATAATGTTACTAATGCCGACGACGCCTGCCATTAAAGTACCGACGCCGACGAACCAAATAAATAGATTTATAGCGCTAAACATCGAACGGGTGCGTTCAGCTTGTTCTAGCGAATTATATAGACGTATGGCTCCGCGATCGTCTGGCGATACACGATGGCGCTGTTTTAATAAGGCGCCTACTTGGCGTTCAACTTCGTAAGGGTCGTAATCCGGTTTTGGTTGATAGGTGAGTATTTTAAGTTCGCGTTTTCCTCTGCCAAAAACGGGTTGGTAAACGCTTAACGGTATATAAATTCGCTCGGAAGAGCGTCCGTTGCGCTCACTATCGTAAAAAAGCCCAACTACACGAAACGAAATGTTGTTAATCTCTATAAACTTTCCAATTGGGTTTTCGTTTGGGAAAAGGCGTTCGCGCACCAGTGTGCCGATCACAGCGATTTTCCTGGTATCGTATTCATCCAGCGAATTTATACGTCGACCCGCATGGTATTCCTGCCCAATTTTAATTTTAAAATAATCATCGCCCACACCAAAAACGCCAAATTTACCAAAGCGCTTTTCATGTGTAATCAATACATCCCCGCCGTTGGTACTGCCAACCGGGTTTTCCGAGGAGATCCAGAGCACGCCGGGAATTTCTTTTTTAATGGCGTCGACGTCGCCTTGGGTAAATTTAATTCGCCTACCTGCAGCCATACCTTTGTAAGGTAGAGAAGTTTTACGCGACCAAATCCACACGCTGTCTTGGGCATTAGTTTGAAAATCGGCAACCGCGCCATTTTTTAAACCCGTGCCTGCGCCCAGCAACAAAATAAGCAGAAAGATACCCCAGAACACACCAAATGCTGTGAGGAAGGTGCGCAACTTATTTTGTTTAAGCGTAAAGTAGGTCTCTTGCAGTGCATCAATAAACATAACATGCTAACCTGTTTGCGCGCTCTTCGCGGTGTCGTCGGTTAGTCCCGAGTTTTCAATGCGTCCGTCTTTTAGAACAATCAGCCGTTCGGTTGCGTCTGCAATTTCCCGCTCGTGTGTCACTATTACGATGGTTTTTCCCAGGCTGTGAACCTCCTTAAATAGTTTCATTATCTCGATGGTGGTTGCACTATCGAGCGCGCCGGTGGGTTCGTCAGCCAGCACAATACGCGGGTTAGTCACCAGAGCGCGCGCAATTGCGACGCGCTGCTTTTGCCCTCCGGATAGTTCGTTCGGCATATGATCGGCGCGATCGCTTAGGCCAACGAGTTCCATATATTCCGCAGCGCGTTTGTTGCGCTCCTTGCGTCCAACCTTCTGGTAATACAGCGGTAGTGCGACGTTGTCGGTAGCGTTTTTAAAAGGTAGTAAGTTAAAGGATTGAAAAACAAAACCGATAAATTTGTTGCGCAAGTAAGCAGCTTGTTTTTCGGAGAGGTGTTTGATTTCCTGCTTGTCGAGGAAATAATCACCGCTATCGTGATGGTCGAGTATGCCTAGGATGTTGAGCAGGGTGGATTTGCCCGAGCCCGATGAGCCCATAACGGAAACGAGCTCTCCTTCGTGAATCGTAAGGTCTACGCCCTTCAGAACGTGCAGCCGCCGCTCCTTTTCTCCGTAGTATTTGTGAATATTATCCAGGTTAATCATTGGGCAAAACTTGTGCAAATGCGGTGTGCGTGGCCGATTTTATCGCCTTCAAAAGTTATATTTAAGTCCTAAACCGGGCAATTGCAAGAAGATCGGAAGTTAGATGGACTACCGAGGGCCGGGTTGGTTCCGTACTCAGCGTTTATTTTACATGAAGCTAGGTTTTTTAGGGCTTGGGTCTATGCAAATGTTCAGTTGTAACTAATACTCTATTGTAGTTAGCTGACGAGCGGTGGTGCGAACCAATCCGCAAGCCCCCCCTTAATCGTGAATTGGAGAGGATAAAGCTATATGCGTCAAACAGAAAATTGTAAGGTTCGTAGGCTTAGGCAAACAATTATTCTTGTTGCGACTCTTGCCTGCGTGGTAGCTTGCAGTAAACCACTTCCACCTGATAAAAAAGATTTTGTGGGCGAATGGCAAAATGATGTTGTATGGATGATGTTTCATGCTGACGGCTCTTTCAATTATCTGCGTAAAGAAGGTAGCACGTCCGTCGAAATTAATGCACCGGTATTAGAAATTGCCGATGATAAATTTCGTGTTGGGGTGTGGGTATGGGATACAGAATTTGTAATTAATGAGAACCCCCATCAGCGCGACGGCGTGTGGTATATGGTTATTGATGGGCGTGTGTTAACGAAACTGACAAATTAATTTTCAGCCGTTAATTTGATTTTTTGCGCCGATTTAAATGCGTGATAAAAGTTATTTTTGTCGCTTGAATTAGCGTCGGAGCCGATTTATAAATTAATAAAAATAAAAAAAGGCACTTGAAAATCGAAGCGCCTATAAACAAAAAAAATAAAGCGAAGCACAATTATGCGGTGAGGCTATTCAGTACTCCATCTAATACAGCAGTGCTTGTTCCACCATTAATAACATTGCCTGTATCAAACTCCGGTCGTTTGGTTGCAACTAGCCAAGGGCTATTGCTCGAACTATGGGAGGCGCCATTACCAAAATCGGTGGTTTCGCAAAACACCGTTTTATCTATCATCGTTCCACCCGTTGGGTCGGGGGTATCAATCAACTGTTGTATGATATAAGCTGAAACGCTGCTTAAATAACGTTTTATTTCGACTTGATCACCGTGGCCTCGGCCGTGCAAGGTTTGGTGATGGCCTTCAGAGAAACTTCCGTTGTAACGCCAATCGCATTGGCTTGTACTCAATTGAATGGTGACAACGTTGGTTAGGCCGCAGCGCATTGCGGTGATGCCAATATCCGCCATTAATTTTAAATGTTCAGCCGCGTCCATACTTGGGCTTTGTAAGTTAAATTGCGGTTCGCTGCATCCCTCAGGTGGAACAAATTTGGCTGCGTCGGCTAAACGCTTATCTAATTTACTTAAGGCATCAAGATGCGTTTCCAGACGTTCAAGTTCGTGTTGGCCAAATTTCTTTTTTAATGCATCTAGGGCAATTTTATTCGCATCAAGAGCAATTTTTTGTTTATCGTATAAAGCCTGAGCTGCACCACCGGGTGGTGGACCACCGAAGAGTTGTTTGTAAGCTTGTTGTGGATTTTCCTCGGGTTTTTTCGGTTGACCGTTGATGCGTCCCATAATGTCGTGGGTATTACCAACGTCGTAACCTAAATTAATATCGGTGTAAGGAGTATCGCTGCCAATAATATTTGCCAGTTGGGTATCGATAGTGTTGCCTCCGCCGCCGCCCATACCACCCGAACTAAAACCGTGTCCACCGCCGATCATCGTGACATTATGAAAATTACAACAATAGGCCACATCGGCATAGGGTTCTGATGCGGCATTCATTGCGCTAATACTCGATGGAAACCACGCATTGCCCGGAGCGCCGCCCGGGTAATAAATCAAAAACGCACGTTTTGCATCTTCTGCGGCTTCGACAAAGCGGTTATACATCATGCCGGCTATTAATGGCGAGCTACGCAGAATGCTCGTGCCTATTCCTGCGCTGCTGGCCATTTTTAAAAACTGCCGACGCTGTATAGGATTATTGGAAATATGCTTAAGCATAACTGTTAACCTGTTAATATATAGTGGCAGCTTAATTTTTTGCTGTACGATAGCGTAGTAAATCTTGCATCATAATTTCGACAAACACCGCCCGCGGGCTATGATTTTCAATTTGAAATTTTGCCAGTGCGCGATCTTCTGCACAGGCAAAGTCAATGCTTTGGTTTGCTGTTAAACTATCTTCTGTTGTTTTATCGATGGCGTTTGCATTAATTGGCATACCGGTAATGTAGCGGAATGTTTTGTCCACGAGGCAGGCGCGCGCGCCGGGAAGTGTTGCGACGATCTTTGACAATTCTTTTGCACCGGTAAAAGCAATGCTTTCACTTAAATCGTTTACGTCGTTGGGCCCATATAATAAACCCCTTGCGTCGATGGGTAAGTTCATGCCGGTGCTGCCTTTTTCACTGTCACGCCAAAGCCCTGTTGGACCGAAGTCTTCCATTCCAAATAAGGGGTTAAGAATTTCTTTATGGCAGCCGTCGCAAGCTGGGCTATCGGTAATAATGTTGTAAAAACCGGCTGTCGTTAATGTACCTTGCTCGTCCAGTTCGCGCGCGATAGCCAGTTGTTTCTCTCTATCGGCCTCTAACAACGGAGGGTCTTCTATTTGTTGGCAAAGCACATCACGACGCAAATGTGTGGCGCGTAGAATCGGCGCAGATTCTTCAGGGTGTGCATGCAAGCTCATAAATGCACCTGTCGTCAGCATGCCTCCGCGCTTTTCGAGGTTATCGACAATTACCCATTGTTCAGGGCTGTTGGTATTAGCGTTTATATCGTAATAATCTGCCAAGGTGCTGTTAACGACAGTGAAATCACCGCGATAAAAATCGGTAAATGTGCGCGTGCCGCTGGTGTCGTAAAAAATCGATTGGAAAAGTCGCCTGACTTCTTCCGCCATCGCGTGACGAACTTCAGTTGTATAGCTGGGAAATAATACGTTATTGCGGTCTGCTCCCGGTTCCGTAATGGCATCGGTTCCAAACCAATACGCGGCAATATCGCCGACCCGGTTTTTCCCCCGTTGGGTGTCAAGTAAACGGTTAATGTGAGCGCGAACATTGGCAGAGGATTCTAGTTCTCCCGCTTCGGCGGCCTCTAATAAATTATCGTCAGGTGTACTGCCGGTGGTTAAAAAACTAATTAGTGTCGCATATTCGTAGGCGTCGAGTACGAAGGCATCTTCATCGGCGTTGCGCAATTTATCTGTGTCGGGTTTGGGTGGCTCAACATATTGTGCTTCGCCAAATACAATATCGCCGACATATAAATAGCGTCTTTGTGAATGCGCACCAAAATTTTTGTTCTCTATTTGAAAATGCTTTGTTCCGGTTTGACCTTCGATATGAAAGCGTAAAATTCGGCCGCCGGGCGAATTAATCTCCTGTTGTGCAATATCTTGCCCACCAATTTTGAGTAACATGGTAGGCCAGGAGCCGTCTGCAGGTTCGCCCTTAATTTTTATTTTGACAATGTCATTGCCGGTAAATGTGTATTCTGTTATCGATCTATTGATGCTGCCATAAAGTGGAATACGACGGTAGCCATCGACAAGATTACTTGAACCCAAGTCCGCCGCACTAACGGTAACGGCGTTTACTGCTTCCAGTCGCGGTTCAAAACCCACGCCGTCGAGCACGTCTTTAATACGTAGACCCATTTCCGAGCGGTAGAGAAACTGCGGCGAACTTAATGCTGTTGCCATCGCCATCTCGTGCGCTTCGTCCTCGGTATGTGCGCTAAAAATATCGTAATAAGTATTAATTTCTGTTTCAGTAAGCGGCCGTCTAAATAGGCGTGGTAAAAATTCGTCAACGATAACCGTTGAGCAATCTTTTTCACCGCAACCGTCGGGTTTGTTGTTGGCAACAGCCCAAGCGGCAACTTCCCAGGCGTTCAACCAATATTTATTCGTGCTGTTTTGGTCGATATTAGCAGTGCCGTTATTTGGAAACCCGCCTTTATAGTTATCGCTAACAATGTTGTGTGGAAAGTCTTCAGGTAAACCTAGTAGGTCGACCAAGCTGGCTTTATATTCATCGACGGTCAAAACGCGTAAGGTACGAGGGCTGTAATTAATCGGTCGGCTCGTATCGCAAGATAAAGCAACTTCACTTATCCACGTGCGTATATAAGCTGCAACATCGGCGGCACACTGGTCGATACAATCATTTGGATCGTGGTTTGGCAACGGTGGCATTGAGCGCTGAATTTTATTAAATAGCGTATGCTCGGTGAAATTATTAGCGTTTAGCGCTGCCGTTGCATCTCCGCCATTCGCTGTTTTTATACCACGTGTCCCGTGACAGTTTTGGCACTGCTGTTTATAAAGGTCGCTACCCTGAACCGCGTTGCCAATAAAACCGCCCGAAGAACTGTTGCTTGATGAGGAGCTGCTTGACGAAGAGCTGTTAGATGAAGAGCTACTAGAGCTAGAAGAAAGACCGCCTGAAGTGGATGACGAACTTGAACTACTAGAACTGGTAGACGATGACGACGTATTTTTACCGTTGTCTTGCGCTCCGCCGCAGCTAGAAATAAATAGTACGATACTTAATGCTGTAACCAGAGTTCGCATTTATATGACGCCCTTACAGGTAATAAAAAAATAAAGAGCGCAGCGTATAAACGGTATTTTACGTAATATATTTCACTGCGCTAATCGCGGAGGTTATTTCTACGATAGATTGCGGAATATGTTACTGCAAGTAACATGATTTTGCGGAAACCAAAACACGTTTTTATTGTGCTCGTATTCAAATAATTGGATTTATTTTGAGATAATTAAAATTAAATGGAATAGGGTCAGACACTTTTGGTAATAAAAATGTGCTTTCTCGAATAAAATGTCTGACCCTTTTTTATATGACTCCTTGGGCAAATAGTGTTGGCAAATCTCCGCCGCAGCGCTTTACTCGTGTCAATTATCGTCTCTAACGCTGGAACGACTTCTTCCCGTTGTCGTGCTTTTAAACCACAATCCAGGCTTGCCTATAGTTGCTTTTGCGAAATAAGTTGCTTTTGCGAAATATATTGCGCCCATTCAACGCTTAACCGCGCATAAAAACATCTAAGCCAATTTCTGTTTGCTCTGTTAACAGCTGCTTGAATGTCCAATTTTATTCGTTGCAAAGCACAAATAGATTTTGCTTGTGGGAAGGAACCAATGGTTACGGCCGGAAATAAAGCTAATTTT
Source organism: Marinagarivorans sp. (assembly GCA_028281865.1). Classification (GTDB taxonomy): domain Bacteria; phylum Pseudomonadota; class Gammaproteobacteria; order Pseudomonadales; family Cellvibrionaceae; genus JANQJB01. The sequence goes on from JANQJB010000028.1 coordinate 14,901, forward strand.
AGCTCATTTGGTTGGCCATTCACTGCGCCAATAACTCTCATGCGCAAACTCAAATTCGTGTTTGGCGCGAATTGTCGGCGATCTAAGATTGTGAGCCCTGATCATGGGAATCTCTGCTAGCACTTGATAGCACATCTATCTAAGAAAACTATTATTATGAATTAAAACAGTATATATTCCGGTATTCATTAATAAAATTCATGAATAATATGTTGGATCGTCACCATCTTGCGATAATTATTGAGGTTGAGCGCCAGGGCTCATTAACTGCTGCTGCAGAGAGTTTGTGTTTAACGCAGTCCGCGTTGAGCCATAGCGTGAAAAAGCTGGAGCAGCAACTGGGTACCGAAATTTGGTTACGCGAAAAACGCCATCTGCGTTTGACGCAAGCGGGAGAGTATTTGCTGACATGCGCTCAGCGGATGTTGCCGCAATTTGAGCATGCAGAGTCGGTAATCCGACAATTTGCCAAGGGTGAGCGAGGAGACTTGCGTATTGGTATGGAGTGCCATCCGTGTTATCGCTGGTTACTAAAAATTGTTGAACCTTTTTTACAGCAATGGCCCGATGTAAATATTGATGTTAAGCAACAATTTACTTTTGGTGGCGTCGATGCGCTCGTGCACTATGAAATTGATTTACTGGTGACGCCCGACCCTGTTGTTCACAAAGAATTAGAATTTTTTCCAGTGTTTGACTATGAACAAGTGTTGGTCGTACATCCCGATCACCCTTTATGTAAAAAAAAATCCGTAAGCCCAACACATCTCGCTGATGAGACGATTATTACCTACCCAGTAGAGGCTGGGCGTTTAGATATATTTAATTTGTTTTTGATGCCGGCAAACATCCAGCCTGGACACCATAAAACGGTGGAAGCGACAGATATTATGCTGCAGTTAGTCGCAGCGGGTCGAGGCGTTGCTGCACTTCCACGTTGGCTGGTAGATGAGTACTCCCAGACCATGCCTCTGCGAACATTGCGTTTAGGCAAAAATGGCATTAAAAAACAGATCCATTTGGGCTTGCGTGTAGGTGAAAAGCAAATCGATTATTTACAGGGGTTTTTGCAATTCGCTAAACTAAACACCAGTTGAAGTGAATCAATATTAAATGGAGTCAGTGATGAAAAACATAATAGTCATTTGTATCTTATGTTTCTACGCGCTATGTGGAAATGCTAAAGATCGAAATACAAAGGCAACGGAAGAGAAGGGATTACCTGAACTCATCCCCCTAGAGTATTTCGCAAAATTACCAAAATTTTCTACTCCCGTTATCTCTCCTTACGGCAATAAAATGGCCGCGACCTTGACCTTTGAGGGTAAAGAGACGGTAGTGATGATGGACTACAAGGCGGGTAAAAAATTTGAAATTAGTAATTTTGTGCCACTGCATTCGGGAGATCGGTTTTTTAATTGGTACCGTTGGGTAAATGACGAACGTTTGGTTTTAAGTGTCCGTTTGATTACTGAGTGGCAGAATGAGAAATACACTGCTGCACGTATCGCCAGTGTTGGTAGTGATGGAGAGGGCTTTTTTTTCTTTAAGACCAAGGCTAACTCGCGCGGCTTATATAAGCAATTCAGTGAGGTGATAAGTTGGTTGAAACACGATCCGAAACATATACTGGCTAGCCTCGATCGGGAAAAATTAGATAATTCTGGTTTTTTCCCAACTGTTCACAAGGTGAACGTCGATACCGGGAAGCGAGAGCTTATTCAAGATCCGGCGCGACTTATTCGCGACTGGGTAGCCGATGACCTAGGGGGTATAAGAATAGGTGTTTCGTACGAGAGGCTTTCCAGCAAAGATGCTCGGCGAAAAATACACTATCGAGAAACGAGTAATAGTCCATGGGAAGTTATACATAATGAGAGAATTTTGGAACACTCGTCTATGTACCCTCGGCGCTTTGACAGAGAGGACCCAAATTTGCTGCTTGTGACATCGGACGGTTTGGTTAATAAAGAAAATGATGAAGATGATATCGATTATTTTATTTATGATTTAAAGGGACGCAAAATAAATGGGCCCTACGTTGATGATCAAGAAGAAAAAATAAGAAAAATGGTAAAGGAAGCATTGCCGAACGCAAAAATAAAAATCGTATCGGAAGACAATGATCGGGAGCGTTTTATTATTGAGGTTTATGCAGATACGATTCCAGCACAATATTTTTTCTACGATAAAAAACAGAATGTCTTTTTACTTGTCGGTCGCGAACACCCAGAATTAATGAATAAGCCACTCGCCGAGATGCGCCGTGTCACGTATAAGGCCCGCGACGGTATGGAAATACCGGGGTTTTTAACGTTGCCGTTAGGCGTGAAGGAAAGTAATTTGCCCGTCATCATATATCCACATGGAGGGCCTTGGGCAAGGGATTATTGGGGCTTCGATCGTTACGTACAGTTTTTAGCGAATAGAGGTTATGCCGTTTTTCAGCCACAGTTTCGAGGTTCTACCGGTTTTGGCATTCAGCATGAAGAGGCAGGTTACAAACAGTGGGGGCTCGCTATGCAAGATGACCTTACCGATGGAGCTGAGTGGTTGATTAAAAAGGGAATAGCCGACCCCAATCGTATTTGTATCATGGGCGGCAGTTATGGTGGTTATGCCGCAGCAATGGGCTTAATCAAAACACCTGAGCTATATCGTTGCGGCGTAAGTATCAACGGTGTAATGGATTTCCCGGAGCTCATTCGAAATATTAATTTGTATTACTTCGGAAGCTTTGCTGCCTCCATCAATTCAAAATATGGTTCTGGAAAGGTTTCACCGCTTCATCAAGCAGATAAAATAAAGGCTCCACTTCTGCTAATTCATGGGGAAAAAGATGCTATTGTTGCATTTAAAGAATCTGAAAAAATGGCAAAAAAAATGCGTAAATTAAAAAAAGAGGTAGAATTTATTCCTTTGCCAGGCGGTGAACACTGGCGCACTACAGAGCCTAATGAGTTAATCAAGTTCAAAGCGATGGAGCGATTTTTTGCCAAACACTTAGGTGGAAGAACAACGGCCAAATAACGCTGTTACGTGTTGGCCAATACAATTCTAAATTGGAAATTAACATTATCCGTCGTAGATAAGATTAAAGCTTTTTGCTTTTCGGCGGATAAAGATCGCAAAATAATATCTGAGCGATTTAATTTTTCGCCTGGGAAGTACATTTGCGATGTCAGCGAACGGTAGCCATTTTTTGATACTTTAAAATGAATATGCGGCGTTCGCATATTAGAGCGGGAAATCGCGTAGGCGCCCGGTTTAATTGTTTTAACTGAAAATTTTCCATTGTCATCAGCTGGAAAAACTGCCCAACCTTGAAAATAAGGGTCGACGGGAACGTCGCTATTATCGTAGGGGTGTTGATACTTTCCATGTGTGTTGGCTTGCCATATATCCACAATCGCGTTTTTTATCGGCGAGCCATATTGGTCGACAACTTCACCGCTTAAATAAATAATCTTGCCTTTCGCCTGTCCTTTTTTGCCTGCAATCTGAGTTAAATCGGTATCTTTATCGGCTTGTTCATTAATGGGATAAAACGGCCCCTCGGTCTGTCGAGGGGTAACCAATAAGGAGCTTTTTTGCCCCGCTAATGTGGGAACGCTTGCGCCAGCCGACAATTGCAGCAATCTGCGGCGCGATAAGTTGAGTTGTTTTGGCTTGGGCATAAGGTTTCTTGCAGCTATAACAAAGCTTCTTCAACAAAGCTTCTTCGATTATTCATTCCTTCTACTTTAATGATACGCGGCCTTATCCAGAATTTCTGGTTTCACGGAATAAGCTTATTCGTGATAACCCTCACAAAACCAAAGAAAGGGACTCTAGAATGACTGTCACCATCTGTTCAAATGAGAGCTATTGACCAAATTGATCAATAAATAATCGCTAATGTGATCGCGACTCCGATGTGTCCGGATAGGTAACATAATTGTGTGGAATCGTGACATGAAAAATTTTTCATATTATAAAAATAAACTATCTTTGCTTATTTTAGTTATAAACCTTGCCGCTTGTGGTGGCGGAGGTGGCAGCGGGAGCGTTAACCCTACGTCAAGCTCTTCATCAAATTCGTCCTCTACTTCGGCGTCCGGTAATGCTGCTTCCTCTGGTAGCACCTCTGCATCGAGTAGTTCTTCCTCGTCAAGCGCAAGTAGTGCTTCATCAGGTGCGTCTGGAAGTGTGCCGACGTTTAAAGCCGATCAACCTATACGCGCTGATGTTTCCGGTACGGGGCCGGTTGTTGGTTTAGCGCCGTTGCGTGTAGCGTTTAATTCACGCAAATCGAATTTCCCAAGTGATTCAAGCGTAAGTTGGGATTTTGGTGATGGAACTCGCTCGGATGTCAGAAACCCTTTTCATATTTATAGCGCTGCTGGTACTTACAGTGTGAGTTTTAATTTAATCGATAAGAACGGCAATGAATACCGTGATTCAATTGCGATTACCGTTATCAATAACGTTGACTTAAACGGTGAGCTAAGGGCGAAAATAAATGCCAGTGAAATTCGCGGCGATATTCCGTTGACAGTAAACTTAAGTGCGGAAAATTCAATTGCGACAAATAAAATTGTTTCTTACGAATGGGATTTTGGTAGCGGCGTCTATGATTATGGTTCAAGCATTTCGCGCACTTTTACCGAAGCGAAAGAACACTCTGTTGTATTGCGTATAACGGATGAGTTTGGAAAAACAGCGCAAGAAGAAATTCAAATCACTTCGTTGTTAACTGTGCCTAAAGGCAATCCGGTTGACCCTTCAAATTATCAAACGGATGGTAACCCTTTTACAAATTCCGCTTTTTACGTGAGCCCGGATATTGAAAAACTGCAAAATCAATCGTTAGCAAAAATTGATAAAGATTTAGAACCTGATTTATACAACGATATCAAATTCGTGCAGCAAATGCCGTCGGCTGTTTGGTTAGATAGAACCATCGCTATTTATGGTGGTGACGACAATGCTGGGCGTTTATCACTGGCTGGTCATTTAGACGAGGCAGTAAAGCAACAACAAGCGCTGGCCGTCGATGGAAAATTGCCGCCGATGACAGCGGTGATTATTGTTTACAATTTACCAGATCGCGATTGCGCTGCGCTGGCATCTAATGGTTTGCTTAATGAAACAAACGATGCCAATGGCGATGGCGAACCCGACGGAACAGGGATGCAGGAATATCGAGAAAAATATATCGATGTTATTGCCAATATATTTTCGCAATATCCAACTTTACGTATTGTTGCAATGCTTGAACCGGATGGTTACCCCAATATGATTACCAATGTCGGCATTGGTTTTGAAAAATGCGATAAAGTTTTTGCCGCCGGTGTTTATGAAAAAGCTTTGCAGTATGCAATCGCGAAATTTGCGCCGCTCGATAATGTTTATACGTATTTGGATATTGGTCACTCGGGTTGGTTGGGCTGGTCGGATAATTTATTTGGCGCTATCAGGGGTTTTACTAATCTTGTTGCTGATGCAACGCCCTCAGGCGATTTAAGTGTTATTCGCGGTTTTGCGTCGAATACTTCGGGTTACACACCGTTGGATGAACCTTTTATTTCATCGAGTTACGATGCACGTCAGCGCTTGGCACAATATTATGAATGGAACCAGTATGTCGACGAGCACAGTTTTATCGATGCGCTTTATCGTGATTTTACTGAGGAGGGCTTTTCCGATAATTTGGGTTTTATTATCGATACGGCGCGCAATGGTTGGGGTGGTGAAAAACGTCCGACCGGTGAAGGTGCACCCGCTTCGAAAGACGATGAAAAATTCCGTATTGACTTACGTAAGCATCGCGGCCACTGGTGTAATGTCGCCGATGCCGGCATAGGTGAAATTCCGCAGGCGAACCCTGATCCCTCTCGGCCTTATCTCGATGCTTATTTTTGGATGAAACCTCCGGGTGAATCGGATGGTATTTCTGACCCTACGGCAATTGATCCTAATGATGAGGGTAAATCTTATGATCCGATGTGCGGTGGCGAGTCGAGTAATTTAACCCGCGTTGCCGCGGATGTACTGCAGGATGCTCCGCACGCGGGCCATTGGTTTCATGAACAATTTGTGATGTTAATTAATAACGCGTATCCGCCCTTGGGTTTAAAGCAGGCGCCGGGTAGTACGCGTATCGCTACCTTTCAAGATGATTTTGATTTGGGGCGCAGCCCAATGTGGGGAGTTGTTGCGGATGGTGAAGGTACGGTTGGTGATAGTGATGAATTGTTTTTTGGTGTTAGTGGTCAGTCGGTAGAGTTTTCGGTTAGTTCTGCTACTCAACATAATGATTCTGTTGGTAGTCTTGAGTTGGACGAGGGTGCCTTAAAAGGTGCGGCGAGTAATATGTTTGGCCGCGTGAGAATTATGGATAAATCTGAAGATGTTGAAGAGCCGGATTCTTGGGTTTTAGTTAATGCAGTGGGTGCTAAAAATGCGTTGCAGTTGCATACGCTTTCGTATCGCCTTGGCATTAAAAATCAAAAATTAACGGCGTTTGTCGATTCAGATCGTCGCGGGCCAACCTGTGAAATTATGTCGGATGTTGAATTGCCGAAAGATCAATGGTCCTGTTTAGAATGGAATTTTAATACGCAAAATAATTATATTGCAGTTTGGTTGGATGGTGAAAAAATTGCTGCGTTTGATATTTCTGAAGATGCTGATAAGGGTTGTGAAAAGCAGTCGTGGATAGCGCCGGATTCTTGGAAGGAATTTACGATTGGTGTTTCGAAGTTTAGGCCGCACCATAGTCAGCAGTCGCAGAGTCAGGAGCCGAAAGAGCCGGTGAATACGACGGTGTTTTTGGATGATTTTGCTGTGGGGACGGAGAGGCTTTATTGTAAATCTTTAAGATAGATTTAATTTTGTGGGCTTCGTAGAGGGGCCGTTCAAGACCTTGGGTAATACTTTTTGAGACCGCTGCCAGTACGTCCCTGTAAGCTCCCTCACCAACTTCCTGTTGTTGAGGGTCTCAAAAAGTATTACCCAAGGTCTTGAACTTTGTGCCATCGATTGAATTTTTTTCTTTTTAATTTAGGCCGCGGTATTGGTAGTCTTTAAATTTTGCTTTTCCTTTGCCGCTGGCGTAAAGAATAATTTTTTGTGTGGATTCTGTTGAAAGTGCTGCGCCCCATTCGTGTTTGTGCCAGTTAATGCCATCTTCGCTGTAATGGAAGGTAACGTCGTGGTCGACGTTGCGCACGCGGAGCCAGGCTTTATTGTTTTTAAATTTTAATGGAGCAACTGGGCGGCCGCGGCGGGGGTGGATGACTTTTTTGTCGATAAATTCTAGGCCGACAAAACCTTGCGAACTTAACATGCCCATGCCGGCTGTTGTGCCTTTGTCGGTTTCGACTTTTACGGTTAATTCGTAGCTGTTATTTACCGGTTGTTGTGCAATGCGTGTTGCGTTTTTAGGGCTATCGCCAGAAGCGGTCAAGGTAAGTGCACCGCCGCCGGAGCGGATACGTTTTTTATGGTCGGGCATATGGTCGAGGAAGTCCCACTGGATCGCGAGTTCTTTTGTTTTAAAATTATCAGAAAGCGGCATGCCATGGCCGACGTTTTCGCCTGCCGGTATTAAATACGGTGGGTTTTTGCTGGTTGAGGTTTCGACTTTTGGCCAGCCGCTTTGGGTCCATTTAATCGGTACCATTAACGTATTGCGTCCGCTGGAACGGCGGCTGTTCGGTATAGCGTGGTAGACCATCCACCAAGTGCCATCATTGGCTTCTAAAATTGTACCGTGGCCTTGTGACCACCAGCTTTCATCGCGGCTCCATGTTCTCAGTAACGGTGTATTGGGGTCGTTTTCCCAAGGGCCAAGTGGATCGCGCGAGCGTGCGACGATGGCCATATGGCTGGTCGAAGGGCCGACGGTGCCGCCGATGGCGCTAACCATATAGTACCAATCATTACGCATAAAGAGTTTCGGGCTTTCTAAACATTCACATTCGATCACCCAATCTTTTGGAATCGGCCAGCCGTTGTAGACTTTTTTTGCTGGCGCTGTCGCTTTTAGTCCATCGCGCGAAAGAGGGGCAGCCATACCTTTATTTACATAAACAAAACGCTCGCCTTGCGGAGTAACAATATGGCCGGGGTCGATGCCGGTGATATTGCCTAAATCAATCGGCTTGCTCCAAGGGCCAGCGGGGTCGGTGGCGGTAATTACGTAGTTGGAAAAACTTAAATGCTGCTCGGGTGCGGTTGGGTTGCGCATCCGCAACGGTAGGTACAAATAAAATTTGCCATCGTGGTGGATAAGGTCCGTCGCCCAAATATTGCCAACGCCGGCAAGCGAATCAATACGCGCTAACGGCCGCCAATTAACTAAGTCGCGGCTATGCCAAATAATTGGGCCGCGGTTATCGTGGGCGCAGTGGGTCATATAGTAGTCTTTATTGACGCGCACAACGGTGGGGTCGTGGTAGTGGCTGGGTAATAGCGGGTTTATGAAAGTGCCGTTGCCTTGGTCGGGGATCGGCTGATTTTCTTTAAGCACTTGAGCCACACGCTCAGCGTCGGCGTCGGTTTGTATGTAGCTATTGGCGGTGGTGAAGCTGGAAAAAAATAGCAGGCTAATAGCTAGGTATTTTAATTGTTTAAGGGGCATAGTGGGGGCTCGTTTGGATTACGTGTTTTTATTATTGGGGTAATTATTATTCGAACAGCAATTTAACCCCAAGCAAAGTTGCGATTGTACTTGAAGGTGCTGCCAACGGTCTCGGCTATGGGTTTAAATATACCTTATTTAGTAGTTGTTTTATGAATCTTAAATAACAACGTTTCCAGGTTTGGGATGTCCATCCAAGCCTGGTAAGCTAAGCGCCTTTATTTAACGGGTTAGTTGCTTTAGATAGCATAATTAGGGGGGAGCAAATGGAAGTTTTGGATTCTTCAGTTGGGCGCGGTGGGCGTAATCGCTACCGCGATGTGATAACTGTTCAAAATCTACTCAATGATTGTCGTCACGCGCTGCCGAGTTTGGCGTTTTTGGATGTCGATGGTGATTGTGGTCCCGGAACGATTGCTGCGATTGAGCAATTTCAACGCGATATTTTGGGTGTAAATTCACCGGATGGCAGAGTCGATCCCAACGGTCGAACCATACGGCGCTTAAATGAGTTGTCGGAGGAGCAACCTGGCGAGCAGGCACCGCAATCCAGTGGTCGTATTGGCGAATGTTTTTTTCCTGTTAAACGCCGTTTAGACGCTTCCTATAAAGACGGGCCGCGTCGTTTTGGTAGTAATCGTAGCAGAGGTCGTAAACATGCGGGTTGCGATTTATACGCGCCGGCGGGCACGCCTATTTTTGCGATGCAAGATGGCGAGGTGATGCGTGATGTCAGTCTTTTTTATGCCGGAACTTTTTCGCTGGAAGTAAAACACAAGGATTTTGTTGCGCGTTACTGCGAAATTAAAGGCGCATTGCGCGGTATTAAAAAAGGCACAAAAATCCGCAAAGGGCAATTAATTGGAAAAATTGGCAAGCTGCAATTGAATAATTTTGATAAAACGATGCTGCATCTGGAAATTTATAAAGGCAACGCTGCGGGGCGCCTGACCAATAAAAATAATCTGCCGTTTAAGCGCCGCCAAGATTTAATGGACCCCACGCCGATTTTGGATAAGGCGCAGCGTCGACGTAGAAATATGCGTTGATTATTTTATCTGGCTTGAGTTAAACGAATAATAAAAACTGCTGATTTTTTAAACAGGATTTTGTTTGGCTTCCGCTAAAAGTGCCGCTCTAATTATTCTTAATCCCTTTCTTTTATTTGACTCAACGCACAGTTAATCTGGCAATTCTCGACTTTTTCCCGCCAAAAAGTACGAACCAATCTCAATTTGTGGAAAATAAAATGCGAATCATTTGCGTTAGTAATAATATTTAAATGCTAGGTCAAATTTGACATGTTCATTGCGCGTTTTTCTGCGTGCGACCTGTCATGTTATTGGAGGAGAAGAAATCAATGATTCGATTAGATACGATAAATGGGTTTAGGGCTTTGCCACTTATACCTGCTGCTTTAAGCATAAGTGCCTTTCTGTTTTCTTTGATACTTATCACTTCTTGTCTTGGATACGGTAGTCCCCGATCTGCGAAAACCCGGTGACTGTCGATTTGGATATAAATAGTTCTACCCCTATTCAACTAGATCGAAATACGCGATAAGTGAGTTTATTTATCGTTTTATTGGAGGAAACAATGATTAGATCGGATTTTTTAAATTGGAATGTTTCATACCGGAAAAAATACCACCCCCAAACAAACTACCCCAATACAAACCACAAAAAAAATAAGCAACTTTATTTTTCGATTCATACTTGCGCAATTCGCAAACTGAGTGCAATTTTGTTGTCCTCATCGGTATTAATCTCCTGCATTGGCGAACCTCCGCGCAGCTCTGGTTTATGGTGTATTAATAGTGTCGAAGCCAATACAGTGGACCTAGATCAAGCGCGCAAAGGTGTGCGTTTTGAGAGCCCGAGGGATATTGAAGATAACGGACGTATAATTCTTTATAAGCATTTATTGATGATTAATGATCCCGGCATTGGCTTCCATGTATTTGATAATCGCGATCCATCGGATCCAAAAGCCTTGGGTTTTATGCGTGTGCCGGGCAATTATGATTTAACCATCAAAGACGATGTTCTGTACGCGGATAGTTACATCGATTTAATTGCCTTTGGCTTAGACGAAAATGGAAAGCCCTACGAAATGTCGCGAGCTTTGTCTGTTTTTGAAGGTCGAGTAGAAACCGTTATTCACCAGCAAACACCAACGCTTGTTGAATATGAGTTTTTAGCGTGGCGAGACAAAAAAGCCGTTGAAGAATCGTGTCGCTAGGAGGGAATCATGTTAATTAAATTATGTTTTATTTATTTTGTTTGCGTTTTTATAAATAGTTGTGGTTCTGACACAGGGGGCAGTGCCTCTGGGCCACTGGGAAATCAATCCGTGGCTGGGTCGACAGCGACTTTTTTAACCTACAAAAATACGCTGTTTGCATTGGACCGCGGAATCCTCAAGGTTTTTGATATTTCGCTTCCTACGCCAAGACTGGAAAATGAAATCAATGTGTTTGGTGCACAGACCTTGCATATTTATGAAGACTATCTTTATATGGGCGGTGTAATTGGTGTTGATATTTTTGATATTTCGATACCGCAGGTGCCGCTTAATGTAGGGTTTTATAGCCACGTTAGAAGTTGTGATCCCATTGTTGTTGAAGATGATATTGGCTATGTCACACTTCGCACCGCAGGAGATTGCGGTCGTATTAGCCGTGATTCGCTCGATATATTGGATGTGAGTGATCCTAGCAAGCCAACCCTACTTAAATCATTTCCTATGAGTTCGCCTTGGGGGCTTGCAAAAACACCTGATTTTCTCGCGGTGTGTCAAGAGGGGATTGGTTTGGCATTAGTTGATGTTGTTGACATCGATGATATTTCGCTTATCTCCCGGCATTCAGCAATTAAATGTTTCGATTTAATTTATTACGATGAACGCTTGGTGACAACGGCGGATAACGGTATTGGTCAATATGCTATTGAAGGTGAAACACTCACGCCGCTTAGTATCATTCCCATTAAAAATTTCCGTGCTAGATAAGGATATTTGGAATATGAAAAAAATTAGATTAATTAATTTTGCTATTGTAAACGTTGCGATAATTTTTTTGACTTGCAACTCGTACGCGTCCGATAATAGTTATCAATACGAGGCAATATTAAGTTACTCGTCTACGCATTGGCCTGATGTTGAGACACGCGTTGTCTCGGGAGATTTTAACTATTATTTAGCGCCGGTTGAATACTCAAATTATCCTTCCTCTGAAAACGCATTTATGGCGCGCGCGAGTAGTCTAACCTTTACGTTTGGCGATTCAGTATCCAAATTTGATAGCTATATTAACGATTTGTACTCTGATCGCTATGGCATAGGCGGTCGCTTCTTTTTTGATAATACACCCCTCTATGTAAAAGTATTTTATGAAGGCGGTGATGATGAAGATTATCGAAGTTTGAGCGGCGGTTTTATTACGCCGTTTTTGATTACGTATGAAGCGTCCCTGTACGAGCGTACGCGCTTTGTAGTCGGCGGAGAGGATTTGGAACTAGAAGGTCAACGCTTATGGATAAAAGTGCAAAATTTCTTTGCTAATGGTGATGGCTATAGAGTAGTGGTTTTCCGGGAAGATGAAGAGACTACAGAAAAATCTTATAAAAGCCGCACTCAAAAGGTTAGGTACACATATTTTATCAGGACGGGATTTAACCTCAGTGCATCCTACGAATATATTGATGCGACCTATGGCACCAATACGAATCGGGCACTAGGCGTTGAGTGGGAGTACCGGCCTGATATTATATTCTCAGTTGAATTAGGCGACATGGAGGAAGATCGTAATTTTCGCCTTTCAATAGCAAGAGGGGATCAGCAAGGAGATTTTGGAAGTTTTGGCGTTACTTTTAGGTTTTAAATTGAGGTTGCTTATCACAGGCTAGAAGGATTCTAAGTTCGGAATCAAAGCCGGCGTTTGCTGGTTTTTTGTATCAATACTCTGTTGATTTGGCCTATATGCCAAACTTTCTCGCAGTATGCCAGGAAGGTGACGGTCTAGCGTTAGTCGATGTCAACGATATCGAAAATATTGAAATTATTTCGCAATACGGTGGAATAAATTGTTTTGACTTAATTTATTCTGATGAGCGATTAATTACAACAGCAAGTGATGGTATCGGGCAATATGCGGTGGATGGAGAGGTATTAACAAACTTAAGCACAATTCCTATAAAAAATTTCCGTGCACGTTAACGAGAAATATTGAATTAAAAAAATAGGGATGAGCTTATTAAACAAGATAATTTGATTTTGCAGCGAGTTTTTTCTGACTCTAAAATTCATAGGGGAGAATATTCTGAGCATGTAGTGGGTTTTACTATATGCTGACATTATTCAGAGGCATTTTAAAAAAGAAAATTTTCCCTTGTCGAATTAATGCTTTTTTTGCGATGATATGTCCCGCGCTGTTCGGACGGCAGCGATGATTAATATAGTGGCAATAACTTTTATAACAGCCCGTTCCATTTCTTACTATTCTTTAGGCCTCAAACCATTCTGAGGTTCGGACGAGAGAGTCCCTCTTATCTCGAGAGGAGTTTTTTTAATAGGAAGGTGTTAATTCATGAAATATTCAATTCTTAAACAAAGGCGAAATAAATTTTCGATGTTTGCGCGTTGTCGTGCGGCACTGGGAGTCGCGTTGCTTGGCGGAGGCCTTCTATGGTCGGCTGTATCCTCACAAGCCGCGACGTATCAGGCGAGCAATGCACAGCAATTAATTAATGCAGTTGAATCTGCCAATACTTCACCCGAAGCCGATATTATTGAGCTACAACCTGGCGAGTATGTGTTGCAAAACACATTGGTTGTCTTAGACGACCTGGATATTCGCGGCCCTGGAACAAGTGATGGTTGCCTCGGTTTTGACGACCCGAGCAAGTTCAGTTTTCCGATGACCTCTTTTGGCAGTGTCAGCTGTGACGGTAAACAGGGCGAAGACCCAGGTGCTGTCGTGATAAAAATGGCTCAAGGTGCCAACCAACGAGTTTTGGCTTTAACTGACCACGGCGATAATGTTAGGCCCTCACTGACGCTGCGGCATTTAACCGTTACTGGTGGTCGACACACAGGGGGAGGCTCCGGTGGTGGAGGTATAACGGTAATTGCTGGCGAACTGGGTCTTTATAACGTTGTTGTTGAAAATAATGAAGTCACCGGCAGCCAAGGTGCTGGGATTTGGATTCAGAGTGCTTCCGTGGGCGGCCTGCCCAATTTAATTATTGCCAACAGCACTATTCGCGGCAATATTAACCTCACGTCAACTCCCAGTGGCGTCGGTGTGCAGGCAAGTGGTGGTGGGCTTTTTATCACCAATGATAATAGTTTTAACGTGATTGTTGGCTCGACTATTAACGGTAACTATGCGGGTCGCGGTGGCGGTCTTGTGGTTAAAGGGCGCACAATACTTTTAAAAAGCACCGTCAGTGGCAATATCGCTAGATTAACAGGTGGTGGCGTTTTGCATTGGGGCGGCGGCGATCAAGATCCGCAGCTGCTCAATATTAAGGACAGTACCATCACCAATAATATTTCATCTTATATCGATCGCGTTCCGTCCGAAGAATCAAAAGGCGCTGGTATAAAACTGATCGTGCGTCTCGGCGGCTTCTTTGGTGATGCGGCGCGCGCCGCTATTGAAGGCAGCTTGGTGCTGAATAACTTAGATTGTGGTGCTCGTGATCCAGATAATGATTGTTTTGGAGTTGGTAACGAGTTTTCGTTTCAGTCTTTGGGCGGCAACGTTGGTAGTGCTGGATGCGGATTTAGTGCAACGCCCTTTGTCCCTGTACTTAACCCTCCAACCGGCACTCAAATTCAGGTGCAAGATACCATACCCAATATCGGTTCAACATTGCGCCCCGAATCGACGAGCGTTTGTAATAATCCCACTAACGTTGATGATCCGGCCGGGCTGAGAAGTGCTCTGCAGGCGCTAGCCGATCGGGATTTGCGTGTCTATGATCGTGACTTATTTCGCGAGATATTAATTACTGAAAAATTGGCAGATAACGGCGGTCCGACGCAGACACACGCTCTGCCAGCCGACAGCCCCGCGATAAAGAGTCACGAGCACATCATTTCACTTGGCTACAGAGGCCCTGTTCATCCCGTGATTGCGATGGGATGTCCGTTGGACGATCAGCGCGATGCGCTCATTGGTCTTCAGTTTGAATGTGATTCGGGATCTTATCAAACTGAAGGTATCCTTCCCGACTTAGGCCCGGAACCGCAAGATTGTTCAAACGCTCCCAAGTGGAATAAGAAAAAGAAATATAACGCCGGCGCTAAAGTTAAGCACAATGGAGTGCTCTACGAAGCTCTGGTTAATATTGGTAAGAAAAAACCTTCGCCCGATAAAAATGACAATTGGAAGGAGCTTGGTCCCTGTGACTCTGGCGGTGGCAATGGAGGAGGTGGTGGTGGCAGCTCATCACCTTGTGATGGCGTCAATGGCTGGAACAAAAAGAAAAAGTATAACGCTGGTGCGGAAGTCAAATATAAAGGCAACCTCTACCGCGCGCTGCAGAATATTCCAAAGAAAAAGCCAGCACCCGATAAAAACAATTCATGGTTGTTAGTTGAGGCTTGTTAAGTTCTTTACCACTTTGAATAAAAGCCCGCATTTGCGGGTTTTTTTATTGCTGGAAACAGGACATTGCCGTTAGGTGAATTGTTTCAGCACGATTTGCACGACACCCAAGCCAAATGTTTGTGACCGGTTTCGCATTTTGCTTGCTTGGGGAGCATCGTAGTTAGGCCTTAGAATGTCCAACGGAGTTCAAATATTCTTACCGTAAGGAGTCAACTGTGGATAAAAATTTTTCATTTATTTCACTTATTACGTTCTTTTGTGCATTTTTGTTAGCAGGTTGTTCGACAACAGAATCTCACCGAGTTGTTGAAACGCAAAAAGTCGAGAGCTATCGCACTTCCTATTCAGGGCCGAAAACTACCCTTGTTGTTGGCAAATTTGATAATCGTTCCAATTATATGCAGGGTTTATTTTCATCGGGGATTGACCGGCTGGGCAATCAGGCAAAAACGATTTTGAAAACACATTTACAGCAAACCAATCGTTTCTCGTTAGTGGACCGCGAAAACTTTGCCGAAATTCAACAAGAAGCCAATATTCGTGGCCAGGCTCAGGCACTAAAAGGCGCACGCTATGCTATTAGTGGCGGTGTAAGTGAATTTGGTCGTAAGGTGGTTGGTGACAAACAGCTGTTTGGAATCGTCGGCTCAGGTAAAAAACAAATTGCTTATGCCAAAGTCTCGGTTACGGTGGTCGACGTCGTTTCTTCGGAAATTATTTATTCTACTCAGGGCGCCGGCGAGTATGCATTGAGCGAAAGAGAAGTATTAGGTTTCGGTTCAAACGCAGGATATGATGCGACATTAAATGGCAAGGTTTTAAATTTAGCGATTACCGAAGCCGTTAACAATATGGTAAGGGATTTAGAAACGGGAGCGTTTCGGGTTGAAATATAGTTTTTATCTTAATGACATAAACCGAAAAAATAATTAGGGAAGCCGCGTGAAGAAATTATTCTTAGTTGTAAATATTTTTTTATTTGCTCAGGCGTGCACGACAACACCACAAAATCTCTATTATTGGGGCGAGTACGAGAGTTTAGTTTATGAAATGTATGCCAAACCGGGAAAGGCTACACCGGCAATACAAATTGATAAACTAACTGAGGCGATTAAATTAGCCGAAGGTAAAGGCTTGTTACCCGGGCCGGGAATGTACGCGCATTTAGGTTTTATGTATGCCATCGTTAATAAGCCCGCGCAATCACAAGCGGCATTTGAGAAGGAGCTTGAGTTATTTCCCGAATCTCAGACTTTAATTGAAGGAATGCTCAAACGCGCAGCCCAACAAAACAAGGAGGTTTTTTGATGTTTAATGATGCATCTCTTTTGAAACTGAAATTTATTTTGATCATTACGGTATTTGGGATTTGCGGTTGTGGCAGTATGCCAGCCTACGATTATTCTGCGTTGATGGCGAGTAGTCCTCGATCCATCTTAGTTATTCCCCCAGAAAATAATTCTGTTGAGGTAAATGCATCTTATACGTTTATTTCAACCATTACCGAGCCATTGGCGGAAAAGGGTTATTACGTTTTCCCTGTGGCAGTGATCGATCATTTTTTAAAAGAAAACGGTCTGCCGACGCCTGCAGAAATGAATTCAGTGCCGCTAGATAAGTTGCGCCAACATATTGGCCCTGACGCTGTTTTATATGTGACGATAAACAATTGGGGGCAAAAATATCAAGTCATTCAGTCCAAGGCCGTTGTAAGCGCGCAAATGAAATTAATTGACGCGCGCGACGGTAGCTTGTTATGGCAAGCCCGTGCTTATGCCGA
The DNA here is from genome assembly GCA_028281865.1 of Marinagarivorans sp. Classification (GTDB taxonomy): domain Bacteria; phylum Pseudomonadota; class Gammaproteobacteria; order Pseudomonadales; family Cellvibrionaceae; genus JANQJB01. Next base: position 31,923 of record JANQJB010000028.1, read on the forward strand.
GCAAAATTCTTCGGACTCGAATAATAATGGGCTCGCCGGTGCATTAATTGGCGCTCTTGTTGATCAAATTGCCGGGTCTATTGTGGATAATACCTTTAGGCTGAGCCGTCGGGCGAATAATAGTGCTATTAACCACAGCGGTACTGGGCTTCTTGATGGGCCTTATCGGATTCAAAGAAAATTGGAAACGGGACGGCAGTAAAGTATTGTTCTTGCGGAAACATTCTCTTTTAGCTTTTTACATTAGATGGTGCTATCTGAGCCGTTAATCGGTTTTGTTGCCACTAATTCCAGGGTCATATTTTATTTAGTGGTGTCAGATTTGACCTGATAGAAAATAACCTGGATTTTGCGGATTGAATTGCTACGTATCTAGAAAGTTTTTATGTAAAGAGTTTTGATGTAAAAATTTTTAAGATGAAAGATCCCCACTAACTTTAAATAAACAAAAATAATGATGAAATGTCTAGAAGGATTGATATGGTGAATAAGACACTTAATGCTTGTTTCTGAAAACTCCCTGTGCATGCTTCACAATTGGCGTTAAATCACTATTTCTCTTTTTTTAATTCAAATATATAAGGTGTTTCGTGTTTTAGGTCACGAATTTAAATCATTAAATAGCCTATGCTAGTTGATGAACTTATTTATTCTAATTCTATTTTCTTATTGAAAACTACCAGGGAAGTTTCCATCTTTAACGATAATAATAAAACAGCACGTTTTAAAGATTCGTTCGCCGTAGATTAAGTTTTTAATCGTCTAATAACTAAAAACAAGTGCCGATACCGTAGTTAAATTTAATTAACACCCACAGATCCGGTGGAGGTTTACGATGCTTAAAGTCATCTTTATAAACACTTTTTTTGTATTGGCTATATCGATTTTAGCTGCTTGTAGCGGTGACAATGCCCCTGCGGGTTCGAGCTCGTCTTCAAGTAGTTCTTCTTCAAGTAGCTCGTCGTCGAGTAGTTCTTCTTCATCTAGCTCGTCTTCCAGCAGCTCTTCCTCTTCAAGTTCGTCATCGTCAAGTAGTAGTTCTTCGAGCAGCAGTTCAAGCAGCAGTTCTTCTTCCGGCAACGTCAAACCGGAAGACCCTTATATGGGAATGCTGGGAACTTTGCCGCAATTAGCTGCGGGTCATCCGCAGGAAAATTGCCCAGAACCAAAAGAGCAAACGGGACCCTTTTTGGAAAAAAATGGTTTAGTTGTTTTTGAAGCAGAGAGCACGGCAAAATCCGGAGGTTATAGATTTAGAACTGAACGCGAAAATTATACGGGTACCGGTTATTACCATACGGGCAATGGCGGCGGAATTGAATGGAAATTTAAAATTCAAAATGCCGGTGAATACAATATGATTTGGCGTAATTCTAAAGGCTCGAACAACGATAAATTGAACGATTCCTTTATTTCCATTTCGAATGCGAAAGGTAGACTCTGTGCAAATGGCAGAAAAAAAATATTTGTCGGCGGCGAGCACCCAGCGGGCACTTGGTCTTGGCATTCGACTTGTGAGGGTTGCGGCGCTCACCCTCCACAGCCGATTACCTGTACGTTTAACGAAGGTGAAGTCGTGACAATGACCTTAACCCTCCGCTCCAATGGGCATGCAGTGGATCGTATTGTTTGGTACAACGCCGAGCATCAGCCGGAAAACCTGAAGTGGGGCTTCCAAACTTTGCTTGACCACGACGACCTTTACAGCTCACCTTATGAACAAGTGCTTGCCAATTTGTGTGAGTCTGAGCAGGAATAAATAAGCGGGCGCAAGATTAGCTAATCGCCCGATGTTCAAAAGTTTTAACATCGGGCTAATCGCATGTCGCTAAATTTTATTTGACAAAGTAGGGCTGATAAAAACATAATTGCGCCCTCAACAAAATGGATTTCACTTAAAAAGGAACTTTTATTATGTCTTTTCGTTTCACTTCTTTTGTAGTTTTTCTCTTTTTTCAATCTGCTCTGGCGCATGCTGGCTTGCTGCTTACTTTTTCTGAAAACCCCAGTGGTGGCGCATTGCTGCATATCGAAGGTCAAGGTGTTATTGGCGCAAATTTAGGCAAACGCGTTGATTTTTTTAACTTAAGTGGCGGCGACCCATTTGCAACCGAGCTTGAGGAATTTGATTTGTCTGTTGACATGATCAATTTCACGCAGGCGAGTCGCTTAACTCAAATTAGGCTCGACAGTGACACAAGTGGTGACGACTTCTTTTTAAATTTCGATAATTCTTTAAAAAGCGGTGAACCGTTTAATGTAAACGAATGGCTCGAATTTAACTTGTTCGATTATACGTTGCTAACTCCGGGCGTTTATAAGGACGAAACGGATTCAGAAAGTGTTGCGTTAGGTGGTTTTCAGTTGGTGATTGAAGAAGCTGAGCATGCCACTGCAGTCGATGCACCACATAGCTTGGCGCTTTTTGGTTTTGTTGCGTTGTTTGTGTTGCGTAAGCGTTTGCGATAAAAATCAAAAGCACGCGTCGCAAAATAATTGCGGCGCGTGCTTAACTTTTAAGTTATTTAAAAAACTATTCGAAAATTAAAACTATCCAAAAAAATCTTTTTGCAGGCGCTCTTTATCCCGCACAGCGCCTTTGTCTGCACTTAAGGTTTGCAAAGCGTAAGCTTGCAGTGCGGTAGTGACATTGCGTTTTCTCGGCTTTGATGGTCGCCAGCCGCTGAGGTCTTTTTCCTCACGACGTTTTTCCAGTTCAGCCTCGTCGACCAATACATCGATTGTGCGGTTGGGAATATCGATTCGTATTTTGTCGCCGTTTTGAATCAAACCGATGGTTCCACCCGCGGCAGCTTCTGGGCTAGCGTGACCAATTGACAGGCCTGAACTACCGCCGCTAAAGCGGCCGTCGGTTAATAAAGCACAGCTTTTACCCAGGCCTTTCGATTTTAAATACGAGGTTGGGTAAAGCATTTCCTGCATCCCCGGACCACCGCGCGGTCCCTCATAAATCACTACTAATACCGAGCCCGGCTTCACCTTGTCAGCGAGAATATGTTCGACCGCTTCGTCTTGAGATTCCACTACATGTGCCGTGCCCTCAAATACCAAAATCGATTCGTCGACACCTGCCGTTTTCACCACACACCCATCCAAGGCGATATTACCTCGCAACACGGCGAGCCCGCCTTCCTGCGAATAAGCGTGTTCGAGCGAGCGAATACAGCCATTCTCACGGTCGGCGTCGAGGCTTGACCAGCGAGTGTCTTGGCTAAATGCGGTTTGTGTCGGTATGCCGGCGGGGCCTGCTTTATAGTAAGTTTTTACCTCCTCACTTGCCCTGCGCATAATATCCCACTCGTCTATCGCAGCGCCTATCGTCGCACTGTGAATTGTCGAGCAACTGCGGTCGAGCATATTAGCGCGATCAAGCTCTCCCAAAATACCGTAGATACCTCCGGCGCGATGCACATCTTCGATATGATACTTCTGCGTATTAGGTGCGACCTTGCATAGCTGAGGAACCTCGCGGCTCAGCTGGTCAATATCTTTTAACGTAAAATCAACTTCTGCCTCTTGGGCGATACCAAGCAAATGCAAAATTGTGTTAGTAGAACCGCCCATGGCGATATCGAGCGTCATCGCATTGATAAACGCGCTTTTGCTGCCGATGGAACGAGGCAAAACAGACGCGTCCTCGTCGTCATAATAAGCTTTCGCAATTTCGACAATACGAGAACCCGCGCGGCGAAAGAGCTTTTCGCGATCAGCGTGGGTGGCAAGCACAGTACCGTTGCCAGGGAAACTTAGGCCAAGCGCCTCAGTTAAGCAATTCATCGAGTTTGCGGTAAACATTCCCGAGCACGAACCACAAGTTGGGCATGCACTGCGCTCATACTCTGCAACCGTCTCATCATCCGCATCACTGGCGGCGACAACCATTGCGTCGACAAGGTCGAGCTTGTGCTCGGCAAGTTTGGTTTTTCCGGCTTCCATCGGCCCGCCGGAAACAAAAATAGTCGGAATGTTTAAGCGCATAGTGGCAAGCAGCATTCCGGGAGTGATTTTGTCGCAGTTGGAAATGCAGACCATGGCATCGGCGCAGTGGCCGTTGACCATATATTCAACCGAATCGGCGATTAAATCACGGCTTGGCAAACTGTAGAGCATGCCATCGTGACCCATGGCGATGCCGTCGTCGACTGCGATGGTATTAAACTCTTTTGCGACACCACCGGCAGCTTCAATTTCTCGAGCAACCAGTTGGCCAAGATCTTTTAAATGAACGTGCCCTGGTACAAATTGCGTGAACGAATTAACGACAGCAATTATGGGTTTTTGAAAATCGTCATCTTTCATACCTGTGGCGCGCCAAAGTGAACGCGCACCGGCCATATTGCGACCTTCAGTAGTCGTCTTCGAACGGTATCTGGGCATAACAATCTCTATAACAGCGAGTGAAGGGAAGAGGCGAAGAATAGCAAATTTTGGGGCCCTCAGCAGCCGCGATGAAGCTGTTTTTATGAGCTGAAAAGTTGTATGAAGAAGTGTTTCGGCACTGAGTTACTATGGAACAGTTACTTCTTTTAGGGCTGTGAAAATCGTGGACGATTTTGACAGAGCCCCCAAGGATGGGTTGAGGGGGGGCGCCGAGCCTGGCGCTAAAAGAAGTAACTGTTCCATAGTAACGGTCCCTGATTTACAGCGAGTTCAAGCAATTTGCACTACTGCAATTTTGTCATCACGTCGGGATAAATCTTGCTCAACTGTTTTTGAATAAACGCAAAGCGCTTAAATTGTTTATCTTCCGGTTTGATTTCGCCAACAATCCGCATACTGCGCAAACACATTTTCGCCGATTTATCATTTGGCCCAAGCGCCTCGCTCTGCGCGAGAATGGCCTGTACAAGGTTCAAGTTTAAACCAACATGCTTCGGGTAAGCGGCAATAGCATCGTTGAAAACAGCGATCGCACTATCAAAATCTTTTTTGTCGTAAGCCGAAATACCTGAGCGTGTAAGTTTTGTTGCGACATCCTTACCGTCGTCACTGACAGGCTCGCTGGTTATACCATCGATAACCCGCATAAGTTTTTTATCATCCGGATGCTTAGCTGCTAAAGAATTTAAGATTGCGCGCGCCTGGTCCTCTTCCTCCATCGCATAGAGCGAACGGGCAAATTCCAAACTGGTGTTAGTAGAAGGCAAATGAAGCTTGCTGTAGGAATCCTTCGCCTTTTGCAGCGTCTTCTGGGCAGTTTCCATTTCCCCTTGGCTCTTTTCCAGTTGCGATTCGACCATGAGCGACTGTGCCTCAACATCAGGCTTATTGGAATAGCGTTTGCGGGCTCGGTCAAGATAGGAATTCGCCTGTTTAACCAGCGTTTTGGACTCAGGTGATTTATCACCGTCAGTAACATCAGCTACTTTGCGCACATAATTAAAATAATCTTGCGGCGACTCATGGCAAGAATTGTTGCCCCACTTGATCGCATTTTGATGTGATTTAAGTGAGACTTGGTCGTCGCCATTGACGTCGGCAAGCTCGGCAAGTTGACGGTGGCGCTTAACCGATTTGGGTGAGATGGATGTTGCTCGCTCCGTTGCCTTTTGCGCGCTAATCATATCGTTTCGACGCGTATAAACTTCTGCGAGCATATCGTGAGCTTCGATATAGCGCTCATCATCAGTGATAATCTCTTCAAACAATTCTTCCGCTGCGTCGAGTTTACCCTGCTCAAGGAAAGTTTTGCCTAAACCAATTTTTGCCCAGGCTAGTGGCTTTTTCTCAAGCACATTCTCATAAATGTCTTGCGCGTCTTTTAAGTATCGCAGTAAGAAAAGCAGCTGCGCTTTCATTTTAATCACGTCTTTCGCATAGCGGCTACCCGCATTGATAACCTCGTTGCAGCGCTCAACCGCGACTTTATAGTCGCCGTCTGAAATGGCAGTTTTGATAGGTAAAAGGGCTTCGTGACGAATAATTGCCCGGTTTAAACGTGTACGCAATGATTGTTCTGTGTAGGGTTTGGTGATGTAGTCATCGGGCTGGCATTCTAGGGCACCGAGCACCATTTCACGTGAAGATTCACCCGTTAGCATCACAAACAAGCTAGTCATTAACAGCACACGCAAATGACGCACTTCTTCCAACACTTGCTGGCCGTCCTTGCCCGCTCCAAGATTGTAATCGGAAATGACAATATCGAACTTTTTGTTCGAACACAGCTTGATAGCTTCTTCGCCGTTGGCCGCCGTTTCAACTGACTGAGCGCCGAATGTGCGCAATGAACGCTTGAGTGACCCGCGAATTTCCGGGAAATCGTCGATCACCAGTACCTTCTTGGTATTGTAAATTTTGACGATATCGATTTGCCGCATATCGTCTGGAGATGTGTGGTCGAGATCCAGTTCAGCCATAATGTTATGCCCTGTGGTGCGCTCGATGTTGCGCAGTTCAAAAAATTACACCTTTATTTCAGTCTAGACGCGATGTCTGCTATAGGCGAATGTTGGCTGCACGTGAATTGTGCTCACTGTGACTAGAGCGAAGGCGCAGGGGATTGCTGGCAGTTTTCAGCTGCTGCTCAGGTCTTTGACAAAAACCTTGGATTTGCGCTGAAAGTTATACAGAGCTTTGCGTTCGACTGGCAGGATGCTGGGAACAGTTTCGATAAAGCCCTGCTCAAGAAACCAGTGCGCGGCTTGAGTTGTGAGCACGAATAAGTGCTGCATTTTTAAACGCTGTGCTTGGCGCTCCAAGTGTGTAAGTAACTTTTTTGCACGGCCGCCATTGCGGTAATCCGTGTGTATGGCAACGCAGGCCAGCTCACCAGAATTTGCTTGGCTAAACGGATAGAGAGCGGCGCATCCGATAATCACCGAATCCTTTTCCATAACCGTAAAACAGGCGATTTCACGTTCGAGTAATTCGCGCGAGCGCCTAACCAAAATACCCTCATCTTCAAGCGGTTTAAGCAGATTGAGAATGCCTGAAACGTCCTCGAAGCGGGCTCGGCGGATCGCTTCGTAGTTATCGCGATAGACCATCGTACCTGCTCCGTCGCGAGTGAAGAGCTCTTTTAACAACGCGCCATCTTCATTGGATGAGATTACGTGGGCACGCGAGATTCCTCCATCACAGGCTTTATGGCAGGCCTTAAGTGAAAAATAGGTGTTATTGCTGCTTTTTTTCGGGTGCTTGACCAAAAACTTTTCGCATTTGAGTAAGGTCATTTCGCGATAAATTTTGCCGGCATCGTCGTAAATAGGGCCGTCGTCGTTATAGACAATAAGTTTATCGGCATTTACCGCGAGCGCCGTTTCAACTGCGATATCGTCGAAGCCGACATTAAAAATCTCGCCCGATACTGAAAAACCAAGTGGTGAAACGAGCGCAATCGAGCCGTTTTCAATAATTTGTTTAACGCCTTCGCTGTCTATGCTGCGCACTTTTCCAGTGAGCTGATAGTCGACGCCGTCGAGCACGCCTATCGGCATGGCAGTGACAAAGTTGCCGCTGCGCACTCGAATTTTCGCGCCGTAAAGAGGCGAGTTTGGCAGCCCGGTAGAGAAGGCAGATTCCAGCTTCAAGCGCGTCAGTTCGATTGCACTAAGGACGTGTGGCAATTGTTCGCGTGTGGTTATGCGCCAGCCGTTAACGATTTCTGTCTGAAGTTTCGCATCGGTGAGTTGCTTTTCTATCTGTCGGCGCGCTCCGTGCACAACAACTAAACGAATACCGAGACTTTGCAACAACGCAATATCCGAAACAATATTGTTGAAATTCTTGTTCTCGATACTGTCGCCAGGAAGCATCAGCACAAAGGTCTTGCCTCTGTGCGAATTGATATAGGGCGCTGAATGCCTAAACCAGCTTATGTCGATTTGCGTGGACTTATTCACTGCAAGATTAACTCGGTGCGTGCAAATATCGGTAATGATTGAGGAGTATAACACTAGCAATGATAAGGAAAATTAAAACAAATCTCCTGAAAAAACAAACGGGAAGGTTGGAGGCCGATTTTTACTGCCAGTCTCCCCACAGATATTGCGCCAAGCTCAGCGCAGCGATTGGTGCAGTCTCAGTTCTCAGCACGCGTGGCCCTAGGCGGATTCCGCGAAACCCTTTAAGTGTTGCGAGTTCAATTTCGTCTTCACTCAAGCCGCCTTCCGGACCGATGAGTAGCGTAACGGATTTTGGCGGCTCGATATCGTTCGGAATCTTGCTCGCATCGGGAACTAAGATCCACTTTATTCCTGAGAACTCCCGTGCGATGAAATCTTCAATCTTTGTTGAGTCGTTAACCACTGGCAGCTTGTTGCGCCCGCTTTGCTCACAGGCGCTGATGGATACTTGCCGCCAGTGCTCGATTTTTTTCTGCAGACGATCCCCCTTTAATTTTACTTCGCAACGTTCGGTAAATATCGGCGTAATTTCACTGACACCTAACTCTGTCGCTTTTTGCACGGCCCAATCCATGCGTTCGCCCCTGGAGATAGCGAGCGCCAGATGTGTATAAAGAGGCGATTCGTTTGCATAGTGATGCTGCTGAAGGACTTCAATCGTGAGGGACTTTTTATATGTTGCGATGACTTGAGCTGAGTAGCTAAAACCATCTCCATTAAACAGTGTGAGTGGGCGACTGTTTTCGATACGTAATACGTGGAGAAGGTAATGAGCCTTTGCTCCCTCGACGGTAATTTCTGAAGGCGCGTCGAGCACGCCCTCCAAATATACGCGGGGAATGCGCATTAATCTGCTGAAATTAAACCAAGGTTATCGATAATTTTTAAGCAATGTTCGGCTTGGTTCATGGTATAAAAATGCAAACCTGGAGCATCGTTTTCGAGCAGCGTTTCGCAGAGCTCTGTGACCAGGTCGAGCCCAAAAGCTTTTAAGCTTGCTTCGTCATCGCCAAAGCCATCCAAACGTTTGCAAATCCAGCGAGGTATTTCGGCACCACACTTTTGGCTAAAACGCTGCAAGTTTTGGAAGTTAATGATTGGCATTATGCCGGGGTAGATTGGTTTATCGATGCCGATCTTGTCGCAGGCCTCGTGAAAGTAAAAATAGGCGTCGGGATTGTAAAAGTACTGCGTAATAGCCGAATCTGCTCCAGCATCAAACTTGCCTTGTAGGTATTTGATATCGGCATCGTAGCTGGGCGCTTCCGGATGAATTTCGGGATAAGCTGCAACTTCCAAATGAAAATGTTCACCAAAATGTTCGCGAATAAAGGCGACTAGTTCGTTGGCATACACCATGGAAACTCCACCGCCCATACCCGACGGTCGATCCCCGCGCAAAGCGACAATGCGTTTTACGCCGATGTTTTGATACTGTTGAATCAGTTCTCTCATCATTTCTTCGGTGTCACCACCAAAAGATAGGTGGGGAGCAACGGCGAGTTCTTCGCGGGTTATTTCTTCCACGATCGAGCGTGTATTGTCGCGCGTTGAGCCACCGGCACCGTAAGTGACGGAAAAGAATTCAGGCTGCAGGTTGGCGAGTTGTTCGCGAACTTTTTTGAGTTTTTCTCTTCCTGCATCGGTTTTTGGCGGGAAGAATTCAAAGCTGATGCGGATGTCGTTCTCGGTCATGGGGTTGGCCACTCGGATTTTGTTTTTCTTCGTAGAGAGTTCGAGGCATGGGTCGGTGAAAATTTTCTGGACACGCCGTGAACCCATCCATGGGGGCTCGAACGCGCGATTCCCGCGCGCGACGGTCCAGAAAATTTCCCCCGACCCCTACCTCTGCGTGCGAGGTAAAATTCGTTAATTTTAATGGAGCAATAAACCTCGCTCGTAAGCTAGTTTGGTATTGGGTACGCGAAAGTGGAACCCTCACAGCAGGGAGCTGTGAGGGAGCTACAGGGATGTATTTACGTGTTTCCACTTTCGCGTACCCAATGGCAAACGGGGCAAAAAACAAACTCGCCCCACATGCCAAGCAATTCAATGCCAAACTTAGTACTTATAACTCTCCGGCTTATAAGGCCCGTCAACAGCAACGTTAATATAGTCAGCTTGCGTCGGTGTGAGCTGAGTCAAAACACCGCCAAAGCCTTCTACCATATCTTTCGCAACTTCCTCATCAAGCTTTTTCGGCAGTACTTTTACGTACAGGTTAGCTTGTTTTTCATTTGCCGGAAGGTCGGCAAACTTTGCTTCGTACAAGTGAATTTGCGCCAGAACTTGGTTCGCGAACGAGCCGTCCATAATGCGTGATGGATGACCGGTGGCGTTGCCAAGGTTGATCAAGCGGCCTTCGGATAGAAGAATTAAATGATCATTCTGCGCTTTATTGCGATAGATTTTGTGGACTTGGGGTTTAACTTCTTCCCACTCCCACTGATCGCGCATAAAAGCGGTATCGATCTCGTTATCAAAGTGGCCGATGTTGCAGACAACAGCGCCCGATTTTAACGTTTGCAACATCGCTGCGTCGCACACATTGATATTGCCAGTTGTGGTGACAATTAAATCGGTTGTGCCCAACAGATCTTTGTTGATGTCAGAAATTTCACCGGTGTTAATGCCATTTTGATAAGGTGAAACAACTTCAAAACCGTCCATGCAGGCTTGCATTGCACAGATAGGGTCGATTTCTGAAATTTTTACGATCATCCCCTCTTGGCGCAAAGACGCTGCAGAGCCTTTACCAACGTCGCCATAACCAACGACCAAGGCTTTTTTGCCCGATAGTAAATGGTCTGTGCCGCGTTTGATACCGTCATTTAAGCTATGCCGGCAGCCGTATTTGTTGTCGTTTTTCGATTTGGTGACCGCGTCGTTTACGTTAATTGCCGGAACTTTGAGGGTGCCTTCTTCAAGCATTTCTAGCAAGCGGTGCACGCCGGTAGTGGTTTCTTCAGAGATACCGTGAATATTGTCGAGCACGCCCGGGTATTTCTCGTGTGCGAGTTGGGTGAGGTCTCCGCCGTCGTCGAGGATCATGTTTGAATCCCAAACTTCGCCGTCTTTAAGAATGGTCTGCTCAATGCACCACCAGAATTCGTCTTCGGTTTCACCCTTCCAAGCGAACACGGGTATACCCGCTGCGGCGATTGCTGCTGCAGCGTGATCTTGGGTTGAAAAGATATTGCATGAGGACCAACGAACTTCGGCGCCAAGTGCAATCAAAGTTTCGATCAACACGGCGGTTTGAATGGTCATGTGGATGCAGCCCATGATTTTCGCGTTCTTGAGCGGTTGGCTGCCCGCGTATTTTTTGCGCAGTGCCATCAAGGCTGGCATTTCACCTTCGGCGATTTCGATTTCGCGGCGGCCCCAGGCGGCAAGCTTGTCAAATTCCTCCTGTGAACAATTAACAACTTTAAAATCGTTGAAATTGCTGGGTGCGAGAATGTCGTTTTTAAGTGCAACAGTCATGTGAGTCTCCCGTTTTAAAGAGCCGCTTTTAAGGCTTCAGCTTTGTCTGTTTTTTCCCAAGTGAAATCGCTGATTTCACGCCCAAAGTGCCCGTAAGCCGCGCTTTGACGGTAAATGGGGCGCAACAGGTCGAGCATTTCAATTAGGCCGCGAGGGCGTAAGTCGAAATACTCGCGAACGAGTTCAGAGATTTTGGCATCGTCGATATTGCCAGTGCCAAAAGTGTTGATTGAGATTGAGGTTGGTTCGGCGACGCCAATGGCAGAGGAAACTTGAATCTCGCATTTTTCGGCAAGGCCAGCGGCGACAATATTTTTCGCCACATAGCGGCCCGCGTAAGCTGCGGAGCGGTCAACTTTTGATGGGTCTTTTCCGGAGAATGCACCGCCACCGTGACGTGCCATCCCGCCGTAGGTATCAACAATAATTTTACGACCCGTTAAACCGCAGTCGCCTACCGGCCCACCGATAATGAATTGGCCGGTGGGGTTAATGTGGTATTGGGTATCGCTGTGCAGCCACTCTTCTGGCAGAGTCGGCTTGATGATGGTTTCCATCACCGCTTCGCGAATATCTGCTTGCGAAATATCGGGGTCGTGTTGAGTAGAAAGTACGACAGCGTCAATAGCGGCCGGCTTGCCATTTTCGTAGCGCAGGCTTACTTGGCTCTTTGCGTCGGGGCGCAGCCAGGCGAGGGTGCCGTTTTTACGCATTTGTGCTTGGCGTTCAACCAGACGATGCGAATAGTAGATGGGGGCAGGCATTAATACGTCTGTCTCATTAGTTGCGAAGCCGAACATTAAACCTTGGTCGCCAGCGCCCATATCTTTGTTGTCGCCTTCATCGACGCCCATGGCGATATCGCCGGATTGCTTGCCGATGGCATTAAGCACCGCGCAAGAAGCACCGTCAAAACCGACGTCGCTGCTGTTATAGCCGATTTCAAGAATCACATCGCGCACTAGGTCTTCCAGGTCAATATACGTGTTGGTCCGCACTTCACCGGCGATAACGGCCATACCGGTTTTGACCATAGTCTCGACAGCAACACGGGCGTTTTTATCTTCCGCGATGATTGCGTCTAGTACCGCATCAGATATTTGGTCCGCCATTTTGTCGGGGTGGCCTTCGGAAACAGACTCCGAAGTAAAAGTAGAATATTCAGACATCTTGGTTCTCCTCACTCAAGTTGGTTAACGTTTAAAATACTGCTGAAATTGAATTTGAAAGCCATTGCGCAGTGCGAGATAGCTGCTTTGGCCTGGGCTGAAGCCGGCTTCTGCCGCCCAGCGGTTGAGTTCTTCTGGTTCAAAACCCATCCATAAATCACCGCAGGCTTCCCTGGCCCACTCTTGCTCGTGATTGCACAGATCTGTTACTAAAATGGCGCCATCAGCTTTGATTGAGCGGCTAACGTCGATGAATATTTGCTGGGGAGCAGGTGTGTGGTGCAAGACCATATTCATCAGCGCACAATCAAAGTGTTCGGGGTAGTCGTTAAGGGCTTCGGTATCGCTGTGGACGAGCTCGACTTTGTTTAAATCTTTCTCTTTAACCAGTGATTCTGCCTTGTCGAGCATGGCTTGGCTGTTATCAATCGCAACGACTTGATCGAATTCCTGGTCTAGAAGCGGGAGCAGCTCACCCTCGCCAGGGCCTATTTCGAGCACGGCATTGCGCGATGGCAGGGGTGTCTGTTTAAGCAGGTCCTTAACGCTTGGTTCATAGACTGAAAATGCCGCAATTAGCTCTTGTTGTTCACGAAACTTGCTGGCATTTTCGCTGAAAAAGTCACTTGATACCTTGCTTCGGCTAGTGTGAATGTTATCGAGTCGTGTTTGAGCTTCTTTGTCGAGGTTTAAGTTTACAAGGCTGAGCTGAATCGCTTGTTTTGCGTTAAACAGAGGGTCAATTGGATTCAGTACAGCGCTGCGATAGAAAATTGAATTCCCTTCTCTGCGCGTACTGACTAGGCCTGCGTTGGCTAAGACCTTTAGATGGTGACTCATGCCTGACTGTTTAACGTCAAACACCTCGACCAACTCAAGCACCCCGTAAGAACCACGCGAAAGCAGCGCCAGAATATCAAGGCGCAGGTTGTCGCCGGCAGCTTTAAAAAGTCCGGCAAGTTCGCTTTGTACGGGGGTGTTCGATTCAGTCATGTGCCTCAGTTTAGCAAGCGTAGGGATCTATATCAAAATATTTTGATATAGATATGCGGAATTGATTGTTCCAGATATTTTTTATGATTTTTCGTTCAGATGGATAGATTAAGCAGTAGTGTCTGTACGAAGAAGTAAAGTTGGGCCGGTACTTTGAATACCATGAGAGTGGAATCACAGCATCAATCGCAGGTGAATGAGAAGATTGCGTACCTAATTTTTACTATCGGTGAATCTAAGGAGGTAGCGCTCAGCTATATCATTTAAACTATCTTCTCTATTCCAAGCTGTATTTTCTCTTAAGTTTAAATTTCGTAGCAGGACCATTTAACATATGCAGATTGTCATTCCGATGTCGGGTTTTGGTGAGCGATTTCGTAGAGCCGGTTACACCGTTCCAAAACCGCTAATTGAAGTGGAAGGTAAACCAATCATTTCTCATGTAATTGATATGTTTCCTGGCGAAGAAGGAATCGTATTTATTTGCAATCAAGAACATCTTGATGTGCCAGAATTTCGGATGGCTGAAATAATTTTAGACAGCTGCCCAACAGCAAAGATACTCGGAATCCCTCCTCACAAGTTGGGTCCAATTCATGCGATTCTGCAAGTCGAAGAGTTTATTGATAAGTCTGGGCCGGTATTGGTCAACTACTGCGATTTTACCTGTTACTGGGATTGGCAGGATTTTTGTCATTTTGTTAGTTCTCCAAAATGCGATGGTGCAATTCCCGCATATCGCCATTTTCATCCTCACACCTTGGGTACAACTAATTACGCCTACATGAGAGAAAAAAATCGCTGGGCTCTGGCAATTCAAGAAAAACAACCTTATACCGATAATCGCATGGAAGAGTACGCTTCAAGTGGGACTTATTATTTTGCGGACGGCGCAAAAATGCTCGAAACGTTTAAAGAGCTCGAGGAAAAAGATATTAACTTAGGCGGCGAATACTACGTAAGTTTGGCTTACATACCTATGCTGGAGCGCGGTGCCGATATTGGGATTTATGACTTGCAGCATTTTATGCAGTGGGGAACTCCGGGTGATGTCGATGAATACAATGCTTGGTCTAAAGCATTTCATACTTTAAATAATGCTGAGCCAAAATCGCGAACCGCTTTTGGAACCGTTATTGTGCCGATGGCGGGTCTAGGTAAACGCTTCGCCGATGAAGGCTATAAACAAACTAAGCCATTAATCGAAGTTTCCGGTAGGTCGATGGTGTTGCAAGCAGTTGATGATCTTCCTGCGGCTGAAAAGTATGTTTTTATTATGCGTGAAGATATGCCAGGTTACGATGGCACCTGTGAAACCTTGCGAGCTACTTACACGGGGTGTGAGTTGGTAGCGGTTCCGAATGTAACCGAAGGGCAGGCGTGTTCTGCTAAGCTGGGAATTGATTCGCTCGACGGAAAGGCAGCGGGCCCGATTACATTTGGAGCTTGTGATTTTGGTTGTTTATATGACGAAGAACAATTAAGCGCTTTGATCACTCAGGATGTGGACGTGATTGTTTGGGCAGTGCGTGGCAACGTAAACGCGATTCGCCGCCCGCAAATGTTTGGCTGGATTGACGCGAATGATAACGGAGACATCAGTAGCGTTTCCGTAAAAACACCTCTGGCAAATCCGGAAAACGACCCGATTGTGCTGGGGACGTTTACATTTAAGAATACTGCTGTGTTTAATAAATGCTATGCACGGTTATTGGAGCAGGATGATCGCATCAACGGCGAGTTTTATCTAGATAGCTGTATCAACCATGCCCTAGCGCTGGGCTTTAAATGTAAAATTTTTGAAGTTGATAGTTATTTATCGTGGGGAACACCTAATGACCTGCGCACGTTTGAATATTGGCAGTCGTGTTTCCACAAATGGGATTCTCATCCGTATCGCTTGGAGAATGACAGACGCGTACCGAAAGAAAAAGTGAATGATCTTTCTCAGCGGTTTAAGAAGGTTTTACCTGAACCACTTCAAGAAAAACAAGCAGGTTAACGCTGAAAGAGACTGTCTTCTTGTTAAAAAAAGAAATTAGCGTTTTTTTAATTGTTGGTGGCTCAACTGTATTGGTTGACCTGTTTTTTTATAAAATACTTTTAATTTTATCGTTTGCCGGGGTCGATTTAGCTAAGGCTGTTAGTTTTATTATTGGCACTATTTACGCGTATTTCGCCAATCGATTTTGGACCTTTAGCCACAATAAGCCTAAAGGTCGATTTATGGTCTTTGTTGTTGTTTATTTGTTGGGTCTAGTGGCGAATGTAAGTGTTAATTCTGGTGTATTGCGTTTGCTGCCGGAACAACATGAGCTGTCCATTTATGCAGCTTTTCTTATTGCTACGGGTGTTTCTGCAACGCTTAATTTTATTGGTATGAAATTTTTTGTTTTTAATAAACGAGTAGAAGAAACTAGCGCATGAAGTTTTCCTTGGTTATCCCGTGTTATAACGAGTCGGCTAATTTGCCGTTGCTATTCGAACGCTGTAAAAAACTAGTTGATGCGGCCGAGGGAAAAGTTGAAGTTGTTATTGTTAACAATGGCTCTTCTGATGATTCCGACGAAGTATTAAATCAATTAATGTCCCAGAGCTCGGCTTGTCGCATGGTGAAGGTCGAAGTCAACCAGGGGTATGGCTTTGGTATTTTGAGCGGCTTAAAGAGCTGCGAATCCGACGTTATTGGCTGGACTCATGCAGATTTGCAAACTGACCCAATGGATTTGCTTGATGCAATTAGAATTTATGAAAAACAGGGCGAACAGCCTTTTGTCAAAGGCAAACGTTACGGTAGGCCAATTGCAGATACATTTTTTACCGTTGGTATGAGCTTCTTTGAAACAATTCTTATGCGGACCGGGCTATGGGATATTAATGCGCAGCCAACGCTCTTTCCGAAGAGCTTTTTTCAAACCTGGGATAATCCGCCTTTCGATTTTTCTCTCGATCTATACGCTTATTACATGGCCAAAAAAGCCGGTTTGCGTATATTTCGTTTTCCTGTCCTTTTTGGGGAGCGGACCCACGGTGTTTCTAATTGGAATGTCGATTGGGAATCAAAGAAAAAATTTATCAAACGAACCATTGATTACAGCTTTGAGCTTAAGAAAAAGGTTAAGTAATGGAGTATATCGCACATCGAATCAATACAGCCCAAGGGTTGAAAGACTTAGATCCTCGTTATGGAGTGGAGGTCGATATCCGCAGCAACGGGGATGTTATGTATATTCATCATGATCCATTCTGTGATGGTGAGATATTTGAGCAGTGGGTTCGGTCGTTCAAGCATGGCACACTCATTTTAAATGTTAAAGAGGAGGGTCTAGAGCAACGCTTGTTAGATGTCATGTCTCAGCATGGTATTGATAATTTTTTCTTTCTCGATCAATCGTTTCCTTTTCTCGTTAAATGGTCGAAAAAAGGGCTTAATCGCGCCGCCGTTAGAGTGTCTGAATTTGAAAATATTGAAACAGCACTGACCTTAAAAGGCAAAGTCGATTGGGTTTGGGTGGATTGCTTTACACGTTTTCCGATTACAGGAGAAGAGGCAATAGAGTTAAAAACTGCCGGCTTTAAGCTTTGTTTGGTCTCGCCAGAGCTACAAGGGCGCGATGCAAAAAAAGAAATTCCCGAGTTGTATGCACTTTTGCAAGAACAAAATATTTGTGCGGAAGCTGTATGTACAAAACGCCCCGATATTTGGGAATCGCTGAGTTAATGGCGATAAAACTTTTTCGTCATCCACTCTTTTTGGTGGGTTTAGCTATTCGTTTGGTACTTATTAGTATTGCTGACCCCTATGCAGCATTTACTTGGTATGTGCCGTTTATGGAATCCACTTTAACTGATTTTTCCTTGGACCCATGGCAGGGTTATTTGGATGCTGAAGGTGATCAGCAGGCATTTCCTTATGGCTATGTCATGTGGCTAATTTTACTACCTCTGACTTCGTTATTTTCGATTATTGGGCTTGAAGGTTATTTTGGGTATGCGACTACCTTGTTAGCAGTCGATGCTCTATTGCTCTACGTACTCAAAAAGTTTTTGAATATTCGTAATCAGCTATTGCTTGTTGCTTATTGGTTGTCACCCATTGTTATTTTTGCCACTTATTGGCTTGGGTTTAATGATTTGATTCCGGTAACACTTTTATGCTGTGGACTTTATGCTTTTCGCCAGCAAAAACCAATCTTAAGTGGTGTGCTTTGTGCCGCTGCGGTCTCTGCGAAGTTAAGCATGGTATTGCCGATTCCATTTTTAGTTATTTACTTGTTTCGCACACGCTCGGTAAGACATTTATGGAAAGGTTTTGCCGTTGGGCTCTCTTGCGGACTAGTTGCGTTTATAGGACCTTTTTTGTTGTCTGCAGCAGGCATGGTGATGTTGTTCAAAAATCCAGAAATGCAGAAAACATACGAGTTTGCGATTGCGATAAGTGATAGTGTGAAAGTGTACATTCTTCCCCTCGCCTATTTGTTTATGCTTTATGTTGCTTGGCAGGTGCGCCGAATTACTTTTGAGCTTTTTTACGCAATATTGAGTATCGCGTTTTTATTGGTGTTGCTATGTACACCAGCCGCTCCTGGTTGGTTCCTGTGGTTTATTCCTCTTGTTTTAGGCTTTTTGGCTCATGGAAAGCTGCAAGATACGATAGTGATTACACTTTTTTCATTGGTTTACGTTATTTCAGTCTTTTTAATTGCCGAGCAACCTGTCTTATTGGGAACAACTCTCGCTACGGATACTGCAAATACATTTAGAAAATTGGCTGGAACTCATGGCATTAATTTGCTGAACACGGGTTTACTTGCCTTAGGCCTGGTTATTGCGTTGCGAATATGGCGCGGTGCGGTAAGCGAAAATGATTATTTCCGCTTGAGCCGAAAACCTGTTGTATTAGGCGTTGCGGGTGATTCGGGTGCGGGCAAAGACTTTTTAGTCGACGGCCTTATTGATCTCTTTGGTAAACACTCATCGGTGCATATCTCTGGAGATGATTACCATTTATGGGATCGCCATAAACCGATGTGGCAAGTGCTAACACACTTGAATCCGAAGGCGAATGATCTGGAAAGATTTGCCAAAGACTTAATGGCACTAATTGACGGGAAGTCAATCAGTTCTCGGCACTATGATCATGAAATTGGTAAAATGACTTTGCCTCGTGTGCTCGATAGCAACGATTTTATTCTCGCAAGCGGTTTGCATACGATGCATCTACCGATATTGCGAAACTGCTATGACCTGAGCATCTATTTAGACATCGACGAAGATTTGCGCCGCTATTTCAAAATTGAGCGCGATGTTAAACAAAGAGGACACACACTTGAGAAAGTGCTGGCCTCTATTAAAAAACGCGAACGCGACAGCGAAAAATTTGTGCGTCCGCAAGCTGAGTATGCAGATCTTGTTTTATCGCTTAAACCAGCGAACCCCGAAGTTTTTAATTCGATAGATGAACACAACCAGCTGCGGTTGAAGCTTGTTGTAGTTTCTCGCCTAGGTATGAACGAAGAATCACTCAAACGAGTGCTTGTTGGAATTTGCGGTCTGTATGTCGATATGAATGTTTCAGAAGAGAAAAATGAAATAGCGCTAACAATTGAAGGTGACACAACAGGAGAGGATATTGCACTAGCAGCCAAGAGTTTGTTTAGTGAAATTCTTGAGTTTTTAGATTACTCACCTAAATGGAAAGATGGTGTGTCGGGCTTAATGCAGCTCGTTGTTCTTTCGCATATTAATCAGTCTCTGAGCCGACGCTTACTATAATGAAAGTTTTTGATGCCAAAATATACCAAAAAGTACCCGATGGTATTTTGTTCGATACCGATAATACTTTGTATGATTATGCGCATGCCCATACGGCGGCAATGGATGCGATCAAAACTAAAATTACGACTTCTTTGTCTATTAGTGGAGAGCAATTCGATAAGGTATTTAAAGAAGCGCGCAAAGAAGTAAAAGCTCATTTAGGCAATACGGCATCATCGCACAGCCGCTTGTTGTACTTCCAAAAATTTCTCGAAAATTTGGGTTTGGGTTCACAGGTATTACTTGCTCTTGATTACGAGCAGACTTATTGGCGAACATTTTTAAGTAACGCTGTGTTGTTTCCGGATGTTCGAGAATTGTTAGATGAGATTCGATTGTTGGGCATACCGAGCGTAATTGTGACCGATTTAACAGCTCAAATTCAATTTCGTAAAATAGTCTATTTTGGTTTGGATCACTTTTTTGATTATATTGTGACGAGTGAAGAGGCTGGCTACGATAAACCACACGAGTCGCCGTTTTTAATTGCACTAAGAAAAATCAAGCCAGAAGGGAATTGTTATTGGATGATTGGTGACAACCCAGTAAATGATATTCAAGGGGCAAAGGAAAAAATCGGCGCTATTACCCTGCAAAAGGTTCATGAAGGTGTAAAAATAGGCGAGGGTGCCACAGCACCGGATTGTCTGTTTTATGAATTCAGTGAATTACGTAATTTATTGAAAAAAATAGTAAAAGATACGCGAGTAATAACATGAGGCAGTTAGTCACGCAATATAGCGCTGATGTCGGTAAAGACTTTGATTATGTGCAAGGCGCAGGTGGAAATATTTCTTGGAAAGAAGACAATACACTTTGGGTCAAAGCATCGGGCACCTGGCTGGCAGATGCAGCGGATCAGGATATTTTTGTTCCCGTTGATCTGGCGTTTATTAACGAGTGTATTGAAAAAAAACAATTCGATGAAAAATTTGTATCAAAAGATCCTACGTCGGGTTTAAAACCTTCTATCGAAACAATTTTACATGCGGTAATGCCACATAGAGTGGTTTCTCATACACATTTAATTGATGCTATTTATTACCTTGTGCAGCCGAATTACCGTGAATTACTAACGGATCTTTTGGGAGATGAAATACGTTGGGGTGTTGTTAAGTATGCAATGCCAGGCCCCAAACTCGGTAAGGAAGCGGCGGAGTTGTTAGAAGCTGGTAATTATGACGTTGTATTTTTAGCGAACCATGGAGTTATTGTAGGAGGCGATACGGTTGAGGAAGTTGAAGCTATATATGAAAATGTAAGGCAAAGTCTAAAAGCAAATTTGCCAAAAATGGAGTTTGCAACTTTAAATCATGCGACAACAAATAAAAGTATCAATGACTATCAGGTAAATCCGGATGAGGAATACCAAGGTTTAGCGCTTGACAAAGCGGTAGTCAAGCGTTTGCGTGATCGTTGGGCCGTCTATCCCGATCACGTTGTGTTTTTAGGTGCTGTCCCACCAATTTTCGAATCCGAGTCGGAACTGCAACACGCGCTAGCAAGTGATGATGTTAATTCGGACTATGCAATAGTTCCTGGCCAGGGAGTCTTTGTAAAAGCATCAATTAGCATGAGCAAGATTGCCATGCTTAATTTTTATTACCGTGTACTTAAATATACGGAAGATTTACCGAACGTGGCTGTTTTAAATGAAGCGGAAATATGTGAGTTGCTCAATTGGGATTCCGAGAAATACCGACAGCAGATAGAAAAATAATACCCAATTAAAGATCAACAATAAATATGAACGATACTACAGACCGTAATGACGAAAGTGTTGCTGCTCAATCGAATGAGCCAAGCGAGAGTGCCGAAGTCGATTCGCAAGGCACTGAAGGTGTTGTACAAGATCAATACGTAGGTAATCCTGATGTAAGCAGTGCAGATAGCGCATCAGATTCAATAATACCGTTGGCGTCGGAAGCACCGCATAAAGCCGATAACAATCAGATATCTAAATCTTTGGCGCTGTCTGGTTTCAAGAGTATTGTTTTAAATCTATTACGCGTACCCTACGTTCCACTCGTAATTTTGCTAGTTTGTTATGCAGTACTCAATGGTTGGATGACTTTTTCGGCTGAGTATAAAAATTATTTATTTAGCGATATGTTTGGCTATCTAAATCGACCCATACGAATATTTGTGGGTGATGAAAAGGCTTATGGCTCCTGGGTTGGCTTCGCCCCGTTTTATTCGCGTATTCTTGCAACCCCTTACGCTTGGATGGTTCTTCTTGGAATTGAAAAATATTTCGTCGAATTTATTCTGGTATTGAATATCCTGATGTCAGTGATATCGGGTTTTGCATTATACTCAATAGCAAAAATTGCGACCGGCAAGAGAGTTGTTGGTCTCTGTTTGGCTGGAGCTTACCTTTTTTCTTACCCTCATCTCTATTTTAATGCTTTCGTATTGACTGAACCGTTTACCGTACCGTTAATCATTACCTGTGTTTGGTTAATGATGATTTGGCGATGTAGCTATAAAATTATTATTTGTGGCTTTTTGTTGGCTGTTGCAGTGGGAATTCGTCCCTCAAATGGTTTTCTGGGTTTGCCTTTTGCGCTGTATATCTTTCTCGCAGGAGTGGAATTTAAAAAACGTAGTATAAAAGAATGGTGGCAAATAGCGTTTCCCAGGGGGCTGCGTGCCGCTGCATTTAGCATTGCTTTTTTTACCACTATCTTTGTCATCGTCGCTGAAAATTCTCGGGTCTCAGATGGCAGAATGAAGGGTTTGACCTCTCATTCAGGGTATAACTATTTGTTAGGGCAAGCACAAGTACATCGGATTTTTAGTTCCTGGGATGGCATCACCTATGTTTTTGTTCCTGCGTCAGTTGCGCATCACCCAGAATTGGGTACATTGCGCACCAGTGTCCCAATTTACGACTCAAAAAGATTTTTTGAAGAAGGGAATAAAATATTAGACGCTTACCCTCAGCTTTGGCTAGAGCATGCTAAAAAATATAAATATTTGTTTTTTGATAACCTGTTTCCCGCAGTGCCCGCGCATCCAGGTTTTTTCCCGTTCATGAATGCATTTCGATTTATCGTGTTTTATATGTTTTTCTTTTGTGGTTTAACTTATATCACCTTAAAAGAAAAAGATACGCCCAGGTCAGTTATATATTTTAGTTATGCAGCGTTTTTCTTGCCCGCGGCGTCGTTATATATGTTTACTGTTACGCACAAGTATTTCTTTAACTTCTCATATACGGTTTTTATTCTTTTTGTTTTCGGCATCTACAGTGCAATTATTCATTTTAAAAAATATAGGAAGTTTATTTATGGCTATATAGCCTTTGTCGTTCTGTCTTCGGCGGCTTATGCTGGATATCGCCTTAATAGCATTATCAATATCGATCAAAACCTGATGGTAACAATTAGTCAAAATAGCAAGCCCATTAGAAGTCTTGACGATAATCGTAATATTAGCCATAGTAAAACTTTTCATATTGATCAACTGGAGTTTTTTGAGCGTCATAGGATGGAGCATCCGACTTTAGGTAAATTGGGTTTTAAAACCCATTTCTTTATGGATGTTGAAACGGAGATGGAAGTTCTTAAACAAGGGGCTTACCGATTTACGTTTTTTGTTGATGATGGCTACGAAGTGACGATTAACGGAGATCGATTAATGGGAGTTCGAGGTCCCGTTCGAATGGCGGATGGCCAGAGATTCCGCAGTATAGTGCTTGACCCCGGTGTCCATAAAATTAAAATTCGTATGTATCAGGGTAGGGACTTACATGGGTTGGCAGGGTATTACAGGAGGGAGGATACATTTCCCCTTGTCCCCGGTTTAATTGCGCAACCAAAAATGGGCAGAGGACTGGCCATTGGTTTGGACGATAAGTATACCCGCTTTAGCTCCCCAGGTGTTTCCCAAAATAATTAATTTTTCTAAATGGAGTAGTCGCATGAAAGATGACTTGAAAATTGTAGATCGCCGTACTTTGATTGCATTTGCTTGCGGTGCACTTTCTGCCAGTGGTGTATTTATTTTTATTCCTGACGGTAGTAAGCCTATTAGTCAACAGGAGCTCATTGCCGTTATCAAACAGCTTAATCCGCCCAAGAGTCTTGTTGCTCATATTAAACAGACTTGGCTAGGTAAAAGTAATCTACTTGATGAGCTTTACGAAAACATTCAAAAAAAGCTTAAAGATATTCCCTCCACCAGGGTTGCAATTGAAGCCCAGATTACGGAAGACTATGAAGCAAATAAAGTAATGGTGGTTGATGGTTGGATAATGTCTCGTACAGAAGTAGCTCTATGTTTGATGGCGAATGGTTAATCGAAAATGATATATCAAGGTGAAGAAATACCTGCAGGTCAAGAACTTGTCGGAGAAATATGCGTAGTTGGCGCGGGGGCTGCAGGCATTACTTGTGCGCTGGAGTTGGAGCGATATGGTAAAAAGGTTATTCTCTTGGAGGCCGGAGGCATCGAACGTTCGAAGGAATCACAGCGGCTATATGCGGGAAAATCTACGGGTATGCCGTATAGCATAAGTCATACTCGATTGAGGGTATTTGGAGGAACGACGGAACATTGGTCTGGGTTTTGTGCGCCGTTAGATAGCGAGGATTTTGAAAGAAAAAACTATATAAAATATAGCGGCTGGCCAATAACAAGAGAGGAGCTCAACCCATATTACAAAAAAGCTGCAAAAATTCTAAAACTTGGGCAGTATAACGATAATCCAGACCATTGGATTGACGAAAAAAATGGATTTATGCGCTATCCATATGGTGAAGATTTAACTGAAAAAATATGGCATTTTAGCCCTCCTGTCCGTTTTGGCCGAGATTATAAAAAGCATTTTGAAAAGTCTGAGAACGTCGATGTTTTTTTAAACTCTCCTGTTGTGGATATGACGCTAGATGAAAGTACAAGTCGTGTTGGTAGAGTGACGGTCCAAAGTGCTGATAAAAGATACTATGTTCGAGCAAAGAAAATAATATTGGCATGTGGGGGCCTAGAAGTTCCTAGACTGTTACTAAATTTTAATAAACAGATAGCCAAAGGTTTGGGTAACGAAAGCGATAACGTGGGAAGGTTTTTCCAAGAGCATCCGGAATTTCATCGAGCTGGAACTCTTCTAATTACCGGACCGACGGCTCACTCTAAATTATATCGTGGACATACGAGAAAATTAAAAACGCGAATTGCGGGATTTACTCAGATTTCTAACGAGATTAGAGTGCAGAAGAAACTTCTTAGCATGGCATTTTATCAGCTTGGGGCGGATCAGTTGGATGATCTTGGAAAAGAAATTCAGTATTATTCAAATAATCTGTATGGACATCAAAAATATAAAGATAACATAAGAGTTTTTCGCTTTATTGCTGAACAAGAGCCAAATCGAGATTGTCGAGTTCAGCTCGATTCCAAAAAAGATGCTTTGGGTTTGTTTCAGCCAAAACTCAATTTAGGTCTCACAGATTTTGATATTAGGAGTATGAGAGACTCGGTTTCTACTTTTGCCAATATTATTTCTAAACATAATATCGGCAAAGTAAAACTACTCTATCCTGAAATGCTTGAATCTACTAGGGAAGTAGTCAAAAAGTATATGGGATGGGGTAACCATCATATGGGGGCTACACGTATGTCTAAAAACCCTAGCGAAGGAGTCGTAGATACAAATTGCAAGGTGCACACAGTTGATAATTTGTATATTGGTTCGCCCTCTGTCTTTGTAACATCAGGTTGTTCGAACCCAACTTTTACGATAGTCGCATTGGCGGTAAGATTGGCAGAACACGTGAATAACACGCTTTAACACATTTTTTCTAAGTAACTATTTGCGTTGCTATTCTGGCGCTGGTTTACAGCTTTTTGTATCGCGGTAAGTCCGCGGCCCTATCTAAAATAGAAGTGCATGAATTATCTAGCTTAGATATTTAGTAAAGTTTATGCACTCTATAATGCATTTATAGTTAAAACGTGCTCTTGTAAGTAATACAGCATTAACTGAGAAGTAAATTTGATAATGAGGGCTCGGTTCAGTGTATAGCTATTTTTATAACCAGACTCCCAGGTTTAAAAAAAATATCTTTAAATTGCTTGTTTGTAGTTCGATATTGGTTGTTATAGCGGTAGGCTTTTTTCTTAGGTTTGATGGAATTGCATCGCATGTCACTTATATTGATGAGCTGATGATATTGACGGAAGGTGATTGGAATTCTCGTGGGAAAGAGGATTCTTACTCCTCAAGCTCGGCTCTTGAATTTGCCAAAAAAGTAGCCGAAAAAAGAGGTGTGACCTATGCTCCTTTGCAGTTTGTTTTTACTTACGCACTAGTTAAGAATTTAAAGCCCTTGTCTATGGAAGGTGTGGCTGCTGCTCGAATACCTAGTGCAGTGTTTGGTTGCTTATCTATTTTGATTTTCTTAGTAATAATGCTAAGGGTAAATGAGTTTAAAGCATCGTTTGCTTATGTGTTTCCCCTCGCCTTGCTCGCTGTTTCTCAATTGGCGATTATTAATTCTCAACAAGCTCATACATATTCTATTGGTCTTTTCGCCTTTTTTTTGCTGATAGCAGTATTGACCTATTTCGTGTATCTACAGAATTTATGGTTGGTATTGCTGCTGACCTTTTTTCTCGCTCTTATACCAACGTCTAATTATTTGGTTATTCCGATATTGCTTTCGTCAATATTTATTAGTGTTATCTGTATCTTCGTAAGGTCCAATCGCGATAACCAATGGAAAACAACATCTTACAAACTAGTTTTCATGTCTTTGCCAATCATGATCAGTGTTTTAGTCGCTTTATGGGTTTTGGTTAATAAGTCCGGTGCATCTATTCCTTGGTGGGTAAGAAGAAATTATGCATTGAAAGAAAATACAGATTATTCAATATTTGAGTTGGTCAGCGTAATTATAAGAAATTTGAGTCATATAGGGGAGGTTGTTTTTATAAATAGTGAAGTCATTATTTTAAATAGTATTCCAGCCGTGGCTTCTGCTATTTTTATTGTATTAGGTGTTGCGTTGTTTTTGATAAAGCGTAAAAAACTCAATTGTACTTTGCTTCCTTTGCTGCTGGTTGTGTCTAGCTTTGTGGTGTTGATTGCATTATTTTTGAATAAATCTATTGCTCTTGCTCCAAGCAGACACGCGTTAGTTTTTATTCCGATATTGCTCATAGTCATTTTTTACAGTCTTCTATATGCCGAGAGAATTTTTTCCGATAGTAAGTTATTGCTTTCGACATTTAATACAGTGATTGTTGTACTTTCTTTTGGCTTGGTTATTTCTGGTGTCACAAATCATTTAAATACAGCATACAAAAAAGAAGAGGCAATTTCAGCTGAAAGAGTAATGATATTTAGTAAGCAATTGAACATTAAAACTGTTTTAACAGACTGGAATAGCTATAATAAATTATATCTTCAGTTTGAAAAGTACATAAAATCGGGTGATATTATATTAAAAGCCACTGGAGACGAGAAGAAATTTCCAGAGCCGCCTTTCCTTCTCGTTGGTTCGGCTGTAGAGCAAAAGGGTGTATATTGGTCGCATAGATATCGTCGACATCGTTCGAAGATATTATATGAAGAGAGATATGATTATGATATGGAGCCTAGTACGAGGATACGCTATTGGCCTAATCAAATGGTTATATATCTAGTAGAGAAAAAATAAATGCTTGAGACTCGAAATTAATTTATCGCATCTTTATTTTCATGGTGGCTTGATCGCCTTTCAATTTTGGACTCGTATATTCTTTTAATTCAGATTGATAAAGTATTGGTTAAATCAATCGGAAGTCTTTTGTTAATAGACAGGCTTAGATTTGCTTTTGTGTGGGCTCAAATAGGTAGGCCTTCATTTGGTTTGGCCAATACGAAATTTTATCAGAAGGCTCAAAATCATATTCCTTTCTAGATTCATAAATCAAATTTGATCGATATCTTTTATATCGTTGTCCGTTATATAAATATCTGAATTTCAATGTGTCTTGCCCCACCACTAAGAACTTCTTCTTGGGAAGCTTTGATTCATCCCCTTCCAAAATTACCAGCTCTATTTTGTCCGAAAGAATATAAGGTTCTAAGAAAATATAAAATTTATCGTAACTATAATAATCGGTTGCGATTGTTTTTACATCATTTTCTTCCGCTAGCGTGACTATTTTCTTTGCGTTGAAAGATTCTTGCTTGTTATATGAGAATGTTTTGTATTGCAAGGCGGAAAAAATTAAAACAAAAATTGCTACCGTCGTATTAAATACGTTCATATGCCACTTGCCGATGTGATATCGGTCGAGTACGGTGTAAAAAAAAGATATTGAATAAAATAAGAGTATTACGCTCGCTGCTCCGAAAATAAGCATATGGCGACTAGGGGAAATTGCCATTTTTTTAAAGAAAAATAGAGAAATGAAAATCAAAAAAGTAAACAACGTGCATAATAACGGGAATAGGGACTGATTTTTAAAAATTCTAATATTAGATTTTACGAGATGCGCAAAAGAGACAAATCCTATGATGCTAAGCATGAAAAATACGGAAAGAATTAGAGTATTTGCTGATTTCATTCCTCCAATTTTAAACATGGACTCAAGCGTATAATAAATGTTTGTTATGAGTTCGTGTGTTAGTGCAGCAGTTGAAGAATAAAATTCTTTCATTTTGAATGATTGTACCCACCATGGAATTGACATTGATGCTTTGTGCTCTAGCGTCCAAACAGCGAATGCTATTGAAAGGCCAAATGCTGGGATCAAAAACAATATTTTAAAGATTGATAGTTTATAGTAAGTGATTGATTTTTTCTCAGGAAAGGCGATATAAAACCAAGCGATTGCTACGAAAGACACAACGATTGGGATTAATAAATAATTGGAAAACGGGAGTAGCATAAAGATTATGCTTAATGCCCCGCACAAAAGAATATTTTTGCTTTTTATTATAATCAATAAAGAATAAATAAGAAAAATAAATGCAAAAACCCCTAACATGTATGGGTGGGCCTGCTGAGAGTTTATAATATAGATTTGCGCTGATGAATATAGTGATAATGGGAGTAGAATAGCGGAAGTGATTTTTCTGTTATTGATTTCATACAGTAATAGAAACATGAATATCAGCGATAATATTCCTGCGATGACACTGGGGATCCTGGCTTGTTCTAGGGCTATTTTCGAGAGTGGGCGAGCTCCTTTTACAAATTGATAAGTGGCCAGAAATTGCAACGGAGCATAGCTTACGCCACGGGCATCAAATAATTTTTTTGTGAATTCATATGAAGAATTGCTGTGGTAAGAATATTCTTTGCCGTTAGAGTTCCATTGCCCCTCGCTCAAAATCATTAATTCGTCTATGTAGGTCACATGATTTTTATAGCCATCAACTCGAAAGAAAATTCCACTGACGAGAATGATAATAATGATCAGGACGTATATTTTATCCCAATTAAGAGGTTTTATTTTTTGATGGTTTAGAACTGTATAAGACTTATTATAATTTTCATCACCGTTAATGCTAGAAAACCTCGCCAAAGAAGTATACATTGCGACCCGCCCCCACTCTTAACAGCTATTTACATGTTATATGTTTCTTATCATTGGTGCAGGCTAGCAATAGTGTTAAGGTATGTCATATACGTAAAATTACGTATTTTGTGATAGTTGGGACGCCTTTGGAAGTCGTAGTCGTCCTGAGGCAGTAAACCAGAGACTAGTTTCTTGATTTGTTTCGTGTTTAGGTCATTCGTTTGATTCTAAAAACTGGCGCGGCTGCATTGCGTATAGGCGTTTCGGTGACATTGTGCGCCAGAATGGACGAAAAGCGCGAGAGTTCTTATGGGTTTAATATGTTCGAAGTTGTCGGTGTCGGTACAGACGACTTAACAATCAAAGATGCTGGTCGTATGGGTTTAGGTAAAACGGCAGCGAGAATGCTCATTGTAATCTATGGTGATTCCGTCTTCGGGATAGCTGGTGATCAGATCAAGGGGGTTTGTGGCAGTCGCCGGGAAAACTTCTGGGACAGAGAATTTAACGTTTGTTCGCTGGGTCTTTGATTTATACAATCAAATTAGAGGCATACGTTTGTTTGTATTGAGCAAACTATTTCTCTGCGCTGGATTATCCAATACTATTTTTAAAGATACTAGAATTCAGAATAGCTTTACTTGAAATAATGGTCAGCCAGCTAAAGAGTTAAACTCGCTCTCTAAAAAAACTGTAGATCATCAAGGTAAAAAGTTATCGTATCATCAGTGTTTTTAGGTGCTATTTTTAATCTCCGCTTAATGTTGCCAACTTCAAATGGAAGAGTTATATTTTGCCATGAATTTGCAGTAATTGTTACTTCTTCCTTTATATCTCGTGTTTCGGCAGTAAAACCGTGGTTGATATAAGATCCACCGCACAGCATTAGAATTGAGTCACTTTCAACTTTCAAAGTGATTTCTTCACTACCAGGATAGTAGATCCAGAAGCTGATGTTTTGAATTCCCCTATTGGAATCATTGAGTGAGGCTAAGAAGTCTCGTGCAACCAGTTTGGCGCTGCTATTTCCTCGATATACGAAATTTGGATCGAAATTATATTCGATAGAGTCTAACCCGATTTCACTATCCTCGAAATCTCCACCCATTGTAATTATAGTCCCGATATTGGATGCAGTAATTAGGGGGTATGCTTCCCCTTTTAATCTTGAAGAATAGTTCTGGAGGTAAGATTTTTCCGAAGAAGAACAATAAGCATTTACAAAGTCTTCTTGAGGGTTTTCTCGGTTTATCAAAGTATCAATTTTTACTCCAGCGCTTTCCCATGTTCCAAACTGATAGTCTTCGCCGTGTACTATAAATAAGGTATCGTTATGCGACACTAATTTGTCGTGGAGTGCTATTTGTGAGTCCTCCACATCTAAAATTCCTTTGTTAAATATTTTATTCTCTTGCTGCGAGTCTAATTCAAGTAACTGATAATTTACTCTAATTTCAGAATTTAAATTAGTATACCTAAATGGAAACGTTAAGCGTGTTCTGTTTGGCTCAATGTGGTTGATAGTTATAGCGTTGTGTTTTGATGATTTTAGCGAGTAAGAGTATTCTGGTGTTGCGAGCACAAAATTTTCGATGAGCAACGGTGTTGGTTGTGCGGTATCGTACAGTTCAGATATTATAGAGTTTCTTTTAGATCTTTCTTGACTAAGCAAAACCAGCTGATCATTGGGTAGAGGCTGAATAATCTTGGTGTAACTCGGAATAAGAAACCGCTCAGAGATTCTTGGCATAAAAGCATCATCTAATTCTATAATATACAAAGCGTCTTCATTGCGATCGTTAATGTTTGCCATTAGAGTATAAATTTTATTTCCTATGAATCTTGCTTCTATTAAATCTTCGTTTGATCTGCCGAAAGTTAGTATACTATCATCGTTTTTATTTGAAGTAGTCGGCAACAGTACGCCGTTTTCTTCTTCGAGTATGAACAGCTGATGTTTCGCGTTGTTGGAAGTTACAAGGTGAAGCCTGTTTTCAATAACAGCCAAATTTAACGACTGTTTACTATTGGTCGGTAGTGTGCCCGTAATAGCTCCAGTTGCAACATATTTGGGTAAATCGTTTTCTGCTATAGAAAATTTATGAATGATCGTTTCTGAACTAGCTGACTCCAGTTTTTTCGTACTAGTGATAAAAACTGAATCGGAACCAAAGTTAGCAGTATCAGTGGAT
Organism: Marinagarivorans sp.; assembly: GCA_028281865.1. Taxonomy (GTDB): domain Bacteria; phylum Pseudomonadota; class Gammaproteobacteria; order Pseudomonadales; family Cellvibrionaceae; genus JANQJB01. The sequence goes on from JANQJB010000028.1 coordinate 62,964, forward strand.
CCTCCAATGCAGTTATATTTGATGTTTCTGCTTTTTAAATCGATAGCTGTTAGGAAAATAAAATTTAAGTATCCTAGCTCTGCTTGGTCTTCTAGCAAACACTCGTTGCTGGGTTCTACGCTCATATTTACTAGTTGATGTGTAGGCAATAATTTGTCAATCGGAATAGATGCGATGGTATTTTTAAGAGCAGCTTCGTTTTTTTGCTTAGCCTGAAGCAAACTCTCGTTTGTCACTTCGTGATTCGTAATCAGGTACAATGTGTCATTTATTCTTTTGTACGCCACTAAATTACCTTCAAGTTCGACAGAGTTGCTTCTGGTGGGAGCCATTTTGTTTTCAACGTTAATCAGTTCTACTAATATAGATTGCCTTTGTTGTTCAATAGTAGCGATGTGTGTGAGTTGGTTTTGCTCGATAATGGGGGTTAGGGTTCTTTCGTTGGTAACGGATTTTGCACTTGGATCTCTGTACGTACCTATCAATTCAAATGAATTATTTTTCGAGTCGTTGAAAAAAATATCAAATTTGTCATAAACTCGTTGTCCTTCGTAGTTATTGCTGGCTGAGGCAAAAATGTACTGATCGTAAAAAATAGAAGTTTGCGAAGGGTCGCTATGGGCGGATAAGTCGTTGAAAGTTGTATAGTTTCCAATTTCACGCTTATTTATTCGTGGGAAGTGTGAGCTTGTTCTGCAGTTATTAAAGTATGATTGTTGACAGTAAGCAGAAAATGGTTGCGGCTTTGAATAGGTATAGAGGCGGTAGGCATTTAAAATTCTTTGTTTTACTTCTGTTAGATTTGTAACTTTTAACCTTTTCCCTGTAGCACTAGCCCATTTCAGTTCTTCTAGCGGCAACTCTTCTGCGTGTCGAACACCTGGGAAGTTGGTTTCAGACTCTTGATTTGTAATTTCTGAGCCGTGTTCTGAGGTTTTCTGCTCCTTTGCCAAGGTGGATTGCTTACCGTTACTATTGCATGAGATTAATACTGCACCGACAAGAACGATTACGAATATATTCTCTATTTTTTTCATTGTGAGATTATCTCGGAGTGTGAAAATTGGCCTGCAATATTGATGAAAATAGAAGAGAAACCACTCATGATAAGCAATTAAGAAACTGACATAAAAGTAAGTAAATACGTAAAATTACGTATATCTATTTTTTGATACGGGAACTGGAACCGGGTCGCCAGATTTAGTAGTGCCATGTCTCCTTTACGCTTTGAAATAGGTCACTTGTGCCGCTTATTGTTAAAGATTCGTAAGTCTTGATTCTTTGGGTTTGCCTGTTGTTGGTGCATATTAACGGCCTTTCATCTCTAGTGTTTGTTGACCGACCAAGCATAATTGCTCAACTAGTTCTTGGTGCCAGGCCCATCAACATTTTCCCTGACATTAATATTACAAACGTAAACCATATGTTAACGCTCTATTTTTCGTGTCACCATCTGCTATGAGCGCCGCAGCTCGCTCGGTAGATAATTTATCTTTGTCTATTCGACATTTGAGTAGAATTTGTACGAAACCAAGATTTACACGGCATTTTGCAGTATGCATAGCGGTGTACACGATATGAGGTAGGGCTTCCGTATTTTTTAGGCGCCAAAAGTTCGGTTTGTCGTACATTGAGCTAATCGAAACCTTAGCGTGCATGTTACAATTGGTACCTAAGGAATAAACCATTCAGTTATACTCGATCCACCACCAATGAAATATTTGAGTTTCGTCAAATCTCTTTTCGTAAACCATAATGACGAACTTCAGAAATTCGTGGCACGAAAACTTGGTAACACAGAAGATGCCGAGGAGATAGTTCAAGATACTTTCCATAATTTTATGCGTTTGGAAAACTTGGACGATATTGAAAATCCTAGAGCTTTTCTTTACAAAACAGCCAATAATCTTGCGTTAAATCGTCTTCGAAAGAATAAAAATCACAAATCTTATACCGAGAATATTGAACTTAACGAAGAGAGCCTATCGTTAGAGCGCGAGATAATATCTCAACAGGATGCAGAACTTCTATATCGCCATATAGAAGAGCTTCCGCAAAAGACAAAACAAATATTCTTAATGAACCGCATTGAAGCAATGTCTTATCCAGAAATAGCTGAAGCACTTGGTATTAGTGTTAGCGGTGTAAGTAAACATATGATGAAGGCGCTTAAATATATTCGCGAAAACCTTGACATATCCTATTAATCATGTGTCGCACAAATGTGTCGACAGTTGATCAGACCGTATCAAAAAATGAAAAACACAGACCCTAAAAATACAGATAAAGAATTACAGGACTTAGCACTGGAGTGGCTTATAGAACTGCAGTCGCCAGATATTAGCCCGGAACGGGAAAAAGCATTTTTTGCGTGGTTAAACAAGGACCCATCTCACCAAAAAGCCTATATAGTGGCAGAACAGGTCTGGTATCGAGGGGGTTCACTCTCTTTGTTGGAACAGAGTAATGAAAATACTCCAGTAAAGAAAGCAAAACCCAAGAAAAATATTTTTTCTTGGATAGTTCCCATTGGAATATTTGCTGCTACGTGTTGTTTTATAATATTTTTTATCAATATAGATATTCTTACTCGAAAAAATCCAAGTTTTGACCAGCAGTTTCAAACCGCTGTAGGGGAAATACGAACAATCGATTTAGGCGAAGGCAGTTCTGCGACGCTTAATACCGAAACTGATTTGTCAGTTGATCTGAATAGTCGATCAGGGAGAAATGTAAGACTGAGTAAGGGCGAAGCCTTTTTTAACGTTTCGGCCGACCCCGACAGACCGTTTATTGTGTACACGGATGCAGGGCTCGTTGTTGTCATAGGTACAAAATTTTCTGTTTTTAAAAAGGGTGAAAAAACTATAGTTACCGTTATTGAAGGTGAGGTAGGTTTGTTAAAAGAAGAATTGGAATGGTTTGGGCAAGAGCCAGAAGTGGTGTTGTCGGATAACCAGCAGTTAGCTTTGGAGGAATTGAATACGACTAAACCGGAAAAAATAAATGCTGAAAAAGCATTGGCTTGGCGAAACAAACAGCTTTTTTTCGATGGGCAATCGCTTGGATTGGTTGTCGAGGAACTTAATCGTTATTTTCCGAAAAAAATAAGCCTTGCTTCTGCGGAAATTGAATCACAGCTAGTTGTAGCCGTTGTCCCGTTAAATAAAGGTTTCGATACGATTTTATCTTATTTGGAGCACGCTTTAAATTTAAAAGCAGTACCATCTTCAGATGGTAAGGTGGTAGTTCTTCAATCCAATAAATAAAAATTATTTTAGGAAAATATGGAATAATCATTTCTACAAGTCCCACATAGCAGAGCCGTGATGCTCTTTAGCATACCTTCTCAAGCATTATCCACAAGCCCGTTTAGCCTTCACTTCACATGTCTTACTCGTTTGGAAGAGTATCGTTCTCAGTATTCCCGGCTACCGCCATACATTAATCACATTATCTACCTGTAGCAAACGATAAAAGAAGTGCGGCTCCAGCTAATTGAATTGCCGTGCAGTGCTGTATTTGTCGCTCAAAAAACAATCAAGATGGGCAGTTGAAAATCAAATTGCTCATTATTTCGATGGCGATAAACTATTTTTAAATTTTTTAAATTATTTACTGACATGATTTGTATTACGGGTGTTTTATAGATAGAAATCGATTCTAGATAGGAAAAAGGCGGATAGACCAAATAAGGCTTGATTGATTTTTATACTATTTTGATTTCCAAGTATCAGTATATTTAGATTGTCCAGAAGTAAATAGCTGCATATTTTAAGGCTAAGGATATTTTTATGAGAAAAAATATTTTCGCATATTTTCAACTTTCATTTTTAAATACGGTAATCATCACGCTGTTGATTACGCTTATATTGTTGTTTATTTATTTTATATCAATAAAGAAAAATTCATATGGCGAAAGCTCTTTATATTCCTCTAATACAGAATCTAAGTATGACAGCAGTAAAATAGATAGATTGATTTTAGCAATATCAGAAAACAAAAATACGATAAAAGATACTGAAAAAAGTAATGCTGAACTTATCAAAAGTATCAGTGCTAGGTTAGATCATATGGATAAACTTCTTGCCAATCCGGTGCAGGCTGAAGAAGTTGTTTTGGATGAGCCGGAGGAAGAGGAAAATGTCAACGGTGATTTGAATGATTTTATACAAAAGGAAAATGAGAGTTACCAAGCAGAGATGATTGATTTTTCCTGGGCTCCCAAAGCGGAATCCGATCTCGAATTTGGTCTTAGTGAACTAGCATCGCGGCTTCATTTTGATTTAGTTAATTCTGAATGTCGAACGACGCGCTGCAATGCCACGGTCGACTTTGAAAACTACGAATTAGCCGCTAAATACGGCGCCCGACTTGCAGAGATACCGCTTCGTGGCTTGAATTGCGCAAAAAGCATTGGCATGCCAATTCCCGGCGATACCTCGGCAAGATATCAAGCTAACTTAATCTTAGATTGTTCACAGCAAATCGAAGGAAAAGTTCAGCCAATCTATTAATGATATTAAACTCAATTTAGGAGCTTTACTTATGCTAAACAATAATTTTCGACTTTTTACTGCGGTTTTGTCGGTATTTTCTTTTTGTTTATTCGTTGCAGGTGCAAATGCTGCCGATATGCGTATGCATTCAAGCATTTGTACTACACATTTTGATAATAATGGAACCAATGTCTTTCGGGGCTCTTCTTTTGTTAATAATTCAAGCGCTCCTTTAGTTCTTACCTGTCCGGTTCCTTCCTCTTCAAGTTTACGTCATTCTTCAGTCTCGCAAATTAACGTTCATGGATACGAAGGAGTTGGACGAAGTAATTCCTCTACTGCGTGTGCTAGAAGTTTCAACAACACGGTTGTTGCTTGCGGTACTAGCAAAAACTGGGGAAGCAGTTATTCCGGTGTTTATGGTATTGATCCATCGGCGTGGAATAACAATTTTTCATACTTTCCGTATGTTTCCGTGATTTTGGACGTAGGTGGTCAAATGTATGGATATTGGATTTCAGAATAATTTGATTTTTATCCGGATAATAATTCCAGGCTTTCTCTCTACTTCAGCCTGTGCTTTGTTTAACCGGAATTGCCTGTTGCCTCGTCGATTGTTGACAGCAAATCCAAGGGATAACTATTAATGACTTTAAATCTAATTTAGGAGATTCACTTATGCCAAACAATAATTTTCGGCTTATTATTGCGGTTTTGTCAGTATTTTCTTTTTGCTTGTTAGTTGCGGATGCAAATGCTGCTGATATGCGTATGCATCCAAGTATCTGTACTACAGATCGTGATAACAATGAGACCAGTGTTTTTCGGGGAGGGCCTTTTTTTGCCAATAATTCAGACGATCCTATAGTTGTCTATTGTCCTGTTCCTTCCTCTTCAAGTTTACGTCATTCTTCAGTCTCACAAATTAACGTTCACGGATACGAAGGAGTTGGACGAAGTAATTTCGCTTTTGCTTGTTCTAGAAGCTTCAACAACTCAGGAATTACTTGCGGCCCTAGTAAAAACTGGGGAAGCGGTTATGCCGGCGTTTATGGTGTCGATCCTGGGGCGTGGACTGTTAGCTCCCATTTTTCATCCTTTCCATATATTTCCATCGTTTTGGATGTAGATGGCTATATATCTGGATATTGGATTTCAGATTAATTCGATTTCAACCCGGATGATAAATCCGGGTCTTCTGATTTAAAACTGACAATTTTTTTTGACCAGGTCAGGAATTCTGCTTTGTTGAACTCAAAGTCGAAGATTTGCGTGGATTTTGATTTGTGTCGAGAATGTATTCCTTCATCTATGTAGTCCTGTGCCAGCACTCTGTGCTTTCTTTCGCCGTTTATACCGGCACCTCTCAAGCGTATTTCGCGAGACATCGAACTAGGCGAAAAAGATACTCCCTAGACTTCCCCCCAACTTCCCTAGATAATGCATGCCTCAAATTTCCGTCCTCCTCAGCTGAGAGACGCAGCGATATAACCAAATTTTATAAAAACTACCGATACGGTTAACTATCAATAAGATACCGTTTACTACCAAATAACGTTTACAACTGAATAAATAGTTAGGAGTTGAGATCGATGCCTGCTCGTAAAGAACTTGCTAATGCTATCCGTGCCTTGAGTATGGATGCGGTCCAGAAGGCTAAAAGTGGCCACCCCGGTGCACCGATGGGGATGGCGGATATTGCAGAGGTTTTGTGGAACGACTTCCTCAACCACAACCCGCAAAACCCCAATTGGGCTGATCGCGACCGCTTTGTACTTTCTAATGGTCATGGCTCGATGCTTATCTACTCCTTACTTCACCTTTCGGGTTATGAATTGCCGATGGAAGAGCTGCGCAACTTCCGTCAACTCCACTCAAAAACACCTGGCCACCCAGAGTATGGTTACGCACCGGGCGTAGAAACCACGACTGGTCCTCTCGGTCAGGGTATTAGCAATGCTGTCGGTATGGCGATTGCGGAAAAAACACTTGCCGCACAATTTAACCAAGATGGTCATCAAATTGTTGACCACTATACCTATTGCTTTTTGGGCGATGGCTGCATGATGGAAGGGATCTCGCACGAGGCGTGCTCACTTGCGGGCACTTTAGGTTTGGGTAAGTTGATCGCGTTTTGGGATGACAACGGTATTTCGATCGATGGTAAGGTCGAGGGCTGGTTTACTGACGATACGCCAGCGCGTTTTGAGTCCTACGGTTGGCATGTGGTTCGCAGCGTTGATGGGCATGACCCCGATGCAGTTAAAGCGGCTATCGAAGCGGGCCGCGCTGAGGGTGGCAAGCCTACCCTTATCTGCACAAAAACAACCATTGGTTTTGGTTCGCCAAACAAAGCGGGCAGCCACTCTTCCCACGGCTCACCCCTAGGCGAAGACGAAGTCGCGGCTACCCGCGAAGCGCTTGGTTGGTCGCATGCACCGTTTGAAGTGCCGAGTGAAATCTACGCGGGTTGGGATGCAAAGGAGAAGGGCGCCGCGCAAGAGAACGATTGGAATACAAAATTTGCAGCTTACAAAGCGGCTTATCCCGAGCTTGGTGCAGAATTCGAACGTCGCGTGATTAAGGGCGAATTGCCCGCTGATTTTGCTGCAAAAGCTGAAGCATATATTCAGGATTGCCAAAGCAATCAAACAAAAGTGGCTACCCGTAAGGCCTCGCAAAATACCATCGAGGCTTTTGGTCCAATACTGCCGGAAATGCTCGGTGGTTCTGCCGACTTGGCGGGCTCCAATTTAACGCTATGGTCGGGTTCGAAAGGGCTTACTGCTGAAGATGCCAGCGGCAACTACATCTTTTACGGTGTGCGTGAATTTGGTATGAGCGGCATTATGAACGGCCTTAGCTTGCACGGTGGTTTTATCAACTACGGCGCAACCTTCCTTTGCTTTACCGATTACGCGCGCAACGCTGTGCGCATGTCGGCGTTGATGGGCATACAAAATATATGGGTCTACACGCACGATTCAATTGGCCAAGGTGAAGATGGCCCGACTCACCAGCCTATTGAGCATATGTCTACTTTGCGTTTAACGCCGAAGATGGATACTTGGCGCCCCTGCGACAGCGTGGAAACAGCGGTTGCGTGGAAGGCTGCGGTTGAGAAAAAAGACGGCCCATCAGCCTTAGTTTTTACTCGCCAAGGTGTTGAACCTTCGGAGCGTTCTAGCGAGCAAGTTGCTGCTGTCGCCAAAGGCGGTTATATACTGAGTGACTGTGATGGCCAGCCCGATCTGATATTGATAGCGACGGGTTCAGAAGTTCCGTTGGCAACCGGCGCTGCCGCCCAATTGACGCAAAGCGGTAAAAAAGTTCGTGTAGTCTCTATGCCGAGTACTTCGGTTTTTGATCGCCAAGACGAGGCTTATAAAGAGTCTGTTTTACCGAGTGCGGTGCGCGCGCGGGTTGCTATTGAAACAGCCCACGTTGACTATTGGCGTAAATACGTTGGTTTGGAAGGTGCAGTGGTTGGTATGAAAACCTTTGGTGAATCTGCACCTGGCGGAGCGGTACTAGAGCATTTTGGCTTTACGGTTGAAAATGTCGTGAAAACGGCAAACGCGCTTTTATAAGTTCAACCATCGTTCGCACAAATCTCGAGAAGGCCCGCTAAGGGCCTTCTTCGGTTTAAAAAGTTCTATTTTAAATTATTGAGTTTAAAGGGGCCCACATATGGCAATCAAATTAATGTCCGAATTAAATTTAAAGGGGCAACGCGTATTAATCCGCGAGGATTTAAATGTGCCGATAATGGATGGAAAAATCACGTCTGATGTGCGCATACGCGCTGCGTTGCCAACCATCAAGGCGGCACTTGACGCGCGAGCCAAAGTCATTGTGATGTCCCATTTAGGTCGTCCGACTGAGGGCGAGTACGAAGAACAGTATTCGCTTAAACCTGTTGCCGCCCATTTGAGCAAACTGCTCGGGCAAGACGTTCCCGTTGTGCGCGATTGGAAAAGCGGTGTTGAAGTCAACGACGGTGAGCTTGTTTTGCTGGAAAATGTTCGCTTTAACTTGGGTGAAAAATCTGATGACGAAGGCCTAGCGAAAGCCTACGCCAATATTTGTGATATCTATGTAATGGATGCTTTTGGCACGGCTCACCGTGCGCAAGCGTCAACTCATGGAGTAGCGCGCTTCGCTGAAACTGCCTGCGCAGGACCCTTATTAGCGGCCGAACTGGAGGCCCTCGAGAAGAGCTTGAGCGACCCTGCCCGTCCAATGGTAGCGATTGTGGGTGGTTCGAAAGTGTCGACCAAATTAACTGTGCTCGACGCGCTTTCAAAAATTGCTGACATATTAGTGGTCGGCGGTGGTATTTCGAATACCTTTGTGGCATCTACCGGTGCTGAAGTCGGTAACTCACTTTACGAGCAAGACCTAATCCCCGAAGCCCAGCGTCTGCGTGAGGAGACGGAAGTGGTTTTTGCTCAAGACGTTCGTGTAACAAAGGAGGGTTTTGACGATTGGAATCACAGTTCCGTTACCGAAGTTCGCAAGCCGGATCAAATTTCAGCGAACGAAGAAATTATCGATTACGGGCCTGAAACGGCGGAAAAAGTCGCTCGAATTATAAAGGACGCTAAAACTATTATTTGGAACGGGCCCTGTGGTGTTTTCGAATACGACGCTTTTGCGAAAGGTACTGAAGTAGTGGCGCGTGCGATTGCCGAGAGTGAAGGCTTTTCCATTGCCGGTGGTGGCGATACGTTGGCGGCGATTGATAAATTCCAGCTCACGGACAAAATCTCGTACATCTCCACAGGCGGCGGTGCGTTTTTGGAATATGTTGAAGGTAAGACACTGCCGGCAGTTAAAATTTTAGAGGCGCGAGCTGAAAATTAAAAACTTTTAGCGCTCATAGAATTCGCATTGTTCCGACATTCTCAGTGTGAGTTATCGGCTCGGCAGACCGTCAATGGGACTTATTGATGTGTTTTCTGAACTTAAGGCCGAGCCGATAACGTTGCGAAGGCAATGATCTAGACGAATCAAAAATTTCTAATTCTGTGGTAAGCAAACGAGAGCGGTGCACTATCACTTTGCAAAGCCTGAGTTTTAGCAGTAAGCTGCCGGCATCCTAAGGAGTAGCGCCGGTGTGCGTTGCTCAGTTGAGCGGCAGCGAGCAATGTTTAGTCGGCACCATATCGATAGAATAAAAACAAACCTTTCCGAGTTTTCGCTTGACAGCGTAAGCATTACCACTAATTCGCACTTGCCTGCCTTATATTCCTATCTCGAATTTTACGGATTCTTGCACACCTTGAAGGGAATGCCCGTCGAATATTACAGCGGCTATCGCCGCCCCAAAGGCAGTGCTTCACGTTGGGGTCGCATTTCTACACATTTTTGGCGGCATGCAAATGCGAAAGGTACAGCGATACTTGTGCATGGTTTATTTGACCATGTGGGTTTGTTTCAGCCGCTTATTCGCAAAATCCTACAGGAAAATTTATCAGTTGTTGCAATTGATTTGCCGGGGCATGGCTTGAGCGATGGCGAACCGACGGTGATCGAGGACTTCTCCAATTATGCTGCAGTGATTGATGATACTCGCGCATTTTTTCGCGATAAAGTTGAAGGGCCGATGGTGGGTATAGGACAAAGCACCGGCTGTGCAGCGCTAATGAGTAATGTGTTTATTGCCAAGCAGGATGGAGATCCACCGCCATACGACCGCTTAGTGCTTAGCGCGCCATTGGTGCGGCCGTGCGCTTGGTGGTACGTGAATATCGCCTACGTATTGTTAAGCCCTTTTTTAACAACAACAACTCGACGCTTTACCGAAAACACGCACGACGAAGGATTTAATTATTTTTTAAGTTGTTCCGATGTTCTGCAAGCGAGAGCTTTATCCGTGCGTTGGGTAGGTGCATTGCGGCAATGGGTTAAGGAGTTTTCCTCCCAGCCGGAAATAGAAATACCTTCCCTCGTTATTCAAGGCACAGCCGACAAAGTTGTAGACTGGCGTTGGAATATTGCTCAGATTCAAATGCATTTTAAAAATTTAGAGCAAGTTTATATCGAAGGTGGTATGCATCATTTACCAAATGAGCCGCGCCCGTGGAGTGATGCATTTGATGAGGCTTTGCTAGGTTTTCTGCGTACGGTTTAATCTATTATTAATTCTCGCCGGAGTCTTTCGCAGCAGGTGTGCCTTGGTGATAAATCATTTGCCAATTTTCTATTTTTTTTATCCATAACGAACTTCGATACACGAGCCCTCGGCGGCTTAGGCTTTCATATTTTACTAAGATCGAATTATCCGAAATAACTTCAAAACGAAAATTTTGCAATTCTATATCGGGTATGTTTTCAGGCGACATTAACCAACTGAGAACATCTTTTTGAGTAATTCTTTTCCCCGACTGACCAATCTCCTCAAATTTGTCAGCGATTAAACTTGTAAGAGGCGTTTTTACCAGTCCTTGGTCGCGGTTTGCGAGCGCGCGTTCATATAGCTCTAAAGTAGAATAAAGCGCATCGCTTTGTGAATTAGCAGAGGTCATCGATTTCGGGGCAATAGATGGGCTTTAATTTTTCGTTAATGCTCGCCCAGTGAACAATTGCATTGCAAATTGTTTTTTGATCGCGATCGCGAATAATATCTTGTCTGAATGCGCCGCGAATTTTGGATTTGCGCTCTAAGCTTAAACCAACCCAAAACGTATCCGCGCTCATTAACGGTGTGCGGTAGTCAATTTCCACACGCGTAACAACCAAATTAATATTGCGTCGGCTGAGTTCTGCAAAGTTTAATCCGCGCGCTGCTAAAAATTCATGGCGAGTATGTTCAAGATAATTTTGGTAAACACTGTTATTAACAATGCCTTGAATATCACACTCATAATCACGTACTTTAAAATCGAGTGTAAACGCGTAGTTTTCTTTAGCAATATTTTCTTTCACATTAGCAGACATTAAAAAAGCACTCGGCAGCGAATCGTCCCTGGAACGGTTTTTAATTCTTGTAGCGCCTGGTCGCTGTACTCAGCATTGACATCAATGACGACATAGCCAACCCGTTCGTTTGTCTGTAAATATTGGCCGGCAATATTAATATTATTTTTGGCAAATATTTCATTAATCGCTGTCAAAACCCCAGGTTCGTTGCGATGAACGTGCAATAAACGATGGACATTTTCGTGTGTGGGTAACGCGACTTCAGGAAAATTAACGGAACTGGTTGTGGTTCCGTTATCGGAGTACTTAATTAATTTTGTTGCAACTTCGACGCCGATATTTTCTTGTGCTTCCATCGTCGATCCGCCAACATGCGGCGTTAAAATGACATTGTCGAACGGACGTAAGGCACTTTTAAATTCTTCTTTATTGCTTTTCGGCTCGACCGGAAAGACATCGATTGCAGCGCCACTTAATTTTTTTTCTTCCAGCGCTTTTGCCAGCGCATCTATATCGACTACAGTTCCGCGCGAAGCGTTGATTAAAATAGCGCCTTGTTTCATTTGCGCGATCTCTGACGCACCCATTAGGTTGCGAGTTGATCCGAGTTCCGGTACGTGTAAACTGACGATATCTGATTCGGCTAATAATTGTTGTAGTGTTTTACTTTGAGTCGCGTTCCCTAACGGTAATTTCGTAATAGCGTCGAAAAAAATAACGCGCATGCCTAGCGATTCGGCCAATACACTTACTTGGCTGCCAATTGCACCATAGCCAACAATGCCCAATGTTTTATTGCGAATTTCGTAAGCACCGGAGGCGGACTTTAGCCACTCTCCGCGATGACAGCCTGCATTTTTTTCCGGTATGCCACGCAACAATAAAATTGCCTCGGCGATAACCAATTCTGCAACACTACGCGTATTGGAAAAAGGCGCATTAAATACGGCAATGCCGTGTTCGCGTGCTGCGTCGAGATCAACTTGGTTAGTGCCGATACAAAAACAGCCAACGGCCACAAGTTTAGGACAGTGTTCAAATATATCGGCGCTCAGCTGGGTGCGCGAGCGAATACCAACAAAATGCGCGTCGCTTAGAATTGCAACGAGTTCGTTGCCACTTAGCGCCTGCTTTTGGTAATCGATATTGGAGTAACCCGCAGCGTGAAAACTTTCGACTGCACTTTGATGTACTCCCTCTAATAAAACGATTTTAATTTTTTCTTTTTGCAGGGACGTTTTAGTACTTTTCATATTTAGTACTTACCATAAAATGTTAGTACTTATCTTAAAATTCGAATCGTTAATCAAAAGCGCCCTAATCTCTGCGCAAATGTTTAACGCCTTCTTCAGACGCAACCATTACGCTGTTAGCTGCGCGCAGTGCAAAAAGACCATTGGCCACTACACCGGGAATATGGTTGATTTGCTGTTCCAAGCCTGCAGCATCACTGATTTTTAATCCGTGAACGTCGAGTATTTGATTGTGATTATCGGTTATTACGTCTTGACGATATATGGCTTCACCACCAAGCTTCGCGAGTTCGCGAATAACGAAGTTACGTGACATAGGAATAATTTCAACCGGTAGCGGATAGGCGCCGAGTTCGGCAACGCATTTGCTTTCGTCGACAATACAAATAAACTCTTCGGCAGCGGAGGCAATGATTTTTTCGCGCGTTAGCGCCGCACCGCCGCCCTTTATCAGTTCTTGATTAGGGTTTGCTTCATCAGCGCCATCGACATAAAAGCCAATTTCTGTAACATGGTTTAAATCGAACACGCTAACTCCGTGGTGGATTAAGCGTTGCACCGAGGCTTGCGATGCTGCCACGGTGCCAGCAATGGTATTTTTGTACGGCTCAAGTAAATCGATAAAGTGGTTTGTCGTTGAGCCCGACCCAACGCCGAGCACGGTATCTTTTGAGAGCTTTGGGGCTAGGTATTCCAAGGCCGCTTCGGCGACCTTGCGTTTGAGGCTGTCTTGCAGGTTAACGGTAGTCATAACACAACAACGCAAATTGACAATGAAAAGGGGCGCTTATTGTAGTTAACCGTGGGCAGAAAGGCATCTCTTTTTATTGTAGGTGTTAGATGAATTAACTGAGGTGCGGTGACAATCTGTGTTGCATCGCATACCATCGTCTTGCTTGAATAAGCGTAAGTTCTCACCTGCCGCACAGACAGTGTTATGAGTGCTAAGAAGAACAACTGCTACACTAGCCCGCTACGGAGCTCCACCAAGGCTATTTGGGAACGTCGTGAATACATCCCTGTAGACTCCCTCACCGACATCCTGTCGGTCAGGCTCCCAAATAGCCTTGCTGAAACTCCGTAGCTCAGTGCCAACTTCAGGCATTTATATTTTTGGAAAACAGTAAAAACAAAATGCCCGAATCCTATATCAAAAGAATTTTATCCGCGCGCATCTATGATCTCGCTGTCGAAACACCGCTTGACCATGCTGAATTATTAAGTGAAAGGCTTGGCCATAATGTCCTGATCAAACGAGAAGATTTGCAGCCAGTTTTTTCATTTAAAGTGCGCGGCGCCTACAACAAATTGCTTCAACTCAATGAAGAAGAGAAAAAGCGTGGAGTAATAGCAGCGTCCGCAGGCAACCATGCACAAGGCTTGGCGATGGCCGCGCGTCATTTGGGCGTGCAAGCGACGATAGTGATGCCGCGTACTACGCCCGCGATCAAAGCTGAGGCCGTAAAGCGACGCAAGGCAAAGGTGGTACTTGTCGGTGATACATACGATGAGGCCTCGGCTCATGCACAGGCGTTAATTGAAAAACACGGCATGGTTTATATTCCGCCGTTTGATGATCGCGATGTTATTGCCGGGCAGGGAACAGTTGCACTGGAGATACTGCGTCAGCATCCAGGGCCAATACACGCGGTTTTTATTCCTGTGGGAGGTGGAGGTCTAGCGGCAGGAATGGCGGCCTATATCAAATACGTTAGGCCCGAGATTAAGGTGATTGCCGTGGAGCCTGAGGACGCTGCATGCCTTGCTGTTGCGATGGACAAAGGGCGCAGGGTTACATTGCCAGAAATTGGAATTTTTGCTGATGGCGCCGCCGTCGCCCAAATTGGCAAGGAGACGTTTCGTGTATTGAGGCAAACCGTCGACGCGGTTGTTACTGTTTCGACCGATGAAATCTGTGCGGGCATAAAAGATATTTTCGAGGATACTCGCTCAATAGCTGAGCCGGCCGGTGCGCTGGCAGTTGCTGGCCTTAAACGTTATGTAGAAAACCTTGCAACTGAGATTGATCCTCGCGCTGCGCTAATTGCAGTGCATAGCGGAGCGAATACCAACTTTGATCGCTTGCGATATATCTCCGAGCGAACCGAAATTGGGGAGGGGCGGGAAGCTATTTTGGCTGTTACCATTCCCGAGCGCCCGGGCAGTTATCGGGAATTTTGTAGCTTATTAGGAAAACGCAGTATCACTGAATTTAACTATCGTTATTCCGGTGAAGTGCAAGGTAGTGTTAACGACGCACATATTTTTGTTGGATTACAAATTACCCCGGGAGCGGATGATCGTGCTGAGTTAATCCAGTCTCTAGAAGTAAAGGGGTACAAGGTCGTCGATATGACCGATAACGAAATGGCAAAATTGCATATTCGCCATATGGTTGGAGGGCATGCACCAACGTCCTTGGCAAATGAGCTCGTTTATCGCTTTGAGTTTCCCGAGCGCCCCGGCGCGCTAACCAACTTTCTCAGTAAGCTGGCGAGTCATTGGAATATCACATTTTTTCACTACCGCAATCACGGCGCAGCATATGGCCGGGTATTGGTCGGCTTGCAAATGCCCGCTAATGAGAGCCGCTTGCTGGAGCAATCGATGAAAGAGCTGAATTTTCGTTTCTGGGATGAGACGGAAAATGACGCTTATCGGTTTTTCTTGGCGTAACCCCTATCTTTCCAATTTTTTAGCGCTGAACAAGGGAGTTTTACTGCTGGTTTAAAATTGGTGTTGAAGAGTATTTTGCACCAAATATTCGCTTTTGATGTTCCGCTACATTTGCTCTTAGGCACTTTTGCTATAGGTGCTTAACAATCGATAATTTATTCTTTTAAGGTAGTGTAAGTGGTCACTTATCTGCGAAACTGCGTTACTAATCACGCCTGGGAATTTGCGTAACAAGCAATTGCAACTATTATAAAAATAAGGACATAAATGTTGTTGTCTTCATACAAGAAGGAATGAGATTTGCCTAGTGGACTTGGTTCCGGTAACACGAAGTGTTTTATGTGTCAGGGATAATCTTATGAATTGTATTCTTGTGTTGTTATTTGGATGTAGAAATTATGAAGAAAGATGTACTTGGCATAGCCGCTTTAGTTTTTGTTGTAGGGATGATTTTTAGCAGTTTCGATATTAAAGAATTCTTCGTGAAAGAGGCGGAGCCTCCCGCGGAATTTCAACAAGGTTTTGCAGTTAATTATCAACGAAAATAACGCGTATTTTATTTATCTAAAGCGTGTGTGAATCACTCGCTTGTCCGTTACTATCATATCCAATCTTACATCCCATTTCTCCGTTGGTATTTTTTCATTAAATTGACACTCGTGGGCTACACCAATTAATTTTGTATTGCTATATTTTTTGTTATTTAAGTGTCTATCGTAAAAGCCTCCGCCCATTCCCAAACGGTTGCCCTTATTGTCAAAGCCAACCAAGGGTAAAAAAATAATATCAAGTTTATCTGCGCTGCGACTGTTAAGTTTTGTTGTGGGTTCTGGAATATTAAAGCGATTAAGGCTTAATCGAGAATGCCGCGTAAACTCCACAAATTCCATTTTGTTATCGGCGTAAATGCGTGGCAGGTAAACAGTTTTGTTTTTTCGCCAAGCGATTTTTGTCAAAGGCAGAAGGCTTATTTCGCTGTCACTTGAAAAATAGACAGCAATCGTTTTAGCCTTTATATATAGAGGCAAGCGTAAAATTTTCAACCTTAACGCTAATGCAGCTTTTTTTTGCTGTGCAGGTGTGAGTGAAGAGCGTCTACGCCGCAGAGCGATGCGCAAAGAATGCCGAGAAGATTTATTGGCGCTCATTAAGAACAGTGTAAAAAAACAGGCGAGTTAAAATCCGGGAGCCAGAAGACCGTACCTTGAACCCTTCGGGCCAAGGGGGAGGACTCTGTCATGCATTAGGCTTTCCGTACTAGCGGACGTGCTCACCAACATGTGCGAGAGAACTCCTAAGTAATGCGTATCGGTTCAGGGATGAATCTAATGGCTGTAAACCCCGGACGTAATCTTATTATAACAGAGGAAAGAAATCTGGAAAGGTTTTCGAGTAGAAAAAAACAAGAACATTGTGTTCTTGTTTTTTTATTTGACTGACTATTAAGAGAATGAAAAATGCTACTCGTCTAGAATAGCGTTAATTTTTTCTGACATCCGCTCAAGAATTTGCAGTTCATCACCTTCGGAAACGGTGCCATTTTTTTTGCTGGTTTGTAGTTCGTGACACAAATTGAGCGCTGTCATCACCGCTATGCGTTCTTGCCCGACCACTGAGCCCGATCGGCGTATTTTCTGCATGCGCTCATTGAGTTCATGAGCGGCCAGTAGCAGCTCAGATTTCATCTCCTCGTCCTTACATGCAACTTGATAACTTTTCCCCAAAATGGATATTTCAACTAATTCAGTCATCAGCTCTCCACTCCACAATCAACTTCGAGTTTGCGCAATTGTGCGATAAGGGACTTGATTTTTTCCCTTGCAGTATCGTTTTTATGCATCATTACCATTTTTTCTGAGGCCCATTGATGTTCCCGCACACGCAGTTCGCTATTTTCTTGCTCTAGTTCATGAATTCGCTCAATCAACGCGTCCAGTTGCGACTCCATGCGCAATAGTCGTTTTTCGTTCATAGTCGTCGAGTAGGTAGGGGTTGAACGGGCATACGTTTAACAAGCATGTTTTAAGTGGCAAGGGCCAATAGATTAACGGAACAGCTTGCCACTATAAAAAGCTAGCATTTGCGGGTCAAATAGTTTCCTGAAATGGCTGCATGGCTGAGAGAGCGGTCAACTTTTCTCGGTATGAGTTTATCCTCTCTCCCTGCCCGCTGTATTAAGCACTGTGCTAACATGGCCGAATACTCTATTTAGGTGATTTATGTCAGCGAGCGGCCCCGAAAGCATCGGCTACGAAAGTTGGTCGAGTTTATTGTACAAAGTCAATGCAATTTGTAGCCCCGCAGAGCTGCATGGTTTAGCGTGTGGCCTGATCGCGAGTGGTCAAAGCACCGTCGATAAGTGGATATCAGTTGCCTCCGACTTTATGGACCTGCAATCGGCACTATCGGAGGATGTCGTATCACTGGATGAAGAGCAAATAGTGGCGTTTGAGCAGTTTTATCAGATGAGTTTTGCAGCGCTTGATAGCGAGGAACTCAATTTTCGTCTGCTGTTGCCCGATGATGAATTGCCTATTGCCAGCCGCGTGCAGGCCCTCGCGGATTGGGCTGCCTCTTTTCTGCACGGTATTGGAGAAATATCCAACGTGAGTGCCGAAAAACTCGATCAAGAGAGCAGAGACTTACTATCCGATTTTGCGTCGATATCTAAGGCCTCAATTGAAGTTGATGATAACGAAGAGAGCGAAGCCTATTACAGCGAAGTCGTTGAGTATGTTCGTTTGGGTGTGTATTCGCTGTTCTACAGTTGGAATACCGCTGATAGTAGGAACACAGCAGACAGTGAGAATACGCCCGGTTGACTACAAACGCGCGTCCCAAGCCATTGGTAGTATTGAAAAAATGTAAAACCAAGCGCTAAGGAATAACAAGCTCTAAGTAAAACTAAAGCTCTGTGCGAGCAGTCGAATGTGAAACAAGCAAGGTAAGTCAAGCGTCACTATGTCCATCAATACTCATGAACTCGCCCGTCGCCGGCGTGATTTAATGCTGAAAATGTCGAGCAGTGGAGTTGCGATTATCCCCGCAGCGTCTTTGACAACTCGCAGTCGTGATACAGAATATGTATTCCGCCAGGATAGTGACTTTTTTTATTTAACCGGTTTTGCCGAGCCCGAAGCGATGATGGTTCTCGCTCCCGAACGTGAAGAAGGGGAGTATATTGTTTTCTGCCAGCCAAAAGATGCCGAAAAAGAACTTTGGGAGGGGCGACGCGAAGGGCCTGATGGCCTGGTGCAAAACTACGGCGTCGATGAAGCGCATGCTATCGATGAGTTGGAGCATATGCTGCCCAAACTGCTTCAAGGTCGCGACCGTATTTATTATCCCGTTGGTCAAAATACTGGGTTTGACCAACGAGTGACCGGTTGGCTCAACAGCGCAAAAGCAAAAGTTCGCTCTGGTATTACTCCGCCGCGAGAGCTGTCCGATGTCACCTACCTTTTACACGAAATGCGATTGTTAAAAAGTGAATCCGAGCTGACCATATTGGCCGCGGCCGGGGAACTCGGTGCAAGGGCGCATATCCGGGCAATGAACAAGTGTAAACCTGGCATGTATGAATACCAGCTAGAAGCAGAAATTTTGCATGAATTTGCTAGCAATGGCGCGAGGAGTCCCGCCTACACGTCGATTGTGGGTGGAGGGCAAAACGCCTGTATTTTGCATTACAACGCGAATGACCAACAATTAGATGATGGCGACCTTGTACTAATAGATGCAGGATGTGAGCTGGCTGGATACGCCACTGATATCACACGTACTTTCCCTGTTAATGGTAAGTTCAGCGAGCCCCAACGCGAGCTCTATGCCTTGGTATTAAAAGCCCAAGAAGCTGCGCTGGAAAAGGTCAAAGCTGGTCTGCGTTGGAACGAGCCTCACGATGAGGCCGTTCGGGTAATCACGCAGGGACTGGTAGATCTGGGTTTGCTTGCAGGCGAAGTCGATGTGTTGATTGAGGATGAAAAGTACAAGGATTTTTACATGCACCGGATCGGTCATTGGCTGGGTATGGACGTACATGATGTTGGCGCATATAAGATTGGCGGTGATTGGCGTGTGATGGAGCCGGGCATGGTTATGACTGTGGAGCCCGGTATATACGTTAACCCGGAGAATCAGAACGTCGCGGCCAAATGGCGCGGCATTGGCATTCGCATCGAAGATGTGGTGGCTGTGACCGAGGAAGGCTGCCGCATCTTGACCGGCGACGTTCCCAAAGCCCCCGACGACATTGAAGCATTGATGGCAATGTAGTTTGAGAAAAATTTGACTGCTGGCTAGTTGACCCGAGTTTTTTGTGCGCGATCAAGAGAAGACAATAGGTTCCTTCGACATCGGCATTGTTGGCGGTGGAATGGTGGGAGCCGTTTTGGCGCTATTGCTGGAAAAAGTGCTTCCTGCATTCCATATCGCGATCATCGATGCTGAGTCGCTGGAACCCAAAAGCCTAGCACCGAGCCTGCCTTCGTTTGATGCGCGCTCAACAGCCTTATCACCCAGTAGTGTGCGCGTGATACAACAACTGGGGCTCTGGAGTCAGTTGCTGGATTACGCTACTCCGATAGAATCGATACATGTGTCAGATCGCGGCCGTCTCGGCATGGCGACTTTCGACCGGGACGATAATAGCGGCGAGCCTTTGGGTTTTGTTGTTGAAAACCTTGGTTTTGGCAATGTCTTGCTGGAGGCACTCGCGCGTGCAAAACGCGTGACATGTTTTTCCAAATCGACGGTGGAATCTTTAGCTTTTTCTTCCCGCACAGCTCAGTTTTGCCTCGACAACGCGCGTCGAGTTGATGCCCGTCTAGCAGTTATTGCCGACGGTGCGCATTCGCGATTGCGTAATCAACTTGGAATTAGTTGTGCTCGCCACGACTATCAGCAGCATGCGGTTGTGGCAAATATATTTTCGGAGAAAGCGCACGGAGGCCGAGCTTACGAGCGCTTTACTCAAGACGGACCGCTCGCGCTCTTGCCGCTAGGGCGCAATGCTAATTCACATCAATCTACGATCGTTTGGACTTTCCCTACTGAGCAGTTGGAACAGGTTAAGTTATGGCAGGAGCAAGAATTCTTGCATAAATTGCAGCAGTGTTTTGGGTTTCGCTTAGGTCGTTTTACCCGTGTTACTGCAAGACATTTTTATCCATTAGAGCGCATTGTTGCACGTGAACAAGTTCGGTCACGCATGGTGTTAATGGGCAACGCCGCGCACTTTCTGCACCCGGTTGCCGGCCAAGGGTTTAATTTGGCGTTGCGCGATGCTCTGCGTTTAGTCGAGTCTTTAAGAGAGGCCAACGACGCGCAACAAGATCCGGGTTTACTGCCGGTATTGCAGCGTTATATCGATGCTCAGCTGCCCGACCAACACGTGACAATGGCGCTCAGCCAAGCATTTATTCAATTCTTCCGCCGTATCGACCGGCCTTCAGTATTGTTGAGAACCCTGGGTTTTATCGGCCTTGAGACAAATTCTTTGGCGCGCGAGCAATTTATTCGACAGCTCAGTGGCCGGGGTCAACCAGAGGCGCGGATTTTGTGAATTACGATATCGTAGTGGTTGGCGGTGGTATTGTTGGCTGCGCGTTGGGTTGGGGGTTAGCCCAGCTTAACACGGAAAAAAAACTGCGCCTTGCGTTAGTGGAGAAAAATCAAGCTAAGGGGTCTTATGGTGGTGCGCAATTCGATCCACGCGTTGTTGCGTTGAATCAGCATTCCATTGATTTTTTCAAGCGGCTTAGTATATGGCCTTCGATCGAAGCTGCACGCGTATGTCAGTATAAAAAAATGCATGTGTGGGATGGCGAAGGTACTGGGGCGATAAGTTTTGATGCGCGCGAAACGCATGCGCCGTTTTTGGGGGCAATCGTCGAAAACTCTGTGGTAAATAATTGTTTGGTCAGCGAGTTAAATCAAAGCGCTCACGTCGATTGCCTCTGGCAAAACCAAGTTGAAACGGTGAATAGGCTCGACGAAGGTTTTGAGCTTGTGTTGTTATCTGGGGAAATAATTCGTACAAAAGTTATTTTGGCGGCTGACGGAGGTAATTCCCCAATACGTGCGCAACTCGGGTTTCAAACGCGTGAATGGGATTACCATCAAGCAGCCATAATCACTACGGTGGAGAGCGAACTTTCTCACCAGTTTACTGCGTGGCAGCGCTTTAGTCATGTTGGCCCGCTGGCGTTTTTGCCGCTTTCTGATTCTGGCTCCTCACAGCATAGTTCAATTGTGTGGTCGCTTGATAACGAGCAAGCAGAAAAATTAATGCGCTTAGACGACGCAGCGTTTTGTTGGGCCTTGGAGCGAACGTTTGAGCGGCGTTTGGGTGGCATTGAAGCGGCTGCGGAGCGTTATGTTATTCCGCTCAAACAATTGCACGCCAAGCACTATGTGCAAGTTGGTGCGGCCTTGGTGGGTGACGCAGCTCACCGCATCCATCCGTTGGCGGGGCAGGGAGTTAACTTGGGCCTGAGCGATGTCGAGATTTTGCTGGGAGAGTTCGCTCGTGCTATTGAGCGCGATATTCCTTTGCGACACTTCTCCATCCTTAAACGCTATCAGCGTCAGCGGATGCCACACAACTTGAGCGCAATGGCTGCGATGGAAGGTTTTAAACGATTATTTGGCCACAATAATCTGGCGAGTTTAGCTTTGCGAAACGCAGGGCTTTCAACTGTCGACGGCATCCCTCCATTAAAGCGAGAATTAATTAAAGTTGCGCAAGGGTATATTTAAAATCTTAGTAGGTAGTTGGATCGCCTGGTCTACGCATTTAATGAAACGCGAGACAAAGCGTCCTTATTTCGTATGGTGCTCGATTATCCGCCGTCTTATACCGATCTAAGCTGTGCTTTTGTTTGATTTTTGAGGCATAATTCACGGTCCTTCAGGTAGATTTTTTCAAGGTTTCTTGATTAATGCGACAAGAATTTGATCCGGTCACGCAGCAGTTGGTACAAAGCATGATCAATCATGTGAATCGCTCTACCGGTGTGATTGCGAGTGGCAAGTTGCCAATATCCGTGCAGCACACAAGTTTTTACGTCTACTGTTCCCCCAATGAGCGTCGCCAGTGTCACGAGAACCTGAAAGGCTTGCAAGCTGCTGGTTTGTTGAAATGTCATTGGCACCCGCGCGTTTTGGAAGAGTTTGAAACGCTCAAACAAATTGACATTCCCTCTGGCAAACGGTTACTGGAAGAGCTTGGTGTGCGCTCGAGGGCTGAAATTGTCGCCTACGCTAATTCGACGTTGCGCAATTTGCGCTGCGGTGTGGATTGGATAGATTATAAAATTAAAGAGATTAGTGAGCGCTGGCGCGCTGGTGCGAAGTACCTGCTGCTCGGTCCTGAGCACATTGAAGAAGTTGTCATTGGGTTTACCGTTGCGAAAAAAATTGCCTCAGAACCTATTGCTGGCCGCTGCCTAGAGGCGCTTAGTATTGATTGGTTTGGCTCGCCGAACACAATCGCCGAAAATGCGCGCGTGATTGCGTTGATTTGTCAGAGTCAGCTGCATTCAAAAGTGATTGAACTTGATGCCAAAGACCAGCTGGCTAGTATTGGTATTTGTGAGAACTCTCCCCTTATACAGGTGCATGGAGCTGTGCATCTGAATTGTACAAATGGCACGAGTATAGATGCTTCTTCCCACCCTGTTGTGGCGATGGCAGTTGAATCAGTTGAATCTTTAAGTTTGCGAGAGGGGCGTCCTTTAGATTATGTGCTCACAATGGAAGACCCTGTTTGCTATCAACGCTACGTGCACCAAGTTCAGGATAATGGGCTAGTTCTTTACGTCGGCGCTTTTCCAACAAAAAAATTTCTCAGGCTTTATAAAGCGCTTGTTGATCAGCTCGGTGCAGATGTTCCGCTATTCCATTGGGGTGATATAGATCTGGGTGGCTTTCGCTCATTGTTAAGCTTGCAAAACAAAATTAAAAATCGCGAAATTAAACCTTTTCAAATGGGCGCCGAAAATATGCGCAGCCCTTCTGCTGAAGCTAGACCGTTACAGGTTCAAAAGCTCCGAAAAATTGCTTACGGTTGCGAGGGTGCTGTGCGGCAGGTGCTGGCTGAGTTGCTTGAATTGCCGGAGGAGCGCCGCCTCGAGTCGAGTCAACGGCAAATGCCAATTCAAGCTCCCCTCTGTGCTTTAGACTTGAGCGCTAAGCTCGACGCGCGTCAAGCTTAGCTTTTCTCTCGGCTTAGTTCTCTCCAGGCCTTAGTTCTCTCCAGGCCTTAGTTCTCTCCAGGCCTTAGTTCTCTCCAGGTTTAGTTTTCAGCCTAGGTTTAGTCTGTCTATAATCCGGTCGTATTTTTTATCTAATTAAACCGAACTTCTCGTTCAGCGTATCGATAATCTCTGCTCGGGGGTTTTGCCCTGTTATGATTTCTTGCCCGGTAATTTTTTCCGCAATGCCGCGATAGGTCGCACTGATTTTTTGCATCACTTCAACGGGTAACGCATTGTCTGCGGCGAGCTTTTTGCGCTCTTCCATGCGCGCACTGTTGAGTAGGATATCGCTGTCGGGAAAGTGCTCAAGCAACAATTGCCGAAATTCTTCTTTAGATTTTTCAATGACTTTGCCATCTCGGAAACTCGCTCCATCCCAAATACGAGAAGAGTCTGGTGTGCCTACCTCGTCCATATAAATGAGTTGGGGTTTGCCGCTTGCGTCTTTTACATAGCCAAATTCGAACTTAGTATCGACAAAAATTTGGTCGATTTTATCGAGTTCTCGGGTGATTAAATCGAAACCATCCCGCAAAAGTTTTTCGTAAAGTGCGATATCTTCATTACTGCGAAAATTAAATGCGGCCGCGTTGTTTTCGATATCGGAGCGTGAGATGTTGGTGTCGTCTTCCTCAGGTACGCCAGGAATGCCTTTGAGGATGCCCTTTGTCGAGGGGGTAATGAGTAATTCGGGAAGTTTTTGGTTTTTTTGCAGGCCATCGGGTAATTGAATGCCGCAAAAATTGCGCTCACCTTTGTTGTAGGCTCGCCACATTGAACCGGTGATGTACTGACGGCCAATAGCCTCTATCATCACAGGTTTTGCCTTTTTTACTAGCCACACAAAGGGGTGAGGAATATCGAGAATATGCGAATCTGCTAAGCCGTTTTGCTTAAATACCTCAAACCAGTGATTGGAGATGGCATTGAGAGCAGCACCTTTTCCCGGCACGCCGTTGAGCCCACCCTCTGCATGCCAGACACAATCAAACGCGGAAATTCGATCGCTAATAACCATAAGTGCCAGTGGCGTATCCTCAGAAGTCTGATAGTTGTTAGCGCTGATTAAGCGCCGGCTATCGGCTTCGTTCAACCAATAGACAGATCGAACTTTTCCGCTGTGGATGGGCAAATCGGTGCGGATCGGCAGATCATTGTTTACCGTCAATACTGTATCGGCAAGAGTCATATGTATGTCCTGTTAAACCTAGTGTCTTTGATAGAAGAAATGCAGAGGCAGTGAGTTGAGAGGGCGCCTACAGCTGGTTTTCAAGGCAAACGATGATATACAGATTCCAAATTGAACGCTAGTGGAACAGGTGTACTCAAGGCTCGCTAGGATTAATTGCAGCAGCGGTGGTGAAGATAGCGGGTTTCGCTGCGGTGGGCTTATTTCAATGCATTTTTGATAATATGTTAAGCAATCGTTTGTATGTACCATTGAGCAACATTAAGTAGTCTTAACTTTTGTACAGCGTTTAGCTGAGTTTAGAATAACTCGCTATAAGTTCAAAAAAATTTGATCTAAAACTTTCGCAAAATTAATAAATTTCCTGCGTTAGAATCCCGGATGCACTCAAACTAAAGCCACCGTATTTTTGTGTGGTCTTTGTTGAATATAAAATTAAACAATTACTATTAAAGCTGACAAAAAGTCGCTAGTGCAGTTTTGTGACGCGGTTTGATTATTGGGGCCTCATTCGGATTAAGGGCAGGGTTTTCTTTCTTTCGTCGAACGCACGTCTACGTTTTCTAATTCGCTTTGTTCTTGCTTTTTGCGGGTCTGCCTCCCGTCGTCACTTCTGTTCGTTTATTAGCCGTCTCAAGCGCTAAAAACAACGGATTTGCACGTTTTGTTGCGAAAGTGTTAATGGTCTCGCTTTTGTTTATTTAAAGAGAGCACAGTAATTACAAAGAGTTTTAACCATAATTAACGATGAGTTATTTTGAAATGTGCCACAGCTTTGCGAATGCCCGTGCACTTTCTTTTGTCTTGCAAGTCGTACCAATAACAATAAACGCAGCAAAAATGCGGATAATAAGCGTGCAACGAGAAAGAAAGCCGTTTCGGGAATCTTACAAAAAGCAACTTGGGCGAGCTCTACAACAGAAATCCGTTAGGCGAAAACGGTTAAGTTTGTTTCTACGGGTGTTGGGACGAAGTGCCCTCTCGCTCGTGCGTAAAGACACATTCAAGAGTTTGCAAATAGTTGAAAATATGGTCGCGTTATTGCGTCGTACCTGCCGGCACTTTTGCGTTATTGCATTTCAGTCATTCGAAATAATTCCCAGTTGTGGTGCTTATGCCGCAAATTTGAATCGCTTTGGTTACAAAGGTTCAGGTGATTGCTTTAAGTTCCGGGGGTGGGTTTCTTCGTGTGAAAGATTAATTTGGCTTGTTGTTAAGAGGTATAGAAAGCAGATTTTTGTGAGCCAACCGAACGGATATAAAACTCGACTTCGATGAACGACGAGATTAATCGGGGTCAAGATGATGGAAGTCAAACAACGGGTAAACGAACAGTGAATGGTCAAGTTCTTGAGCTACCGACATTAGATTCAATTGAGCAAGAGGCTAGCGAGTGGGTGAGTCTGCTCGACCGTGGCCCCTCGCCCGATGAAATTCGTCAGTTCAAATCGTGGATGTCACGCAGTAAAAGACATCGCGATGTTGTTTTTGCTATGGCGGAACTATGGGACCGAATGGACGTTCCCTCGATTATTTCTGATACCGAAGATAGGGAAGTCCTTCCAACAGACGAGTGGCGAGAAGACGAAAATGAACCTCACTTCTTTTCCTCTATCCTTGTTTCTTTAATTATTGTCGTTGGCTTGTTTAGCGCCGGTGTTTATTTTGTTGATGATATGCGTGCATTTGTCAGTGGTAAATACGATCAAAGCGTGCATCACGAGCGAGTATATAAAAATCCAATTGGCAAAGTCACACATCACGCGTTGCCCGATGGAAGTAAGCTCGTGTTGGGAACGGGCTCGATTGCATCGGCCAACTTTTCAGAGGATCTGCGCAGCATAGTTTTAGATAGGGGCGAATTACATATCACGGTGGCCAAAGAAACAAATCGTCCGCTTATTTTGGTTGTAAATGGGCGCTTAATTCGCGCCATGGCGAGTGCATTTAATGTGCGTTATCTTGATAAGGAGCAAGTGGAAGTCTATGTTACGAATGGCTATGTGTTAGTCAGTCAGCCGACTAAAGAGGAGGTGCGGGCGATTGACGAAGTGCTGCACCAACCACTGACCAATAATTTTCGTGTAGTTAAAGGTCGCTCTGTCGTTCTGGGTGACGGGCTCGAAAGTGTAGTGAAACTTACACCTCAAGAACGTTACAGCAAAGCCTTTTGGCGCAGTGGAAAATTATTATTTACCGGTGAAAACCTTGTCTATGCAGCTGCAGAATTTCAGCGCTTTAGCGATATCGAGATTGCATTTGCCGACGATCAGGCTCGGCAAATTCGTGTAAACGGCTTGTTTGATATTGCAGATGTCGACACTTTTCTGGCATCGTTGGAGCAGGAGCACGCATTGCATGTCAATAAAATAAACTCGAAATATATCGAATTAAAATCCTTTCAGTAAATCCCCCTTCTATAATATCCGCAAAAAAACGACTGACAAAACTTTCTACTCGTGAACAAAATCTTAGCTTTTTTGGGTGTTCAGGCAAATTCAACACTCGCTGAAAAAGTGTTGGCGACGATTGGTGGTAGCTTCAGTATTTTGGCAATTTCGCTTGTCAGTTTTCAAACAACTGGGAGCACAGGTGCTGCGGCGATTGTACCGTCAATGGGTGCTGCAACGGTGCTGTTGTTTGCGGTACCACACGGGCCGTTGTCGCAGCCTTGGGCTTTATTTGCCGGTAATTTGTCTTCTGCAACTGTTGGCGTGACTTGCGCATTGGCGATCCCAAATATATTTGTTGCCTCGGCTCTTTCTGTTGGCTTGGCCATTGGTGTGATGCACATTCTGCGCTGCGTCCACCCACCGGGGGGAGCCACTGCTTTAGCTGCCGTAATCGGTGGAGCGCAAGTACATGAGCTGGGATATTTATATGTCGTTATTCCCACGTTATTAAACTGCGTAATTATTTTTATCTTTGCAGTGATTTTTAACGGTTTATTTCCTTGGCGTCGTTACCCTTTGTCGTTAATGAAATATAAGTCAGTCGCTACCCTGGGGTTGCTGCCTTCGGTCACTCTTCAGGATGCAGAGAACGCGTTAGAGAAAAGCGAAACGCCGGTCGATATTGCTCCTACGCAGTTATTGAATTTAGTTAAAGCAACACTAGCGCAAGAACGTATACGAAATCCCGGCATCCCAATCGAGCTCGGCGGAGTCTATACCAATAATAAACCGGGTGCAGAGTGGGCCGTGCGTAAAATCGTTGATGAGCATCGCAGCGAGGATATTTCCCGCGATATGGTTATCTACACAAGTGTGGATGGGCAGGGATTAAATAAATCGGGTTCTTGTACGCGGGTTGAATTTCAGCAATGGGCTAAAGTGCGTTTGAAGACATCGGCCACTGTAGATTGATTAGTGCTTTTTCGCTCGGAGAATTGTTTTATATTTCTGATGCAACTGACGCATCAAATAAATAGGTTGCGGGAGATATGAGTTTTGGGGTTGGCGCTTGCGTTTAAAAACCGTCAATTCAGGTACGAATTGACGGAACTACAGGGATGTATTTATGTGTTTTTTAAACGCAAGCGCCAACCCCAAAACGTTTCGAGGGCACTAAATAAATTCTGCTTCACCTTCAGCTCATAGCAGCTATAGCTATCCAATAATAACCTGATCATCCTGCAGCGACGCCAAAGGAATTTTTAAATTCTGTACGCCGAGGCTGATGCCCATCGCTAATGCACTAATTAATGTCATATCATCATTTGGTACTTGACGGACTTTATGCGCGACTTCCTTTAACGCAATGCTTGATAAATGATTGTTATGCACCGTCACCATACGACCAAAACGTTTTTGTGCGATTAATGCACTGGCATAGCAGCCGACGTTTGTTGCAAAAATTCGATCAAATGCCGACGTACACCCGCCGCGCTGAATATGGCCCAAAACTGTTGTGCGAACTTCGAGTGGAATATGTTGTTCGAGTTGTTGTTGTAAGGAATAACCGACGCCGCCCAGCCGAATTGCATCGGGGCTACCTTGCACCGTTTTGTTAACCGTCAGATCACCATCGACGGCTTTGGCTCCCTCCGCTATAACGATGATGCTAGAAGAACAGTATTCCGCGCGCTTGTTAATCTGGGCAATTACTTCTTTGACGTCAAAAGGAAACTCCGGAATTAAAATAATATCGGCGGCTCCGGCAAGGCCCGCGTGTAATGCAATCCACCCGGCATAGCGACCCATAGTCTCTACTATCATTACGCGGTTATGGCTTTCGCTAGTCGTTTTTAAACGGTCTATTGCGTCGACCACAACATCGACAGCAGTCTCGAACCCGAAAGTCCTGTCAGTGTGTGCTAAATCGTTGTCGATTGTTTTTGGAATACCTATAAAATTCATTCCACTTTTTGATAATTCGTAACACAGGCTCATCGTTCCATCGCCACCTATGGCTACGATGACATCCAAGTTTAGGGCGCGATAATTTTCGAGCACCTTACCGCTGACATCTTGACCTTGATAATTAAATGGAGAAGCGTTGTTGCAGGTATGTAAAATGGTACCGCCTTTGTTTATCAGGCCGCTGACGTCTTGAAAATCAAGCGCGCGAGCATTATTTTCAATTAAACCCAAAAACCCTTGTTCGATACCGATAATTTCAGCATTTAATTCATGCATTAAGCTCTTTGCCACGCCGCGAATGGCTGCGTTTAATCCGGAGCAATCACCGCCACCTGTTAAAATGCCGACCTTCATTTATACATCCTCAGTTAAAATGAAGTCTTCCTGGCCTTGATAAACTCGCAAAGCAAAATCGACATCGCGGTCTCCGAGTGTTAGGGCAGAAATTGCGTTGCAAAAGCGCACTGCCTCATCGAGAGAACGCTGGTGAATATTGCGGCCCGTTGCATTGCCGCGCGCTCCTCCAATATGAATTTGGTCGTGCAGCTGTTGTAGAAAATCCGCAGCGGATTTTGAGCCTCCGCCGGCACAGATCACACCGGTGCGCCCGCCGGCCCAGGCTGCTTCTTGAAGAGCTCTGGCAGTGTAATGGCCCTCGTCATCGTGTGGCATATTAACTTTAACAAAATCAGCTCCGAGGCAAACTGCGACACCGGCTGCACCTGCTGTCAGGTGGGCATTTTTTTCATCTGACACTGCTTTTCCGCGCGGATACATCCAGATACATGTTAAAAGCCCGTACCGATGGGCGTCTTTGATGAGGCGCGCGGCCTCAGCCAGCATTTGTGTTTCGTGTTCACTGCCCAAATAAATCGTATAGCCGATACCGACAATATTTAAATGTGATGTCGCTTGTAAGTTGATAACATCTTCAATATTCCAGAGTGCTTGGCTGAGCGGCTCGTGCTGATCGAGAGAGATTAAATTGGATTTTGAATTTAGTTTTACCAGGTAATTAATGTGAGGAAAATCTTTTCCATATTGCGAGATAAGCCCGAGCTGAGCCGCGAAAACCCCGATTGTCGATTGCGACGCTATCGAAAATAAATGATTTGGACAATGATCTTCTGCGGCAATTTTGCCATTTGGATCATAGAAATCATCGTTAAGATGTTCGATTTTTTGGTCGCCGGCAAACATCATAAGCCGCCCTGTGCTGCGTGTTGCCCTAAGATAATTATCCACGTAATTATCGACGTGACTTTCCGGTACGTCGCAGGGCACTTTTATATCGTTTCGATAGAGTTTAGTCATGGTATTTTTGCTTCAAATTTTGGGGCCGGCGTTTACAAGGTTTTTAGCTTCATCATCGTCAATAAATTTTTCAAAATTTTTAATAAAGCGCGAAGCCAAATCCGTTGCCTTCTGGTTCCATTCATTTGCGTCTTCATACGTATTGCGAGGGTCGAGAATATTGCTGTCGACATTTGGTAACTGTGTTGGAACGCTTAGGTTGAAAATGGGAAGTGTTTCCATATTAGCGTCTTCGATAGAACCGTCGAGGATCGCATCAATAATAGCACGTGTCGCTTTAATCGAAATTCGCTTTCCGGTGCCGTTCCAGCCGGTGTTGACGAGATATGCTTGCGCGCCGACGTTGTCCATACGTGCGACAAGTTCCTGAGCGTATTTTACTGGATGCAGGGTCAAGAATGCTTTGCCGAAGCAGGGTGAAAAAGTGGGAACCGGTTCGATTATGCCGCGTTCAGTGCCTGCAACTTTTGCGGTAAAACCCGACAAAAAATGATATTGCGTTTGATCGTGATCAAGCTTTGCGACGGGCGGAAAAACACCAAAGGCATCGGCTGTTAAAAATATAACTTTGCTGGCGTGACCTCCACGCGAAATCGGTTTAACAATATTTTCGATGTGGTAAATCGGATAAGAAACGCGACCATTTTGTGTTATCGAGCGATCGGTAAAATCCACTTTTCCGCTTTCGTCAACAACGACATTTTCAAGCAGTGCATCGCGCTTAATCGCATCGTAAATGTCGGGTTCGTTATCGCGATCTAAGTCGATAGTTTTCGCGTAACAACCGCCTTCGAAATTAAAAATACCGTTGTCGTCCCAGCCGTGTTCGTCGTCGCCGATTAATTTGCGTTTTGGGTCGGCGGACAGTGTTGTTTTGCCCGTTCCTGACAAACCGAAAAATATGGCGACATCACCGCTTTCACCCATATTCGCAGCGCAGTGCATCGACGGCATATGATTTAATGGCAAGTAGTAATTCATCATTGAAAACATGCCTTTTTTCATCTCGCCGCCATACCAGGTGCCACCGATAATTTGCATGTGCTCCGTCATATTGAACGCGACAAAAACTTCGGAGTTTAAACCGTGTTCGCGCCAATGGTCGTCTGAAGTTTTCGACCCGTTGAGCACAACAAAATCAGGCTCGCCAAAATCTTTCAGCTCCTCATCGGTTGGGCGTATAAACATGTTTTTAACAAAATGCGCCTGCCAGGCGACTTCTGTTATAAAGCGTACTTTCAAACGTGTGTCTTTGTTTGCCCCGCAAAAAGCGTCTACGACAAACAGCCGCTTTTGCGACAGTTCTGCGAGAACAATTTTTTTTAACGCGGACCACGCATCTGGCGACAGCGGTTTGTTATCATTTTCAGAATGTGGTGAAGTCCACCACAAGTGTTCGCGGCTGGTGTCGTCAAGAACAATAAATTTATCTTTCGGTGACCGGCCTGTGAACTCACCCGTGCGAACAGCGACGGCACCAAATTCCGTTACGACTCCTTTTTCATATCCCTCGAGATCTTCGCGTGTTTCTTCATTGAACAAAAATTCGTAAGAGGGGTTATAGACATATTCTGTTGTGCCGGTAATACCGTATTGGGTTAAGTCAATAGACATAAATCGGCTCCTTATTAGCCATCTGCAGCGGTGAGTTTAAATGTAAAGGATCTCAAACTCTGTAAAGTATAAAGGTGATTTGTGTCAAAACGGAGGCGGCTTGATGTAATTGTAAGGTGGCGGAGGAAAATTATTTTAATCGCCGATAGGATGCCGCAATTTCTGTAGGGTTAAACCCGCCTCCCGCAATTTACCAAAACGGGCCAGCCGGAATTTACCAATCCGTCATCCCGTGCTTGACACGGGATCCAGTGATCTGTGCATATAAGTCCAGCTAATTCGGATTCGCTTATTCTATCTACGCCATCTTCCATTGGGTTCTCCTCTTCTCTCTCATTTTTTCTGCTGGATCCCGTGTCAAGTACGGGATGACGTCGTGCGGGTATTTAACAGTTTGGCCATGTGTGGGCCTTGACAATATTGTTTAAACGGCGAGAACGTGCTTAAACGCGAATTCTTGCTGTCTAAGTGACTTTTCACAGCGAGGAAAAACCAGGTTTTACTCTGTTGTTTTACGCAACTGATACGAGTAATTGGAGGATGAACACAATCATTAGGTGATGAAAGAAGATTATTTTAATCGGAGAAAAATTATTTTAATCGGCGATAGGATGCCGCAATTTCTGTAGGATTAAACCCGCGAATCGTTTGTTTTCCGACGACGAACAACGGAACGCCACCTCCGCCAAGTGCCTGATGTTGTGCTTTAGCTTTGGCAGATCTTTCGATGTCGTATTCGATAAAGGGAATGGCATGTTTTTTTAAAAAATTTCGCGCCTTTTTGCAGTATCCACACCAGCGAGTGGAGTACATAACAACATTTTTCTTTTTCTCCTTCGCAATTTGCTCAAAAATTTGGCTGTCGTTTTTTACCGGCGTGTATTCGCTAACGCGTGTTTCAATTTTTTCGCTGGTCTCGCCGGGTGGGAGTTTTTCGCCGTAGTGTGTGCGACCCTGCTCGTCGACCCACTTAACAATTTTTTGTGCGTGCAGAGAATGGGGTGAGAAGCATATTAACCACATGACGATCGTTAACGTTAAATGCTCTCTACACTTCATAGCTGTTCGGCACCTTCTAAGAGAAAACCTTCATTAATCATAGCAAAGGACTCTTTGAACGGCGCGTGTTCACGGCAATGTTGAATATAACGCGCATTGCTTGCCCTTTCTTCATTCAGGAAATTATCTATAGCCAAACGAAACTCAGGGTGACGAATTGAGTGCAACGAACTTGTATAAAGTGGTGTGAATCCGCGTTGAATTTTATGCTCGCCTTGCGCACCCGGGTCAAAACGCCTGATGTTATGAGCAATCGCATACTCAATTCCCTGGTAGTAACAACACTCAAAATGTAAGCAGTCGTATTCATCGAGTGCTCCCCAGTAGCGACCATATAACGTTTGTTGGTCGCGAAAATACAGTGCCCCGGCAACGAGTTTTCCGCCCTGGTGCGCGCTGGCGAGCAAAGTCTGTTCTGGCAGTATTTCAGCAAGCTTGGAAAAAAATTCTGCGTTGAGGTAGCCGCTGTGACCAGAGCGCTTTAAATAGGTGATTTGATAAAGTGTATAGAATTGTTGCCATTCTTCTGCTGGAACCTCTCCCGCAGCTCTAAATTGAAGATCCAGGCCCATCGCGCTGACTTTTTCGCGTTCTTTGCGGATATTTTTGCGTTTGCGTGAGCTTAGCTGAGAAAGGAAATCTGTGAAATTTTCATATTGTTGGTTTATCCAGTGAAACTGCACACCCAGGCGTAAACTGAGTTGCGATTGCAACTGTTTGAGGTCCTCGGCGCAGGGGAAAAGGCAGTGAAAGCTCGAGATATTCTGCTCCGGCATTTTGCTTTGCAACTCAGTGATGAGTTGTCGAGCCGTTTTTTCTCTGTCGCAACTTTTGGCGAACCCGACCCGCGGCCCAGTGCTTGGTGTAAACGGAATCGCACAGACCCATTTGGGGTAATATTCCAGGCCATAGCGATGGTAGGCGTCCGCCCAGCCCCAATCAAAAACGTATTCGCCGTACGAATGAGTTTTCTCAAACAACGGCATCGCTGCGATGAGCTGATTACTTTCCCACACACAAACATGATGGGGCTTCCAGCCGCTCTTCGCATCGGTGGCACCGCTGGTTTCGAGTAGTTTTAAAAAACGATGTTGTGTAAATGGATAATCCGTCGGCCAAAGAGCATCCCATTGCTCTGCTTGAACACAATCGATCGTGTCGATAAAAATCAATTCCATGAGTCACCGGTAACAAGTGTTGACGCTGGAAAATTAACTTACATTACTCGTCATTTACCACCGGCTAGGCGGCGTTTTCGATAATGCTAGACGGCTTGAAAAAACAAGTAAAACAGCTGCCTTTGCCAATAGTACTTGTGATCATTAGTTCCGCATTATGTCGTAGGAGAACATGCTTCACAATGGCCAACCCGAGTCCGGTGCCGCCGGACAGCACGCTGCGGCCGCTATCGACGCGGTAGAATCGTTCAGTTAAGCGCGAAAGGTGTTTGGGGTCTATCCCCGGCCCATTATCCTCAACCGATACGTAGGCGCCGTCGCGTTTTGATTCAATGCGAATGGTGATAGTGCTTTTCGGGGGAGAGTAGTTGACCGCGTTGTAAACTAAGTTGGAAATTGCGCTACGTAACTCGCGCTCCAGGCCTCTGACAGAGAGATTATTGTCCCCTTCAACGTAAATCTCGTGGCTTTGTTCTCCGCTTAATGCGCGCGCGTCTGAGGCGATTGTTTGAGCGAGTGGAAAAAGTCTAACGGGGTTTTTGTCAAATTCTTTTTCCTCAGTTTCCAAGCGCGTGAGCGTAAGTAAGTCGTTGATCAACGCTGTCATGCGCGACGTTTGTGTCAGCATTTGTCCCATTGCTTTGCTCCACATGGGAGGCGAGTTCTCGACATCGCTGAGTGTTTCTAAATAGCCGCGAATAACGGTTAACGGTGTGCGTAGCTCGTGGGTGACATTAGCGACGAAATCTTTGCGCATTTGTTCGAGCTTATGCACACGAGTGACATCGCGTACGATCACAAGCCGCTCGTTATGACCGAACAAATGGATGAGGAATTGAAGTTGTTTTTCATCACCTGGGCCAAAATTAAGTTCCAGCGGCTCGTGATATTCAAACGCCTCAAAATATCTAACAAATGTTGGATTGCGGATCAGGTTAGTAAGTTTGTGGCCAATGTCGATATCGCGGAAAGAAAACATTTCACCGGCCGATTTATTCCACCATTCGATATTGTCTTTGCGGTCTATCAAAATGACGCCGTCGGTCAGTGCGCTGGTCATGTCTTGTACGCGGTGGACAATACTTTGTAGGCGCAATTTTTCGCGTTCGTGGCGTTTTAACATTGTCAGAACATCGTCGGCAATGGTTTCGCAAAGGCCGTGAGACTCGAGATAAGGAGGGTTGGGTTTGCGCGCGCGTATGATCCAACTTTGCAGTCGATGCAGGCGATAAAAAAGTATTAGTACAAAAATGAAGAGGCCGCACAGAGCGGCAAGTGTGAGCACATCGAAGACATAGCCGACGATACCAACAACTGCAATATAAACAAAAAAATTGCGCAGCTCGGTATTGATACCTCTGCGGATCATAGGAGTGTGTTTTATTCAGATTAAACTTTGATGGCTACCTTGTTGGAAAACCGGTAACCCGCACCACGAACAGTCTGAATGAATCGGTCGTGACCTTCAAGTGTTAACGCCTTTCGCAGTCGGCGAATATGCACGTCAACAGTGCGTTCTTCGACATAAACATTGCCGCCCCATACGTGATCCAGTAACTGGTTGCGGGAGTAGACGCGCTCTTGGTGAGTAATAAAGAACTCAAGTAAACGGTACTCTGTCGGTCCCATTTGCACCGGGGTGCTATTAATGGTTACGCGATGGCTCGTAGGGTCAAGGCATAAACCGCCAACTTGGATAGGCTCTGCATTGGTTAGTGTATCTGTGCGCCGCAATACGGCTTTCAAACGGGCTACCAGCTCGCGCGGTGAAAACGGTTTCGTGATGTAATCATCTGCTCCCGCTTCTAATCCTTGCACCTTATTATCTTCCTCGCCTTTTGCGGTAAGCATAATAATGGGGATCTCAGACGTTAACTCGTCGCGCTTTAAGCGTCTCGCAAGTTCCATTCCGCTGGTGCCTGGCATCATCCAATCCAAGAGAATAAGATCGGGTTTTTGATCGACGATTAAGCTGTGAGCAGACTGTGCATCCTCAGCTTCGATACAAGCATACTCCGCCATTTCAAGCGCAATTCGCAGCATGTCACGAATCGGCGCTTCGTCATCAACGATTAATATGGTTTTACTGGCCATCAATTTACTGCACCTGCGGTAAAACGAGGGTGGCAAGCCAAATTGGCGTGGGCACCGGGAACTCCAACGAGCTGCCATTAAATAAACGTTTTATTGCCATTTTATTACAGTACAAAACAGGCGTAGAAGAAAGTTTTCGCAGACCGCCGGAAATGGCGCTCTAATGGCTCAAATGTTTTGCGATAAAACCTAATGTGCAGCGGTGCTGCTTCTTAACGCAAAATCGATCGCAATGCCGATGAAAACGACCATACCGACCCAGTTATTGTGCATGAACGCGCGAAAACAGGCCTCAGGGTCGCGATCGCGAATCAAATATTGCTGATAAGCAAATAATGTTGCGGCAATCACGACGCTCAGGTAATAAGCCCAGCCAAAAGAAAAACTCGGTCCGAGCATAAACAGCGCGAATATCACGATTATCTGCAGGGCACTGGTGATGTGCCTATCCATTTCGCCAAATAAAATTGCAGTCGACTTCACGCCAATACGGATGTCGTCCTCGCGGTCAACCATCGCATAAAATGTGTCGTAGACGATGGTCCACAAAACAATTGCCATGTAAAGGGTCCAAATGTGTTTTGGAAAAGTATCGCTGACCGCTGTAAAAGCCATGGGCACTGACCAGGCGAATGCAGCACCCAAAACCGCTTGAGGCATATAGGTATAGCGTTTCATAAACGGGTAGGCTGAAGCTAAAGCGACGGCGCCTAACGATAGCAAAATCGTTTTTAGGTTGGTTAGCAACACCAATATAAATGCCAAAATTAGCAGAGCAACAAACAGTATAAGCGCGTGTTGCGGCGGGACTTGCCCGCTTGCGAGAGGGCGATTTCGAGTGCGCTCGACATCACCGTCGATGTCGCGATCTGCCCAGTCGTTGATAACGCAACCAGCGCTGCGCATTAAAAATCCACCGCATACAAATATCAGAAGTGCTGACCAATGAGGGACGCCTTCTGAGGCGATCCACAAACTCCAAAGCGCCGGCCAAAGTACGAGATAAGTACCGATCGGGCGATCTAAACGCATTAATTTGATATAGGGGAGGATGCCAGGCAAGCGGGCTTCAAGTGTTGCGGATGCAGTCATAAATGTTAGGGGCGATCTAGGGCCTGCGTTAGCGCAGAGCATACACCGCAAAAAAAATAATAAAAAGGCTGAATAAAGGCTTTTTGTCTGTTAGGCGACAAGATTCCTGCTTTGCCGAATGCGTTGCTGAGCTGCCGATTGCTTCTAAGATAGCGGCAAAATATTTTTTTCGCCAAACTGGCAAAGTTGAATTAGTCTTATTAGTAATTTGGGCGACAAGCGGCGAGTAACATGAAGAAGAGTGATATCGTCAATTTAGTTCGTGAAGCAACAGGTTTAAAACAACGCTGCGCAGACGAGGTGGTTTCGAGTTTTATCGAACAAGTTACCAATGCGCTCGCACGCGGGGAATCGGTCAATCTCGTTGGGTTTGGTTCGTTCATCGTGCGCGAGCGCGCAGCGCGGTCCGGGAGGCATCCGCAAACCGGAGCACCGCTGGAAATTCCGGCGCACAAATTACCCGCGTTCAAGCCCGGTAAGTTCTTGTGTGAAAAAGTGAATTAAGGAACGTTGGTCCACTCCCACAAAAAA
Source organism: Marinagarivorans sp. (assembly GCA_028281865.1). GTDB lineage: Bacteria > Pseudomonadota > Gammaproteobacteria > Pseudomonadales > Cellvibrionaceae > JANQJB01. The sequence goes on from JANQJB010000028.1 coordinate 101,006, forward strand.
AGCGCCGTTAGCGGCGCTTTTTTACTTTGACAGTGTGTTTACATAGGTTTGGCGATGTTTGGACCCCGCCTACGCGCTCATCTGACTGGCAATGGAGTCCAGGTCGTCAGCAGATTCGAGTATATTTTCGATTGTTACCTCAGCGGTTTCGTGTTCGAGATGTAAGGATTCAAACAAGTGTGTCGGAATCGGAGCTGGGGCACGGTTGCCAAAGCCTTTGCGTGCTAAGAGTTGTTCGGCGATATAAATGAGATTGGCGTACTCAGCATGTTCGCCACAGTATGCTGAGTTGTTCTGTTGCCGCAGCGCGGTGATGACTTCGTCGGGCATATTCCAGTATTCCAACAACCAAGCCGAAATCTGGCAACTGGACACACCGATGACGTGACGTTCGATTGCGGGCTGAGCGACATGTGGGTTGGCGCATAGGTAGCGGTTGACCGTGTCGAAGTAGGGCGGGAAGACTTCGGCCATGATTAAATAACCGAAATTGCAAAGCAGCCCGGATAAATAGCTCATTCCAAAAGCCGGTCGATGATCGCGCGGAATGCTGGTTACCAGGCCTTCGACAGAAGCAGCCACGCAGACGGCATGCTTCCAGTATTCCTTCATTTGCTGATCGTTAATGACTTCATTATTAATCGTTTTGCCGAGTGAAAGGCCAAGTGCGAGGTTTAATACCATGTCAAAACCTAGCACCCGCACAATCGCATCGTGGACCGATTTGATTTTCCCTGGAGCTGAATAATACGGTGAGGCTGCCCAGCTAACAACTTGTGCAGCGAGTGATGGATCGAGCTCGACAACTGCGGTTAGGTCACTAATGTCAGCATCAGGGTTGCCGCGCAATTGAATAATTTTTTGTGCAGTTTCAGGCAGTGGGGGTAAGTCCAGCGTGTCTTCGAGTCTTTGTTTAATGCGCAGTTGTGTAAAGCGTTTCACCGAATCGATGATTTGTTGGCTATCCCCTTCGGTGTTCTCCGGCGTTTTTGGCGGTTCAGCGGTGATCGCGTCAATGCTCGTCGTTTCGATTAACGCGCAAAAGTCCTCTTTTTTTAACGAAATCATTTGCTCGTGATCGCCAGTTTCGAGCCATAGCGTGTTGTATTCGACCAGTGACGAGTCGACGATCGTTGTAATGCCTTGCCATTCGGGAAATGCAGGTATGGTAGTAACGCCGTGCTGGTCTAGCAAGCGTTGCATTTCAGTATCCGCAAGGCTGCGTAACTTGCGATCGTAGCGACGTTCAATGGCGTCGAGATCGAGGAGGCGATTGGTAGGCAAAACTACCTGCACCAGTCCGTTATTGTCTTGCAAAACAACTGATCTCACTGCACAGGCCTGTGGTCCAGATGAGCTACTCGTGTTAGCACGAGATAAATGTGCTTTTAGCTCATAATTTATATTGTTTGTTTCTAACATTTGCAGAATACTAGCCGGTACAGGCACTTGATATCTCCTTTGAAAAGGTTAATCGCGGTTAGACCTAAAAAAAGCTTATAAAACAAGGCTTAAATAGCGTTTAAAGATAATTTGCCTTGATCAAAATATAGCTAGCTTTGGTCAAAGTGCCAGTCGTCTTGTCGGGTATAGAAGGGGCATTCTGTTTAATTTTTAACAAATTAAATCCTTTGAGTATCCATGGAATAAATTAACGTGTTATGTACTCAAAGCGTTTGCAGGCTGTTGACGAGGTCCAGGAAACACACGAGCACATCCTGAATTAAAGGTTTTGGAACTTAGCTGCCAACCGGACAACTCACTTCAATCGTTATCTTATTGCAAGAAATTTAGCGAAAGGTATCTAAGAAAATTAGACTTTGACGTAATCCTGCTCATGCGCGTACCAACGCTGAATAATCTTTTCGCAAATGTCTGGTTGATTGTGTTGCAAGATTTTTGCGTAGTGCTGGACTCTCTCAATCAATGCTTCGTCGCGCATCAGATCGGCGGTACGAAATTGCATTTGACCTGTTTGAAGCGTGCCAAGTAATTCGCCTGGGCCGCGCAATTCCAAATCTTTTTGTGCGATAACAAATCCGCTATTTGAATCGCGTAACACCTGCAGTCTTTCACGGCCCATGCGTGAGAGTGGTTCGCCGTAAAGAAGGACACAATGACTAGCGCCGCTGCCGCGCCCCACGCGACCGCGCAACTGGTGCAGTTGTGCGAGCCCGAGACGCTCGGGGTTTTCAATAATCATTAACGTGGCGTTTGGTACGTCGACACCCACTTCGATTACGGTTGTCGCAACCAGCAATTTGAGATCACCACGTTTAAACTCGCTCATTACTTGTTCTTTTTCTGCGGGTTTGAGTCGCCCGTGAACCAGCCCAATTTTAAGCTCAGGCATAGCGTTTGCGAGTGCTGCAAAAGTTTCTTGCGCGGCGTTGGCGGTTAATGTCTCCGAATTTTCGATTAGCGTACAAACCCAGTAAGCCTGTTGGCCTTCGACACAAGCTGCGCGCACGCGTTGTATGACTTCTGCGCGTCGGTTTTGGCCAATGACTGAGGTATTAATCGGTTTGCGACCTGCCGGAAGTTCATCAATGGTGGAAACATCTAAGTCAGCATAAGCGGTCATCGCAAGGGTGCGCGGAATGGGTGTTGCAGTCATGATCAGCTGATGTGGACAGAACTCTGAACCCTTATTGCGCAGAGCTAAACGCTGGTGCACGCCAAAACGATGTTGTTCGTCCACAATCACCAGACCGAGCGCTTTAAAGCTGACGTTTTCTTGAAATAGCGCATGGGTTCCCACGGCTATTTGAATTGAACCGTCAGCTATTCCTGCTAAGTTGTGCCGTCGCTCTGTCGCGCTGATTTTTCCAGCGAGCCAACCGACTTCGATATTGAACGTGTTAAACCAAGCGCGGAAATTCTTGAGGTGCTGCTCTGCCAGGATTTCGGTGGGAGCGACTAACGCAACTTGTAATTGATTTTGGATAGCGGCTAGCGCCGCAACGGCGGCAACGAGAGTTTTGCCTGAGCCGACATCGCCTTGGACGAGGCGGGTCATCGGTGAAGTTTTGAGGACGTCGGCCTCGATTTCTTCGATTACACGTTGCTGCGCTCGAGTAAGCGAAAAAGGTAGCTGAGCGAGAAACGCTTGCTTAGCCGTTAAATCGACATTTATTGTTGGTGCTAAATCTGCTTTCGCGAGCTTTCTACTTTTTTGTACCGCGAGGTTGTGCGCGAGTAACTCTTCAAACGCCAAGCGTTTTTGAAATGGATGCAAACCCGCGAGCAGCATTTCCACCGGCGCGTCTTTGGGAGGATTATGCAAGTATTGCAGTGCCTCGCTTAAATTGATCGCGCTGAGTTCTTCGATAATTTCTGATGGCAGTAGCTCTTGCGGCGCCGCTCGCTCCATTGTCTGCAGTGCCAAAGCAATCGTACTGCGCATCCTCGGTTGGGTAATACCGTCGGTGAGTGAATAAATGGGAGTGAGCGTTTGCGCTAGCGCCTGATCGGTGTTATCGGCGTCGACAAATTCGTATTCCGGGTGGTAGAGCTCCAGACCTGTTGCACCTAAGCGTGCTTCACCAAAACAACGTACACTGCGCCCTGTGCGAAAGCCTTCCTTTTGTGCAGCGTTAAAATGAAAAAAGCGCAACGCAATTTTTCCGCTTGCGTCCGCAATGGTCACGGCAAGACTGCGCCTGCGACCAAATAGAATCTGTGCACTGAGTACTTCGCCTTGAATAACCGCGCTTTGATTTGGGGAGAGCGCCCCGATCGATACGATACGTGTGCGATCGACGTAACGAAAAGGCAAATGAAATATCAGGTCTTGTAAACTTGAAACACCGAGCTTCGCAAATGTTGTAGCAAGCTTTTCACCCACGCCTTTCAAATGCGTGATCGGTATTTTTTCGAGATCCACCTGTAATTCCTTAAGCGTCCTTGCCGAGGTGACAGCGCTGAATTGCGTCGCGCAGCGTATCAATCGCTTTCAAACGAGGAAAGCTCGCGCGCCAGGCGAGCGCGACGGTGCGCATCGGGGCGGGTGCAACGAATGGCCTGGTGGTCAGAATGGCGTCGGAGCTGCTGCCGGCTTTTGCGGCAGTCTGCGGCAAAATCGTAATACCAAGGCCCGAGGCGACCATGTGTTTTAGGGTCTCGAGCGAGCTGCCTTCCGCGGCGGTGCGTACCCGTCCACTGGGCTCGGCAATACCGCGCCGCAGGTTTGGGCACGCTTCAAGGACTTGATCGCGAAAGCAGTGACCTTCGCCGAGCAGCAATACGTTGTGAGCGTCGAGCTGCTCTGGGGAAATCGCGTCGTAAGCGGCTAGCGGGTGGTCCGCTGCGACTTGCACAACAAACTCCTCGTCGTAGATGGCTTGTGTTACAACATCTGCCTCGGTAAATGGCAGAGCGACGACGATCACGTCGAGTTCACCCTGGCAGATGCGGCGGCGTAACGTCGCGGTGTAGCTCTCCTCAACATAAAGCGGCATATCGGGGGCTTGTTGGTGCAGCATTGGAATGAATTCGGGAAAAAGATAAGGGCCGATCGTGAATATCGCGCCGATGTGCAATGGACTTGTGAGCTGATCTTTGCCACTGCTGGCAATATCTTTTAGAGTTGACGCCTCTTTAAGCACGCGTTCGGCTTGTTGCACTATTTGCTCGCCCACCGGGGTGAGGTAAACACGTGTTTTGGCGCGTTCGAAGATTGGCATTTTTAGCTCTTCTTCAAGGCGTTTAACGGCAACACTGAGTGTTGGCTGCGTCACGTGGCAACGTTCAGCGGCTCGCCCAAAATTTTGCTCTTGTGCCAGTACGACAATGTAGCGGAGTTCGGTAAGGGTCATAATTTACATTTGGTGGATATTGGTTTGTGAAAATTCTATTTGTCGGGTACGGCGACATTGCACAGCGCACAGCTGCACTTCTCGATTCCCACCAATTATACGGGATTGCTCGCCGCCCTAAACCCAAAATACCTAATTTGGATCTGTGGCAAGGTGATATTCTCGCTCCCGCAATGTTGGAGAAGTTGTCGGCGCAGCACTGGGATGCGGTAGTTGTCACGCTGAGTCCCGATGGCCGGGATGAGATTTCCTATCGCAGTTGTTACGTCGATATTACGCGGGCTGTACTCAATGCGTTTTCGAAAAATAGTCGGCCGGGCTACGTAATATGGGTGTCGAGCACAAGTGTTTATGCGCAGCACAGTGGTGAGCGAGTTGATGAGAGCAGTGAAACTTGTCCAGCACATTTTCGCGGCAAAATTATTTTAGAGGCTGAAAATATCGTCAGAGCTAGCCCAATTGCCTATTCCATCGTGCGCTTCAGCGGCATATACGGACCTGGGCGGGATTATCTTATTCGTCAGGTGCTGGCCGGTAAAGGTGGTGGAAACAGCTACAGCAATCGAATACATCAGGACGACTGTGCGGGGTTTTTAGCGCATTTGTTAAACCTAAAGGCTGGCGGGCAAACTCCTGAACCACTTTATCTCGCATCCGATGGCGAAGCCGTATTGAGCTGTGATTTGCGCTCATGGCTGGCCGAGCAGTTAGGTGTACAGGTGCAGCAGGATAACAGCGTTCAAGATAGAGCTATGGGCGGTAATAAAATTTGTTCCAACAAACGTATGCTAGACAGCGGGTATACTTTGCGTTACCCGAGTTTCAGGCTCGGTTATAGTGAAATGCTTCCACAAAATGACGGGGTTTAAGTGTCGAATTGATGTATTAGATGACTTGGGTCTGTATTGTTGCCTGTTTTTTAGTCAATAATAAACAAAGCCAGCACAATATTCGGAGACTCTATGGGCAGCGAGAACCTGTTTATCCGCGTTGCCACTGCGAAACGTTTGAGCATGATTGAAAAAAATAAAAACATAAGGCAGTTAAGACATGTTTGATCTAAAGGCCTCGGCTGGAATTGTACGCCGATGTGAGACTTTGCCGCGGCATACGCCGCTTGGTCAGGCGGCGGAATTGCTTGCCGCCAAATCTGAGTCCTGTTTGTGTATTGTTGACGGTGAAATTCCCGTTGGCATTTTAACCGAGCGCGATTTAACCAGGGTGATGGCCCAGTGCCTTGAGACGCAAGTTGTCCCGCAGTTAACGGTAGCCGACGTTATGACCTCTCCGGTCATCAGCGTAATTGAAAACACGCCGCTGGACGAAGCGCTAACCCTTGCGCGGACGCGCGGTATTCGCCATTTACCGGTGGTTAATTCGCACGATCATTTGCTGGGCGTTTTAACGCAAACCAATATGCTTGATGCATACGTGCAGGAAATTCAATTGCACGATGGGCAAATTAGCGAAGAGGTTGAAATGCGGACCGAAAAGCTCAACGCGGCGAATAAAATGCTGCAAGCTTTGGCGATGCAGGACAGCATGTTGGGTATTGGTAATCGGCGTGCGATGGAAGTCGATATCAAACATACTCAAGCAGCGTGTAAACGTTATGGCACGGCTTATTCACTTGCGCTTTTAGATATCGATTACTTTAAGCTTTACAACGATCACTATGGTCATTTAGCCGGTGATACAGCCTTAAAACAAACGACCAAAATCATTCGTAACCATATACGTGGCGCCGATCGGCTCTATCGTTACGGTGGTGAGGAGTTTTTACTTTTGTTGCCCGACACCAATGCAGAGCAGGCCTTGCATGCAGTCAATTTGGTCAAAAATGAAATAAGTAATAGCAAGATTCCCCACGCCGAGGCTCCCAAAGGTATTCTTACGATAAGTGGCGGCGTTGCCGATGGGGACGCCGATAACTGGGTTGCCAGTGTCGATGCAGCAGATCGTGCACTTTATCAAGCCAAGCAAGCCGGGCGCGATAGAGTATGTTTAGGTGCTTTGGAACAAGCTGAATAGCGTCCTTTCTATTCAGAGGTCCATCAAAAAAGCCAAAAAGTGGCTTCTTTCGGTAGCGTCGAATTTCAATACCGCATTTTTTGATGCTTCTGCCTCTCCACCATGCCAGAGTACAGCCTCCATAATGGTGCGGGCGCGGCCATCATGTAAAAAAGTTGCATCAGGATTTACGTTGTGGGTGAGGCCAATACCCCATAGCGGTGAAGTCCGCCACTCGCGTGCTGTCGCTTGATACTCGGTTAAGGCCTCCGCTGATCCCGGGTTGTTGTCGATATCGACGTCGGCCAAGTCCGGGCCCATATCGTGCAGCAGCAAATCGGTATAAGGGTAAATGGTCTGGTTAGATAATTCGGGTAAATCGGGGTCTTCCGCGGTGGTAAAGCGTTCGCTGTGGCAACTATCGCACTTCGCGTCGAAGAATAACTTTTTGCCCGCAAGCACATCGTTGTCGTCGGCTTTGCGCCGGATAGGTACCGCGAGGTGGCGACCATAAAATTCGATAGAGTCGAGAACCGAATCGGATACTTCAAAATCATAGTCTCTAACGCTGTCGCCATTTCCATTCGGCGCTTCGCGGCAATCGATTTGATGCTCTAAACAGCCGTCTACTGGGAAAATGCTCGATGTTAAACCCATGTCGCCGTTAAAGGCACCCGCCGCTTGTTGCCGTACACTTGGCTGGCCGGCTTTCCAACCAAAACGCCCGACATCCGTGCTGTTTTTCAGCACGTGCCAGACAGTATTTAACTTGCCGGAAATGCCATCGTTGTCGCTGTCATCAGGGTCGTGTTTAGTCATCAAGTCGCTTTGGCTGATTAATTCCAACAAGCCCATTCCTATCATCGGCGGCGCTACACGCGGTGAAAATAAGGTGTCGCTGTCAAAGTCGTAACCCTGTTCAGCGTAATTGTTCTCTAATCGCCATTGAGGGCGGCGCAGTTCAACTTCGAAGCCGTCATCGAATGTTATTTTTTCGTAAGTGTAACTGACGGCAAAGTTTGCCTCTTTTTGTATACCAAAAATGGCCTCCTGTTGCAGTTGTCCGCCAGCGCCGGAATCGCCGACACTGCCCATCGTGCCGTTGAGCATTTTTTCTCTTTGCTCAGGTGTTATATCGGTTTTAACAGCTTTGAAAATAAGCGTTGAAAAGCGATTTTCTGTTTCACTGCCGGCGTCACCCGGCGCGAAACCGCGGCCGTCACGAACGTGGCAATCTTGGCAGGCGTTGTTATTGAATAACGGGCCCAAGCCATCGCGCAATTCGGTGCTTGAGGTTTTTTCTATCCAAGCATTGTCAAAAAAATCATCGCCGATATTGAATT
>JANQJB010000039.1 GCA_028281865.1 Marinagarivorans sp.
CGTTACTGTTCCTGCCGGCTGTGCTTAAGCCGTAGACTTCAGCTAATTCTCTGTTTACATAAGCAACATCGGTGGTGAAAAGGTCTCCAAGTGTTGCGCTGTCAGAAAATAAATCTTCGACCATCAGGTCAAACTCGCGCATTGCATCACCATAGCCGGGTTGATTCACACCAATCGCGGTGTCGAATTCCATCCAGTGACGCAATACAGATTTCGCTGCATCAGCAACCTTAGCTCGGTTCTGAAGGAGTCTTTGCGCTTGTGCCTTATAGCCGTTTTTAGTGTCTAACTCACCGTTTTCAGCAGCGTCAAGAAGTTGGTCGTCGGGAATACTATTCCACAGTAAAAAGCTCAGCTTGCTTGCCTTATCAAGGCCCGTTAGAACTACTTTACCGTTTGAGCCCTCTATACCTGCTTCTTCGAATCTTCTAACGGCTACAGGGTCTGCTGCAAGGAAAAGTACAATTTCCTCTATACCTTTGCTAAAGGTATCTTGGCCTCGAAAAGCTGCCATAAGGTCGTTTTTCGTCTCTGATGATAAGTTACCGCGAAGCGCTCGACGAGCGAACTTGTCAATAAATGCTTCTGCGCAAGCATCTCCGGCACTACAGTTAAGTCCGAGCTGGCCAAAATTAGCTGATATCTGAGGGCCGATTTCGATACCTAAATCTAAAAGCGCTCTAAAAAACGGCTCCGTCAAAGCTTCTGGGAAAAGAATATCTTTCGCTTGTTCGGTAACATCAATATTCAACGGTTGGAATGTATCCCGAATCATATTGACATATTGATCTCGCGTTAAAAGCTGAGCTGGTGTAGATATGATGGTAGAACATGACGTAACAGGGGCTTCGATATTAGTGCCTGCAACGGTTTCATATTCAAGTGGCTTGGCAATACCTGAACTGCTGCTGGAGCTGGAGCTACTAGAAGATGAACTTGAAGTGTTGTTATTGTTACCGCTAGACGATGATGATGAGCTAGAAGACGTATCTGTGGCGCCGCCGCACCCAACAAGAGCAATAAACGTGCTTGCAAAGCCGATTGCAACCAAGCGTTTAGTTAAACTTTGAATATTATACATTACGCACCTGACTTAATTTTAAAAATAATTAGTTTTACTTGCTGCTGCACCTCAAATACACGCAGCAATAACAAACCGTAGAACCACGGTAAATATATTGTTGATGATTCGTTAAAGGCTTTGCGTCTTGTGCAAATACGCTTTAACCAAGGGGCTAGATGGCCACCACCGACAATTTTCTGTATTAAAAGCGTTAGTCTCTTATCTCCTCCTATTTAAGTAATGCATTACATACAAACGTGTGTAACCCAAATTAAATAAGTACTTCGGCTCTTAAGCTTCTATGCTATTACAGTAATTTACTTACCGGACCAACTTGGTTCGTTGTCATTATTGTTGTTTTTATAAGTACTGCAGCACGTAGTAGAGTAATACCTCTTCAATAAATACCTAGTGGTCAACGTGATATAGTCACGATAACTCTATCTCATCTATATAGTTATTATGAGAGATAATTTAGCACCGATGGTTCTAAGTGAACATGATACGTCTCACAATAATAAAGAAAAACTAAGACTGCCGATTAAATTCCTTATGGATTGCTAACTTTTCCCAAATAGGCCTGCTTTTTTTGGGTCAATTCAACACAGATCGAGGCGCCAATTGACACGTTTTTGATTCTATAATGGTATAAGTTCGGCTTGTTTTTATAAGGGTTTATCGAGGGTTGCCATGCTTAGCGCGGGTGATAGTGAAGTGTTGTTGCTAGAAAATAAATGACGAAGTTTGAAAAGTGAGTCGCGGATAACCAGTTATTTGTTTTGCGACCATAATTGGTTTTTCTCGGGCCATCAAGTTCGCTTCGCTATTTTGTTATAGTCTTGTTGATCTTATGGTCGGGGATTCGATTTATCTATTTTTTGTCTGCTTCTGGAGTTGCAGCATTTGCTTTCTCATTTTTAGCTTTTTCAGCGCGCCTTTTGCGTACTTCCTTCGGGTCGGAGATTAACGGTCGGTAAATCTCTATTCGGTCGCCAGGTTCAAGTACGTATTTATCGGCTGTTGCAAGCCCTTTTGTACCTAGACTTTGTCCAAATAAACCGAAATGTGCGTTGTCTATATCGATATCGGGAAAGAAGTTTTCAATATTTGACAGAGTGACAGCTTGCTTGGCCGTTGTACCCCGTGCCACATTTAATGGAATTATTTTTTGCCGCTTAGGAAGTGCGTAAGCTACTTCAACTGAAATTTTATCCTCGGGTATATTTGACTGTTCTGACATTTTCAATCTTCGGTATTTTTTATTTATTTCAGTGTTTGTCGTTAATTAAGTTATCCATAAAGTGTTTTAGCGCGATCGCAAATTGCCGTAACTTGTTCACCCGATACTTTTTCTAATAAATTACTCAGAGTAAGTCCCAAAACTGCATTTTTGAACTTGTATTCGAGTTTAAACGAAACTTTGCATCCACGCTCTTGAATAGGTTCAAAAAGCCACAGCCCTTTAAAGACAGAAAACGGCCCATCAACCAAAGCAATATTGATAGACGACGGTCGTTGAAACTGATTGCGGGTTGTAAATGATTGCTCAATTCCGGATTTTGCTAAGGTTAATTTTGCGACTAATTCGCAATCTTTTTTTTCAATAATTTTGGCTCGGGCACAGCCTGGCATAAAACTCGGATAAGCTTCTATGTCGTTGACCAAATCGAACATTTTCTCCGCATCGTAGTTGACTAAAGCAGAGCGCTGCAGAGTACGACTCACAAAAAACCTCTAGCTAGAAAAAAGAATTTTATACAGCGCAAATATCATAACCACTGCCACCAGTACCGGAGAGACAAAGCGCAAGATAATAAGCCAAATATCGAATAGTGGATGAGTCTCGGCGTCCATTTCTTTTACCAGGATTTTGCGGCTCATCAACCAGCCGACAAATATTGCGATAAATAATCCTCCAAGAGGAAGCATAATTTGCGCAGTAATAAAGTCGAGAAAGTCAAACGGTGTGCGATTAAACAAATACAGCGGCGTAAAATCTGACAAGACATTAAAAGAAAGTAATGCTGAAATGCCGAGTAGCCATGCTATTCCCGCGAAGATAAAGGTTGCGTTCAAGCGATTAAGTTTTTTGGATTCTACTAACCAAGCCACGCCCGGCTCAATTAATGAAACTGCTGAGCTCCAGGCGGCAACTGATACGAGCACAAAAAACAGGGTACCAAATATTAAGCCTCCAGGCATGTTGCCAAATGCTATGGGTAGGCTGACAAAGAGTAGGCCGGGACCGGCGCCTGGCTCAATGCTAGGATTGGCGAATACTATTGGAAATATTGCCATACCGGCTATCAGGGCGACGAAGGTGTCCAAAATTCCTACTGTGATAACGGTTTTCGCGAGTGAGGCGTGTGCAGGCATATAGGCTCCGTAAGCCATAATCGCGCCCATGCCCAAGCTCAGCGTAAAGAATGCGTGTCCGAGAGCTTCAAGAACCGCTTCTGCGCTAAGCTTGTCAAAGCGAAATGCGAACAAAAAGTCAGCGCCCGCGGCGATATCACCTTTTGCTACTCCGTATCCGAGAAGAATAAACAGCGAGAGAAACAAAAAAGGCATTAATATTTTTGCCACCGCTGCTAGACCCCTCGTAACACCCGCGGCCACTATAATTGCTGTCATTCCAGCAAATAAGGTATGCCAAAGCATCAACATGGTTGGGTTTGCGAGTAGATCAGAAAACTGTTTTCCTGCCTCTTCAGCCGTTGTGCCTTCAAATACACCTGAGGCAAGTGTCACAACATAGTGCAAAGCCCAGCCGGCCACAACGCTGTAAAACGACATGATAAAAAGCCCTGCCAATACTCCCATCCACCCGATGCCGGTCCAAGCTTTGTTGAGATTTGCTTCTGCCGTGACAAAATGCATGGAGTTGATCGGGCTCATGCGGCCACGGCGCCCGAGCAGCACTTCGGCAATCATTATCGGAATTCCAATTAGGGCGATGCAAACGAGGTAAACCAGCACAAATGCTCCACCGCCGTTTTCACCCGTAATATAAGGAAATTTCCAGATATTCCCCAGGCCGACAGCGGAACCAGTGGCTGCGAGGATAAAAGTCCAGCGATTACCCCAAACGCCGTGCATGCCTCTTTGTTCCATGTACGCCCCCATAAAGTTATCGAGTAAAAACACCGGATTGTAACGGTATTGCAACTGAGACTAAAGTGGTGACACGATGCTACGCGTGTACAGTGTGGTTCAGGCGATATCCAAGGTAAAACAGAAACAATAGAATTTTATTTATTCGGGGTATTTCGCTGTGTTGTTTTGGCTTGTTTTATAGGCACTCAAAACGAGGTTGAAAATAAACAATGAGCTGGTTCAGTATTGAGTATAATTATTCAAAAATTTTAGAGGAAGTGTGATGAATCAATTTTCCGTTGCCGATATATTAAACGAAAAAATAGCCATCGGAGCCGAAGTTTCCTTGTCGGGCTGGGTCAGAACCAGGCGCACATCGAAAGCCGGGATTTCATTTATTGCACTTCACGATGGGTCTTGCTTTGACCCGATTCAAGTTGTCGCCCCTGATGGGCTAGCTAACTACGATAGCGAAGTTTGTCACCTCGGCACAGGCTGCTCAATTTTTGTGAAAGGAAAATTAGTAGCGTCCGAAGGACAGGGGCAGAGTGTCGAAATTCAAGCGACCTTAATCGATATTGTGGGATGGGTAGATGACCCCGAATCTTATCCTATGGCAAAAAAACGCCATTCCCTTGAGTATCTGCGTACCCAAGCACATCTTCGTCCGCGTACCAATGCGATAGGCGCTGTTACAAGGTTGCGCAATTTACTCGCCAATACCATCCACAATTATTTCTACGAACGCGGGTTTTATTGGATTAATACACCGATTATTACAAGCAGTGACTGCGAAGGTGCGGGAGAGTTATTTCGCGTTTCCACTCTAGATTTGCAGAACTTGCCGCTTAACGAAAATAATAATATTGACTTTACTAAAGATTTTTTTGGCCATGAGAGCTTTTTAACTGTTTCGGGTCAATTAAATGTTGAGTCATATTGCTTAGCTATGTCTAAGGTGTATACCTTCGGCCCGACATTCCGTGCGGAAAATTCGAATACTAGCCGTCACCTAGCAGAATTTTGGATGATCGAACCAGAAATTGCTTTCGCGGATTTAAATACGGATGCGGCGCTGGCTGAGGACTTTTTAAAACACTGTGTTACTGCTGCTCTCGAACAGCGCGCAGACGATATGGCGTTTTTTCAACAAAGAATCGATAAGACAGTTATTTCTCGCCTGGAAAATGTGGTGGATTCAAAATTTGTGCATATGGACTATACCGACGCGATCGAAATATTAAAAAAATCAGGCAAGCGATTTGAATTTGAAGTGGATTGGGGAATTGATTTAGCCTCGGAGCACGAGCGCTTTTTAGCTGAAGAGTATGTAAAAGGCCCGGTAATTTTGAAGAACTACCCGAAGGATATCAAAGCGTTTTACATGCGTTTGAACGACGACGAAAAAACTGTTGCAGCGATGGACGTCCTGGTGCCAGGCGTTGGTGAGCTAATAGGGGGCAGTCAGCGTGAAGAGCGCTTATCGGTTCTCGATGCACGTTTTCCTGATAAAGAAACAGCAGAGCATTTGTGGTGGTATCGGGATCTACGCCGTTACGGAACAGTTCCCCATGCAGGGTTTGGTTTGGGTTTTGAACGATTAATTAATTACATCAGTGGTATTGAAAATATTCGCGATGTTATTCCTTTTCCTCGTACACCTGGGGCTGCGCCATTTTAAATTATTTACATTGAAAAATATTTAACTAATTGTTTTATTCTTCAGGTTTAACTAATTAAAAATCCCGTATTTTGTTTTGGCAAAATATTAAAAATAAGAAAGGCAATCATAAAGAGATGATAGAACAGAACGCGACGCCCCAATATGGCGGCGGTTTTATCGGCTTTTTTAAAGGCTCTCAGAGTTTGGCTGCTGCGTTTTGGTTACTCGGTGTCGCACCGGCCGTGATTGCTTTGTTTATTGTCAGTATTGTAAACCAATTCACCTACCTTAGTTTCGCAAAACTAATGCTGTTGACATTCGCATTAACAATACCTTTTCGATTACTTGGATGGTTCACGATATTTCGTTGTATTAAGAATACGAAAAACGCAATATGGAGTTTTCTGGTCGCAGTAATACTAGTTTTGGATATTCTTCATAAATTAGTTTTTTGGCCGATGGTCTGGTATGGTTATCGAGATAGTGAGGCTCGTAAAGCGGAGTACACGCAAAATATTGATTTATGTAAAAACACAATTAGTCAATTGAGCGGTATAGAAAAGCAAGAAATAAGAGCAGAATCGTCGGCCAGTTACGATGAAAATAGCGAGCGTTATTATAAACTCTATTATATTCAACGCAACGTAGGAATTGAGCGTTATCGGTGTCGGGTTTCAGCCGGGATTGCTAAAGTTGTAAAGCAGCCTTAGCATGGTTGTAAATTTCACGCCATAAAATCTGCAAGCATTGCATTAATCTCGTTACAAACTATCTCACAGTGACTATTTGGAGGGGACCATGCCTGAAATTTCTATTCAACGCAGCATCTCAATTAATAGCGAAGTAAAAAAAGTACGTGAAGTCCTGCTGGATTTTCATCAGTGGTCGGTGTGGTCACCGTGGCTTATCCAGGAGCCTGAGTGCAGAATGACGGTTGCAGAAGACGGGAAATCTTATGCATGGGAGGGGGTGCGAGTCGGTTCGGGTAGTATGAAGATTATTGCGCCGGGCGATACTTTGTTGGAATACGAGTTACAGTTTATTAAACCTTGGAAATCGAAGGCAGCAGTAAGCTTTAGTTTGGATAAAAAGGCCGATGACAACGTTGAAGTCACTTGGTCGATGAAAAGCAGTCTGCCTTTTTTTATGTTCTGGATGAAAAAAATGATGGAAGTGTTTGTCGGTATGGATTATGAGCGTGGGCTAGCAATGCTCAGAGCTTATGTGGAGACCGGTGGCGTGCCAACTAAGCTTGAGTTTGACGGGGTATCTAAATTTGACGGTTGCCAATATATCGGTTTAAGGAAACAGACGGCTCTATCGACGATAGGAGAAGTCATGGCTAAGGACTGCGAAGCCCTAGGGGCTTATGTAAAGGAGCAGGGGGATGTACAGACAGCGTCAATGTTCTGCATTTACCACAAGTTTGCTCCGGTTAAAGGTCTAGTGGATTATGAGGTTGGTATACCTGTAAGTTCAGTCCCTTCAAGTATCGTAAGCCCCTTTGTCTCTGGAGTTATTCCCGCGCTCGATGCCTATCGCATTTCACATATTGGGGGTTATCAGTACTTGGGTAATGCTTGGTCAGCGCTTTACGCTATGGAACGGGCAAAGGAAATTAAATGTAATAAAGGTACGCACCCCTTTGAGGTTTATTTGAATATGCCAGGTGAGGTGGAAGAGGCCGAACTGCGCACGCAAATCTATTTTCCAATCAAGACGTGACGAGCCGGTATTTAATTTACTGGCTCAGCATGAATAGGAAATGTCTGGAGTAGACTGGAATTGCTGTGATGCCAGTCTAGTTCCGCGGTTGCCCGCGTGGAGAATGCGCACCACTATTGATAGGCTTTGGAGTTGATGCTTTAGGCGATGTTAAGCGCTAAAACCTTGGTTGAAATCATAGGGCGTCTGCGTGTTAGTCCTTGAGTGTTAGTCCTAAAGCTCCGATGGTTCGTAAAAGCCGATAAATTCAGAGAATCGATATATCCATGCAACTGTTCAGGTTAATACTCGTTTTTGCAATCAGCATAGTGATTTCCGCCTGTATGTCGGGCGATAACCCCGGTTCTTCTGGTACACAGTCGGCAGGTTCTTCATCGAGTTCTAGCTCTGCATCCAGCTCCAATTCAGGGAGCATTGATCACACTGCTTGCACTGATAACTTCGCCAGTCCCGAGTTTCCAATCCGTGTACTCAATAAGCGAGAAATCGCGAATTCCTTTGCCGATATCTTTAATACATCTGCGGAGGAGTTTGATCTGCTGCCTGATTTTAATTACTTAGGCTTGGATGCATTTGAAGGCGGACAAATGGCGGAGTTTGATAAGAATTTTTATGATGCCTTAGTAAATGCTTCTCTTGATGCCGTCGACCGGCTTGTAGATGACGGTATTATCTCGATTGCAGATTTAAGCGAGTTAGAATCCGCGCTTGAACCATACGCGCAACTATTCTTCAGGCGCGAGTTAACAGAGGAAGAATGGTCTGATCTAAAGGTGTTTGCTGCGCAGAGCGCAGAGGGCTTTAGTGCAAATACAGGCTTAAAAGCTGCGATCTTAAATATAATAACGTCGCCGGAATTTCTTTATATTGCCCCAGAAATTGTCGGTAACACGACGCGCCAATTAACGGGCTATGAATTAGCTCAGCGCCTTTCTCTCACCTTGTGGGCTTCGGTTCCGGATAGTGCTTTGCTCAATGCAGTAAAAGCGGGTCAGCTGGAAACCGATGCCGGTTTAAGAGCGCAAATTACCAGAATGATGGCCGACGAAAAGTTTGCTCGCTTTCTCGATAATTTTCCGCGCTTTTGGCTCAACCTCGATTTTGTCGGTGATTTTGTTGTTTCTAACGGTGGTATTTCCGATGAGCAATGGCAGCAGTTGCGTGCCGATATGGCGAGAGAAACCGGCTTATTTATCGAAAATATCATTAGACAAAATAAGCCGGTCGCAGATATTTATAAGGCCAATTATAGCTATGTGAATTCGCGTCTCGCCGAATTTTATGGTTTCGACAATGTGGATCAGGGCGAGCTGTTTGTGAAGACTGATTTCCCCGCTGCGAGTCATCGCACCGGGCTTTTGACACACGGCTCAACGCTAACGGCTATGTCGGATGGTGAGCTCGCACCGATCGCTTGGCGTGGCTTTGAAATTTGGCTGCGCTCTGGAAAAAAAATCGATAGTCACCCGCAAACAAGCGAGTTTAATCAAAAACTTGGCCTTGTCGTGGATGGCCTGGCGGTAGATGGCTTAGTTGCGCAAAGTGATATTCGTACTGAATTGGATAAAGACGCGGAATGTCAGGAATGCCATGATTTTATCGACGAAGCGGGATGGGCATTCAGTGTATTTGATCATATGGGCAGGGATGCGGTTGCAGGGCCAGATGGTGGCGCTGTGGATGCAACAGGTGTGTTTGCAGGAGAGAGTTTTAACGGCCCAGCAGAATTTATCGATCTCATCTTTCAATCATACGGGCTTGAAAATGTTTTTGGCGCGAAATTTCTACTTTATTCGACTGGTCGTAAAATCGAAAACACACCGCTAAGCTCTGATATTTGTGCAATTGAACACGCGTTGAACGAATCGACCAACCGTGGCGCCAGTGATGTCCTCATCTCACTTATGATGTCTCCAATTTTTCGCGCGATAGCGAGCCCTTAGGCGCTTGCCCTACTATCTGCGTTAGTGTTAGATTCCCCCCTCGCTTGAGTGACAAGTAGCGTAGTTTGCGCGTGTTAACCACGCTTAGCTATAAGATAATTCGCATAGGTATCGGATATTAAGGTATCGGATAATTAAGGTATCAGATAATTAATGAAAGTATTGAAGTTACGTTTATTGGAAAAGCTTTTTTATGCAATGGGTTATGAAACCCTATTTTTAAAAGCAAAGCGGAAAAAAATAAAAACAAAAAGTTTGAATCTTAATATTGGTGCCGGTAAATATACGATTCCCAATTTTGTCTCGCTCGACTACTTCAGCCCGCATTATTACAAGTCACAAAAGAACTTTTCATCCTCGCGCGTCGCTTATGATATTCGCAACGATAGTATTCCTTACAAAGATGCTGAGGTGGACAATATATACATATCGCATGTTGTCGAACACATTGAAGATTTTGCCGTACTCAAGTTTTTTGAAGAGGCGTTTCGTGTTTTAAAAAAAAATGGGGTTCTTCGTGTTGCTTGTCCCGATGCGAAGTTTCTCTATCAGGTGAGTCAGTTTGATAACGATTATTACGATTGGTATAAATCGATTAATAGAGCTAAAGCCCCAAGACAATATGATTTTTTGGTTAATTTAATCTCAAGTCCACGCGGTAGATGTAACAATAACAATATTACAGAAGAAATTATGGATATCGAAGAGTTGAAAAAAATGGATTATGCTAATTTGACAAGCACATTGAAAAATAACTTATCTTTTAGGAGCGAGTTTCCAGGTGAACATATCAATAACTGGGACTTCGAACGTTTGCAAGCGATTGGTAAAAAGGTTGGGTTTACCCACGTGTTTGAAAGCAAATATTTGGGCTCTGTTTCCAAGGAAATGCAAAGCTTAAAATTCGATAAAACGCACCCGGAAATGTCATTATATGTCGAGTTTGTAAAGTAGTGGGATAGGTTCTACAAACAGCCGGCTCATTTAGCCGAATGTGAAAAAATTGACCTTTCAAGTTGCAAGTTTTTTGCGTTCGACGTTAATTTATCTGACAGTCTCTACATTCCACCGCTCTTCAGGTAACCACGGGAATACAACGCCTGTTCGGTCCAAAAATAAGCCGGTGTGTTCCATCGTGACGTTTTCAAGAACTGCAATTAACTTACTTACAGTATCATCTACGTCAAATTGCGCATTTGGACCGGCCAAATCGGTTTTTGTTGGGCCGGGCCGCAACGTAACATAGGGTATGTTCAAGGGCTTAAAATGCCAGGATAAAAGCACACTAGCGGCATTTGCAGCGGCTTTGGTCGTACGGTAAATCAGTTTTGAGTCGTCGCGATAAACAGATAAACATCCCGCTTGGCTTCCAATTGTTGCCGCGACTGCTTTTGAGGATTTGACTAAGTTAGGTTCGAGAATTTCTGCAACTTTAACAATGCCTATGCAATTAACTTTGAAAGCATTTACCCAAAGTTCTGGATCTGCATTGAGTCCTGCGTCTGAAGAGTCTGCTACGCCTGCATTGTTGATAAGTAAATCGATAGCGCGATCGCCAACTTGCTCCGTTAATTTCGCAATGGACTCAGCGCTACTCACGTCTAACTGAATTACCTGAGTATTGGGTAAGCTTTTTAAGGTAGTTGCGGTTTCTTCTGATCTAGCTGTGCCAATTATATTGTGGCCTTGTGCAGAATATTGTTTAGCAAACTCCAACCCTAAGCCTCGGTTTGCACCGGTTATAAAAATCGTTTTCATATTTTTATTCGCCTCTAAATAAGCTGCTCAGAGCTTTTGTTGTAAATAGTCAAATAGACTTGGTTGATTGGTGTATAAGTATATAGGGAACAAGCTTAAATAGGTAAGCAAACGAGATTGATTATTTGCTTGAAGAAAAAATTGATGTAAGTTTTCGGGGCTGTTTGAGTAAAGCTACTTAATTTACGTGTCAAAATAGAGCTTGCTTATCGCTACCCGCTTCCATGCAGGTAAACGCAAGAGTTAGAGATAGGTATGCCGAAATTTTATTTTCTGTATTGGCGCAAATCCTGCTGGGCATCGCTAAAAACGTTTTGCTCGCAATTCGAGTAACTCACATCAAGTTGATCAATTATTTCCACATCATCCCCGTCACTAACTAGCTCACCATCACTGGCGCGACGGCAAATAGGGTATCCGCTAATGCTGACATTGCGCAGTCGATGGTGAGTGTTTGAATTATGATTCATTTCAATACCCGTTGCGGCTTGCTCTCGTCGCTGTGTCGCATTGTTATAGGTGTAACTTTGATTATTGGCGATCGTCATCCCGTCAAAGTCGATACGAGTAGAGTAGGTACTGTGCAAACCAATTTCATTGTTGTACAAACGGCTATCTGAAATTGAAAAATAATTTGTATAAGCAGCAGTGTTACTCGCTCCGTTGTTATGTGTCATATGTGAAATAATTTCAGCATTCATTTGTTGAGTATTTGCAGGCCTATTAACCGGAAAAAACGTACGCAGTGCGACAAGGTTTAAGTTGCGTACGTAGCGAAAGCGCAAACCTGTGAAATTGGCAATTGCAGTATTGCGTTCAACTGGATAAAAAACCGGAAGGTCATTTGTCATAAACCCACCTGGTCCCGCAATCCAGGATCGGTAGGGCGAGTTAAGACCGATTTGCGCCTCTTCCGCAGGAGTTAAGAATGACGGGTCAACTGAGGTTGTATACCACTCCGATGGTTGACTATCCTTTGCATCAACATGAATATCATCGAGGCCAATGGTGTACCAAAAAAATGCGGTACCATGGTTGCCCGCTGCAACGTTATCGGTAAATTGAATAAAGGGACTCGAAATCCAAAATCCATCACCGTGAAAGGCTAAATCTGCAGCGCGCAATCGGCCGTTGTGGTTGCCAAGATAGACTCTTCGATAGGGGTAACGTTTTACGCCAGATGTACCGTCATTTGCTCCTCTGCCGCCGACCGCGAGATTATTGGTAAAACTACCGCGCTCATTTCCTGCTTCAGTCACAAATCCAGTGCCAGCAAAGTTAAAAGCAACGTTGTTTTCGAAATGCACGAAGCTACGATGGTTGACAAACCCCCAGCCACTATTGTCATTCACGATACTATTACTGACTGTATACTCGCGATCCATCCCGCATATGTGGAAATGGATGGGGTACATATTTTTAGTATTATTATTGTTGGTAGCGATATCTTTGCGCGTTCGACCTAGACGATATAACTCGACATTGTCGAAGGTTATATCACCGCAATCGTTACCATGTTTCATAAACATGATGTGGCCACGATCATCGACATTGTTTGCGAATGAACGGAGTTTCAGGTTTGAGGTTAAGTTAGCTAAGTGCAGCTCTCCGGCGAGTGCTATTTTATGGTTATGATTAAAGTTTTGTGAACAGTTGATCGTGTTGCCATTGAAGCTTGCTATAACGCAAATGTCGTTTTGTAGTGCTGTATTGCGTTTATAGTTCGTCGCATGGACGAGAATTTGATCGCCCACCTGCCAGCCCTGTGGTATTGAGTTCATGGCGATTATATTGGTGTTTTTATTTAAATTGTTATTGTAGGTGACAATCCGGTCTTTGCTGCTACCGTTTAATAAAATTGTTCCTCCATGATTGAACAGTCCGAGTTCCATTCGAACACTGGGCGGGTTATTTCCTTGGCGTTTTTCCGCAAAAAATATCTCTGCTAGCTGGTTTGCGTTGGGTTCGGCAATAAGACTGCCGCTTGGATTTACATTGATAGTGTGAACATATAAGCGTGTGGTCAGTGAGGGAACAAATCTCAATGTGCCGTCTATATTAAGGCGGTTTATTCTTGCATTATTGTTCATGACCATATTGTAGTTAACTTGTATGCCATTGGGAATACAAACATTATCGTTCTCTCGCGGTCTGCGATTTGGATTCCACGTGTTTTTATTTCTCCAGTTTCCGTTTTTTGTTGCACTAATGCTACAAGAGTTTTGTGCAAAAGAGGACGGGGGAAATAGATGTGAAACGATAAAAATGAATATGAAACAAATAAATATGTTGTTAATGCCCATGAGCGAAGACTCCTCAAGCTGTTGTTTAAATGTTCGCTAGCAATTTGTTACTAGCGTTCCTAGTTATTTTCTGATCGTTAATCAAGGTTTTTCAGCGGCATTATTTTTTTTGTTGGGGTCATTCTATAAATAAAAAATAGAATTGTTCAACGGCAGAAATTTTAAAAATAGATTAATTGTTTTTGAAATGAATGGTTTTTAAAAATAGTGGATACATCGCTTATGCGTGATGGTCTTTTAATTGATTAATATGTTCTGTTAATAAGAATTGGGTGATTGTTGTTGCAATTATGTAATAAGCAATTTGAACTTTTGGGCTTGTTTTTGGAACTTTCGGCCACGCGGTCAGTGCAATGGCGGTAGTTGGAGAATGATTGAAGCTGCAGGTGATTTAAGTTGTGGACGAATTATTGGCTTGATTAAAATAGTGGCACGCGGTGGATGCTATTTGAGCTTGTAGATTTTCTAAATTATTGATGTCGAATCTTGGCTATTAATTAAGCCGACAATAATTATTGTCGGCTTAATAGGCGGTGTGAGGACACGCCACCACTTAAGATATTACCAACGCCTAATCTCAAATCTCTGATTTTCTTCGGGCCCCGGATATCGGTAACGCTCATCCAGTACGTTAAAAAATACATCGCCGCTCGCATCAATTTTCGGTTCAATAGGTATCAAGCGAAAACCACTTTTCATTGTGGTGTGGGCTTTCCCGCCTTGATCTTTAAGCTTGGCCAGATCTTCGAAGGAGATATAGTCGCCATTTTTAAACGCGGTGGTCCACCAATTGCCATTTTTATCGACAAAGGGGGTACCATGGCCTAAAAAGCGCCCGAGAAATCTACGATCGCTGTAAGGCCCCCGCAGATTGTCCGCTGTAGCGTAGTACATGTTGTAGGTGCCGTGGCGCAGTTTATCTTGGCTCCATCCGGTGCCGAAAATGATGTATTTTTTACCTATCTTCATCATTGTTAGGCCTTCGTGGCCCATTTTTCGATTTGCGGGTGCGATTTTGAATTGCTCGCCGACGAAGCCGTCGAGCGTTGGTTTCAGCTCTTGGACTTTGTTATGTGAGCTCAATAAATAGACCTTGCCGTCGTCGTCTTTAAATAGGGTCGGGTCGTGCCGGTGTCCGAAACTGGCATTGGGATACACTTCCCTTATCGGTCCGGAAGGGCTATCGGCTAAAATCAAATTGGCTCGCCGTACGCTGGTGGTGTGGGTAAACACCCATTGGCCGTTAATATTGTGAATTTCGGGCGCCCACATCATCGGTTTGCGCTTCATTTCCATACCACGTTGTTTCAGAATATTTATCCAACTTAAGTCGGCAAATCGAAATGGCACGCCTACTAACTCCCAATTCAGCAAGTCCTTACTTTTCCATAGTTCTATACCCTCGGTCGACCAGTCGACGGAGTCGCCTCCCTTAATTTGGTTTAAACGAGTGCCTGTGTAATAGTAATATCCATCGGGCGCGTTTAATATATACGGGTCCCGTAAAAATAGTCCTTCGAAGAATTGCACTGCTTCCTTGCGTTCAGCAACTTTACGTTTTCGCTCTTCTGTGGCCTTAAAGTGGTCTGGCACGAGCTTAGGTGCATCGCTCGTTGGTGCCATGGTTGCCGCCACGGCTTTTTCGAGTGGCATGCCAACAGCTAATCGGATGTCTTCGATTTGTTCAACTGGAATTTTTTTTGACGGGTTGCTACAGGCTATCAGGCTTCCCATAAGAAGCGATATAACAAGTAGCGGTAGAGTGAAATGGGGGTTCATAGAGTATTTCCTACTCAATTGGATTAAAGGAAGCTCTGATTATTTGCCTACTATCAAACATGCATACGTTTTCGTGGGCCAAGCCAGCAATTGTCCATGGAAAACAGCGTTATTGCTAGGACAGAAGTTTAAATAATTGGCTTAAATTCTTTAATAAAAACTTAAGGTTCCTCTTAATAATGTCAATGTATCCCAACGCCGAGCCCTATGGCTGTTTTTAGGTTAAACAGGCAGCGAATGATCAGTTCGTTGCAGTTAGTGGTATGAAAACTGTACAGGTTGTATTTGTGGAATAATGGCCCGTAGATGTTTTAAGTGAAGACATTTATTGGGCGATAAATATTTAGGAATAAATCGAGTGAAATTTTTTAGAAAAAATAACGGCAGCCGACATTCTCGGGTGGGGCAACTCCTTGCGTTAATTCGTGAGGCTCTGCGTGGTGATGAGCACAACTATACTGAGGGTCCTATCCGAAAAGCAGTTGCTTTATTAGCGATTCCGATGGTGTTGGAAATGTCGTTGGAATCATTGTTTGCTATTGTCGACATCTTTTTTGTTGCAGGTTTGGGCTCTTACGCGGTTGCCGTTGTTGGTTTGACGGAGGCTGTGATCACATTAATTTACGCAGTCGCTATTGGTTTTAGTATGGCCGTAACAGCGTTGATTGCGCGCCGTATTGGCGAAGCTAACCCTGACCAGGCCGCGCTCACTGCGACACAAGTACTCATCATTAGTGCGGTTCTCTCCGCGGTTATTGGGGCAATCGGTTTGTTCTTCGCCGGGGACATTTTGCGTTTGATGGGTGCTGAACCTGATGTATTAGCCAAAGGAGAATCCTATACCCGGTTAATGCTTGGCGGTTGTGTCACGATTATATTTTTATTTGTACTGGCAGCCGTTTTTCGCGGCGCCGGTAACGCTATTATTGCTATGCGCGCTATGTGGCTGGCAAATGGAATTAATATTGTTTTAGACCCCTGCTTGATTTATGGCTGGGGACCATTTCCAGAGCTTGGTGTAACAGGTGCTGCGGTAGCAACCAATATCGGCAGAGGTATCGGCGGGCTTTATTTGCTCTATCACTTATTTTCTTATGATAGTGCGGTAAAAATCGTGCGCAAACATTTGCGCTTTTCGGCGGAAGTCACCTTTGGCTTGTTAAAAGTTTCGGTTGGCGGCATCGCACAATTTTTTATTGCCACAGCAAGTTGGGTATTTTTGATGCGCATAGTGGCGCAGTTTGGTAGTGAGGCCGTAGCGGGTTACACCATTGCAATTCGTGTTGTTATGTTTACGTTCTTACCTGCTTGGGGCTTAAGCAATGCAGCTGCTACTCTAGTGGGGCAGTGTTTGGGCGCTAACAAACCGGAGCGCGCAGAACAATGCGTGTGGAAAACGGCAAAGTATAACGTTAGTTTTATGGTCGCTGTTGCAGTTGTTTTACTCGTTTTTGCGCCCGGGCTTATCGCTTTCTTTAACGACGAAACTACAGTAATAAACGTTGGGACTCTTACACTTAGAATTGTTGCATTAGGCTACGGTTTTTTTGGCCTTGGTATGGTTTTGACACAAGCGTTCAACGGTTCGGGTGATACGGTTACACCGACGTGGATTAATTTTATCGGCTTTTGGCTAACTCAAATTCCGCTTGCGTTGCTGGCAGCGAATATATTGGGTTGGCAAACGTTTGGTGTGGCTTTTGCTGTTTGCTTTGCCGAATCTTTAATTGCGTTAATAGCTTGGTGGCAGTTTTCCAAAGGTAAATGGAAATTAAAGCAAGTTTAATAGGTGGTTTAGTTTTGATTTTATCACTTAAGGAAGCTCTGAATAGCCCGAGCACCGCTGGAGTTATTCAGAGCTTCCTTAACTTTTATTTCGCCGCTATCGTCCGCCACTTTCCACTTTACTATCGCCTTTTTACTACAGCGGTATTGGCTAACTTGTCATGCCAGCCCTGCTTACGTTTATCAAAAGCGACCCATATAATTCCAATAAATAGGCAGAACATAGACGGGAAATAGGCTAAATAGCGTCCAATCGATTGTCCGACACTTAATTTTTTTGTATCGCCAAGACTGATGATTTGGAGGCCGAGCAAAATTTTTCCAGGAGTCGCCGATCGATAAACCCAAAATAAAACAATTGCGATGGCCGGCATCACATAAGAGATTAGCAAGTCCCAAAATCCGACCAAAAACGAATCCGACGCCCAGTAATCAAGCCCATAAATTACGGTAAGTAAGGGGTAGGTTACCAGCATTATCAGGATAGTATCGATAATCGATGCCAATACTCTAATCCAAAATCCTGCAAATTCGAGTTTGTCGTTTGTTTCAAAATCAAGATTACTTGAAGGTGCCTGATAAATATCTTCGTCTGTCATGTCATTTTCCCTTTTAATCGGTATAAGTATATTGGGGTAACTATTACTAATTCTCACAAGCTTTAAGAGTTTACTGACTTATGGTTGGAGAAACTTGCACTATCTGCGACTGCGCAGCGCTAGTTTTACATTTACTTAAAGCGCAACTTCCTGGACTGCGCTTTAAGTCTGTTGGTTATCTCAATAAAAACTCTTCCATTGTTTTTAACTTTGTGACGCAATTATTTATTGATTTGTATAACGATAAAAATTTCGATATTAGATTTAGCTACACGCTCTTATTATTCGGCAAATCGAACCAAAGCGCTGTAACTCCATCATTCCCCGACCTAATTTCTAGTGTTTCTTGAAAAGCACCAAGTCCGTCGCCGTTATTTAATTGCTGACTGTCATTTATCGTAAGATCTCCATCGATAATATGCAGGTAGCCAGGTTTACTTTCCGTTTCTAATATGAAACTTTCGTCTGCATTTAGCTGCAATCTGGAAAGGCTAGCATCTTGTTGTATCGTCAACGAGTTATCGTGGCCATTGGGCGTTACTAACGGAGTAAGCTGTTCGGTTTGCTCTATTTTCTTTTGTTGGTAACTCGGTTCGACACCACGTTTATTTGGCTGAATCCAAATTTGTAAAAATTTTAGATTTTCAGTCTTCGAATGGTTGTATTCTGAGTGGGTGACTCCGGTGCCGGCACTCATGTGTTGTACCTCTCCTGCGGGAACAACGAATGTATTGCCCATGCTATCTCGGTGTTCGATAGCGCCCTCAAGTATATAGGAAATAATTTCCATATCCCGATGGCCGTGCGTATCAAAGCCGGCTCCGGCCCTAACGGTATCATCATTAATGACACGTAATACCGAAAAACCCATATGTTTGGGGTCGTAGTAATGGCCGAAAGAAAATGTGTGTTTGCTATCAAGCCAGCCGAAATTTGCATGGCCGCGTTCTTGTGCAGGTCTAAGATAGTACATGGCAAGCTCCTTTATTGAGTTGGTTAATTGAGTTTGCCTATCGTAAATAATATTAAGTCGAATAAAAATTGCTTAAATTAGTGTTTATCGTTCCAAAAAAAAGAATGATCTGGCTTGCTGGATTTCTCTACTTGGATGTTGGCATGTTCAGTGTAAGTAAGCGAAGCTCCCCCATAAACTCGCGCGCTGCGGGCCCAATTTTGTCGACATCTTGATAATTCATAAAAAAACTTGCCGTGCGACTTGCCCCTTCGTTAAGCGCAAGGCGCTTTAATAATCCGCTGTCGAGTGAAGCGGTGATAGACGGAAGCGGCAACCAGGCATAGCCGACGCCTTGTTCGATTAATTCGATTGACGCGCGTAAATGGCTTACGGTCCAGCGCTGTTCTGCACCGTGCCACCCAACGCTGACTTTTTTTTGCGTCGCTGAGTCGCGCACAATAATTTGTCGGTAAGATTTAAGGTCTTCGTAAGTTAGCGAACGTTCGAGGCGGTGTAGCGGGTGATCGCGATGAGCGACTGCGACAAATTCGACTAAACAAATTTCCTCGTTCAAGCCCGCCTCCATCGGAAACGGCGATAGGCCGATGTCTGCCTTGCCCTCACCAATAAGTTCGTTAGTTCCTGATAATACTGTATCGATAATGTCAATGCGAATTTGTGGAAATAGCGCCGAGACTTTTTCCAGTGCTTGGAAAACAATACACTGTGGGAAAGCACCGTCGACAGCGATGCGCAGTTCTGATTCAACTCCGCCGCTAAGTGATTCTGCTACCGTTTCAATACGAGCGACTTCTTCAAGCAGGTATTGCCCACGACGCAGCATCAGTTTGCCAGCATCGGTTAATACGGTTTTTCGGCCCTCGACTTCGAACAGCTTGATACCCAGTGCTTCTTCTAATTTATTGACCGCGTGGTGAATACTAGACTGGCTTTTATACACAGCTGCTGATGCCTGGTTAAAGCCGCCACTGTCAACGACGGCTTTGAACATGCGCCATTGTTCAAGTGTGGTTTTTTGCATAACAAAATCTATAAATTAAGGCCTACAAAAGAAAAGTCTCTCGGTTATGCGGTGTATGGTAATCGATATCCGGGCCAACTGGCACTACCCTGGTTGGGTTAATCATCGCATGGCTAAAATAGTAGTGGCGTTTTATATGATAAAAATCCACAGTGTCTGCAACGTTTGGCCATTGATAAAGTTCGCGAACATAATGACTAATGTGGCTAAAATCCTCTAAGCGCTGGCGATTACACTTGAAATGACCGTGGTAAACGGAGTCGAATCTAATTAACGTGGTAAATAAGCGCCAGTCTGCTTCGGTAATGGAGTCACCAGTCAAATAGCGTTGTTTACTTAAAATACCTTCCACCTTGTCCAAAGCGTCAAACAATTTTGTATAGGCGTTTTCATAAGCTTTCTGCCGCGTAGCAAAGCCGCAGCGATAAACTCCGTTGTTGATATTTTGGTAAATTAAATGATTTATCGTTTCGATTTCATCGCGTTTTTCAGCGGGGAAAAAGTCCTGCGTATCCCCGGTAACTGCATTAAACGCGCTGTTAAACATGCGAATAATTTCAGATGATTCATTGCTGACAATGCAGTCGTTTTCCTTATCCCATAACACCGGAACTGTAACACGGCCAGAATAATCTGCTTTGTTCCGTGTATAAATCTGATGCATAAATTCGGAGCCAAATAACTGGTCTCCAGTGCTGCCTTCATCTGTTTTGAAGGTCCAACCTTGCTCAAGCATATCTGGGCTTACGACGGATACATCAATATGCTGCTCGAGTTTTTTAAGCTTGCGGAAAATTAACGTACGATGTGCCCAAGGACATGCCAGAGACACATAAAGATGATAACGGCCCGACTCGGCTTTGAAGCCGCCGATACCGCTCGGACCTGCTTCTCCATCAAGCGTTATCCAATTGCGTAATTGAGCAGCTTCACGCTCAAACGCACCGTCAGAATTTTTTGTGTCATACCATCGGTCGTGCCACTCACCATTGACTAGTAGGCCCATCTTTCTTCCTCTTTATTGTCGAGTTAATAGATGCCAGCTTTGTAACTGCAAGGCTGGCACTGATTTTTGTACGTCTTTAAATGTGTTTTTGATTAGTGCTGTTTCTTGGCATCAATGCTGAACCGGCCGGCGCCGTTAGCGGCTAATATGAGGAAACCACCGGCTATTGCGACGTTTTTGAAAAACATGAAAAACTGCATTTGATCTGCCAGGTTGTTGTGGTAAAGCGCTGCGGTCAACAGCGTAAACCCGGCGAAAGCTAAAGCGACGAGTCGCGTTTGATAACCGACAATAAGGGCTAATGCACCGACGATCTCGAACACGATTACCAGGGGTAGCAAAAATTCTGGCAGTCCTCCCGAGGCTAGATACTGTGCGTTGGCGTCATAGTACTGAACTTTATTTACACCAGCTAATAGAAAAATTGCGGCTAGGCCTACACGTCCGCCTAAATCTCCGATGGCCGAAAGCGTATTTTGTGTACCGGATGTATGCTGAGTTGCTTTTTGAGCTAGGGCTGAGTCTATAGTAGTTGCGGTCATTTTCATCTCCTCGGGTGAGTTGTTGGGTGTCTTGGGCTGCCGTTGCAGCTGTATGATTCCCACTATACTCTCGTTGATCAGAATGAAAATCAGTATATATGAAGGCTTTTGTTCTAATTAATAGAATGGTTGATGGTTAAAGCTGGCTTTTCCGGAGAGCTATTCGACAGAGCTGATTGGCTTAAGTGCTTTCTTCACTGTTGTCGGCAAGCGAAATTGTGGAAGTTAAATTGTTAAAGGCGTATCTAAATTTGCCACTGCTATCGACGCCTCTTTCATATCACTTTACATGAATATTTACGCGGGACCTTTTAAATTAAAAAATTATTTATCGCTGTATTATTGGGGCCGATAGCTATTTTTTTACGCCCAGAAAGAAAAATAAATTTAATTTATTGTTATTTTGTTGAAGCTTGGGCAAGCTTTTTAATTAACTGTTTTAAGGCAGTGGCGTATATTCGTTGTCGTCCCCAGGGATGGTAGGGAAGCGCTGTTCGCGCCAATCCTGCTTGGCTTTTTCTATTCGCTCGCGATCAAAACTCACGAAATTCCATTCAATATGTGGAACTTCAGGCCACGACTCGCCGCCAAGCATAAGTAAGCGACAGTTGCTATTTGCGAGCATGCAAGTTTCCTCTTCAAGTAACACGACATCTCCTGCTTCATAATTCTGCTTATCTATTTCAACCTGGCCATCTAAGATGTATACCATGCATTCCTGCTCGGTATTTGGCCGCGCAATTGTGCGATTAGCTTTTGCCAGCACATCGAGATAAAACATCGGTGAGTAAGTTTTTATCGGTGACGTCAAACCGTGCGCTTCCCCGGCGATAAGGCGTTTTAATACGCCGTCGTGCATATAATGGGGTAGCTGAGCGCGTTTGATATGGGTAAAACTCGGTGCGATTTCGGCTAAGGCTTTTGGCAGCGCCATCCAACACTGCATACCGTTTAAGCGGTGGGGTTTTGATTTTACCTCTATGGTTTCGCGCTCCGAATGGACAATACCTTTGCCTGCAGTCATCCAGTTGACGTCGCCGGGAAGAATCTCGAGGTTGTTACCCAAACTATCGCGATGTAACAGGCTGCCCTCCATCATGTAAGTGATTGTGGCCAGACCAATATGCGGATGTGGGCGGACATCAATTCCGTCTCCCGCGTCAAAGTCGGCGGGCCCCATATGATCGACAAAAATAAACGGGCCTACCATACGCTTTGCAGCATTGGGGAGAATGCGCCGAACAAAAAAACCATCGAGGTCTTTTTGCCGGGTTTTTAATAATATTGCCATATGAATCCTCAAAATAATAAAAACTCAGTAATGACAGGTTTCAGTTGAAACAATACTGATGTTTTTAGGCTTATTTTAATGATTTCGGATACAATCCAAAACTTTATTAGAACCTATCTCCAAATACAAAGTGAGTGCGCCGGAGTTTTGCGCTGGTATGCACTGGTATGGGGCTTAGTCTGGATAATAGCGTTTTGCGGAGCACGGTTTAATGACTGAAAGTCAACGTATACTCATTCTTTTTGCCCACCCCTCCCAGCACCGCTCAGAAGTTAACTTACCTCTTTTTGAGGCTTCAAAAGAGGTGAGTGGCGTGACGGTAGTCGATTTGTACCAGGAATATCCCACCTTTAATATTGATATCGATCGTGAACAGCAACGTTTGCGTGAGCACGATGTGATTATCTTTATGTTCCCGCTGTATTGGTATTCAACACCTTCAGTTTTAAAAGAGTGGCAGGATTTGGTTTTGGAATACGGCTTCGCCTATGGTGTTGAGGGCACTGCTCTGCACGGCAAAACCTTCCTGTGTGCGCTTACGGCTGGAGGAGCCGAAAAAGCCTACCACTGCGATGGCTATAACCATTTTACGATTCGCGAATTGTTGCAGCCGCTAGAGCAAATGGCGAATTTTACCGGCATGCAATTTCTTCCCCCGTTTACCTTATTTGCTGCTAGAACCGCAGCTGAGCAGGGCAGGGTTTCAGGTCATGTTGATAAATGGCTTCGTTTACTCGCGGTTTTAGCAGCCGACGCTGTTGATACCTCGGCGCTGCGAGATAAAAAAACAATCAATAGCTATATCGATGGCCTCGCGGAGGAGCAGTCATGACCGCCTATTTTGTTCAAGCTTTTATATATTTGTGCGCTGCCGTTGTGATGGTGCCGCTGGCAAAACGCTTAGGGCTGGGGTCAGTACTCGGTTATCTTATTGCCGGTGTCATTATTGGCCCTATCACGGGTTTAGTTGGGCGAGAGACTACTACCATTCAACATTTCGCAGAATTCGGCGTGGTGATGATGCTATTCTTGGTCGGTTTGGAGTTGCAACCCAGCATGTTGTGGGAAAAGCGAACGCGACTGCTCGGGCTTGGTGGACTGCAAGTGCTTGTTAGCACCGCAGCTATTGGTGCAGTTGCTCTAATCTTGGGTCAAAGCTGGAGCGTCGCCTTAGCGATTGGTCTGATTTTTTCGCTGTCGTCCACTGCAATTGTATTACAGACCTTTAACGAAAAGGGCTTGATTAAAACGGAAGGCGGTCAAAACGCCTTTATGGTATTGCTCTTTCAAGATATTGCCGTGATTCCAATACTGGCGTTAATGCCTTTGTTAGCATTACCGGAATTACAAAGCATTGCCTCGGAGCTTGCGCACGCAGACGCGCATCATGAAGAGCTTAGTTTAGTCGCACACCTGCCAGCGTGGGCAACAGCACTTGTTGTGTTGGCTTCCATCGTTGGCTTGGTGTTAGCTGCTCATTTTCTTAGCCGGCCTTTGTTTCGTTATGTTGCCGACAGTGGCTTACAAGAGGCATTTACAGCGGCAGCTTTAATGCTAGTCATCGGCATTGCGGCATTAATGGGGCTGATAGGTTTATCGCCGGCGTTAGGCGCTTTTCTTGCGGGTGTCGTATTGGCAAACAGTGAGTTTCGCCACGAGCTTGAAGCAGATATTGAGCCGTTCAAAGGCTTATTGCTCGGTCTGTTCTTTATCACCGTTGGTGCGGGAATTAATTTTTCAATACTGAGTGAAAACTTGTCGACCGTTGTTTTGTTAACGCTCGGTTTAATGGTGTTAAAAGCCTCGATATTGTTCGGGCTTGCGGTGGTATTCCGTGTGCACGCGAGTGATCGTTGGTTGTTTACGCTGAGCTTGGCACAAGCTGGCGAATTCGGTTTTGTACTTTTGAGTTATTCACTAAGCCACCACGTTTTACCGGAAGGTTTAGCGCAGATGTTGTCAATGGTCGTGGCGCTATCAATGTTTTTAACGCCGATTTTATTTATTCTATTTGAAAAAGTCATTTTGCCTCGTTATCAGACGCAGGAGACAAAATCGGAATTTGACACAATTGATGAAAAGGGCAAAGTCATAATTGCGGGTATCGGCCGCTTTGGGCAAATTATTAATCGCTTGTTGATTGCCAATAATATTCCAACAGTGGTGCTCGATTATCAGGCGGGGCAGGTTGACCGTCTGCGTAGTATCAATATTAAAAGTTTTTATGGTGATGCGAGTCGAACCGATTTATTAGTAACAGCAGGTATTAACGAAGCCAGTGTGTTGGTTGTTGCAATTGATGATAAGAGTCGTGCCGTTGACCTGGTTAAAAATATTAAGCATAGCTATCCCAATTTAAAAGTTTTAGCGCGCGCTTATGATCGTGGACATCATTATGAACTGCGAGATGCCGGTGCAGACTATGTTATCAGCGAGACTTATAATTCCGCCTTGCAAATGGGCGGGGAGGTGCTTCGGTGTTTAGGTTTCCATGCTTTTCGCGTTGAACAATTAAAACGTAATTTCACTTCAGCAGAACGCGAACACTTTGACGAGCTTTTTGCGAGTTGGCGTCATGAAGGTGAAAACCGTAGCTTTAACGACCATTACCGTCAGCTCTTTATGTCTATGGAAAAGAAATTACTTGATATGATGCAACTCGATGATAGTGACCGGCATAGTAAAACGGAACGCGGTTGGACGCCGCCGCCGAAGCAATATACGGATGACATAGAGAAAACTGACTGATATTTTCAGTTTCCCGTTTTGATATTGTCGGCGGTGCTTTTTCTAAACTGCTCCCTCACTTCGAGGGGCATTTTTTTAAGGTTTTTCTTTATCAAACTCTTGTTTAAATTTAGTCAAAATATCTTGTCAGCGTCATTACCGTATTTCTTTAAAGATCTTTATTCTCTCCAATAGCTCTTTCATTGTTTTGTAAGGTTTCAGAGGTTTTGTATTGAACTTCTATATCAGCGGCGATTTTAGCTGATTCCACTAATCCTCGGACAATATATTACTTATCTATTCAAGCTCCTTAGGCTAAAGGTTAAAAAAGTTCGTGAAGTTGAATAGCAACTATTGAGTATATTTGATAGTGTTTCGTCGCTCCTTAGTCAGAATAGCATGGAGGATATAATTTCCAGACTGTTGACTATAAGCTGCAGTTGATGAGAAGTCGTTAAGTGTTTCTTGTTTAATTATTAAGCAAAAGTATAAAAAATATTCGATATGTCGATGTATCGTAATTGTTTTGTGGAAAATATTTGAATATGACGGAATTATCTCGGGCAAAAGCAGAACAAGAACTGCTCAAGCTGTTTAACAAGCCAACTAATGATGCAAAAATTCTGCTTCGCACAATTAAAGAGCGTTTAGGCGTAGTCGACAATTTTGATAGTTTGTTTAGTTTATTTACCTTTGAGCGCAAAAGACTCCATCATGATCAATTTTCGAACATAAGCCAGCTTTACCATGCCTTAGCAAAATGTTTGAAACTTGATCAAAATACAAGTTTTGAAAATCAAGTAATTGCAGCAATCCAGGCTTGCCCGCAGCTTTCTTTTCCGCTTTTAATGATGCCGCTTCGCTTGGAAACACGCATCGTTGAATCTGAGCTTTGGATTAGAATTTATCCTGACCAGATTTTCGTTGACACGCACGACGAAAAAATTACAGAAGATGAGCAGGATTCAATCATCGCATTCAAAAAGAATAATCAAGATGAAAAAGCGGCATGGCGTCGATTGGTTAGCGACCATGGGCGATGTCGTGCTGCTTACCTAGCCAGGCTTGCCTGCACTCTTGAGGCAGAGCAGATTAATAGCCTACCGACTCGAGGCCAGATGTTAGAGAAGGCGCCTTCAATGTCGGCTTTGCCAAACCGGTTTCAGGTATCGATTTTTATTGACGATCAATTGGTTTTCAAAGCCTTAACAAAAAACCTTCGGTGGGATAACACCTTGGCTAATCTATCGCAGAGTGAGGGAAATTCCCTTTTTGATGGAAGGTCGCGTTGGGTGCAAGATTTTTCTACTGCAGAAAAAGAAGGATTCGCTCTTAGGATTAAAATTCCTGAAATAAGTGATAGTGATGTTGAGAAGATTGATCAGCTTATTGTCACAGGCATACGAGAGGGCACAGTAGCTGAGGGCGCTACAGAATTTGAAAGGCTTCTGGCGACTCATCGATACACAGATGGCGCTGGATTTGTGCGTCCAAATAGGCCAACGAACAATACTGCAGAGCATTCGACTGAATATTCCAAGGATGACGACGCCGAAAGTTCGTTTGAACTCGATTGTCGTCCAAATATAAACCAAAGCTTTGACCAAAGGGTGAGACAGAGGTCGTATGCACATACTCTAGCAAATGCGCTGGGAATTGATGTCGATCCGTTTTTGTGTCTCGAAGATGCTTTATATACCGGAGATGGCCTGGCAAAGGAGATGAATCAAATCTTGTGGAGTGCTATCAGCGATGAGTTTTTCCGAGGAATGCTTAACAAGACGTTATTGCAAGGGCAAAAAAATAACGCTATTCGAAATACCAATCGCTCGATAGCAAGAATTCAAGATTTTTTTCGGGTTAGTTCTGAACATGAAATTCGGGCCGTTGGGCCTTTATTTAAGATCTCCGAGGCGACAAACAGCTTGCTCGTTGTGACAACTTCAACACAATTGATGCTCAAGCAATGGGATGATTTCAAATTTAAAACATTGGGTTCTTGGGCCAATGGCACAGAATTTACGGATCCCCCTAAACCTGTTTACAATTTTTTACTCGTCAAGTATGAGACGACCATAAGTTGGAAACTCAATACAAGCACAGATAAGTTTATCCACGGCGGTTATAATAAAGGGTTACGCAAGGATATCATTGTTGTCAGTACTCCGCGCGGTATTGTTATCACCTATTACAGCTGGAATAAAAAAACGTGGGAATTATTTAAATTTATTAAAAATGGTACTCGCTTTACAGCTTCAGGTTTGGGTGGCTGGACTATCGATACAACTAAAGATGAATTTGAAACCTTGGTTGGATACGATGTTCAAGGCCGTTCTTTGCAATCCACATCAGATACCGCTAATACTTTTGTAGTGGTTAAACGCGGCAGCTATTCCTCGGTCTTAGACTTGATTCGCGAAGTTGTAAGGTCGAAACCCTTTAACACCTTTCACGAATACTGCCACGACTTTTTTACGCAAAAGGATGAGCCAAAAGTATTATACGTTCTGCGTAATAATCTTTTTGAATCATCGACAACAGATTTGAAATTTAAAGAAATTGCTATCGATGAAAACACTTGCAGCCTGAGTTATTTTGATCCTAGCCAAGATAAAAT
This sequence comes from Marinagarivorans sp., assembly GCA_028281865.1. Classification (GTDB taxonomy): domain Bacteria; phylum Pseudomonadota; class Gammaproteobacteria; order Pseudomonadales; family Cellvibrionaceae; genus JANQJB01. The sequence goes on from JANQJB010000039.1 coordinate 27,895, forward strand.
TTGCTTTGTAGGGCGGTTTGTGCCAACAAGGAGTACTTGGATCAAGGGTAAACACCAAGCTCTTGTCTCTTGCAAAGACGGTATAAAGATATTTGAATTACAGAAAAAAGCTTCAGATGATGTTACGAAGTTGGTGCTGAAACGTTTTTATCCGAACGGCGTGACACTTTGTGGCTGGGAATTAAATACAGAATTAGATATATATTGTGCGGCAGCAAGAATTGATCGTGAAACGCATGAGAATGGTTTTTTCGATACTTATGATGAAGTTATCGTGCGCAACGATAGACGAATCGGCGTCATAAAATTTTTTCATCATATGTGTGAAGATACCAGTGTAATCAATGCTGGTATTGAATCATTCTCGGGTTCACGTGATCGCCTGCTCCAACATTTATCGGCGCATGCAGCTTATTTTGTTAGAGGGTCAGGCTTTTTACCTAGCTTGCGCATTGGAAATCAGCCCTATGGAATATTACCTGTTACGAGGGTCAAACCAGCATTGGAGCGAGAGAGGCACGGATACTCTAAATTTCTTGAGCACAGTGATGCAGTTCAACTTCCGGAATACAGCAAATTTTATTTACCAAGCTTGTATTCTGGCGAACAGGGTTGGCAGCCATGGAAGGGTGACGCGAATGCAAACAAGGAAATCGATATTTTAGTTTATGACTTGGTTTATAAGCTTTATCAAAAGTTCAGGTGGTTAAAAAACTCTGTGCCTGTTATAAACCGATCAAAAGAAGCCGCTGACAAGGACTTGTTGGAAGTTCTGAGTATGTCGCCTTATAGCGTCAACTACCAAATTGACAGCATGATACCCTCGAGAAAATCCGATGAGTACCGAGCTGAGTTAAAAGACTACGCGGTATGGAAATCGGGAACAGGCTCGAATTCGTTATTTGAGATTACTAAAAGCTTTGTTAACACGGGCAGACGTAAAGACCTCCTTTTAGGTGCGCTCAACAGAGTTAAATTGGAGTGGAATGACGATTTCTGGAATTTGTCGACTATGATTTCGACAGTGCTTGACCCAAATGAAACCCACGAATTTTTAGCGTTAAAGAATAAAACTGCTAAGGAAATACTTAACAGGGCGACTGGCAATGTTCAGGAAAATGATGCGCTTATTATACGTTTGTTTAGACAAGCTAAGAATAAACTCGGTTATCCACGTCTATCGAGGTTAGTGCAACCGTTTAGCGATTCGACAGAAACGGTCGATTTAGATCGACTGTTCCGAGAGTCCTTAGATATTTTTTCTCACCGTCTTGACGCATGGGTATCTTCGTTCGCAACAAAACGCCTTAAAGGCCTGCGTGCAGATAATCGCTATGAAACTGGGTTGTATCTTGGTGCCTACGGTTATGTAGAAAACCTTCCTCTGCAATCAAACTCCGAGCAACGCAGCGAGGGCTACATTCATGCACCCTCGACAAACCAGGCGACGACTGCGGCCGTCCTTTACAATGCATTTTTAACTCATCAATTCGAAGACGTCGGCACGATTAATAGTGGTAATCCCTATCACCTTAGGCTTAGCTCTGAACGTGTCAAAAAAGCACTTTTTATGGCCGATGGATTGCGGCAAGGCCAGAATTTAGCGGGTTTACTAGGAGCCGAATTTGAGTCGCAATTAAGGCGATTTGAGAATGCGCGTCTTATGCATTATCTGGATGAATTGAGAGTGGTTTTCCCAATCAATTCGACCGTTGTTAGTAAAGCAGAGGCGGTGCCAGAGCAAACGCAAAACACGGTATATGCCCTAATAAATGGATTGGATTTGTTGCGGGACTTGAGAGTTTATCAAAGTAAAGTCAAAGGCAGGCAAAAGCGCAGTAGCAAATTTTATGCGTTCTTTAACAATTTCTCAGTTAACGAAGCAGATATAGGTGCCCTGATATCAATTGCTGAAAAGGTTGATGATAGTCTGGATGCAATGGGAGATTTGTTATTGTTTGAGAGCAGTCACCACGCGGTCAACGGCAATTTTGAGCGAAGTGCTGCGGTTCTCGATGCTGCAAAGGGTGAGCAGATTGTTCCAGACAATTTTGAATCGGTGCAGACTCAGGTATCGGGCCGCAGCGCCACCTATCGTATCGCGTTTGTATTAGACAAAGAAATAGATTTTTCTTCAGCTAACGATAAACTTTTTAATCCACTGGCCGCGATAGAGCCAGCCCTGGCCCATTTTATATCTGGCCTTATTGGAAGTTTGGCAAAAATCGATGTCGGTTTTGGTACATGGCTGAATGAAAAAAGAGAATCACCGCTTATTGACTATATCTCAATAGCAGACTTGAAAATAAGCCCTAGTCACTTTTTTTATTTGGCTCAGGCACCCTTAGGTGATTTAGCGTCAGAACTGGAATTAAGGTTGCTTGCTGCGATACGTGAAAAGTTCAAATTTAATACGGATAAGCAAGTTTATCTTCTTTTTAATCACGCCCGGGCAGAGCATGTAAGCCTCGACAAAGCATGTTTGCTTGCGCGAAAAATATTTAATTTGTTTTCGCAGTCGACTGCGTTAGCAGCAAACGATTTATTAAGCCCTGAAGATGTATTTACCAAAGATCCTTCTGAACAAGGTCGAGCAGATAAAGCAACCTTTGATTTATTGTATCAGCGCACTCGCAATGGATTGGCTATCTATCTCAATTATATGCGTGTTCTTAAAATTTTATCTAGACGCCGTTACGGTAGTTGGACCTATCATCGCTATTTGTCCATGCGTAGCCAGTATGGTATTGAAGCGGAATTTATGTCCTTTGAGCTGACGGGAGATTTTATAACTCCAATTCAAAAGACTTTACCGACTCTCGAGAAGCGAAGAAAACAAGCGAAAGATATTCTTGACAAAACCCTATTACAGTCTCGGTCACCCGATGCTGATTATGCCCATCTTGTGCAGCAACTTATTTCAGTTTTCAAGCTTTTATTTGGTAAGCAAGTCATCATATTGCCTCGTATCAAGGTGCAAGCAAATGACAAGTTGGATAGCGCAGTTGAGCAAGATATATTAAATGGCTTGGGCGAATCTCGTTTGCGCACGTGGGTTGAACAGAGCGCAGAGGTAAATAAACCGGTTCGCAATCTTGTACAAACATTGCAGCTCGGGGAGTTGTGGCAACGGCATATCCATTCTGATAAGCGTCCTTTGCGCTTGGACATTATGCAGTTGCCCTACAATGAAGACCGTCAATGGGTGGGTTTAAGTGATCAAGAAAAAGCACCCGAAAATGCAAAAGCGACATGGTCTTTGCATCCTTATTCGATACTTACCGTTAGAGCTAATGAATCGAATAAGCTTCGCTCAAATGCTTATACCAGTGGCATATTAGTGGGCGATTGGACCGAAACTATTCCGGATCGCGAAATCGATACAAGTGTTGCATTTCATTACAACGCCCCGACGACTCAAGCACCACAAGCTTGTTTGCTAGCAGTACCACCTTCTATTTCCTCCTCCAACGGAATCCAGTTTTGGAGTCCTTCGATGCTTGCTGAAATTGTTAAGGATACGATGGATCTCGCGAAAATGAGAGCCGTCGACACCGACGTCATAGCGAAATCAGGGTTTGGTGGGCTGCGCGAGTTTTTCCCCGCCATGTATTTTAAAAATAATTCATCTGAAAACAGTTGGGTTGGAAAACTCAATAAAGAATCTTTTAAGCAATGGTTAGAAGGGAATGATTTGGACTTTTATTCAGATACTTCGTTTGATAACGGGGGACTGAGATATTATGTACTCGAACACAATGTGAAATCGACAGACTATAGCACTAATTTTGGCGTGTTTTTTAATGATGATTATTATAATAGATGGCTGTCGGTAAAAAGAAAATTCGGGGAGAAAAAGGCAGGGAGAATGTTAAGAGATTTAGAGTTGAGTGACCATAGAGGGCTCGGTTTACTGAGTTTTTCTATATCAGATTTTGGTTCATTTTTTGGTTCAATTTTTCCGAGGACAATGGAAATCTCCGGTATTAGGTTTGAGTCGAGAGTAGGGATGATTACCCATTATGAACACATTACCAAGAAAGTTGATAGTGAACACAGCTTAAATGATTACGAATACAAAACGCAGTATTTCGGCATAGGTATTCGGCCCATAGACTATAGTGATCGGTCTATCTACCTAATGATAACACTGGAAAGGCCAGCAAAGTACGTACGAGTTTATATTGAAAAGCGCAGCAATCTAGGCTCTCCCGCCCTTGAGGCCCTAAACAGATATGGTCGAAAACTCGCTGACGCGGTTTTTAGAAATGATTATTATGAATTCGAGGCGTCTGAAATTAGAAAAATTCGTATTCGAGGCCGATGGCGACTTAAGCGAATCGAAAGTGTGCACGACATTGTTTAGTGTCAAAGAGCGCATCGAATAATCAATACTAGATTACGGAAATTGAATTTAAAATGTCAGACCTAAAACAAACACTAGAGCAAAAAAAACAAGCCATTTATCGTGCGCTTGAGACAGATGAAAACGTGTGGGCGCGTATTATCCCACGTTCTCGGGAAACAGATTTTAAAACCGGTGTAGAGGCGCGTACTGCCGACCCTCTATGGGCTTTGGCACGTCAGTGGCAAACAGGTGAGTTTCTAGGTGAAGATGCGGGCACGCCGGTCGACGTTTCCTTTGATTGTGCGCGTATTAGCACACCTCGCATTTATTTGGGAGAAAACACCAGCGCCGTTGCTAAATCGGATAATTGGTCCAACTCTAATGAATCCGTTGCACAAGGAGATCCTCCGTTATTAGAAAAAGTTGTCGAGTATCAACCTCCAGCTTGGGATTTATTTGATCGGGTGCGTGTCGGACAGGCATTTGAACGAGAACTCGAAAACTTTTTTGTTGCGGAAAAAAAGCAGGGTTTTGCCGATTTTTTGAAAGCGCTCTGGAGTAAAAACAGTATTTTGTTTTCAATTCAAGACCTAGAAAATACCTTAGACCAAGCGTCACATGAGTATGCAATATTTATTGACCAGACTGTCACTGATGGTTTGAAGTTGAACAGTCGTTCTCTTTCGAATCCTGATGTCAATGTGATCAGTAATATGCAATTAAATTCGATAAAACTAGAGACGCTCAAGCTATTTCCTCATTTAACACGTCCGCACTCTAGCGTTAACGAGCATGCGTCCTGGCAGTCAAACGAATTAAGTCATAAATTCAGGTTAACATCAAGTGCGCGCACGTCGCGCGAACCAAAATTGATTTTACATGCAGATGACTACCGCAGTGGTAAATTAGATTGGTATAGCTTCGCAGCAGAAAATGATAGGGTTAAATTAGACAATGTCTCAAGTGACGATATTGCCTTTAATAGTACACCAAATCGAATCGCGATTAGCGGGCTTTCACCTCGATGGTGGGCTTTTGAAGATGAGGCAATAGACTTAAATTTGGTTGATGTTACGCAGCAGGATTTAATTAAGATATTGTTGCTGGAGTTTATTCTCATCTATGGTGACGATTGGTTTATCGCACCGTTGACATTTCCGTTGGGCAATATCGCGGGTATAAAGTCGATGGTCGTCAAAGATGTGTTTGGTTTGGAAGTTAAGGTTGGCTCAGTCAATACGCGTGTCCACGAGAACCAAGAGCCATTTGAGCTGTTCACGTTAAGCGATCGAAGCCGGCCGAATACGAGTTGCTTTGCCAGCATAAGTGATGCCGATGATATAACTTCGTTATTATATATTCCTCCCGTAGCACACGAGAAAATTTCGTCTGAGGCGCTTGAAGACGTCATTTTTATGAAAGATGAAAATGCCAATTTGTCTTGGGCGATTGAGCATACCGTTAGCAATGCCATTGGGGAACCAATCCGCACCAGCGAATGGCATTTGGAGTTGCTCGAACTTGCGAAACAGCAAGAAAAAGAAAATTTAGAAAAATTATTGCGTTATATTGATTCTGCTATGCAAGGGTTGAGCATATCGGGCGGGGAGCAAAAAGTTGCGCTGTTAAAGCAACTTGCGCTACAACGTTATTATCAACTCGGTCTTAAGTTATCTGATAAAGATGGGTCGCAATCGTTACCTCAATATCAGCTAGTCGATGTACCCCCACTTAACTGGCACCCGTTAAAACCCAAACGTTCTCAAGCGCGCGGAGACCTCTATCTGCGAGCGAAATTTCTAAACCCCGTCGAAAATCTTATTAATAATAGCCATATGCTTGATGACGGATTTTTGCGTGAGGTCGAAAAACGATTGCAGCTAGCAGACCAGAATTTAAATTGGGTGAAGGATACAAGATATTTGGCACCGTTATCTGTTAGCAGTGAATTATTGGGTTTTCACAATGACTCGGCATTGGTCGTCTTGCACGAGGAAGCCTTACCTCCGATAGGGCTTCGCGTCCGTGTAACAAAACAAAAATGTCGCTGGACAGATGGCAGTACACATATCTGGACGGGTCGTGAAGTTGTGGCCGGTCGTGGCGAAATTGAAAGTGGTTTGCGATTTGATTCTATCCTACAACCTGATTAATTGATGGGTAATTTATAATGGAACCTCATGTCATTAACAAACCTGGGCAACCTCCTTCATTATATATTCTATTTATTGCAGATGGTTTTCGTAATACTGACGATGATTTAGATGCATTTTTACAATTTTGTCGGCTAGCTACGGAGTCGCTGTTTAAGGTATACCCTTTTAGTATTGCAAGAAATAGTATTGGTGTTTGGGCTCATGCCTCCATGATGGATGTACAGGGGACAACCAACGACTCGTTATCCAGCCAATTTGATATTCAATTTAATCAGAACAAAGGTGTTTTATGGACAGAAGAAGAGCAAAAAATTTATAACATAATTGCAAACTTAACAATCAGAGTTCCCGGCACCGATCGGCCTATTTCTGCAAGACAAAAATGGCTTTCGGGCGACACGAGTGATCGAATCATTTGCGTTGTAAACAAATCTTATGCTTCTGACCAGGTGTATACCAAATCAAAAAATGAACTTCCGCCTTTATTCGTTCCAGCGGATGGTGATTTAACAGAGGAACAATGGAAGCAAATTAAACGTAGCTGCGTCGTACCCTATACCATACTAACACTCTGGCAAGATTTAGACCGAAGTACTTCGATCTTTGGTTCTGCTCCGAATTTTGTTGGCTTAAGATTGGCTCATGAGTTTGGAATTTGTTTGGGCTTGGGGCGTGAATACGAAAATGGTGGCGATAGTTTTCTGAGTTTCAGTGGAGTGGAGACCTACGATTGGCCACCTAACTTGGCAACGAAGATTAGCGCAGATATGCTTGAGTCGGGTACACAGCCACCGAACAATGTTGAGTACAACGTCGAGCGATTTAAGTGGCGTAAATTTTCCAAGAAGTCGCGCTACAATGGGGCCGCTGCCGGTGCTATATCCAGAGTGACTCATCCAAATTCTTCGCAGAGTAAGAGTCAATTTATTAAAGCGAGAAATAAGCTCAGCAAAAACATAAGTATTCTGTCGCATCCTAATCCGTCCCAGGTTAACGAGATTGATTATCTTTCGGGTAAAAATCGACGTTTGCAAATGGATGAGCCAAATTTAATCGAAGGCGGTGGGGGCTGGCGAGAAAATGTATTTCGGCCTTCTGCGGATTGCATTATGCGTAGCTTTCATGCAAAGGCTCAACTTCCTGCCAATATTAATTTAAAAAAAATAGGTTTTTGCCGGGTTTGCCGACTTCACCTGGAAAGGGTTTTTTTCGGTTGTATGGCGCACAGAGTTGGTTTTTCAAGAGCAGGGAGCGGGTCGCATTTTCTACAAGCGAGCTACCCTTCTTCTGCAGCAGAAAAATTAGTCAAGCTTGTAGAGAAAAAAAAGTTTTTTGGACAGGCGCCCGGTACAGTGGATTGCAGCACAATGACGCTTTGGAGGGTCGAGGCCTTGTTCAAAGAATATTGGAAATGGGTTCCGTCGTTTAATCGATCTCTGGTTAAAAAAGAACTACCGGCAGGACAGGAGGATCAGGAGGAAACTCGGCAGTTTAGAATTCCAATTGGCTTTGATTTTTCAGAAAAACAAAAAATGGCATTTATGGCATTGTGGCAGATACATCGAAAACGGCTTCAATATTGGTGTAAAGGAAAGACCGTACCCAGCAATGTGAGCATCAAAACCCCAAAAGAACCACCGTTGCAAGATGTACCTCTACTGCGAAAATTTGCCGGTGCTAGTGCAGTAGGGGCATTAACCTATGCGGGGTTTACTTCTATTCGTAATCGGTATCGAAGGAAAGTCGATGATGAAGGTAAAAGTTATCTACTGTACGAAAATTTGAGTGATGAAGAGCTTGCTGCCTTACCGCCAGGCAGCATATTACAGATATGGAAGGACGAAGCCACCTATATAAAATTTGTTGAGAAGTTTGTCACTGACTCCGATGAAGTTCTACCTGCGGCTAACGTTGGTCACAGTGTCGTTTACATGGGTGTAGCAAACAATCCTTCTGGTGCAGAAATAGATTTTTATGTGGCCGATCAGCATAAGATCAAAGCTTCGCTTAAAAAAGACAGTCTATTAAAGAAGTTTACTTTTTATATCGCGGCACAGTGGTTCGATCTTGACGGTAATTTTGCAAAACCTTTGCCACCTGCGACCGGTTCATTCGCTACGGTACCTCTGCCTCTGAGGCCTGCGAATGATTTCGCTAGTTATATCGAGTTGATAAAAGAAGTCGAGCAAACCGTGCCGGCTAATTATAGCTCTCGTGATGTGCTTGCTTTGTTTAGACAAATTTATTACGGAGACCATCTATTTCAATTGGTAATACCCTGCGGAAAAAGGTTCGATGGCGCCCAGGGAAATGAACCAACTCCCGAATCTCTTTTAGGTGCGTCTTTATTATCCGCAATTAAAGACTCTGTCATTATCGAGGGTGTTGATGTTGGGCATGTCTATTGTGGCTTAGATGCGATGTTTTGTCCTGCGGAAGTTAAAGACATCGATGTTCTCGATATCGAAAATATTTTACAACTGGATATCGGCGACTTAACCGGCTTTTTAGAATTTTTTTCCCAGGTTCCAGCAGCGCCGAGGGTATCAAATGTTGACTTCGTTACTTGGATTGGAGATTTGGGTTCGCAGGTAGCGATGCGAGTCTTAGAAGAAATTTATGCAAATCCAACCACAAATTGGTCGGAATTAGATCGTGTCGATGTTTTTAACCATGGGAGAAGCAAAAGCCCAACTGTTGATTTAGTCGGTGATATTGATCCCTTTGTTATGAAGAGTCATATACTTGGGTTTTCAATGGGTGCTCGACATCATCCTTTAGATAATTTGGACGTGTCGTTATCGGAGATATTTGAGCAATACTATTTGCGGCCATCAAGCGCTTACAACTCGACTACAAGGTACTCCACTTTTGTTGAAATCTTAAGTGGGCAAAATGCCAGTGCAAATTTTGTTTTGGATGAACATTTACTAGAGCAAACTAGCAATCAGGTTTATGAATTTGCGTGCTTATTTTTTTATTACGAGCTATTAAAACGTGTGAGAAGAAAAGGTATCGATTCCGTTAGCAAATCGGAATTAATTCACTTTAACTTTTTTTCAGAAGACTCGCAGAATCCGTTGAAAATTTGGTCGAGGTCCTATACGCGATTGTTTTTTACTTGGCTAGAGAGAAAAAGTGGCTTATGAAAGAAAATTCAAGCACATTTGACAAAATAGCCGACGAGTTTGTTGTCTTTCTTCAAGTAGTAAAAAGCCGATTAAGTTCTCCCGAAGAAGTAATATTTTGGTTTCAAAGTATGGGAATCGAGTTTGAAGGCTTGGATGATAACGATTTACTCGAGGCTCATGCTGCTGTTCAGAATGCTGAACAAGCAATAGGAAAAATTGATTTTTCTCAGCCGATCGAGGAGCAATGGCTAAATTTTGTGGAGTTGGGTGTTGGTATTGCAGCTTTAGTTAATGTTATTGCCCACTTGCCACAGAATTTTGAACAAAAGCTAGTCGATGCCAATATTGGTTACTCCTTGGAATTAGCTGCCAACGATATTTTGCTCAGCTATATCGAGTACCGCGCGCCATTGGTTTTTGCGCTATTCCAATTTTTTGGTGTTGTCGAAGTGTCACGTCAGAGTGTGCCCGGACGCAACCTTATCTATACCCGAAAAACGCTGCATGCGGATAAATTACCAAAGCTATTTTCCGATCCGGAACAGTTAATTAAAGATAAATATTGTGACGATGGCGAGTTCAATTACACCCATTTTTCAGAACAGCTTGTAAGCGTTCTGCATATTCTGGGTATCCCTGCAAGATGGGAGGCGACGCCTTCAATCGAACTTGATGACAATGCGCAGCTTGTCGTTCCGCCGGAATCTAACAGCGTTTTTATATCCCTCTACCAATCGTTAAGCACACTCAGCTTATCCGGCATCGAAGAAGTTATTGGTCTAGATATTGACGATAGTTCGGAGATTGATAATAGTCTAGAGACTGAGGTTTTTTCAGAAATACTATTGGTACTAGCGCCGCTTATTGAAAGCTCAACGACAGAGACATCTACCGCAGAGCCTTCGATAAAAGGAATCGCATTAATGCCTCAGCTCAGTGTGGACGCCGGAATATCAATTCCGATTGCGGAGCAGTTGACGCTCGATATAGAAGGTGGAATTGATGGCGGACCGATAATTGCGGTAAGCGCTGAAGGTGCGGAGTTATTGGGCAGTGTGCAGGAGATCAATGGTGCCTTGGGTTTAACGCTGGGTAATCAAGCAGAAAATTATTTATTAGGTACACGTAATGAATCTTATATTCGCTACGGCTCGTTTTCTACGCGCTTAGGTTTACGCAGCGATTTTTCTGAAACAGAAGTTTTAGTGACACTGGCTTTAAAAGATTTAGAAATTCATCTTGATATCGGCTCCGCGGATTCGTTCCTTAAATCTATTATTGGTGATGCGACACTTGATGCTGCTCTCTCCGCAACGCTGCAGTGGTCCTCTTTAAATGGCGTTTCTTTCGATGGCGGGGCCGGCTTAGCGCTGCGTGTTCCCCTAGATCTCGATTTAAGAATATTGAGAATTGACGCCATAGGTCTTGAGCTTGATTTAGTCGAAGATTTAAGCCTTAACGTCAGTGCCGACTTGAGCAGTCAACTCGGTCCTTTTGCCGCCTCCGTAGAGGCTATCGGTTTTAGTTCAAAACTAAAGCTTGCCAATCATTTACCGGACTCTAAATTAAGTCTCGATTTTTTGCCCCCGAAGGGCGCCGGGTTTGTATTGGACAGCGGTATCGCAACCGGTGGTGGTTTTCTAACCTTCGATACAAAAAATGAACGTTACGCCGGTATTATGGCATTGAAATTGGGCGAAGTTTCCGTTACCGCCATTGGCTTGATTACGACTAAGCTACCCAACGGTAATAGCACTTTTTCAATGCTTGTGAGCATTGGTGTTATTTTTGATCCGCCCATTCAATTATCCATGGGCTTTACTTTATCGGGTGTCGGCGGATTAATTGGCGTTAATCGCAGTATGAAGGTTGATGTGCTGCGTGAGGGCATCTTGAGCGGAACCTTGGATTCAATATTGTTTCCAGAGCCCAGCTGGTTGTTAGCTAATGCAAACAGAGTTATTAGCGATTTACGTCGCGTTTTCCCTCCAACGCAAGAGCATTTTGTTATTGGCCCGATGATAGCGATCGGCTATGGCAGCCCGAATTTTGTTGTCGGTGAATTAGGTATTTTTGCTGAATTTAGCTTAGACGAGTTTAAAGGAATTCTGTTA
>JANQJB010000069.1 GCA_028281865.1 Marinagarivorans sp.
TGCAACTGCCATTTACCCACCATAGCGGTCTTGTAACCCGCCTCTTTCATATAGTGGCCGAAAGTCTTTTCGTTCGGGTGTAAGAGACCAAAGCCCTGCCAATTACGATGTTGATATTTACCCGTCATAATTTGCACGCGGGTGTTGGTGCACAGGGGTGTTGCATAAGCCTGATTAAATTGAATACCTTGTTCAGCAAGCTTGGTCATGTTGGGAGTGCTGTAGTCATTCGCACCGTAGGACTCAACTGAATCAAAGCCCAAATCATCAGCCATGATCAGCAGGATATTAGGCTTTTTCGCCGCCGCCACTGCTGGGATGAATATTAAGAAGAATGCCAAAACAGCCACACGGCTCAGCAAAGAGTAAACCATCGTCATCACGCCTTTCATTTCGTCATTATTGCTTGAGATAGGTTCTAGATAACCCGTTCGTTATTATGATTTTTTGAGTGGCGAGGGTACCACTTTGGGATAAGAAAACACACCAATTTTACGCCACAACTAAAAAGCTGATTGAAGTCAGCTTGAGATAAAGAGTCGCCCTTATCATATGCCTGAGCTGGATTTTTGCTGTCGAACTCACACTGAGCAATTTAAAAATTAAACACTCAACTCGACAATGTTCAAACTATCCATTCCTACCATGAAGAAGCCCGAGCTGATAAAACTTGTCGACTTCCTTTCGTTTCTGGGTTTACTGGTAATGATGTCGACCGGAATGCTGCTCAAATTTTCACTTCCTCCGCGAAGTGGGGGCAACAGCATATGGGGAATGACAAGGCACGATTGGGGAGATATTCATTTTTACGCTTCAGTTGTATTTTTATTATTGATGACCGGCCACCTATTTCTTCATTTGAAATTTATTAAGACCGCGCTACGTGGGAGAGCTTCAAGGGAGAGCAGCTACAGACTTGCAGTCGGCCTAGCCTGTTTAATCGTTTTACTAGCTCTGCTCTTTGCACCGCTGGTTTCACCGGTATCAATCGAAGGAAGGCTCTAACAAACTTTTTGGAAGCTAAGGTCGGACGACGTGAACAATGGAGTATGGTAATCACTGTCTCTTTTATATCCAGCAATCGCTGGCGTTTTATTGCAGTAATACAACGCAGATTCACCCACACAATTTCTCAAAAGCCGAAATAGGCTGAATAAGCCATTGCACCCTTTGCGCCAAATCGATACAGTTAGTGGTTATCTGTAGATTTTTTATACACTTGATATGACGTCAAAACCTACTGACTCGCCCGAGAGCACCCGTATAATGCAGGAATTCGAGGTTCGATATTCCTATCCTGTTGTCTTTACCCGCGCTGTTTTCGACCCGCACAATTTGTCTGTGGTGGAGCTGATAGAGAATCGCGACCCATCTCCAGCCATTCTCCCTGCCGTGGACTCTAACGTATTACGCAAAAACCCGACTCTCGCTACGCAAATCGAGCAATACTTCAACGCCCACCATCTTACAGTGTTACCGACTCTAGTGATCGACGGCGGCGAAGCCTGCAAACAAGATGACCGAGCCGTACAGCGAGTTTATCAGGCAGTTGTCGATCATAAGATAGACCGCCATTCGTACATCGTTGTTGTCGGCGGAGGAGCTGTAATTGATGCCGTCGGCTATGCGGCAGCGACAGCACACAGAGGCATTCGACTCATCCGCGTTCCAACAACGGTGCTCGCTCAAAACGACGCCGCTGTTGGAGTCAAAAACGCGATTAATTTACAAGGGCGCAAAAACTTTTTGGGGACATTTGTGCCTCCCCACGCTGTCGTATGCGACTTTGAACTGCTAGAGACCTTAGAGAGCCGCGACAAACGCGCGGGCATTGCAGAAGCAATTAAAGTGGCCCTGATCAAAGATAAAACTTTTTTTAACGAGCTGTTCTCACAACGCCAGCAACTTGCGTCCTTCGAACGTCAAGCAATGGAAAATATGATTATCAAAGGTGCGAGATGGCATTTAAACCATATCGCAGGCCATGGCGACCCCTTCGAATCAGGTTCAGCTAGACCACTTGACTTCGGCCATTGGTCGGCACACAAACTTGAGGAACTGACTAACAATGAACTGCGCCATGGGGAGGCCGTAGCGATTGGAATTGCTATTGACGCTATTTATTCACATCGTATCGGGCGTCTCGCTGCAGAAGAGCTCGACAAAATCATTATGCTACTGTCCAAGGTGGGTTTTAAACTGCAACACCCAGCCCTTGACTCGCTCGATATTGGACAAGCCTTACACGAATTTAAAGAACACTTGGGCGGCAAGCTTTGCATTACGGTGCTGGACGAAATCGGAAGTGGTGTCGAAGTTAACGAAATCGACGTGGACACCATGCGTGACGCGATTGACTCGCTGCTCAAACTAGCTAATGCCGCCTAGCTCCAGCTTGCGCAAAATTTTCGTTTGGTTGCAATTAATTCGCGCACCCAACGGCTTAACCGCTGTCAGCAATATTTTGGCAGCAGCATTTATTGCCTCAAATACCCCCCACCTTGGCAGTTTGGTTGTTCTCTGCCTCACTAGCCTCAGCCTCTACTATGCCGGAATGACACTTAATGATCTTCTCGATTTTCAAGAAGACTTAAATGAACGCCCGAATCGCCCACTACCTGCGAAAGCCATTGCCGTCCCAGCAGCGTGGACACTTTGCCTCGCGCTATTCGTCCTTTCACTAGCTCTCGCTAGCACGCTTTCGATGCAAACGCTCTACGTCGCAATTGCCCTTGCGCTCTGCATCATTCTCTATGACGGAATATTAAAGAACGGTATCGCCGGCGCTGCCACTATGGCAATGTGCCGTTACGGCAACTGGATGCTTGGGCTCAGCCTGATACCGTTGAGCGTGCAGAGCTGGATTTTGCCGTTGCCGATATTTTTCTATATCGCCGCGCTAACCTATTTGAGCAAGCAGGAAACGCGGGCAGAAAATCCCAATGCAATGTTTGTTGTTGCATTTTTACTAGGGCTTTGCTGTGCAGTTATTATCGCTATCAACCTTTATTTTTATAACGGGAACTGGATTGGCTTGGCAGCTGTCATTCTGTTTAGCGCCGCTATCGCCCAACGCCTATTTTTGACATTCCGGGGCTTCACGCCTGAAAACGTACAGGCGACTGTGGTTTGGATGATAATTGGTATAATTCCGCTTGATGCGCTAATGGCAATTGCTGCTGGACACTACATGATAGCTGCGGTGATTCTCGCCTTGTTACCCATTTGCCGATTCCTGAGTAAAAGACTCGCGATGACCTAGCCAATAAAATGATTCACGTTGATCTGGCGCAAACGTGTAACGATAATCGTGTTCTGTGCGATCAAGACCCGATCATCGAAAAATAAGTTTTCGATCATTATTTTAGACTATGACCCAGTGGAAAAAAGAAGCGCTCACTTATTGCAGCAATGTGCATCCCGGTGCTGATTATTTAAGTCTTATTAACAATATTGGTGATTGGATTAATCCAGTTCGCAAGCGCAGGGAATTAAAGCAAATGGCCGCCGGGCTCTGGTTTTCTAATCAGTGCGCGCAAACACTCTCATCTTCAAAAGAAAAAAAACAGCAGCTAAAAAATACGCTCGATGAGAACGGGCTTGTATTAAGCACCATAAATGGTTTCCCTTATGGAGACTTTCATCAGAAAAAAGTAAAACAAAAAGTATATTTACCTACTTGGGCTGAGTCCACGCGTGTCGACTATACGCTAAAACTCGCGCAATTATTTAACGATTTACTTCCTCCGGGTGCAGAAATAGCGCCGATCTCCACACTACCGCTAGGCTACGCAAAAAAATGGAGCGCGGAACAACATAACGAAGCTGCTAAGAATTTATGTCAGGTTGCGTCAAACCTAGAAAAGCTCGAAAACAAAACTGGAAAGCATATTCTGCTTTGTCTAGAAATGGAACCAGATTGCGCGCTGGAAAATACTGAACAGTTAATAACTTTTTTCTCCGAGGATCTACAGCTCACCGCAAAAAAACTCGGAATTGACTCAGGTGTTATTTATCGCTACCTCGGCTGCTGCTATGATACCTGCCATCAAGCTGTAATGCATGAAGACGTTAAACAATCGTTAAGAGCAATTAACCAGGCAGAAATTCGCATAGGTAAGATCCAAGTATCCAACGCACCCGCTGCCTTTATCCAAAATCGCAACGACCTCGAGACTTTGATTCATCAATTTAACGAGCCAAAATTCTTGCACCAGGTTAAGGTACTGACAAAAGAAGGAAACGTGTGCAGGTTTGGCGACCTCGGCCCGGAAATACTGACTCAATGTGACGAAAATTTATTTCATTGCCCGTGGCATATCCACTACCACGTTCCAATTAACGTTCATTCATTTACTCAGCTCGGTCTCAAAACCACACAATCTAAGCTCCAGGATGTTTTTCAGTTTTTGCAGCAAACGCCAAGTTGTCGGCCCATTCTCGAAGTTGAAACGTATACATGGTTACAATATGCCAAACGCGAGACACCCGTGGGTAGCCATGATAAATTCGATTTGATACAAGGTATTACAGACGAGCTAGCTTGGCTTGAATCTCAGCTCACGCAACATCAACTACTCTTGCAATAAAAAACAGGTTAAATAATGGCACCTCCAATTGCAGTCCTTAATGTGGTCGGTTTAACGCCAAGCATGTTAGGTAAAAATACGCCCAATTTAACACGTTTGGCTGACGATGGATTTTCGAGACCACTGCAAGGTGTGTTTCCCGCTGTTACGACCACGGCACAATCGGCAATGCTTACCGGGAAAAATGCCGACGCTCACGGTATCGTTGGCAATGGCTGGTATTTTAAGGAGCTTGCTGAAGTTGGTTTCTGGAAACAAAATAATGCGCTTGTCGAGGCTGAAAAAGTTTGGGACCGTTTACGTATCGCAAACCCAGATTTCAAGGTATCGAATTTATTTTGGTGGTATAACATGTACGCCAAAGTCGATCATAGCATAACACCGCGCCCACACTATTTAGCCGACGGCAGCAAAATTTTTGACCTCTACTCAACACCCGAGGGCTTGCATCAGAAAATTGAAGAAAAAATTGGTCAATTTCCATTTTTTAATTTTTGGGGCCCAAAAGCCGGCATCAATTCCAGTCGTTGGATAGCCAACGCAGCTATCGAAGAATTCAAACTTAACCGCCCCGACTTACAATTCGTTTATCTTCCCCATCTCGACTATAACCTGCAACGCCTTGGTCCGTATAACCCAGCTATCAACCAAGATATAAAAGCTATTGATGCGATCTGCGGTGATTTAATCGAATTTTATCAAAACGAAGGAGTGGAGATTTTAGTTGTTTCTGAATATGGCATTTGTGAAGTCGATACGCCGGTTCACATTAACCGTATATTGCGCGAAAACGGATATATAAAAGTGCGTAAAACGGTTGACAAAACTCATAATTTTGAGACGCTCGATTGCGGAGCGTCTGTCGCATTTGCAGTGAGTGATCATCAATGTGCACATATTTATTTAAACGACCTAACTAAGCAAAGCGAAGTTAAGACACTATTGCAAAACACCCAGGGCATTGCCGAAGTTTTGGATAAAGAAGAACAGGTTAAATACTATCTAAATCATGCACGCTCCGGTGATTTAGTCGCTATTGCTGATAGTCGAGTATGGTTTACCTATTATTTCTGGATGGATGATAAATTCGCCCCCGATTTCGCCCGCACAGTGGACATCCACCGCAAACCTGGTTATGACCCTGTAGAACTATTTATCGACCCCAAGATAAAAGCACCGGGAATTAAAGTTGCTAGCAAACTAGTGAGAAAAAAGTTGGGCCAGCGTGTATTGATGGATTTAATTTCCCTTGATGCCTCATTGGTTAAAGGTAGTCACGGTCGATTGGAAGACAACCCTATGGAAGGTCCGGTATTAATTGGACCAAAAGAATTTGAGTTTGAGCGCTATCATATGACGGATGTTTTTAAATTGATTTTATCGATCGCAGGAAAGAAATAATATTCGCACCGGGATAAAAAGCCTATACAATTTCAATCGACAGCCGCCTGCGGTAATTTTCCGGCATGAAGGTGCAAAGCACGGAAATGGCGATCAAATTGACGAATTTGTTAAATACTGCTTGTATCAGAACCTTCAGTTTAGCTATCCAGCATTACTTTCAATTTTATCATTTGTCATCACTTTCAATTTGCTCATCCGCCATCACCTTCAATCTACTCATCCGTCATCACCTTCAATCTACTCATCCGTCATCACTTTCAATCTGCTCATCCGTCATCACTTTCAAGCTGCTCATCCGTCATCACCTTCAAGCTGCTCATCCGTCATCACCTTCAAGCTGCTCATCCGTCATCACTTTCAATCTACTCATTCGTCATCCCGTGCTTGACACGGGATCCAGTGGTCTGCGTACAAAGGTCGATCCAATTCGGATTCGGCGGTATTATGATGTCCACAATAAACCAATTAATAAACGCCATATTTTTGCGTGAAGCCTTCTCTATCACCCTTCTGCACTGGATCCCGTGTCAAGCACGGGATGACGACATGTGGGCATTTAAATACTGTATAAGGCAATGAAATTTTTAGTCGCTACATTAATAGTATTAATATCGGTTATAGTCCCCACTTGCTCACTCACCACACTTTTCACATATAGCGATACCATGTCGAAACAGCTGGTATATTTTCTGTTGCCTTTGTCATTACTTATATGCTTTGTAGTATTCCATGCAGATGTAATTAGGGTATTCGGGCCAATATTCGCAAAAAACGCAATATTCAATTTCTCGTGCTCTGATAAGATTATCGCTTTAACAATTGACGACGGACCTGACCCTAAAACCACTGAGGAAATATTAGATATATTACACAGGTACGATGCTTCAGCTACATTTTTTATCATTGGGGAAAGAGCAGATGATGAATTGCTAAAAAATATCGTCGCAGCTGGACATGAGTTGGGCAACCATACCTTTAAAGACGAAGCATCGACAAAACCTAAGGCAGAATCAATAATCAAGAGCATCGACGACACACATCAATTGTTAAGCCGTCACCAAGAAATCAAATGGTTCCGGCCAGGAAAAGGCAGGTATAACGCTCGGGTACTAAGTATCATAGAAGGCTACGGCTATAAGCTAGCGCTGGGTGACGTTTTCCCCTATGATCATATCATTAAGTCTTCGCCAATTCTGTCATGGTATATCGGTTGGTCCGTGCGCTCCGGCTCGATTATTGTGCTCCATGATTCTAAAGAGATGGGTAAACAGACTGTCGATACACTTAATAGAGTTTTACCAAAATTAAATAAGCGCGGTTATAGGATTGTATCTTTGAGCGAAATAAATAAGGCTTGTGCAAATAGCCATGCTAAAAGTTAGCTGAACTGCAGCTAAATAAATCGATTCATACGGAAAATGCTACGCGCTGCGCGGGAATTTGGGTGTGATATTAATGGGTAGTGGTGTATATGTAGCCTCTGCTTGAGGTGTTTAGCAAACCTATTCTCAAACGCTGATCATTGGTGCAATAAGTGACGAATCGAACTTCAATATTATCCGAGGAAGAAATAAAAAGGCGCCTACCTATTTGGGAAGCACTATCAGAATTATTCGTAGATACAGAATTAAATGAAGCTTCCTACCAATATATCGCAAAAACGATAAAGCAATCGGACTTCGAACCAAAGGAAATTGATCATATTTTATGGTATGAAGTACTCCCGGGAGTTGGGGATAACCTTAGGTGCATTACCGGCGAGTGGTCAGGGTTCGAGCAGGGCTGGCTAAAGGAAAGGATTTTGAAAGTATTATCTAGCCAATTAAAGCCCTTTAAAGAATATGGAACACTATCAGTTAAGAGCTTAGTAGACATAACCTTAAACGAATTGTCTAAAGTTTGCCAACACCTTCCCAGCGAATATTCGGACTTATTACTCGAAGATAAAAGAAACACTTCTCTTTTTTATCAAAACAATAAATCTAAGTGGAGGTAATAATGAAAAAAATATTAATCACGGGTGGAAGCAAGGGCATCGGTTTGGAATGCGTTAAGAATTTTCTTGCACAAGGCTGGCATGTTATCTGCTGTTCCAGAGAAATTTCTACATGGAACAAAAACAAAGAGAAATTTCCAGAGCTTCAAAAAGTTGAATATTACGCCTGCGATGTAGCGAACGAGAATGATGTCACTACAATGTTCAATACGATAAAGCAAAAACACGATAATTTAGACGCTGCAATAAATAACGCATCGCCAAAACTCGCTTCATCAGGCAACTTTAATGACGTAAAAATTGATTCAATGCGAGAAACTTTAGAATCTGATCTTTGGTCCGTCATCTTGTGTTTAAAGCATGAGCTTAACCTTATCAAGCAAAACGGAAGTATTGTAAATGTCACTTCTATCAACGGTATTCGGCCTATTCCCGGCGCTGCGATATACGGCGCCTCGAAACATGCTGTTGAAAGTTTGACAAAATCCATTGCTTTGGAAGCCATTTCCAATAACATTCGTGTGAACTCTGTTGCTCCGGGTGTTACTTGGACTCCCAGGTGGGAAGCAAGGGCTGAGCACAACCCCAATATACGTCAAGACGTCGAGGGTATTGTGCCAATCAAACGCTTTGCTGACCCCACCGAAATTGTCAACGCAATCGATTGGCTGATTTCCGATAAATCAAGCTATGTTGTCGGGCATACGCTTGTTGTAGATGGAGGGTTATCGTTAAAGTGAGGTTTAAGCTGAGATAATTAAGTTAGTTAAACTATTAAGAAATGTTACATAAAAAATAGAAAATAATAAAAAAAAGCAACCCACTTAAATTACCATGTCGCAAAAGCTGAGAGACAGGAATCGGGGGGCATTTTCAAGACCGTCGCGCGCCGGATGACCTCCATGGAAGGAGGAAATGCTGATGTTGAAGGAGCAATTGTCAGTGCTCGCGCGATCGAGCCTACATGGATGTATGAAGGGGGGGGGCGCCTAGCCCGTGTCTTGAAAATGCCCCCGATTCCTGTCTCGGTGTTGAATCATTATGAAAGTTTACGTTAAAAATAGAAACCAAATAAAAAAGCCGCCCCAAAGATTTTTAGAGCGGCTTTTTTAAGAGGGTGAATTTACAAAAAGAAACTACCCACTATTCCACTTTTTACCCCTTTGACGCAGCCGATCAGGTGAGCCCATTTCTTTACTCGGCACCCAATGCGGGTCGTCAATATAATTTTCCTGCATAATCTTTTC
Organism: Marinagarivorans sp.; assembly: GCA_028281865.1. Classification (GTDB taxonomy): domain Bacteria; phylum Pseudomonadota; class Gammaproteobacteria; order Pseudomonadales; family Cellvibrionaceae; genus JANQJB01. Next base: position 9,237 of record JANQJB010000069.1, read on the forward strand.
AAACTTAGAAATTAAATCGGGATGATCTTTTGCAACATCCGTAGTTTCACCTGGATCATTTTCCAAATCATATAACTCGATCGGGCCTGTTAAAAGCGGCAAGCGTATCGCCTTCCATTTACCCATGCGTATTGCTTGTGAGGAGCCTTTTAGTAAAAATTCCCAATAAACATATTCGTGGTCTTGCTGTTGATCAAAATTGCCTTTTAACTCATTAACAAAACTAATCGAATCTAAACCCTCGGGTACTTTATCGCTTACACCAGCCAACTCGGAAAAAGTCGCCATCATATCGCCAAAATAACCGATATGATCGGAAGTCGTATTACCTTTCACAATACCCGGACCCCATGCGAAAGTTGGCATACGAATGCCACCTTCGTACAAATCGCGTTTAATACCGCGCAAAGTTCCGTTGGAATCGTGAAAATCAGGATCGTTACCACCTTCAGAGTGTGGACCATTATCACCGCTAAACATAACCAAGGTATTATCTGCAATACCTTGTTTTTTTAGCATCTCAACAACCGCACCAACTGAGTCGTCAACATGGCGCATCATCGCAGCATACCCTTTGGCTTCGTCAGGCCAATCCTTGGAAGCAAACTCACCGTAATCCGGAATTTCCATACCGTGCGCCCAATCGACTTTTTCCGCTTCATTATTAGCGTGAGGCGCGATCATCGAATAAAACAGGAAGAACGGCTTATCACTTTTTGCATTGCGCTCAATAAACGCTTCTACTTCCTCACGCATTAGCGTATCAACATACTCAAAGCGCTTTTCCAACGGCGTGATATCACCATCAAAGCCAAATTTATAACAGTAAGAACACTCGACTGGAATAGGCTCATTTTTTAATTTAACTTTTTCTTCGTTGCGCCAGACAAAGCCGCTAAAGTGATTATGCGCGTGAATGTGGTTGGCCATACCGTAAAAATAATCGAAGCCTTTTTTCAACGGGTTGCCGCTATCGTGCATTTCGCCCAAACCCCACTTTCCGATTAGCCCTGTTTGGTAACCGGCGTCTTGCAAAACCTCCGCAACCGTCAATTCATCTTCCTTAAGGCTCGCGGGCTTGTAGCCAATCGTGCCATCTTCTTTTTTATACTCCATTGTATTGGCGCGAATTGGAGTCCGCCCAGTGTGCAGGCCAGTCATCAATACTGAACGTGACGGTCCACAGACGGCAGAACCGGCATAGAAATTGGTAAAGTTCATCCCCGCTGCTGCTAATTTATCGATATTGGGCGTAGTGAAGTTCTTTTGCCCATTGATGCCGATGTCGGCAAAACCTATATCGTCAGCAAGAATAAAGATAATGTTGGGACGTTTAGCGGGTGCAGTTTTTTCCGCGGTTGCTTGCGGCGCTGCTTCAGTTTGCTCCGCCTCTTTTTTTGAACAAGCCCCGAATAAAAGGGCAAAAATCGCGGTTAAAAGCACGCGATAGCTTATGTTTTTTGGGTACACGCCAGTCACTCCGGTAGATCAATTCAAAAGGATTAATATCAAAGCTGTCCCATAATCTGTGGCGTCACTATTAACCACCGAGACACAGCTCGGGTCCTATTTTCAAGAATAGGACCCGACCCCTGCCTCTCAGAATTCATGGAACAGCGGTGAGTATGTACTTGTTATTCTCTGCTGCGCGGTTCCCTCGCTTGTCATCGCATTGACCCGTATTCGAGGCTAATTAGAAACGCGACGACGCCCCGCACTTTAGCGAAATTAAAATAATGTTCAAGTTTCGAGGCAGCAAAGTGGGATTGCGAGCTAACTAAAGAAATAGCTTTGCCTTGGGCAGGGGCTTTGCTTAGTGGCTGTTAACCGAACGCGTTGTCTTGCATCAAGTGCCCGAGCATTCAATAAATGAGAGTGGCGGCATTACCGCTCTGCCGCTGCCTTGAAAGCCCAGCTCGATCGTTTGCCCTGGTCTCAATCGTCGATTAAACGAATTCGGTAACAACACGTAGTCTTCACCTTGCCTGTCTACCCGAGCTGTAAATGATTCAGTAATCGCAACGCCGGGTAAGGCCATACGCACATACCAGTCGTTGAGCGTTTGCCCACTGGGATTGCGCAGTGTCACCGTCGCTTGCCAGCCTTTATCCCAGTTCTTAGTCAGCCGGTAATCGCAAAATAAATTGCCGGCCACTATTGCACGCGGCTTGTTAATTTCAGGCGTTGGCCGGGGTTTTATTTGTGAGGCAGGTTTTGTTGGGGATGCAGGCGGCTTTGACTGCGCGATTTTCTGCTCGCGAAGTACCGTCATGGGCTCCTGCGCTTCGTCTTCTTCAATTGGAACAACAACCAAGCGTTTACCATCGCCGGATGTGCGCTCAGCGGTTTTCTGCACGGGCTCGCTAGCGAATTCGGATTCGGGTTCAACCTCTGGCTCTCGTTCCGTTACTGGCTCTTCCATGCGCAGAACTTCATCCACATCTACCTCTATTATCGGTTGTTGAGGTTCGACTTCTGGTACAGGCTGCTGCTCGGCCACCCTAGTGTTTTCGCGAGGTGTTGCGCTTTCATGAGGCGCAGCGCTCTCGTGAATTATCGCGCTTTCGTCAGGCTGTAATTTTTCCTCCTGCACACGCTTGGAGATCCCTTGCACGACTTCTTTATCAGCTTCCGGAGTCTTACGGTCGCCGACTAAATTCCATATGAAAACCGCCAACGCGATCACAGCTACCGCGCTTAAACCACCGACAAAAAAATGTGTCAGGCCTTTTTTTTCCGTCTCTTGGACAGTCGGTCGATCGTGAGTCGTGGTCGAAAAAACACGCGTCTCGTCATCATCAGTTGCAGCTATGGACTGCACAATGGCCTCTATATTAGCCAGCGAAATAGCACTAATAGCTTCGCCAAGCTCCGCCGCCGACTGGTAGCGGTCAGCCGGCTTTTTTGCCATCGCGCGATCGACTATCGGCTGAAAACAATCAAAAGGCGGGTCGAGCAGCGGGATTGGGTCGGTGTAATGCTTGAGGCCAACGGCGACGCTTGACTCCGCCTCAAACGGAACTTGGCCGGCTAAAACATAAAATAAAACAACACCGAGACTGTATATATCTGAGCGATAATCGACCTTTTTGCCTAAAGCCTGCTCGGGGCTCATGTAGTGTGGCGTCCCGAGTGTGGTGCCGGTACTGGTTAAATTGTTATCGTGTTGTTGCGGCCGCACAATGCCGAAGTCGGTCAATACGGCGCGCTGATCATCGCCTTGCACAATGATATTTTGCGGTTTGATATCGCGGTGAACAAAGCCTTTTTGGTGCAGATAACTAAGCGCCTGGGCAACACCTTCGACAATCTTCAGGCGCGCAACCAACGAAAGCTTATTGACACACTTTTTAAGATCTTGGCCATCAATATAAGCCATGACGATGTAATAACTGGGTATCGCGCTGTCTGGTCCAAACACCGCGCCAAAATCGATAATGGGAACGATATTGGGATGTGACAGCTGGCTTGCAATTTGTGCTTCCTGCTCAAAGCGCTGCCCAAATACCGCGTCGTCGCTGAGTTCGCTCGCCATCACTTTTATCGCAACTTCGCGCTTTAGCGAAACCTGTTCCGCCAAATACACCGTCGACATACCACCTTTTGCAAGCTTACGAATTAAGCGATAGCCGGGAATATCGATGAGGGCCTCAGTCATGTTATCCACCCAGTTTTTACCAGCGTCAAAGTGTAAGCCAATTGGGAATCATATTGCTAGGGCAAAATACGTAATTCAACGTATGGTCTTCGTGCAGGTAACAAAACTACACTTTAGGATAAATTGTCGCAACGATAATCTTAACTAACACTGAATTAACGGTGTTACTGCATCACAACTCTATAAATAAAAATAGAAATAGTAGATATTTTACTTATGCCTTTTACGCTAAAGGAAATGAAGTTACGTTGAACATCCTCAATTTTCTTAATCAGGGCGCATTGTATTTTCTGCTAATAAGAGCTGTGATTCTTATCATAGTAATGATTTATATCCTGTATCGAAAAGGTAGCAATAGCGATGCCGGGCCCAACCTCACCTGCGGCCTTATGTGCTATTTCTTTTCCAAATATATTGAAAGCGGTATAACACTCTCAATAATGTTTTTTATTTATTCTTTTGCATTTTTTGAGATTACTATCAATTGGTGGCTAGTTATCTTTACAATTTTCGCTGCAGATCTAGCTTTTTATGTTTATCATCGCTTGGCTCACAAATATCGCCTACTGTGGGCGGACCACTCAGTGCATCACAGTTCACCTGAATACGACTTAACCACCAACCTGCGCAATTCATTTTTAAACGATTTTTATTGTTGGTTTCCACTTGTTCCTTTATTACTTCTTGGTGTCAGCCCAGTGCTTATTCAATGGAGTCGTGCACTCGTGAATGACTACACATTTTTTATTCATACGACAAAGATTAAACATATCGGACCGTTTGAATGGGTAATGAATAGCCCATCACATCATCGCGTACACCATGCCACTAATGAAGAATATATTGATAAAAATTTTGGCGCTATGTTTATTATTTGGGATAGATTATTTGGGACTTTTGCTAAGGAAAAAAATAGCTGTCACTTCGGCTCCCGTAATTCTTCTTACAGCAAAAACCCGATTAAGATTATGTTCAACGAATGGCATTTGTTAATTCGAGATTTTTATAAAGCATCAGGCCTTACAATGAAGATCAAAGTGCTTTTAAAATCCTACTCCTGAATTTACGTTTTAAACGCCGCAGCCCGAGCCAATAAATTAGCCATACCCTCACGAAAATCATCGAAGAACGTGTAAAACACGGGCACAACCAAGAGCGTCAAGAAGCTTGCAGCTGTCATCCCACAAATCAGTGTAATACCGAAACTGGTAAATTCTACTCCCATAGTTGTCGACGGAGACAAGACAATTGGAATCATGCCAATTATTGTTGTTAGTGCCGTCATAGCGATAGGACGAAAGCGCCTTTTGGCAGCGACTAAGATAGCTTCTCGACGCTCATAGCCATCGTCACGCAACCGCTGGATATAATCGACTAATACAATTCCATTATTCACAACAACGCCTACCAGTAATACAGCCCCTACGACGCCAAGACTGTCGATATCAATACCCGCAATTAAATGCCCCACCTGCACGCCGATCATAGCAAGCGGAATTGTTAGCAAAATCGACAAGGGTAAAATAAAGCTTTCAAATAAAAACCCCATGAGCAAATAAATAAAAACAATCGAAAGTAGGACGGCCATCGCCATATTTTTTTTATCATCATTCGAGGGGCCGCTCGACAATGAATTAAAAGAGATGCCCTCTGGCAGGTCCATATTACTTTGCAGTACTTTAATCGTACGCTTAACATTATTGGCTTTGCCTTCGTCTAATTCGAAGGACATACGATAACTTATTTTTTTCTCGCGCCGGCTGATCGATGCAGCCGAATTGAGCATTTTTGACTCGGTCAGTGATGCGACGGTCAGTAAGCCGTCGTTTTCGGTAGGAACATAAAAAGACTCCAAATCTGCTAACTGCTCGCGATCAGCTTCCTGGTAGCGCATGCGCATTGGGATCTCACGACCGTTTTCAATATAGTCGTTGAGTTTGCGGCCGCCCAAAGCACTGCTAACAACTCTTGCGAGACTATTGGAATCAACGTTGGCGGCAATAATACGCTCACGGTCTACCACAAGTGCCAGCTCATTTGGGCTTTCTTCCTCCGCAGCCATCAAGCCAATAACGCCATCGATCTTCAGTATTTTCTCGGCAATCTGCTCACCAATTTCTTCCAACAGCTCGGGGTTTTCTCCATTTATCATCACTGTCTGACGTGTATTTCGCTCGCGTTCATCCGTTTCATCTTCCTGGCCATAACGAATTTTATAGCCTGGCTTTTCCGGAATTAATTCCGCTATTTTAGCGGCTACGCCAACAACGTCGATGTCATCATCTACATGTTCTTCAAACCAAGCCTCGATACGACCGCCAAAGCGCGAGGTTATTATCATAAAGTCTTTTATTTGTAGTTCGTTTTTATGCTCGTGTAATACAGTCTCTATCTCCTTAAAATAGTTTTTAATTTCACTATACTCCGTGCCTTTTTGCGCGCTAAAGCGCATTTTAACCTGGTTGTCTTTTCCTCCTTTGCGCAAGGAAACTTCTAAGCGATCTTGCGCAAGATAATTCGTTATCGAGAACATAGCGATCAGCACAAATAGTAGGTCGATACGACGCGTCAGGAAAAAGGCTAAACACTTGTTATATAGTAAGTTAACTCGGCCAAAGGTCATGTCGTAGAAATTCTTCAGATGTTCTTTTAAGTTCTGATAACCGGACACACGGCCTTTTTCCGGAGTTTTGTTACCGGAGGTTAGATAGACACAAAGCGGGATAAAAATGAGTGCGATAAACAAAGACGCAGCCAGTGAAACCGTAATCGGAATAGCCAGACGCAGTAAAAAAAACTGCATTTCACCGTCAACCAATGACACAGGTAAAAATACGATAATTGTTGTGAGCGTCGCCGTTAAAATAGCCAGTGCGATCTCCCCTGCACCTTTTATGCATGCCTCGCGCTTGCTTATACCTTCATCAATCAAAATGCGTTGAATATTTTCGGCCACAACCACCGCATTATCGACCAACAAGCCAACGCAAATAACCAAGCCAAGTAAGGTAACAACGTTAAGCGACTCGCCCATAAAAAACATTGCCGTCAACGCGACGAGCAGGCTTAAGGGAATTGCAAAGGTAATAATAAGCGTGAGTCGCGCTCGACGCAGGAAAAAAAACAAAACAACAGCAGCAAGTATTCCGCCTATTTTTCCACTATTGACTAAATTGCTAATCGAAGAGGTAATAACATCACCTTGAGAAAACATCTTTTTCATCTGGATGAGTTGCAAACGCGGGTTATTTTTAATCTCTTCCATAACCTCGTCGACTCTAGTCGCAATTTCTACCGTATTTGCGCTGCCTTCTTTGATAACTTTTACGGTTAACGCACGCTTTGAATTAACGCGAACCTCGTAGTTTCGTTCAGCTTCCTCATATTTGATAGAAGCAACATCACTCAAACGAATATTGGGCGCGATTAAGCGATTTTTAATATCGTCGAGCGAATCGAAAGTAGAAACAGAACGCAAGAAATATTTCTTCCCGGCGCTGTAAGTATGTCCACTCGCCAGGGTAAAATTATCGTCACCCAAATCACGTGACAGACGAAAAACATTTAGGCCGGCAGACTCAAGTGCACTGCGATCAACCTCGATAATAATTTCTTTGCGGCCAAAACCATCAATATCAACGCTTGCGACTCCGTCAATTCGCTCCAGCTGCATCACGACTTCTTGCTGAATAAGATCGTAGTAATCATTTAATGCTGGGTCGATGACCAAACCTACAACATAAATTGGAATTCCCGATGCATCGGCTTTGCGAATTCTTGGACGCTCGATTTCGTCGGGGAAGACCAAACGCGCACGCTCAACACGATCGCGAATTTCTCGATAGGCGATGTCCATATCGACATCGGTTTTAAATTTTAAGCTCACGCGACCGTAGCCCAAGCGCGAAGATGAATACATACGATCCAAGCCCTTCACCGTTGCAAGCTCTTCCTCAAGCGGAATAGTAATTTTTTCAAAAACCTCACGCGTTGGTGCATTGGTCCAACGCGCACTTACCGATATGGTTTTGCCCTCAAATCCATCAGGCATTAACTCTTGCTTTAAACCAAACGAGGCGACAAGACCAATAACCACAAGTGAGAGAAATACAACAAACACGGTAATACGCCGGTCGAGCGAAAACCGTGTGAGAGCGCCCGCTATATTCCGGCTTAACTCTTCATCATTTGTAATCTCTCGATTATCGTTAGAAGACTCAGGTGTACCGTTTGATTCACGTTCTGACATAGTGTAACCACTAAGTTTCTTGCACTTGTGGAGAAAAGAAATAACGCTCTTTAACGCGCTCAATCGATGCGTATATCGAAGGTATAATCAAAAGAGTGAGAAATGTAGAACTGAATAAGCCAGTTACAACGGCTATGGCCATTGGTGTTCGAATTTCCGCTCCATCGCCGAGACCAAGAGCCATTGGTAACAAGCCCAAAATAGTTGTAGCGGTCGTCATTAATATCGGTCGCAGACGCACTTCTCCCGCACGCAAGATCGCTTCTTGTAGCGCCAGGCCATTAATACGCAACTTGTTGATATAATCGACAAATACAATGGCATTATTAACAACTAAACCCGCCAGCATAATCATGCCCAATACCACCACAATCGATAAATTAACACCGAGTAATAATAATCCGGCAAAAGTTCCGACAAACGCTAACGGAATACTGAACATAATAATAAAAGGGTGCAGCAATGATTCAAACTGCGCTGCCATAATGACGTAGACAAGAAAAATGCTAAGGCCAAGCGCTAAATACAAACTGCCCTTTGAACTTTCCCACTCTTCATTTTGCCCAGTGATAGAAAAAGTTGTTCCATCATTCCAATCAAAATCCCGCGCCAAGGTCTCTCGTATCGCGGTGGCGGCATTACTAAGAGAATCCCGGCCTAAATTGGCATTAATTAAACCTGCGCGATTACCGTCTATGCGACGCACTTCACTCGGACCCTCACCGACAACTAATTCGGCAACAGCATAGAGTGGAATAGGTATATCGCTGCGAGGATTAACCGTTAACTGACGAATATCTTCTATTGCTTCGCGATCTTCACTATCCAATTTGACCACTATTGGTATACGCCGATCAATTTTGTTAAAGCGCGTCGCTTCAAACCCCTTAACCATGTCACGTACAGACTCCGCTACATCGCCAATATTTAAATTGTATTTAATCATTTTATCGCGATCATATACGACCTGAATTTCCGGCGCGCCTTTACGCAAACTTGATTCGACATCCGCAAGCTCAGGCAATTTTGCCAGCGCATTTTTGACGGCTATGGTTTTGGTCTTTAAATAATCTAAATCCTTACCATAAATCTCAACTTCAATGGGAGTCGTTTCACTAAACAATACCGGGCGAATAACTCGAATTCCTGCATCGGGAATATCAGCAAAATATTGTCGCATCCGTGCCACAACACGAGCTTCGGTAGCTTTTTGGTTATCATTTTCGTTTAAAATAACTTTAAATTTAGCCGTGTGTTCACCTTCGTCTGAATTCTGACTATTGGCAACATCGTAGCCATAAGTTACTAACAGATTTTTAATCGCTCCCTTCTCTTCTAGAATTGCTTGTTCAACATCATTCAAAATCGAATAGGTTTCTTGGATGGGTGTGCCAACCGGCAACTGCACCTCCATGGTAAACTCACCTTGGTAAACTTCCGGCAGCAGTTCCGTTTGCAAACGCATTCCCGCCCAATAAATCGAAAGAAAACACAACAGTACAACCCCATAGATAAAAAAAGTATTATTGATTGACCAACGTAATACCGGCAGATATAAAGCTTGCATTGCCTCAAGGAAATACTTACAGGCTTGCAAGGGTAAAAAGGTCAGCCATTTGAATAAGAAACTTCCAACGGGGAAGATAAGTTTTCCAACAATAAAACCAAGGGTGATAAATATTGCTAACGCCAACATTTTTACCATTTCAAGCGCAAACATAACCACAAAGCGCAGGAATAAATAAACCATCGGAAGCAACAACAAATACGCCCACGGCGGCAAGGCTTTTACTGCCGTAGCAAAAATAAAAATACTTGAGAGGTGGCGCCTGGCAAGCTGACTTATTACACCGCTTTTTTCTTGTTTGGAACCCACGCTAATCTGAGTAGAATCCGTCTGAATTTTGATTCCCGTTCGAGACGCAAGCATAGGAATAAAACTAACCGCTACGACAAAAGATGCGAGTAATGAAATAACCACTGCAATGCCTAAGTCGCTGAAAGCCTGCCCGGCAATACCTTCGACAAACACCATGGGAAAAAATACTGCTATCGACGTAAGCACCGAAGCAAATACCGCTCCGCGCACCTCGCTTACACCTCGAATAGCCGCTGAGCGCACGCTGTCACCTTCCTCACGACAGCGATAAATCGATTCTAAAACCACGATAGACGAATCGACCAGCATGCCAATTCCCAACGCTAAACCGCCGAGCGACATAATGTTGAGCGATATACCACTCAAATGCATCGGCGCGAAAGTAATTAAAATCGACATGGGAATGCTAACAGCGATAATGGCAGTGCTCTTAAAATTTCGCAAAAACATATACAGCACCATAATTGCGAGCAGGCCACCCAGCATTGCAGTTTGTTTGACTTCCGAAATAGAGCTTTCGATAAAGGTCGAGCGATCGGCCACAATTTGCAGCTTGGCGCCTTCGTTCTGAAAAATAAACGCCGCAATTCCGCGCTTAGCAGCGGCTGGCCTTTTAGAAAATAGTCGCTTAAAACTGTTAACCGAAAGCCCCGACATTCCGCCACCTGAATCCGCAGAACCGCCCGGTCCACCACCTCCGCCGCGCCCACCGCCGGGGCCTCCTCCACCCCCGCGCCCACCGCGGCCCGGGCCGCCATCACC
>JANQJB010000072.1 GCA_028281865.1 Marinagarivorans sp.
TTTTCAAAAAAATCATCGCCGATATTGAATTGGCGGATGCGCACGACATCGCTTAAATTGGCGACATGAGCCGAAAATGCGCTGGCGTTTGTTGCTGAAACGCTCGTAGTACCGCCGCCAAAGGCTTCCGCTGGCAAAGGCCGATTATTATTTGAAGTCGAATTATTGTTGGTATTGTTTTCCGAATTCGAGTTGTTTCCGTTGCTGCCGCAAGCGCTTAACAATGAAATCGTTACGCTTAAAGCCAGAGTCAAAACTGATTTAAATTGAGCTTCCTTAATATTCATAGATCTTATCGATGCATTGCTGCAGTTATTTTCTCGCGTTATCAAATTTAGTGCGTTGTTATTTTCACAATTAAAAAAATTTCAAATTTTAAATTGAGTTAATTTTGCAATTGCAAGCGCAGAAATTTAGTCGCCGTCACCGCCGCCTTCGATGTTCAGCTCTTTTAAAGAAAGTGCGTCGCGTGCAAGCGCGAACTCTATACCAAGTTGCACCAGCTCTAGGCTTGCAGCATTAGCGTTGTCGAATTCTGTGTTGCCTTCGCCTAAGCCAATAATTTGGTCAAAACGGATGGGGTCATTTTGTTCGCCAATTTCCAAAATACGTGCCATCTTGCCTTCGATACTCATAAGCATGCTGTCAATAGTGCTGTATAAGCTTGCATCTGCGTCATTGATTAAGTCGCCAATTCCACTGCCTTCGATATCGCCATAAGTGCCGTAGAAGGCATTCTTGATACCTTGGAAATTGTGGTAAATGGCAATATGGCTTAAATCACTAAAACAGTCGTGTTCTTCTTCAGGGTCTTGTTCCATTAGGGCCGTCCCCATGCGGGCGGATGCCAGCTCGTCGTCAGCCATTACTTTCATTGAGCCGATAATATAGGCCAGTGCGTCGTCGGAGTTCATAAAGTTATATGCCAATGTTCCGGGGGTGTCCTTTGCGTTGCCACCCCATTCCAGAAACATGTTATTTAAATCACTGACCAGTAGATCCGTTACGACTTGTAAATAAGTCGCGCGCCGGTCGCAATTGCCGCCGGTACAATTTTGTGTATCGAAGTCTGAAGCTGCCCGGTTGCCGGCACCGGCGCCAGTGCCATTTAAATCTTGCCCCCACAACAAAAATTCAATTGCATGAATACCAGTAGCGACATTTGCTTCGTCGTCATTAAGCCCGTTTTGCGAGATCAGATATTCGACTGTAATGGCCGCATCACCGGCGATAATATTGTTCTCGGCGTCTTCGGCGGTATAGTCAATTAGGCCTTCAGCGAGCGGCCAAGCATTCACTTGCCCCTCCCATTCGTCGACGCTGGCAATGCCCTGTGCGTCGGTGTTGCTATTGATTGTAATGTCGGTATCCCAGCGCAAAATTTCACTCTGCTGGTAGGGCGCGCGGATGGCTTTGTAGGCCTCACGAGCGGCTTCTAAGTTTTCAGTCGTCGGTCGCGACAACAGCGTGTTTACCGCTGTTTGCAGTGTTTTAGCGGCTTCAAGCGAATCGGAATATACTGCCGCAGCCATAGCGGCATAGGTATCTTTAACGGCCTCCGGCGTGTTGACCTTCAAACGATTAGATTTGCTATCGCTACAGCCAGCAAAAACTACAAAGAGAACAAACAAGGAAAATCCTATTGATTTCAAAAGAAAATTCTTATTCTGGAACATCGTGATTACCATGTAAAAATTATTGATGAACTTAATGAGAATGATTATCATAATTATTTTTAATTATATATCAAGCTTTATAGTGTAAAAAGCGATGATGGACTCTCTCTTCAATTTCGCATCGTTAACCGTTGAGCCCTTCACCTTTGTGGTCAATCCTCAAAAACGGATTTATTGGGGTTATTTGCTTAGTGGAATGTTGTTTGCCGTGCTAGTACTTTGGTTGAGCAAACAAAATCTTAGAAGCGCTTTTGTCAAAGCCTTGGGCCCAAAAGTCTGGTTGCACCCGTCCTCGATGCAGGATTTTCACTGGCTTATTTTTAATCACGTTTTGCGCGTGCTTATAATCGTGCCTGTTATAGGTGGCAGTCTGTCATTTGCGATTCACCTAAACCGCTTTGCTATAAAAACATGGGGTGAGGGGAATTTTTGGCAAGTAGCAGAGTGGCAAATGTTAGCAATGTTTACGTGCGCTTTATTTGTTTTGGAGGATTTTACGCGTTTCCTTGTCCATTATTTTTATCATAAGTCTCCGTTATTGTGGCGCTTTCATGCCGTGCATCACGCCGCGACGGTGTTAACACCTATTACTCTCTATCGCATCCATTGGCTTGAAATGATCATCAATAGTTTGCGCAGCTTAATTGTGGTTGGCACGCTTAGCGCTGTATTTATCTATTGTTTCGAAAATCGAATAAGCATATACGATGTGCTTGGTTTAAATATCTTTAATTTTCTAGCGAATACGATTGGTGCAAATCTTCGGCACACGTCGTTGTGGGTTGGGTTTGGTTACTTCGAGCGTTGGTTTGTGAGTCCCGCGCAACATCAAATCCACCATAGCAGCGCAGAGAAACATATCGATAAAAATTTCGGCGCGATTCTCTCCATTTGGGATAGGCTTTTTAATTCATGGGTGCCGAGCCGTGAGCAGAAGGTAGTGCAATATGGCTTAGCTGGACAAGATGTAAACGTGCCTGAGAATTTCCTCGCAAGTTTTTGGGGAGAAAGTTCGATACCGATTGTAAAACGGAAATAAGTGGTCTTCATCGTTTTGTAATTATCACTACGCACCCTTACAATAAGCGCGTATTCGAGAGGATCGGGGATATTATGCAAAGCAGCAACACAATCAAGAGAGCGAACAATAAGAATATTTCACAGTTACAGCGCGTTGGCGAGAAATTTTTCCTAGTCTTTATAGTTCTTGTTTTAAGCAGTTGTTCTAGTTTAAATATTAAGAAAAGCCTGTCGTTGTCCGTTTCGGAACCGGTACGAGAAAACTTGGCTTTTACCGGCAAGGGGGCAGGTGCAGGAATGATGCTAATGTCGTCGATGGGGCCAATGGGAATAGCTATTGGCGTTGCCATCGACGAAGGTATTGCGAAAGACATTGCCAAAGCTGTGAAGGACAAACCCTTTGATATTCAGCAACAGATGCTCGAAGCTTTCCGCACAGAATTGTCGGATGAGTATAAAGTTACAGTGCGTGACGAAAATTCGTCGAAGCCCAAAAAAGCTGAGCTTGCCATTACATTAAAGAAATTCGGTTTTAAAAGCCAGCCTGGAGAGGGCGATCTAGTTTCCGCTTGGTTTGAAATAAAAATTAATTATTTAGGCGATGAAACAGATTTGGTTTATCCGGATAACTATTTTAATCAAGATGAAGCGATTCCCGTTATATCATTGGAAATGGCAAAAAGTGACGGTTCGCAGGGGCGAGAATTATTGCAGCAGGCCTTGGAATTGATTGCAAGTCAGTGGTTGGCGACTCGTTCGTCCTCGTGAGTTTTTTCTTCGGTTTTGCCAATTTCTTTAGGTGCTTCGAGGGTACTAGTATCGGCGACCGAAGAGTCCATATTTGCGCGAGTGTTTTTTAAGCTCAGCTTATTATTTAAGTCAGTGCTCTTATTTAAGTAAAGCGCCTTGCGGTAATATTCAACACTTTTTTCCATCAGGTTCTGCTCAGCAAATAGCTCGGCTAGCGCGACTAAGGTGTTTGCACTTTCGCGCAAATATAAGCTTGCATTTAGGTATGCTTGAGCCTTTTCCCAATTTTTTAATTTTAAACTTAATTGACCTAAGCACAACAGCAGTGATGGATCATCGGGGTGTGCTTTCAGCCAGCGCTCGGCCGTAACGAATAAGAATTGGGTGTTTGATGTATGGATACTGCCATACAATTCTATAAGCCCTGAATGCCAAGTTTTTGCGAGGCTCTGTCTTAAAAATTGTTCCGCACGATCGTTGGCTCTGCGCTTCAGTAACGCAAGTACGAAACACTTGATAAAATCCGCACGCTCGCGATGGAGTTTGCTTAACTTAATCCAGTATTTTTCCAGGGTGTCAATATCATTTTCGTCGTCAGCTGCTAAGCTGACAAGAATCTCATATTTTACTTGTGTTTCAAGTGCATCGCGTTCGTCGTCAGGCAATAAACGCTGTTTTTTTATCTCCGGTAAAATCGAATTTAAGCCTGCCCAATCTGAAACTTTTAAATAGACATCTTTTAATAGTAATAGTACGGGTGGGTGATTGGGAAAGGCTACGCGAGCATGATTGAGCGTGGCGAGGCAAGGCTCGTACTTTTTCTCTTTAAATTGCAGTTTAGCTTGTGTGATATCAACTAACAGTAAATCACCTGCGCTATCTGCTTTTTTTGTCGCTTGCGTCAGCAAAGTACGCGCCCGTTCGACATTGTGCAAAGCGTGGGCGCTTTCTGCAGCGGAAAGCAAAGCAAGCAACCCATGTGACTCGCTCTTGCTTGCATTCACCAAATATTTTAATGCGATTTTCCAGTTGCCGATAAAATAATGTTTTAATCCATCGGTAAAGCGCTTATTGCTCGATTTTTCAGTTCTCTCTGCGATCCAGTTGCGCCCTGTTTTTACGGAGCGTAGCAGTGAAATAATAAATTTCACCAGGTAAACTAAAATAATAGTGAAAACGCAATAGGCTACTAAAGCGCTCCAAAAAGTCATTTCTATAACGTGATCGCTGTAGTGAATCAGCACGTAGCCATCGTCGTGCTTTATTAGCTGTGCCAGCACAATTCCCGTTGCTAGGGCTAACAGCGTAAAAAATAAAATTTTAAATTTTTTCATTGGGAATTATTGTCGCTGCGAACTTGTTCTTTAGATTTGCTTTTGATGTGCAAATATTCGTTGTAATTTTGTAACAACTTAAGCGATTTAGATATGTCGGGTAAATTGGGTGCGACATCGACATCTTTTATTTCTGTTAGCTCGTGCTTAAGTGAGGTAGCAGCTTTCGGTGCAAACCGTGCTTCGCTTAGCAGAGAGTAGGCTTGTTCGAGTGCGTGACTAAAAAGCTCCTTGTCTTGTTTTAGTAGCGCCAATTGTGCTTGTTCTATATGTGTGCGGAGATTGAGTTGTATCAGCTGCTGACTGCGTGTCGAAACAATCGGTTGCTGTAGCTCGTCAATTTTGTAGTGGTTAAATGAATTTGCAAGAGCTGTGCGTATGCTCGCAAATTCTTGTTTGATTTTTTGCCAAAAAGAGTTGCCATCCGTATTTTTCTCTTCGGTTGAGTTTTTTGCAAACTCCGCACTGGGTTTTTGGATTTCGATTGGGGTTTGCTCTACACGTTTTATTAGTGCCGTAAGTTGCAAATATACGCCTTCAATATCGACTGCAGGTATCGCTTTTAATTGTGATAATTCAACCGCAATGGCTTCGCGAATAGTAAAAATATCCTGGTCGCCAATAGAGGCGGAAACGCGGTGAATAATTGAGTCGGCTTCCGTGAGTAACGCAATTGCGTTGCTGGGGTTGCGCTCTAACAAAACACGTTGGTTTGCAAGCTTTAATAAATACTCGGCTTCGGCAAGCAACCAATCCTCGGTCGACGTAGTTGAGAGAGAAAGTATTCTTTGCTGCTGAGCGTGCAGGCGCTTTTCCATGTTCTCGAGGGACTTCTGTTGTGTATTAAGCTGCTCCTCAAGCTTACGTTCGAGTTTAGTATTAATTAAATTTATTTGTGCTTGCTGGCCGTTAAGTTTTTCATTTTCACTTAAGAGGCTTGTAACTTCGGCTCTAAGCGCAGCTTGTACTTGTGCATTTTGTTCGGATAATTGGAGTTGCTCGGCCAGTTTTTCTTGTGTTTCCTGTAAATCGCTTACTAAGGCAGCTTGTTTATTTTGCCCGGACCAAGTTAAAAATCCAACGCCAAGCAAGCAAAAAACTAAAACAATTCCGACGATACTTAACAACTTATTTTTGAGTGCGTTTTTTGCCGGCTGAGCCTTTTTAGTTGATGTATTGGTGCTTTTGCTGGAGGCGGACGACTTTGCCGCAGTTGTGCTTGAAGTATCTGAGCTTTTTTCCGCACTTGTCGAAGCTTTGTCGGCGTTAGAGTCAGAAGTTGGCGGCTCGGTCTTGCTCATAGAGTGAAAATCTCAGGATTAAATGAAATTGACAAGGCAATTGAACATCGCATCTTCACTTGCATTGATGGCAACCGTGACATCCTTAAAACCCGCTGCATTAGCAAGTTTTGCAACACGCTCACCGGGAACGATAATGCGCCGATCATAGCAATTAAGTCCAGCGAGTAATGCGCCTTTTTCAAAATTTTTTAGTGCTTCACCGCTAAAAATTGGAATGATCTCTTGTGGATGCGCCTGATTATCTTGCGACCGCAAGGTTTCAACAAGGCCGTCCGGCGCCGCACGTTGATAAAGCTCACAATATTCCACTAAAGCGCCGCGATTTAACAAAGTGTCTCCCAGCACCGTCAAACCGCCTTGCCCTCTAAAAATTAATATCTTTTCGCCCTCTACCTCTCTTAGCAAATCAAGCTCAAGTAACGCTTGGCTGTTCATTGCGACAGAGTTTTCAATAACAGTGACTTCGCGGCTGCGTAATGCCTTTGCTGTAGCAGCCCCGACAGCAAAAAAATCGATACCCAGGGGGAGTTGCGGCCAATAATCCTCAATCCATTCAAAGCCGAAATTAACGGCGTTTTGGCTGACGAAAATCAGCTTTTTATATAGGTCTAGGTTGAGGATTTTTTGCTTAGTCTGTTCGATAACGGCTTGATCTTTGAGTGGCTTAATTTCCAGAAAAGGGCACGCAAAAACCTCGTAGCCCGCGCTCTCAAGCCGCTTTTGCCACGCGGTATTTTGCTTGGTGGGACGTGTAGCCCACACGCGGAAAGTCGAATTGTTATGAGGCATAGCGGCCAAGCTTTCGAAACTTAGTTACTTAGAAGCGGTGTCATCAGCATAGACCGCTGCCAATATCCTACCCGCTCCAGCACTAAGTAGCTGCTCGGCAAGCTGAGTGCCGAGCGATTCCGCATCGCTTGGAGAACCCTGAATTTCATCGCGAATCACTTCGCTACCATCGGGATTAGCAACTAAACCCCGCAGCCACAGTTGTCCATCTCGATGAATTGCGTAACTTGCAATGGGTACCTGGCAACCGCCCTCTAGGCGCTTATTCATTGCACGCTCTGCAATGACCTGCTCGGACGTAGTTTGGTGATGCAAACACTGCAAAAGCGCCACAATTTCCGTGTCATCAGTGCGCGTTTCAATTCCAACTGCACCTTGGCCGCCCGCCGGCAAACATTGCTCGGGCTCAATAAACGCGCGGATACGTTCTGGCATTTCGAGCCGTAACAAACCTGCCGAAGCGAGAATAATGCCGTCGTAGTCGCCATCGTCGAGCTTGGCCAAGCGCGTGTTGACATTGCCGCGTAAAAACTTAACTTCTAGGTCCGGCCTAGCTTCCAGCAGCTGAGCCTGACGACGCAGGCTAGATGTGCCAACAACAGCCCCTTTGGGCAAATCTTCAGTGCTGGCGTAGGAACTGGAAACCCAAGCATCGCGCGGATCTTCACGTTCACAAATCACGGCTAGCCCCAAGCCCTCTGGAAATTCCATCGGCACATCCTTCATCGAATGCACAGCGATATCCGCTGTTCTATCGAGCATCGCTTGCTCCAGCTCTTTCACGAATAGTCCCTTACCGCCAACTTTGGCTAAAGGTGCATCGAGAATTTTGTCACCACGGCTGGTCATGGGGACCAACTCTACCTCTAAATCGGAATGATGCTTTTTTAATTCTTGCTGCACAAATTCAGCTTGCCACATAGCAAGAGGGCTTTTACGCGTGGCGATGCGAAGGGTTGAAATTGACATGTTTTAATGGCCTTAGTCTTATTTTTAATTTCTGTTTTGGCTTCGATATTCATAACGAAGCTATGATCTCGAATTTAGCACGTAGCTCAAGGGGCCAGTCCGGCTATTTGGGACCCTCAACAACACGACGTTGGTGAGGGAGTCTACAGGGAAGTATTCACGACGTTCCCAAATAGCCGGACTGGCCCCTTGAGCGGTCTATCTAAAGGTAATAGCCGGGCTGGGACACCTGAGCGGTCTATCTATTGGTAAAATCCAAACTAATTGTATTTTTGCACAGGAGGAGCTACTCGTAATACCTCTTCCATCGTAGTCACACCCGCAGCTATCTTACGAGCCCCAGATAAACGCAAAGTTCGCAAGCCCTCGCGCATAGCCTGCTGTCGCAGTGCATTTAAATCCGTATCAGCGCTGACTAGATCTTGCACCGCCTCGCTCAACTGAAGAATCTCATAGATCCCTTGCCGCCCAACGTAGCCCGTATTTCTGCACTCCAGACAACCGCTAGCAACAAAAACTTTTGCCGGCTTCTTAACCTTCCACGGCTTAACCAAATCCTCCCAATCCTGGTCGCTAATTTCAGACTCCTGCTTACAGTCCGGGCAAAGCGTGCGCACCAAGCGCTGTGCCATTACCCCAATTACCGTCGCTTTCAGTAAATACGAGGGAATGCCTAGATCGAGCAAGCGCGAAATCGATGTCGGTGCATCATTTGTATGTAATGTAGAAATTACCAAATGCCCAGTAAGGGCCGCTTGTACCGCCATCTGAGCAGTTTCTAAATCGCGTATCTCACCCACCATAATAATATCTGGGTCCTGGCGCATAAGCGTCCGAATTCCAGCGGCAAAGTCCAAGCCGATATTGTGCTGTACCTGAGTTTGGTTAAACGCATCTTCAACCATCTCAATCGGATCCTCAACGGTGCTGACATTGACTTCATCGGTCGACAACGTCTTCAACGACGAATAGAGCGTAGTGGTCTTGCCTGACCCGGTGGGTCCAGTAACCAAAACAATGCCGTGGGGATTCGTCATCATATTTTGCCAGCGCTCAAAGTCGTCACCGACAAGCCCTAAATCCTCAAAAGAGCGCAGTAAGACCTCGGGGTCAAAAATACGCATCACCATTTTTTCACCAAACGCTGTTGGCAACGTCGATAAACGAAGTTCAGCCTCAGAACCGTCGGGCGTTTTGGTTTTCAAACGGCCATCCTGCGGTTTACGCTTCTCCGCTACATTCATGCGCCCCAAGATCTTCAAACGGCTGGTAATCGCCGTTGCGACGTTCGCCGGGAATTCATAAATATTGTGTAACACACCATCAATACGAAAACGCATGCGTGTAATATCGCGCCGCGGCTCGATATGAATATCACTCGCACGCTGATCAAAAGCGTATTGCAGTAACCAGTCAACGATATTCACAATATGCGAGTCGTTGGCCTCAGGGTCTTTGAGATTACCGAGCTCCAATAGCTGCTCAAAATTTGTCGCACCAGAAGCCTTCTTGCTGCCCTCCTTAGCGTTAATGACCGAGCGGGCTAATGAGTAAAACTCAATGCGGTAACGCTCCAGGTCCGAAGGCAGTGCCAGTACCTTCACTATCCGCCTTTGGGTAATCTGCTGGAGCTGATCCTCCCAAGAGGTGACATACGGCTGGCCCAATGCGATTGTGACGTCTTCGGCCGATATTTTTACGCACAGCAAATCGTGTCGCTTGGCGAACTTGTAAGACATAATGTCCGGCAGCTCCGCCGTTTGCATTTTCATCGGGTCGATATGGAAGATTGGCATACCTGTTTTATCGGACATCCACGCCAGTAATGACATTTCATCGAGCGTTTTTCCCGGGCGGGTTTGGTCTTCCAAACGCTGTGACGCGACATATACCAGCGGGTGCATGGCCGCTTGCTCGCGCGTTCGCGAGGTGCCCAGCATCAGGTTCATGGTTTCCTTGCTGATGCGTTCATCGGTGTGCAAATCAGTTAGAATACTGCGCAGATCCAGAATGCGATCGCTCATAGGGTTCGCCTTATCACTTCTCATAAAACAAATTTTGAACAACGCTTGCTCAGACAAGGTGTTCATTTTTATTCTTATAATGATAAGCGATTTTAGGCACTTTCGACTCAAACATTATCGATATTAAAAGGAAGGGATATGAAGTTTTATCAAGTAGACGCTTTTACTAAACAAGTTTTTTCCGGTAACCCAGCCGTCGTCTGCCCGCTAGATGCCTGGCTGCCAGACGAGTTGATGCAGAAAATTGCGAATGAACACAACTTATCGGAGACCGTTTTCTTTGTCGCCGAAGACGGGGTTTTTCGCATTCGTTGGTTTACCCCGGTGGCCGAAATTGAGCTTTGTGGGCACGCGACATTAGCGTCTGCCCATGTGTTATATGAACATTTGGGCTTTGCGGAAAATCAGATTGATTTTGTCTCGATGAGTGGCCCGTTAGCCGTCAAACGGGATGCAGAAACTCTGGTGCTCGACTTCCCGGCGCGCCCCATCGAGAGCGAAGTTGCTATTCCCGCTACCGCAGAGCAGGCACTTGGCTTGATTCCGCAAAAAGCGTTTAGCGATGGCGAAAAGCTCATGCTGATATATGCCAATGAACAAGAAATTGAGCAGCTAACACCACAGTTTTCACTGATTGCGCAGATGGCTAAACGCAATGTGATGGTTGCAGCGCCAGGTGATGCCGTCGATTTTGTCTGTCGCGTATTCGTGCCCAATTTAGGTATAAACGAAGATCCGGTGACGGGCTCTGCCTATACTTCTCTGGTACCGTATTGGTCGCAGCGCTTGGCGAAAACGGCCTTGACTGCACGGCAATTATCCGCGCGGGGAGGAGAGGTTTTTCTGCAAAACAACGGCGAGCGAATCGCGATTGGTGGTCATGCTGTGACTGTGCTGGAGGGGGAATATCGTTTCGCTGCTGTCCCATAAGTGGTTTGTATTTTAGCCGGTAGAGCGTTGAATATTGCTGACCTTCAATTCCATCAATCACCACCGAGGCAGGGATTGGGACTTATTTTCAAGACACAGACTAGGCGTCCCCCCTTAACCCCCGGCAAGCCGGTCCGGCCAACAATATTAAATTGTTGTCGTTCGAGCTGCGCGCAAAGCAGTGCTTTGCAAACGCTTGCCTCACCCATGGGGGCTCGATCGCGCGAATCCCGCGCGCGACGGTCTTGAAAATAAGTCCCAATCCCTGCTTCTCAGAGTTTACAGGTAGGGCTGTTCTTCTTCGATGTGACAGTGGGTCAATT
>JANQJB010000096.1 GCA_028281865.1 Marinagarivorans sp.
CAGCCCGCTGACAACAAGTGATCTTAATGACTCGGTCGATCTTAGAACGGGTAGTTGGTTTGCCTCGCCATCGGGCACTTGCGTCCAGCGGCCACCCAACACGTCGACCGCTACCGCGTGTGATCTTTCCGTGACACCTATCTTCGGCAGGACAGGTGCGCTCGCACGCGGCAGCACGGACCTAAGTCCTCAGCTTAAACTCCCGACTGCAGTGCCGGAACCGACATCGATGATGCTGATGGCGTTCGCTCTACTGGCGCTCGGCTTGACTTGGCTCCGCCGTCGTTTTGCAATCACTTCTTTGGTCAGAGCGCCGGCGATAGCATAACGGCTTAATCGAAAGCGGAGTTCGCAATTCTCGCCGCAAGGATCAAAACAATCTTTCTGTTGTTTTGCTTTTGCCGGCTTCGCGTTTTGCGCTCGTAGCAAATTGCTTCCATGGTCGCAATTTGTCGAACCGCGGTGGTTCTGCATCCAACCTCAAGGCAATGACAATAAAAAAGGGGCCTCACCATATGGTGGGGCCCTTTTTTATTGTATGGTGCCCGGTGAGGGCGTCATCTCGAACCAAAATCTGGAATTGATTAGAACGAGTTTTTCAAGGTGGCATTTTATTTGTCAATTTTCTTGTGCCGTTTTCGGCGTGTTTCGCGAGATAAAATTTACTCTTCTTAGGTGATGACAGAAAAAAATGAAAAACGTGAACGCGCTGAAATTATGCAAGAAAAACAACGCTCTGAATTGGAGGCAGTGTTTGACATTAAAAAGTGGATGCTGTGTTAATCGGCAAGTCAAAAAATACGCTCGGGTTTTTTAGCAGGCAGAAGTTATTCGAGAAGTGGTAAATGTTACAACAGAAGTGTCGACACAGGTCGAAGCTGCGACATTTCAGGTAAAGTGTAGTCTTAAACCTAATCCCGATTTTATGCACGCTCCATTAGTGAGGCAAAAGCCCAAAGATGAGCGTGTCATAAGATCATTCACCCTTCAATTCATATCAAACTCTTTCTCGTCCGCAAATTTTAAACGAATCTCAAATCCTGGATACTTTTCAAAAATTAAGCGCACGCTTCGTTCATCACCTTGCTTGTGCTTTAGGAATTTTATCTGCGGTTTGAAGTTGATTCGTTTTTCTTTGCGTTTTCCAATGACCAGCACTTCCTCAATCAGAATATCTTCGTCGAGCTCTAGGTCGACCACCGTTTGCTCTTTATTACTATTTATTTCAATCACTTCGATGCCAAGCTTGTCATCGGTAGCGCCGGGCTCTAACGGAATCCACGAGGATTCTTCGCCAAAGCTGGAGATAGACAAAAACAAAAATAGTGATGAAATAAGCGCCGAAATCGTCGTTGTTTTCTGATCAATGTTGATGGCATTTTTCTTACATATTTTACATATTGGCATATGGTCTTCTCCAAAAAATGGATACGCATAATATTACGCTGCGCCTTACTACTATTGTACGGGTGATAACTGGCTCAAAGATGAACGATAAATCGATCTGCCCGGGCACCCTCGGTTTTTCAGCACTTGCGTCATAGTGGTTATCGTCGAGTCAATATTTGATATTCTAATGCTATCAATTCTTCTATTAAAGACAGTCTATATATGAAATTAGTCGAAATAATCACCACAATAGAAAACAAAGAAAAGCTGCACGACTTGTTAGATTCGTCAGGTTTTGGAAATTCCTGGCGAAACGAATTAAATGACAGTGAGTATTGTCGCGCACGTTTAGTGGTTGGGGATGACAAGCGTCAATTATTAACAGATTTTTTACTGGCTAAGTTTAGACGCCAGGATATTCAGATAATAGTCTCCTCTGTCGAAACAGTGATTACCATACCGGAAGTCGAAGCTGCGGAATCGGGTCCTTCGCCAAGTGCTACGAGAGAGGAGTTATATTCCAGGATTGCGAGTGCCACGCAACTTAACCGAAATTTTTTCTTTTTTATTGTAGCGTCCGTTATTGTTGTCTCGGTCGGCCTGCTTGAAAATAATATTGCAGTTGTTATAGGGGCGATGGTTATTGCACCCTTATTAGGCCCAAATGTGGCGCTGGCTTTTGCTTCAGTGTTGGGTGATAAGGATCTACTATTAAAATCTATAAAAATAAATATGATAGGTTTGGCTTTAACCGTAATCTTGGCGCTGCTAATTGGTTGGATTTGGCCGGTCAATATTCTGAATACGGAAATATTATCGCGAACCAATATCGGGTTTGACGGTATTATCTTGGCTTTAGCATCGGGGGCGGCGGCAGTGTTGTCTCTGACCAGTGGTGCATCGACTGCTTTAGTTGGCGTTATGGTGGCGGTAGCGTTGCTTCCGCCAGCGGTTACTTTTGGTATGTTAATGGCGTTGGGAGAGTTTCGCTTAGCGTCTGGTGCGGCGCTGCTATTTGCCGGTAATGTTATCAGCGTTAACCTTTCGGCAAGTATTGTTTTTATGCTCAAAGGTATCAAGCCCCGAACATGGCTAGAAAAGCGTAAAGCTAATCAATCGATTAAATGGGCTTTACTGTTTTGGGGACTGGCGCTGATTGCACTTCTAATAATTATTTATTTTCGACAGGTCGCGATTAACTGATCCACTGCACAAACAACAGTGTATTAAGCTCGGACACAGTGGCGCGTGGCACACGGTTAGATTTAGTCCGTTAGGGTATTAATTAATAGAGTTTAAATTCCTAACCGTATGCCTGTTTAAATTACTCAAACAACGAATTAGGCAACACCCCATTGGTAAACTGCGTATCGCCATATTTATCCACCGGCTCGCCCATATAATGGGTAATCGTTGTAAGAATATCGTTATGGTTAACGCCTTGAGCATTCACCATTTGACCGTGTTTTTTAAGCCTGTCTGTCGCGCCCGCCATAATAACCAATTGGTCGTTGGTATTGTCGTGTTTTCTTGCGACATCTGTGGTCATAAAAAAGAAGGTATTATCAAGTAAGGTCTTGCCGTTTGGCTCTTCAACGCTTTCAAGTTTTTTCAGGTAGCCGCTAATTTGTTCTGCGCGGAATTTAAGTACGTCGCGAATATAGGCTGCGCCGCTGTGTTTTCCGTGAGTGGCTGCGTGGAAGCCTTTGCCGCCGCCGTTATAACTGGGTAGGAATGAATAACGAATACCGGCTAAAGCGGTACCGAAGTGAGCACCTCCGACGCGTGTAAGGTTGCAGGCAAACGCTTGGGTCAATAGGTCAGAATAAACCGGGAAGACCACGTTCGGCTCTGCATCACCCTGGTTAGTCTGAGTAACGTCACAGGTACCAACGTTATCAATAATACCGGTGAGCTGCGTCTCTGTCGCGCGAATCGCGTCTTGATGAGCTTGGATACGAATATTATCGAAGTGCGAGACCTTATTCTTTAGGCGAGTCATTGAACTACGCAAATTATCGAGAATGCTTTTACGCTGGCGCAGAAGATCACTCGCGTTGCCGTTACTGCTGCCGCCGGCACTGATATCTTTAAATACATCGTCGTAAAGTGCTACAGGCGTTTGATAACGCTCTTGCGGAGCGCCCTTAATAACTGACATTGAGCGGCTGTAGTCACCGTCTTTATCGTTTTTATTGATATAACCTGCGCGTATATCTTTGAAGGTGGTTTTGCCGGTAAATTTTTGCGCAAGATGTTGGCCAACTGATGTTGCATGCGGGTTATAGCGGCTGTTGCCGCCGCCTTTCCAACCGGTTATTCCGGCAACACCGGAAGGGTGTGGGCCGTCTCCGTTATCGGACGTTGGGCGTCTGACGTTACGTAAAAATAAAACTTTATCGCGAATTGCATCGTCGTTAAACGGCGTAAAATTATTTCTAAACTGCAGCGGCCCGAAATTCTGTTGGTAATTTTCGTTGGCTAAGTTGGTATCGATGGGCATTACCATTTCAAACCAATACGTATAGCGTTTTATATCACCGGTATCGGCCTCGGCTGCTTCAACACGCGGAACGATGGGTGCAAAGGCGTTTGCGGCAGCTGCACCTGCGGCGAAGGAGAGTACTTGTCGACGCGTCAGATTTTTATATTTAAGCAATAACATAATTGTCTCTCCTCGAATTACAAACTTCTGTAGTGCATGGCGGGGTTGTTAACAAGTTCGGTGATCAGCTGCACCAGATCACCTCCGCTCGCTTTAAATTTCACTTTTAAATCATTTGCCAAGCAGCGGTTTGCAGAGGACAACTTGTCTTCTAAAAATGCGTAGGTAAACCAACGTTCGGCGTAGCAGTCCATCGCGATCTCGCTGGTGCCAACAATATTGGCGAAGTCTTCGTGGCCATTAATTGGCCCGATAACACTCTCGTTAACAACAGGGTCAATTGTTATGCCATCTTCAGTTGTACGAAAACGACCAGAGCCATCGAAATTCTCCAG
The DNA here is from genome assembly GCA_028281865.1 of Marinagarivorans sp. GTDB lineage: Bacteria > Pseudomonadota > Gammaproteobacteria > Pseudomonadales > Cellvibrionaceae > JANQJB01. The sequence continues at coordinate 4,390 of JANQJB010000096.1, forward strand.
CGCAAAGGCCAAGGGATCGATTACCGCGTGGCAGTTATAGCAGCTTGGGCTATTTTCTACGACGAGCTCTGCTTCTTGTCGCGATGTTAGATTGGGGTCGCGTGGCAGTAAGTTGAATTCGTCTTGCACATCCGCCGGTGGATCGTTGACGTTAATACACATCACTCTGCGGGCGAGCGTTTTTCCACGAACCGGCGGGGTGGTCATAATTGCGTCTTCCGAGGTGTCGGATAAAAAGGCTGCGCGCGTCAAAATACCAGGTCGGTTCTCAAGCGTTACAGGCACAAATTCATCGGCAGTTGCGCCAACATTATTTAAGCCGTATACCGTCGCCAGGGTAGAGTTAACAAACCCGCGCTTGGAAGTAAGCAAGTTTAAGAAAGTGCCGTTCTCGCGAAACTGCTCTGCCGCCAACATCTCAAGTTCGCGCAGGCCAGCGTTAAACTCTGGTTTGTCGTGATCGGTGAAGTTAAGCCAATGCGCATGGAATTTGCCCAGGGTGATTTCAAAACGTTCGTCGTTGAGCATACGCTGCACTTGAGCTTTAAATCCTGCTTCCGTTGCAAAACTACCGTTTTCAACAGCTTCCAATAGCGTCGCATCTGGAATGCTATCCCACAGCAAGAGCGCCAATTTGCTTGCTTTATCAATTGGAGCGATAGCCTCGACGCCGTTTCCACCTTCTACAACACCTTCATAGCGGTAAAGTGTTTGGGTGGAAAACAATAGGCCGCGCGCTAACTGCGCAATTCCGTCGTCAAAGCTTGCTTCCTCATCAAACAAGGTCAGCAGCATGTCGTCGACTTCTCCGCTTTCTAATGCACGGCGATAAGCGCGTTTACCGAGTGTTTCTAAAAATTTCTGGGCACAGGCTCTGTCGTTGTTGCAGTTAAGGCCGAGTGCGGCGAAGTTTGTGGTCACTTGCTCTGCTGCCGCATCTGCGACGTCGAGTAAACGCAGAAGATAAGCGTCGCTGAGCAGGTCGACGTTAGTGGTTTCTGGCAGGGTTTTAAGCTCTTCAGAAATGTCGAGAGCAAGAGGGCTGAATATTTCTCCAATCGCGTTCGTTAACTGAGTTTTTGACAGCAACGACTCAGTTGTTGGTGAAACACTTTCGCAGCTCGTTTCAGGTGCGTCTATCTGAGTTCCTGTAACACGTTTAAAGAGTGTTTTAACTTCGATTTCACCCGGGTCGACCACACACCAGGGGTTGTCTGACATGCTTTTCATATAAAGAGCGATGTTATTTGCGCAGGTCTCGTCGCAATCTATACCGGGGCTCATTTTGGTTGCGTTTTCCAAAATAAATGTGTGTAGCTCGTCTTCGTTCTTGGCTTTGCCGTTGTATATAAAAATAGGTTGGTTAACTTCGAGTGGGTTCGTTTGCGGAATGTTACCGGCTGCTGTGCCGTTCTCATCGAATTCAGCATGGCAAACCGCACATTTTTGATTCCATTCACTTCTGCCCGCTTCAACAGTCGCAATATTGCAGTTGAGCGGACCGGTCAATTTGGATTCGGAGCCGGAAGAAGAGGAGCTGGAGCTGCTACTGCTGCTCGAAGAACTGCTTGGTGGATCTGTTTCAGCGCCACCGCAGCCAACCAGTACCCCCGCAACAAGTAATGGCAATATCAAGCGCCAGGGCAGATTGCTTTTATCGCTGCAGGTATGTGCAGATGCATTGAGTATGCGAAAAGCCATATAAATTCTCCGGTTCAGTCTGCGTTGGTCTCAAGAGTTTGGTAGCTGTTGAGCCGAATTTTGTTGTGAACTACAAACGCTTGGTTTGATCTTTCGTTAGTCGAACTTTTTTGAGTTACTGCTTAGTAAGTGACCGCTTTATCCTTTTGCCAGCTCCGGGTCCAATTCTTTGGTGTTTACATCTGTGGTGCTTTCAGCAGTGGCGGCCGGATTTGCGCGTCAGCAAGCAGATCATATATATAACTACATTACTTTAGCGGGTTTGCTGGAAACTTCAGTGCTCTAATCCACAATCTATGCCGTTTAAACGGTTCTTAAGGAATAGTTGGATGTTGGTTGGACTTATTTTTATTTGGTTGAGTGAACCAACACATACAAACTAGTGAAATTTTCACGATACTCGAGCCATCATATCGCTGATTTTGTAGCGCAGCCTTAAGCTTTCTTCATGTTTTGATGCGTCATTTTATTGCCGCTGATTTTACTTATTAAAATTGAAAATAAATAAACGCCGGCACATCGACGGATGCGCCGATAAATAAAAATAATAAACCTACATAACAAGCGGATTTTAGTGGCATTCTGAGTTGAGTAAATAATACGTCTTCGAGTTTGTCGAAGAATTGCCGCGGAACAAAATGTATAAAAAATGCGGTAAATAAAATCAGATAAAGTAACGGACTAAACTGGGTTCCTCCTGAAAACTCACTTAGGCCGCTTATGTAGTCAGTAAAGTTGTTCATGTCCGTCACTCTAAATAACAGCCAACTAAAAACCATAAAATGGAAATTCATAAAAATTTTTGCGACCATTTTGGTGTTCAGTTCTTTTTCAATAACAATATTGCGTGTGAGTATTAAAATAAGTCCGTGAAAAGCGCCCCATAAAACGAAGTTCATAGACGCGCCGTGCCAAAGACCTCCTAGTATCATGGTGATCATTAAATTTCGGTAAGTAAAAAATGTTCCGCCGCGATTACCGCCGAGAGAAATATAGAGGTAATCACGCAGCCATCCTGAAAGCGATATGTGCCAGCGCCGCCAAAAATCAGAGGGTGATTGGGCGATATAGGGGCGATTAAAGTTTATCGGCAATTTAAAGCCGAGTATCAGTGCCAAGCCTATGGCGATATCGGAGTAACCTGAAAAATCGCAATAAATTTGAAACGTATAGGCGTATAAACCGATAAGCAAATCCCAAGAAGAATAAGCGGATGGATTTTCAAATACTGCGTCAACTGCAAGGTAGGCGAGTAAATCGGCGATAACAATTTTTTTAAACAGCCCGATAAAAATCATTTGAATACCGGTTTCGACTTCTCTGGCACACAGCTGCGTGGGCTTGTCGATTTGCGGTAAAAAGTCTTTTGCCCTTACGATGGGCCCAGCGACGAGTTGAGGAAAAAAAGAAACGAAAACGGAGAATTTGAGCAGAGATTTTTCGGGTTTTAAGTTGCCGCGGTATATATCGAGCGTATAGCTCAAGGTTTGGAAAGTATAAAAAGAAATGCCGACGGGAAGCAGTAGTCTGTGGTATAAATCCGGGATTTCGATACCGATAAAGGCCAATGCAACTTGGCTAGATTCATAAAAGAAATTGTAATATTTAAATATTGCCAGTATGCCTAAATTTACCGATAAACTGATAACAAGATAAATTCTGCGCTTACGAGGGTCCGTCTCGTGCGCCATCTTGTTGCCGATAAAAAAATCGACCAAGGTCGATATCGCAATTAAGCCGGCGTACATCCAATAGGATGCCATATAAAAAATATAGCTGCCGATTAGTAATACAACGTCGCGTATGCGCTGTTTTTTATAGCATGAGAAAAACAGTAACAAAAATACTGGTAAAAAGATTATAAATTCTAGCGAATTAAATACCATTTCGGTGAATTCCCTGTTGGAAGACTTCTGACAATGTTTGTGCAATTGTTATCGCGACAGTTTTATGGCCTTTGCGATTAAAATGAACATAGTCGTCGAATAATTTGGTTTTTCCGTTTGCTTGTTGTGCGATGTTGACCAGTGGAATTCCTTCTTTGCTAGCAATCTTTGTTATCTTTTCGTTATACAGGGCTATAGTATTCATCCAGCCCTCGGGTGAGAGGTAAGTATTGTATTTGACAAAATTGGTGCGCTCAGAAGCTGGCATTAGGTGAATATTATTGATGTCGTGAGAGGCGGCAAAAGTTGCCAACATGGGTTTAATATTGTGTTCTCTACACGTTGCTATAAATGCGTAAATCTGCCGCTCAAAGTCTTGTACCATGGTATCGGGCATATTAGATTTAAGCGCCCCTTGTAGTTTTATGTTACCGCCGATAAAGTCAGACAAGTGCACATAGAGCGAAAATGTTTGCAGGTAAGTTTTTAGCGGTGAAATGTCAACAAGGGCTTTTTTCGGTTTTGCTTTTTGGCCTTCGGTGTTTTTTTGCGTTAGCTGCTTTTGTTGCTGCGAAATGACCATGCTCATTTGATATAAAATTGCATAATCGGGTTTGTATAGATGAGAGAACTCCTCGATTTGCTCAATATTTTCTTTTACTGTCATGCCTCCTTTGCTACCGTTAATCACTTCACATGGTGTTGGTAGGTTTTCAGGCAGACAAATTAGATTAGGAAAAATTGCATTGGCGGGGTGTCGCCCACCTTGGGCATGTGAAGCGGAGGCTATCCAGACTCTTACCGCGTTGCCGCGTTGTGTTTGGATAATTTCGCTTCTAAAAGGAAATTCATCGGTCGGGCCAAATTGTCTATCACTATTTTCGTTGGCGTTGGAATTTTCCGTTGCGGCTTTCTCAGCACTAGCGTCTGAAGGAAGCTGACCAAAAAAAGGCGTCGCGTAGCCCAAGCGATAATGGCGAAACTCTAATGCTGTTTCTACGGCAAGGATGATTGCCAAAATTAGACTAAAGTGCAGTGCGATAACAACGATTGGATGCGAGCTTAGTGGTTTGTTCCGGTACAAAACCATTGGTTCTTCCTGTTGTAAAGAAAATTGATTAGCTGAATTTATATCGTTAAGAACTCGAATGCTCAGGACGTTTTGTCGCGACCTGCGCTTGGAATTTGAGCGCGTATCATATGAGAAAGCGTATACAGAGTCGACTCGATTTCAAGTTCAAGAGCTGATGTCTTGAGTTCTGACTGATGTAAAAATGCGCGAATTAAGCGCATTTAGGAGAGTCATCATGCGATATTATCAAAGCTTGGACATGGTGTTTTCAGCACCGAATGCCGGGGTTAGTTTGAAAAAGTGGAGGCCGATTGGTGTAGCAGTACCCAGTTCAAGTTGCTGCGCGGGCGGCAAGGCCCTAGATATCCGCGCACAAAAATGGCGATCTGACAGCACCTTACTTGAAAAGCGGTTTTTAGGCCCAAAATCGGCATGATTAGGCGCAAATTCGCGCTCTACGATTTGATATAGGCCAGTTTGATGCCAGACCCCGCTTACGCACTTGAAATTTCTAATCTGACTAAAACCTACGGCAACGGCTTCGAAGCTCTCAAGGGCATTAGTTTAAATGTCGAAAAGGGCGATATGTTTGCGTTGCTCGGGCCCAACGGTGCGGGCAAGTCAACCACCATCGGTATTTTGTGTTCACTTGTTAAAAAGAGTTCGGGCAATGTTAAGTTGCTGGGTTTTGATATCGATACACATTTTAGTTCAGCTAAACAAGGTCTCGGCATCGTTCCCCAGGAAATTAATCTCAACCAATATGAAAAACCCTTCGATATTTTGGTCAATCAAGCGGGATATTATGGTTTGAAGCGCAACGATGCTCTGGAGCGCACAGAGTATTTTCTAAAAGCACTTCAGCTATGGGGTAAGCACGACGCCCAAACGCGTTTTTTGTCCGGTGGTATGAAAAGGCGTTTAATGATTGCGCGCGCGCTTGTTCATAAACCAGAGTTATTGATACTTGATGAGCCTACGGCCGGTGTGGATGTGGAATCGCGGCGCTCTATGTGGGAATTAATTAAGGAAATAAACGCGCAAGGGACGACGATAATATTAACAACTCACTACCTCGAAGAGGCGGAACAGCTGTGTCGCAATATTGCGATTATAGATCACGGGAAAATAGTTAAAAACACGAGTGTCAAAGCGCTGGTGGCAGAATTAACACACGAAACGTTTGTGCTCGATCTCGGCCAGCCGTTAAAGCAAGCGCCAGCGCTTGATAATTTTTCTTTAACTTTACGTGATTCGCATACGCTGGAGTTGATTGTCGATGAAGGACAAAATTTGAATGATGCGTTTATTCAATTGGAAAAATTTAACATTCACGTGTTAAGTATGCGAAATAAAACTAACCGCTTGGAAGAATTGTTTGTCGATCTGGTGAAAAAAAAGGCAGGAGAGCACTGATGCAACTAAATCTGCAGTGGGTTGCGTTGTGCACTATCGTGCGCAAAGAGGTGAAACGTTTTACCCGCATTTGGGTGCAGACCTTGATTCCGCCCCTGGTTACAATGTCACTTTACTTTATTGTTTTTGGTAAGCTTATTGGCGAGCGAATCGGTGAAATTTCGGGCTATAGCTACATGGCGTTCGTTGTGCCCGGTTTGATTATTATGTCCGTAATCAACAATGCTTATTCTAACGTTGTTTCGTCTTTTTTTAGCGCGAAATTAAACCGGAGTGTCGAGGAAATACTGGTAAGCCCCACACCCAATCACGTCATATTATGGGGTTATGTTTCCGGCGGGGCTATTCGGGGTTTGCTGGTCGGTGCATTAGTTACCTTGTTAGCTTTATTGTTTACGCGTTTGCCGCTGCACAATATCGCGGTTACCTTTACGGTGGTTTTTTTAAGCGCATTATTATTTGCTTTGGCAGGTTTTATAAATGCAATATTTGCCAACTCCTTCGACGATATTTCGATAGTGCCTAATTTTATTATTACACCGCTTACGTATTTTGGCGGTGTTTTTTACTCGGTTGATTTGTTACCGGGTTTTTGGCAAAACCTCTCTTACTTTAATCCTATTCTCTACATCGTTAATGCATTTCGTTATGGATTCTTAGGTATTTCAGATGTTAACGTTTATGCTTCGTTGGCCGGCATCATTGCTTTCTTGGTTTTGCTATACGGTTTCGCGTGGTATTTGCTGGTAACAGCGCACAAATTGCGAAACTAAAGAGCTGACCGCTTGCGATATCTAAACCCTTGCGTGACCTAAGATAGTGCTTGGCATAAAAATTAAGGACTTTGTCGCTTAAGGCATTGAGTTCTTTTGCATTCTGCCGTAATCTCACTGAAATTGTACGACCAGTCCGTTTGTCTTAATGGCCCAACGTAGAGAGTGTCCATTTGCCTAACGAAGAAAAGAAATTTTCGACATTTATGAATCTGGCCCTAGGCAAGGCACAGGAGTACCCTGATGCGTACGATCCCACGCTGTTACAGGCTGTGCCTCGCGAGCTTTCGCGTCGCTTTTTACCCGATAATCTGATTTTTACTGGCTGCGATATTTGGACTGCGTACGAGGTGAGTTGGCTAGACAAAACGGGTAAACCTATTGTTGCGGTTGCCGAATTTGAAGTTCCCTGCGAAAGCGTTAATGTCGTCGAATCAAAATCTTTTAAGTATTATCTAAATTCCATTAACCAGGCGCGTTTCGATAATTTCAACACCGTAAAAGCGGTATTGGAATGCGATGTCGCTTCGGTCATTAAAGGCCCGATAGCGGTGAATTTATTCACGCTAGACGAGTTTCAAAATCGCGCCCAACAATCTCAGACACAATTTGGCGAGTGCATAGACGACTATCCGTTGCAATCAAGCCATGTGGATGTCAGCAGTAAGGCGCTGAAACATGGAACCGGAGAAGTCGAAGATAAAGTGGTGATGAGCCATTTGTTAAAAACCAATTGCCCGGTGACGAGTCAGCCTGATTGGGCGAGCGTTTGGATTGGCTATTCCGGCCGACAAATCACCCCCGAGTCATTGTTAACCTACCTGGTATCGTTTCGTACGCATCAAGATTTTCACGAGCATTGTGTGGAACGGATTTTTAGCGATATTCAAACGCAATGTCAGCCGGAGCGGTTGTGGGTTTATGCTCGTTATACGCGCCGTGGTGGTTTGGATATCAACCCTTTTCGTTGCAGTGAGCCGATGGAATATTTACCCGTTAGGGGAATTCGCCAATAATTTTTTTATTTATCTACTTTTTGTGGGTTTTAAGAAATTGGTTTCAGACGGCGGGGGAGTGGGTTATTCAAATTCGCGTTTTTTGAGCTGATCGGTCGCATTGTCGAGAATCTCAAGAATGCGGTCTTTGTCGTAGTTGCGGATTTTCTCCAGGTCCATATGCATCGAAAAGCCATTGGCATTCTCTTCGAACCAGGTCTGGCCTTTGCCCAAGTCTTTACGAAAATCAACGACTTGATAAATTCTTACCGGATGGCTCGAGCCTTTAACTGTGATTTCACCTTGGTCGCGACACATGACCACATCTTTCACCAGTGACCAGGTTTCGTGCGAAATTAATATTTCGCCTGGCTCTGCTGCAGATTCTAAGCGCGACGCAATGTTTGCCTGCGTCCCAAGCACTGTGTAATCCATGTAATGGCTGGTGCCGAAAGAACCCACGGTGCAGTAGCCGGTATTCACACCCATACGCACGAGCATAGGTTTTTTAATACCTTGGTTGTACCAGCGCATTTGTAACTCTTTCATTTTCTTGCGCATTTCTATCGCCATCGAAACGCAGCGCATGGCATCCATTTTCATACCATCGCTCTGGGCGTCGCCAAACAGAATCATAATTGCATCGCCAATAAACTTATCGATTGTGCCTTTGTGTTTCGCTGCAATGCGGGCCATTTCGGTCAAATACGAATTAAGGATTTCAGTGAGTGCTTCCGGCTCGAGTTCTTCAGAGAGGGTACTAAAGCCTTGAATGTCGGAAAAGAAGATTGTTACGCGCTTGCGTTGAGTTGAAAGCAGTTTTTCGCGTCCATCGCTGATGGCTTTCCACACGGTTGGCGTCAGGTAGCGCGACATTTTGTAAGACTGTAATTTGTATAGCGTGTGTTCGTTGGAAAGCTTTTTGATATGGGCATCGAGCTTTTTCATGCGCTTGTGCGAATAGAGCGCGTAGGCGCAAAAATAGGCGAACATGCCTATCAAGCTAAAACTGCTGAGCTTGATGGGTTCGGAGTCTGACCAGTCAGGTGTTTTTAAGATAAAGCTCAGGCCCAAGCCCACTAGGAGCCCGAGGTTGTCTATCGACCATTTTTTGATGCCACCGACTATTAGGCTATTAAATTGAATAAGAGTGAAAAACAGCAGCGACGGAAGAGGGTTGAAGTCGATCAGGTTCAGTAAAGCACCGATTAAGGCCGCGTCAACCGTTACAAAACGATCGTAGACGCGATCTTGTTTTTTATTGGGGCGTTTGATGTACAAGTAGCTGGCAGCGGTGTATACAACCACGGCTCCCGCAAAAATCACTAGCGTAAGCTCAAGCTGCTTCCAGTCGACGTGCGTGAGTGCTGCGCCGGCGATTGCTAAGCAGGCCAGTGCGCGAATATCGTTTTGACGCAACGAAAAGTCGTGTAATGCAACTTTCTTATTCTTATTAGTGGCGTTTTCAGTCACCCACAACCTCGGGATATCTGTTTATCAATTGTCGCAAAGTAATAGTCTCTTATGCATATTTCCCTGTGTACGGTTTAATCCACCGCGTTTTATTGTCATTTAGTTATGTGGCCGCAATCATGCCATAATTTTTGAGGCTTATTAAGTCGTGTCGCCTAAGTCTTAGCGTATTTGGGGGCATATAACTGCTTAACCTGACATCGAATCACGCGAAGAACGGCATTTGTATGTCTTTTGTATGTTTCTAATGTATTCTTTGTGTGTTTATTGCTCAGGATTGAAGTTTCAGATTCAGATATCGCTCCTCGAGATCTGCATATTTCGATTGCATGCTGGTTAGCTCGCGCCGGAGTGAGCGTATTGATGCATCTTCTTCTGGCGCGGCTTCTGAGTGGAGTTTGATTTTTTGCGCAAGGCGTCGGTTTTCCTGTTTCAATCCACTGATTACCTGTTTGTTGGAGTTTTCAGCTTCCCTTAGCTCCTTGATCAGCTGCCGCATTTGTGGCATCTGCTGCACCTTAACCGTCATTGATGCAAGCTCTTTATTCGCTGAGATAAGTTCTTCCTCCATCAGCTTTATGCAGGTTTCAGACTCTTGCATAAAGCGCGCTTGTTTCTTTAATTCAGTCTCCATGTTATTTACAAGGTCTTTCATCGAGTCGTTGGCCTTGGCCAAAGTAAGCTGCTGTTGTAACTCTTCAATAACCCGGTTTTGCTCGGCGGCTATGGCTCTTAAGTGGGTTATTTCCTCAAGACCACCGTCTGATGTATCCGTAGACGCGAGTGCCAAACTTTCCTCTCTTTCGAGCAGATCACCAATGCCTGAGTGCACTTCATGATAGCTTTGTAAAAGGAGCGTGAAGTCCTCGGAGTTGCTTTCCTCGGGGACCATAACTTGCAGTTCTTGATAGATGGTTTCAGCTTTCTGTTTACTCTCGTTCCAGCTTTTCTCCAAATCAAAATACAGTGCTTTAAACTTCTCCAAATTGCTAATGCGCTTGCGTGCCGTGCGCAACTCTTCTTCCAGCTGTTCGATTTCTGCTTGATCAGCATCATTTGATGGTGGGAAGTCCTCATGGAATTGAATCAACTGCTGATAACGAACCCCCAGCAGATCCCAATTGGCGTTATCACCCTGCGTAAAACACTCTTTTTCGGCGATAAGCAGAGCGTGCCGTAATGCAGCAGTGCGCCGGTTTAGAGGGACGTCGGGGTCGATATCCAGCGCGATATCCTGACCGCCCTTTTGTTCTTCGTGGTAGGCGCGTGTCTCCTTTAAGTGTTGTTCAAGCATGCCAATGTAGTTTTCGCCGTGCGCATCAGCAGCGACATTACCGCTAGACCCACCGTTTTTTAGCTTGTCGACGAGCTTTTTCTTGGTTTTCCGCAGGCGCGCCAGTTGAATAGACAAAATCACAATAACCACCAAGCAAAACACGAGTGCTTCGCCAAGGATGATGGGTAGAAGTGAGTTCAGGTCCATGTTGTTTATTAGGTTTCGCTGGTAAAAGTTGAATTACGCCTATGAGTAAGTATGGTCCAGGAAAACACAAAATTCGAAAAAACACGCCATTTGGTGGAAGCTGAAAGACTAAAGCCCTGATACTGACCGAGGTGCTCATTATTTCCGGCAAGTGAACCTGATTTAAGTCGGACTTTTTGCTTTGCACTTTAGAGTAGACGGTCCTCCATTTTGCATAAGTTAGGCTAAGGTATATAATGCCTCGTTCGGCATGATTGATAATTTAAAAATCCCTTTTGAATCAATAGCTTAAAGCTTTCAGTACGATGTCCGAGTGGGCCATTTCCGCCCGGAAAAAGCGCTGCTTTTTCAGGAAATGGCGCGAGATAGGGATATCGAGCTGGGTGAGTCCCATGGAAGGTTACTTGCAAAGATTTTGAAAAGCAGTTTATAGGTGAGATGTCCGAGTGGGCCGTTTCCGCCCGGAAAAAGCATTGCTTTTTCAGGAAATGGCGCGAGATAGGGATATCGAGCTGGGTGAGTTCCACGGAGGGTTACTCGCGAAAATTTTGAAAAATAGTTTATAGGTGAGATGTCCGAGTGGTCGAAGGAGCATGCCTGGAAAGTATGTATACGGCAACGTATCGAGGGTTCGAATCCCTCTCTCACCGCCAATAAAAAAAGAACCGCCTTAGGGCGGTTTTTTTATGCGTGAGTGAGGGTGAGAAGCCTCGTCAGGTTCGAGCAATTGTCAGGAACAATTGCGACCACCGCAGGTGCCCGTAGGGCAAAGTACAGGAAGTACTTTGGTCTATCCCTCTCTCACCGCCAATAAAAAAGAACCGCCTTAGGGCGGTTTTTTATTGCAACCCAAGTTACTCAAACGCATCTTTCCAAGTCCGATCAAACCGCTTAGTGAACACACTATCCTCCACATGAGGTGCGAAGTTTCGATATTGCATCGATTTTTTAAGTGTTTCCGCTTTGTCGATTTTTCCTATTTGCCTGAGAATGTGGATAGCGTCGTTAAAATCCGCGTCGCGCCTCCAAGCTCCACTCAATTTCATACCAAGTAATTCGTGCCAGCTCGCAGTAAAAACAACTAAATTAGGATGATTGAAAATTTTTTTATCACTTTTGGTTTGTAAGCCAAAGAAAGAAACCCCGTCATTTAACCAGGCATGAGGACTTTTGGGTAAACCTTGCTCTTTCGCTACTTCTTCGACGAGCTTTGTTATTAACTCTTTGTCCTTTTGGGGAATGATGACATCGATATCCTTTGTCATTTGCCGACTTCCAAAAAACATTACGCTGATTACCCCTCCTGCAGCTACGAGTTCAACTCTCTTGTTGTATTCTTTTAGTAACTCCGCTAGTCGCTTAAGTGCTCGCTCGATCACAATTTTTGAAAGTGTTCCGCTTCCCACATCATAATATTTTTTATTCATAAAAAAAAGAAGTCCTTGGGTCATCAAATAAAAAACATAAAATTACTTACAACGAAAAGGTTGCGCTTTTCAAATGGCTCACAGAATAATTCGCCTTCAAGTAATGCATCGCTTTGCAGTTTGAGAGGTGCCGCAATAGGAGCAATACACTTACACCATGCAGGTGGGGTTTGGTCGCCATTATGGGGAGGAGAATTTAAAACTTCACAAAGTCGTTCAATAATGCTTGCTTTAACCGCCAGGCGAACTTTATCTTTGTCTTTTGGTTTTTGTACCGAACGACACTCTAAACCTTCTCGATGCCAGTCTAAAATCAAATCAGAGAATTCAATTTCTTTGCCCTGAAGTAGCGTTGTCGCCATTGCGTCCAATAAATTTGCAGCTATTTCTTGCTTCTGAAGTATTTGCTCATAGCTTTCTTTAATAATTTCAGGATGTCTCAACGCTATATTAATGAGCGCTTTTGCTGACCCAGAAGGTGACCTTCGGCCTTGCTCCCACTCTTGCAAAGTTCTGGGGGATATTTGAAGAGCCAGAGCAAATTCGGATTGAGATAGTCCAGATTTTGCCCTCGCTTCGCCTATCAAGTGGTTAGTCATAAGCAAATCTCGTAGTTGAATGCTCGTGATTATACGTCAATGACGTATAATATCAATGTGGCTCAACCTAAGTGCTATATCTAATCAGAATTAGAAACTAACCAGCCTGATAATAAGTAGGCAACACAACACTAATCGCCAAAGCAGACGTTCGACTAGTATTTTTATAGCTGTGTCGTTGATCACCTTTAAATGCCAGAACATCGCCTTTTTTAACGCAGTATTTTATTCCTTCAATATAAACTTCCATTTCACCTTTTATCGCCATTAAGTATTCCTTTGTACCCGGCAGGTGAGGGTGGCCGGGTAGGGTGCTGTTTGCTTCTAATTGAATTTGATCGATCGCAATGCCGCGAATTTTATCCGGCATGAGTTTTTTAACAATTACGCGTCCGCCCGCTTTATTTTGCGAGGGTATTTCTTTTGCTTTTATCAATACAACTTCATGGCGCGGCTGTGCAAGCAGCTCTTCGATATTGACATTCAATGCAGCCGATATTTTGCAGAGGTTATCGAGTGACGGGTTAGCGGTACCGGATTCTATATGCGAAATAGTTGTTCGTGGTACGCCGGCAACTTCTGCCAGCTTTGCTTGACTCATTGCATTGCTTTTGCGCAGCGTTTGGATATTTTGCGCGAGATTATAAGAAGCCGAAGAGTTTTTCATATCATGGATTAGCGCTCTGACAATATATCGTCATTATAGATGATATATTGATCAGTGAAAATTATTATAAATATAACTGAATAGAGGAGAAGCACTATGCGTTTAGAGCACGTTAATTTATCCGTGAATGATATCGAAAAAAGCCGTGATTTTTACTGCAATATACTGGGTTTACACGTACGTTGGGAGGGCGAAAGGTCTGATGTAAATGGCAGTAGAAAGATTTATCACATTGGTAATGATGACTGTTATATCGCGATATTTGAAGCGGCAGATAAATGTCAATATAGACATCAGTTTGGAAGTACAGGGTTTAATCATTTTGCGTTTATTGTCGACGACTTAGATATGATGGTAGCGAAATTACATGAGCATGAGATAGAACAAACCGCGATTGAGGATTATTCTCCTGGCAGACGTTTATATTGTTATGACCCCGATGGGTTTGAAATAGAGCTTGTGCAATAAGATTGAATTTTAAAACAAGTTTAGATGCGGTCAATTTTTTAAAAGTGGCGCTTCAAAAGGACCATTACTTTCCATTTGGAGTCCGTAAAAGGGATTTACACAAAACATAAGATCTGTGGTCCTGTCGTGTACACTGTTTCCTCGATATTAGTCTCCTTATAACATGAATAAAAAAAGCCCAGCAACTAAAGAGAAACTGGGCTTTAAATTATTGTTTAATTATAAGTGACTTTCTTATTTGCTAACGAGCCTCACAAGCATGGCATCGCTGATCAAAAATATCGGGAAACCCACGATCAAACGAGCCATCATTAGCTCCCTGATTACCCCAACTAACTTCAAAGAATGAGGGTTCCGAATCGAAATGAAAACCTAATGCAGATCCTATACCTTTAACTATAGGCCAACCAGGTACAGAAACGGCCATCGACGCACCACCAAACCAGTTATTCTTTGAGAAATCACGCGCAAACAAATAATGCTCAGCAGCAAGCAAATTAATATTAGTTGGATCAGGGTTGTCGCTCCCAAACCGACGGTTATAAAGCTCCACCCATGCCTCAAATATATCGCCTTTGTGCCTTTTAAGAACATCTTGAATTATGGCTAAGACTTTTTCATCGCTCGCATCCTGATCACCAAATATATAACCATTCTCTATTTTTTGTGCGCTCTCCTGATCTTGATTATCTTCTTCATCATCCCCCGAAAAACGTCCATTTTTATAGCCATTTATTGCCGCCTGTACTTCTTCCGAAGTCATATCAGGGGTTATTATTGGAAAAGGCTTGTAGTATTCGAATGGATTCACATACCAAGGAGGCTCTGGCAGACCTTTATGGGTAAAGAAGTTAAACTGAAAGACTTCGTTGAAACCAAATCCTGGGTCAAAACCTGAATTAAACCCAGGCTCAAACGTTGGCGTCATTTGTGTCGGAACACGAGAGGTCGGCACGGCAATATAACCGGAAGGATCCGTCATACTTAACGGGTTATTCATCACATAACTGTAACGATTAAAACTC